>NZ_RCWA01000048.1 GCF_018448905.1 Photorhabdus heterorhabditis | reverse complement strand
ACGAGCGCGGGAAAGAGCACATCAAACTCAGTACGGAATACGGCGGCAAGAGTCAGCTGAATCTGGGGCATCTTGTCGATGGTCAGCGCCCGCACCCGGATAAACGGGGCGAGGGCTTTGAACTGCGTACCGATGACTGGGGAGCGATCCGCGCCGGGAAAGGACTGTTTATCAGCACGGATGAACAATTAAAAGCACAGGGAAAAACGTTGGAGATGCAGGCGGCGTTGTCGGCGCTGTCACAGGCCAGCCAGCAGATGCAAACGCTCAGTGAGGCGGCCACGCAGGCCGCGTCTCTTGCTGCCGATGTGCAAACACAATTGCGCTATGTCCAGGAGCGGGTGACGCAGTTGCAGACAGCGGTGCTGTTAGCCAGCTCACCGGCGGGTATTTCTCTGGTCAGTGGTGCTCATATACAAATGGCGGCTAAAGAAAACCTGATGGTTAATGTTGGCAAGCATGCCGATATTGGGGTCATGAAACGTTTGTTTATTGGTGTAGGAGAGGCGTTTGGTTTGTTTGTCCAGAAACTTGGCATCAAGCTGGTTGCCAATCAGGGCAAGGTATTGATACAGGCTCAGCATGATGAGGTGGTATTGATGGCACAACAGGAAATAACGCTTTCCAGTGATGATAACAACATCACGATTACGACCCCAAAAACGCTGATGCTGAACGCAGGGGGCACCTATCTAAAGATGGATGGAAGCGGTATCGAGTTTGGGACGCTGGGTCATTATCAGGTGAAATGCCAGAGTTATAACGTGAAGAAAGGGGGCGCATCCATCGATACAAAAGTATCCACCTTCCCCCAAACAGAATTAAAAGAAACGACCCCAGATCACACGGGTTCAATTTCAGGATAAGGAATTTGTAAGAATGAAAATTTGTTTTCCCGTGAGCCGAGAAAATGACGGCCAGCCTTATCAGGCTACCGATGATAAAAGCCTGCAAGCTATGCTGACAAAATTACGTTCTGAGCCGAATGGGGCCTGGCTGGTCGGGGCGAATGGTCAGTGGCACGGCGGTGTGCATCTCAGTGACCGGGCCAGTGCACCGTATGCCAAACTGACGCCAGATTTGTTGCAACAGAACAAAGTGATGCCGCTGCGTTGTATGGCGGAGGGAGAGGTGGTGGCTTACCGGTTGAATAACACGTATTTAGAGGCGCCATATTTTCGTGATGAACAGCTGAAATACTCCAGTACTTTTGTGCTGGTGAAATCAGAGTACAAAGCACAGGATGAAACGCTGTTGACATTCTACAGCCTGTATATGCATCTGGCACCGGTGAGTGATTACCCGGCTTACCCGCGTTATAAAGCGATCGTGCAGCACACCCTGCATACTCACCGGTTTCAGGCGAATAATGAGGGACAGTATGGGATACCTGCCGGGGTGACGGAACGGGGTGAACGGCGTGATTATGATATTCCGCCGGAGAATGGCACATTGAAACACGGTGATGAGTTTTTGGTGTATCAGACAGTGGATTTCTTTTCGCCCATCCCTCTCACGACCCGTTATGAAAGAATGCGTTTTGGTCTGGCGCAGAAACTGGAGGGGGGTGTCGTAAAAGATGAGAAGAAATTTTGGGTCGCGTTACAGCCGCAGTTTGCTGAGCAGACAGGAGAATCTAGCCCCCATATGCCGGTTTGGATGCAGTCGGCGGTTAAAAAAGGGGCCTTTGACAGTGTACAAACTTTGACGGGAGATGCAGTTATCCGCATAAACGCCGGAGACCCGATAGGCCATCTGGGATTATTTGAATCGCCGGCGGTGCAGTTGCCGGACCGGATGTCTTACTATTTTACGCATATTGAAGTGTTGAGTGCTGACGATAAGCTGCCGGATTTTGTGAATAACACGAAGCATCTGGCCGATGGCCGAAAATATATTATCTGTGGTTTTGACCAGATGTTGCACAGCTATGATGCGACCCACCAGATTTTTACCCCTTTAGAAGTCAGGACACAGCAGGAAATCGTGCTGGCAAAAACATTGACCAGCCCGGTTAAGGATAAAAAGGGGATGAACTGGTACAAAGTAACGAAGACCAGTTGGGTAAAACAGAACGGGGAACAGGTGGAAGAGGTCGATCAGCATGACCTGAATAAACTGGGATTTCGTTTGTTGGAAGAGAAGGCGACCACGGATTTCAGCAAGTTGACGGGGGAGGCGAGTGTGAAAGTCTGGCTGCGTCATTTACTGGCGGTGGCGAAGCAGGACAGGCGGATGGAGCATGCGTTAGTCCCGGCCCGTTATGAACGTATTTTACGGAAGCTGGATAAAGACGGTGATGGACAGTTGAATGCGCAGGCGGTGCGCCTTGGGTTGTATAACCCGGAAATGATTAACGTGGTGACGCGGTTTATCGTGAAACACAGCAGTGAATGGTATGAGGACAGTCAGGGGGAAGCGTGGACGAACTTTTTTACCAATGTGGTAAAGAACCGCACGGCGAATCGGTTCTGGCGACAGTATCTGGACGGTCAGGTATGGATGAAAGCGGTGGAGCCATTTAACAGTGGGAAGCCGATATGGCATATGCATCCTGTGGTGTTTTTGGATGCATTATCTGAATATGGCTTATGCAAAGATAAGTTTAAAAAAATATCAGGAATAATATTAAAACATGAGGGAGGATATATTAATGATCCAGACGATCGTGGAGGTGAGACAAATATGGGTATTACTTTTAATACATGGAGGGCATACGCGATGGATGATTTAGGAATTGAACCGTCGTCTGAAAATTTAAAGCGTCTTACTAAAGACCAGGCAGAGGTTATTTATTATAATCATTATTGGGAACCTAAAGGCTTTTGTAAGATAGAAAATTCAAAAATTGCATTAATGATTTATGATTGGACTATTACGTCAGGAAAAGCTATAAAAGAAATAAGGAGATTAATTAACAGTGAGTTTGACTCAAAACTATCTATATCAAACTCAATGGATGATGATATGATACATTGTATTAATGCTATAGAAGGTCAAGGTGATTTTTTGCAAAGGTTAGCTGATGTCAGAAAGGGATATTATGAATCATTAACATATACAAATGGCGCTCGTAATAATCAAGTAAAATATCTTGTAGGATGGTTAGGTAGAGTCGATGATTGTTTAAAGGTGGTGATATGAAAAAGATTTTGTTTTTATTATTATTTTTATGTGCCCAATCATTTGCTTTTTCTGGCAATTGGATTTCACAGTATAGTAATGACACTTATAAGCTTTACTTAAAGGAAAATAAAAATGAAATAGTAGGTAGGTATTGTTTTATAACAAATAATGGCAATAGAATAGATTGTGAGGATAATGATGTGTTAAATATAAAAGGGCATATAAATGGTAATGTTGCTGACGTTTATTTTTTGAGTACTTTTGGTGGTAATGGAAAAGCGAGAATAACAAAAGAAAAGAATAAACTTATATGGGTTATTGAAGATTCAAAACCATTTGATGATGCTAATATGAGTGTGAAAAACAAAATAACATTTATACGGGAGTAAATGAATTTTTAACTAGTGGTTTGACTCAGAGACAAAATAGCAGTAAGTACTATGGAATCCTTGGGAAGGACTTATTAAGTTATTCTAATAATCGGATTTCTGATCTTTCAAAAAATTAAGGAGGTTGTTATGTCTAGAAAAATATTTTTCATTATTTTTTGTTCTTTTCCTTTCTTAACTAATGCCAGTGTGAATTCTTATGTTAACTGTTTTTCTTCCAGTGATCAGAAAGGAATTAATTTACAGTTTGTTATTGTAAATGATGGAGGGAGAGATAAATGGTTCGGTGGGTATGTGAAATATGAAAAATCTAATCACCCTATAACTATTGTTCCGGTTAAAGAAAGTGCTGAGGAGTTTACTGAAGGAAGGCCATATGAATATACTACAACCTGGGTGGAAATTATCAATGGTAAACCTGAAGGTAAATACGTAACTGTAAGACAAGGAGCTATTTTTTCTTCTTTTGTATATATAAACACAAAGTCGAAAAAACAGTACGATTTTACGCAGGTATTTGATGCTATGAATGATGGCTATTGTCAATGGAATGATAATGATAGGAAATGATATATATTTGAATGTAAGTTTCCTCTTAGAAAATGGTGCACCTAAACTACAAGGATTAATTAATAGTGAGAGATACTCAGAAGCAGCAGATGAATTTCTTGATATTACGAATGGTGGAGTAGGTGGGTTGGTGGATAGAAATAGATACATATAGCATTGAAGAGCGATATGGCTTTGTAATGATTTTTTATTGGTTAATCACTTAAATAAGAGGTATTTATGCCGGCATTTATTCGTCAGGGTGATAAAACTTCATCCGGAGGAACTGTTTTAGAAGGATCTGACTTAATTGAGTTCGATGATATTCCTGTTGCCCGAAAAGGCGATAAGGTTTCTTGCCCTAAACATGGTGAAACGACAATTGCTGAGGGCAGTCCTGATTATCTTGATGATGGGCGGGCAGTTGCGCTGAATGGGCACCGTTGTGCCTGTGGTTGTACGTTAATCAGTTCATTTTCAGCGGGGACGGTAGATTAATATGTCTGTCAATCTTGATGCTATTCCGGATAAAGCTCCTCGTCCGGTACGCCCGATCACTTTACGCTGGTTACTATTTTTGATCGTCTGTCTGGTAACAGGCGCAATAACGACATTATGGTTTTGGAAAGAGACGCGTTCAGGCAGTGTGTTCTGGTACAGCTTTTTCGTTTTCCCGTTTTCATTCTGGTTGCTGTGTTTTGGAATACGACGACTCGGTTATCAATGCCAGCAAGTGTGGGCCGATGGGTGGGACAGGGAATGTCAGGCTATTCGTGAACGGGAAATTCGAAGAGGGCAGCGCAGTGCACGGTTGATTTTTACTCATGCATCTACGCCTGCGGGCCATGATGTCACTCAGCTTCCCGTCACCCTGCAAGAGAAATCGGTGCTGATGTCGCAGGGAACATTACAAGATCAAGACGAGGTGATCCAGTATGCCCGGCTTTCTGCTGAATTGCCTGCTGCCAAACGTTTCATGATGGCGCGGGATCTGCTTTTGGCCGATGTGCTCCCACTTATGGCGGCGCTGCCTTCCCACTGGCGCCGCTACTGTTCTATTCAGCTCAATGTGAGTGAGTCTGATGTCAGGATACCGGAGATATCTCTGCCAAATATGTTGACGTGTCCGGGGCAGGGATTGGCGGTTTTGGATAACTGGCTGGATATTGATCCAGCTTCTCCTTCGGTTTTGATCATCATTGCCGCAGACGTACAGGATATCCCTCTGAATATTACCGGAGAAGCCGTTGTGGCACTGATGTTTTCTAATCACCCTCTCCCAGAGGAAACTGAATTAGTGATAGTCCACAGACCACACCGTGAGCCTGTTATGCGGACGTCTGTGCTTATAGAACGGGCATTGCTCTGGGCGAAACAAGCGGCAGATAACATTCACAATGGCTGGTTAACCGGTTGGGGAACATCGACTGACAGTGTGTGGAGTACGGCAATAGAACAACAGGGGCTTTTATTGAAGGATGGAGAAACCAGTTGGTTGCTGGAGAAATCCTTTGGCGATACAGGCTACGCAGCGCCCTGGTTAGCCTTGATTTGTGCCAGTGAGCAAGCCAGACAAGAGCAGACTGCACAATTGTATGCGCATAAAACCCGCGCTGATCAACTCTGGGGAGGGGTCATTACACCTTCACTTTCAGGTAAACAGGAGATTTCATGAAACTTCATTCGTTATTTGCATCTATTCTTGCGGTCATTATTGGCCTGTTGCTGTTGTTTGGGGGAGCCTTATTAATGCTTCCAGACCAGATCACTCAGTGGTTTGGCTGGGATGCCCCGTTTCGCCACACTGTGCTGATGGCTTGCGGTTTCCTTATTGCTCTGTGTGTCATGATGGGGTGGTTGATAAATATGTGGTTGACTGCCAGTGGGAAGGGTAATGCTCGCTTGAAGTGGGGTAAGCTTCAGGCAGAAGGTAACGGTGATAACGGAAGAATTTCTGTAGAGACCCAACTACCGGAGTCAATCTCCGCACTGTCAGACTTAGGCGCCCGCCTGCACCGTCGTTACGGTCAGTTCTGGGGATTCAGGGTGCGTCTCTTACTGGTGATGGGCGAGGTGGAACAGGTGGAAGCCATTGCGCCGGGGCTGACGACCCAACACTGGCTGGAGGGGCATCGTACTTTGCTGGTGTACGGCGGCAGTTTACAAACTGAACCGGATGCTGCTCAGCTGGCGGCCCTGCGTCGGTTACGGCGTTTCCGGCCACTGAATGGGGTGGTCTGGGCGCTGACCGAAGCCCAGAGCGCCCAGCCGGTTCTGATGGATAAAGCCCTGCGGATGTTACAGAAACAGGCCCAGCAGTTACATTGGCAGGCGCCAGTTTATCTGTGGCAAGTGTGTCACAGCATCTGGTCGCAGGAAGACCGTATCACTCAACCGGTGGGCTGCTTTTTCCCGGAACGCGGTACGCCGGAAGGGGTGGCAGAACAATTACAGCGGCTGATTGACCCGATGCGCCGGCAGGGCATGCAGCAACTGCTGGCAAAGAACGCCCATGATTTTTTGTATCGCCTGTCATCAACGCTGGAAAACAAGGGGATTACTCACTGGCGTGATGTCCTGACCCCGGTGTTGAAGGAATATGCGGATGTGGTGGTGTTGCGAGGGCTGATGTTCAGTTTGCCGGTCAGGGTCAATCAAGACGGTGCGCCCCAGAGCTGGCTGCCGGACCCGGTGTGGCAGGGGGTACTCCGTGACAGCCGGCGGGCGCCCGGCAGGCGGATGGGGCTGAGCCGGAAACGGCAGGTTTATCACGGTCTGATGGCACTGGCATTGCTGTGGGGCGCGGGCAGTGTGCTGTCGTTTTTCACTAACCGCGACCAGATAAGGGGAGTACAGGCGGCGGTGACTGACCTGAAAACGCACCCGGTCGGGTCTGAGGGTGAACTGATGGCGTTAAAAACCCTGCGTAATGAAATGGGCCGGTTGCAATACCGGGTGGAGCACGGGGCGCCCTGGTATCAGCGTTTTGGTCTCAATCAGAATGAGAGGCTGCTGACGGGGGTGATGCCGGATTACACCGTGATGAATAACCGCCTGATACGGGATAAAGCTGCCTCGGTGTTGCAGGCAAAACTGCGTACTCTGGTGAATTTACCGCCGAACAGTCCGTTATGGGCCGGTCGGGTGGCCGCCGGTCATGACCTGTTGAAAGCTTATCTGATGATGGCGCGTCCGGAGAAAGCGGAGGCGGCATTTTTAACCCGGATACTCAGTGACAATGAACCCGTCCGAGCCGGCATTGCGCCGGGTGTCTGGCTGAGTGCCGCGTCCGATTTATGGGATTTTTACGCGCAAAATTTGTCGGTACATCCGGAATGGCGGATAACCCCGGATACTGAGCTGGTCAGGCAGGTGCGGCAGAAACTGCTGACTCAGTTAGGCCGGCGTAATGCGGATGCCACGCTCTACCAGCAGATGCTGCAATCGGTGGCGAAGGACTATGCCGACGTCACGTTACAGCAGATGACCGGTGACACGGAAGCCGAACGGTTGTTGACGACGGATAAAGTGGTGCCAGGGATGTTTACCCGTCAGGCATGGGAGGGGCAGATACAGCCCGCGATTGGCAAGGCGGTGGCCTCGCGGCGCGAAGCGATTGACTGGGTGCTGAGTGATAACCGGCAGGCCATATCGGCGGCGGTGTCACCGGCGGAGTTAAAAGCCCGGCTGACCGAACGTTACTTTACCGATTTTGCCGGGGCGTGGCAGACGTTTCTGAACAGTCTGCGCTGGAATAAAGCCGATAATATGGCTGAGGTGACAGACCAGTTAACCCTGATGGCAGATACCCGTCAGTCCCCGCTGATTGCGCTAATGAACACGGTGGCGTATCAGGGACAAACGGGTCAGCGCGGGCCGGCTTTATCCGACCGGCTGGTGAAATCGGCCAACACGCTGCTAAACAACAAAACTGTGCCGATGACAGCGCCGTCCTCTGAAAGCCGTGGACCGATGAGCGCGACCTTTGGGCCGCTGCTGGCGTTGATGGGCGAAAATCAGGCGCCTGAGGGCATGAAGGCGGGCAGCCACCTGAATTTACGCACCTTCCTGACCCGGGTCACCGAAGTGCGGCTGAAACTGCAACAGATGAACACCAGTGATGACCCGCCGGCCATGGCGAATACACTGGCCCGGGCGGTGTTTGAAGGGAAAAGCACGGATTTGACGGAGACGCAGGGCTATGGGCGTCTGGTCGCGGCCAGTCTGGGGGGACAATGGCAGGGCCTGGGGCAGACGCTGTTTGTGCAGCCGTTAACGCAGGCGTGGCAGGGAATACTGAAACCGGCAGCGGCGAATCTGAATAGGCAGTGGCAGACGGCGATAGTGGATAACTGGAATAGCGCTTTTACCGGGCGTTACCCGTTTGCGGGTGGGGACAGTGAAGTGTCGTTACCGATGCTGGGGCAGTTTATCCGGTCGGATTCGGGGCGGATAGAACAGTTTCTGAACCGTCAGTTAGGCGGGATACTGCATAAAGAGGGCAACCACTGGGTGCCGGACAGTGTGAACAGTCAGGGATTGCATGTTAATCCGAATTTTCTGAAAGCGGTGAATCAGTTGAGTCAGTTATCGGATGTGCTGTTTACGGATGGCGGTCAGGGCTTGCGCTTTGAGTTGCGGGCGAGAGCGGTGCGGAATGTGGTGGAAACCGACCTGACGATAGACGGACAGAAACTGCGTTATTTTAACCAGATGGAAAGCTGGCAGAGTTTTCGCTGGCCGGGGGAGACGTACAGACCGGGAGTAATGCTGACCTGGACCAGTGTGAATGCGGGGTCACGTTTATTTGGGGATTATGAGGGGAACTGGGGGCTGATCCGCTGGCTGGAGGGGGCGAAGGTGGAGAGGCTGGATGAGAGCCGCTATCGGTTAACGTTTGTGGCGCCGGATGGTTTACCGCTGACGTGGATTTTGCGCACGGAAGTGGGCCGGGGGCCGCTGGCATTGCTGAAACTGCGGGGTTTTAAGTTACCGAAGGACATCTTTGACTCCACACTGGGCGTTTCCCCAACACTCCCAACGGTCGATGACGATAATTGGTAGGAAGGGGCATGTTGCAACGATTGATAATAGCCTGCCTGAGTTGACGTGATGTGCTGGCATTTGCCCGTGAGCAGACCGAACAGTGGGGAATGTGGTTATGCCCACTTAGTATGGACGTGCCGATAGGGGGATGATCCCGTTCATTTTGGTACGATTGACGCCGTGTGGAGCGTCAATCTCATCAAATTTCGTTTGAACTACTACAACAGAGATGATAATCCTTGAGCTTGTTCCCAAGTCTCAGAATCTCCTATACGTTGTTTATACGATAAACCAATAAGTGGAACGTTTTTCATCACCTTATTGCCGGGAGCACCCGTATTGATGGCTTGTATTTCCAGATTTCCACTATGGAGAAGTAATTGCTGTAATAGCTTCTGATCTGTTTTTTTCAGTTGGCTGCCAGGCGCATTTAAGCCCTGTCCTTGATGGATTGCCACAGCTTCTCGTTTCAACTCGACATCCAGCATTCCGGTTCTGTCCTTACCACTTTTGCAGTTCCAACAGGGGATGGCACCTATCTCATAGGCTAGCATTGCTACGCGCTGTGGAGCTTTGTATGGTTCACCACCATCGTAATGATGTGTTTTATCAGCCCAAATTTCTTTCAATTGTTGGCTTAATAGGCGCACACGTGTAGCATTTTTGGGATTATTAGCCAAGTATTCTCCTACCCAACCACCGGGTTCGGCCATAGGATGCAAGTCATTTCCTAAGAGTTGATGTAATGCTGTCACATTACACTTATCAGCTTGATTGTGGCCTAAAGGAAGTTTCAGAGCGAGTTCGTTGACACCAAAATTAAATGCAGCGACGTTTAGTTTTACCTTGACGTTTTGCATATGGCCGTCTTCGGTGCGTATAGATAACGTAAGTGGTTTCTCAGCACACAGTGCTTTCCATGCCTCTATTTGATCGTGCAACATATCACTTTCTTGTTGGAATGCGGTGAGTAGTGATGTCGAGACTAACTGTAACTCAACTGTTTCTCCTTTTAATGCTTGTTGTAGTAGATCTGTTTTCGTAAATAGTGCGGCAGTGACAACTTCACTCGCTCGTGCTTTTGCTCCGTCTAAACGTTCTATTGTTCCTTTTTCTAATGTAAAAGGCGATAAGACGCCGTGACGTAACCCTTTAAATAGTGTCTGTTCTTGCCCATTTTCATTTTTTACACGTATATCTGACACCCACATATTAACGGAGTGGATGGTTTCTTGTGTGGATTTACTGCACACACCGTAATCCTGGTAGGAAGTTGGAAAAATATCCTCTGTACCTAATTTCATCTGTGCTGCCGGTATGGATGTGCAATGATACATTCTACCACCATGCTCAAATTGAGTTTCCAGTGTAGCCCATTTCTTATGATTAAGATGTTGTTTACTCGCTTCACTGAAAGCAAATTTTGCTTCTTTCATAGCTTCTTTGTGTGAGATGCCTATTTTTCTTAGCTGGTTGGCTATTAAATTAATAAGATTTTTGCTAAGAGATTTTGTTGCTTTTAATTCATCTGGGGTAGCTGGTCTATCCGCTTTGAAATGAGCCGCTTCTAACTGGCGAGATAAATGCTTTAGTGTTGTGGGATCGCCACCAAGGTTACTTAGTGCTAAGGCAGCAGAATCGATCATATTTTGTTGTAGATTAAAAACAGTATGAATGGAACGGGTAGAAGGTAATGATGGTTGATTGAATTCGGATAATAGAAGTTTCGTTTCGCCTCTATGTAATGATATCAAATTGATTTTTATAGGGATTTTTATAGAAGAAGATTGCGTTGTTTTTAGCTGCTGTGATGAGGTGCTAACCTTCAATATACGACTCAAAGTTGCGCTATTTGCCGATATTTTTGAGGCTATACGCTTGATATTTTGGATAAGGAAAGTAGGAAATTTAGCGACTTGTGTATGCTTGATATTCTGGATAATGGGAGTGGGAAATTTAGCGACTTGTATATGCATGATTTCTCCTTTCATATTGAAATAATAAGTATTGAATAGATATTGAACCACAAAATGTAAATTTTCGATATAAAAAAAGTTTTTCATATGAACATTGGAAAAACATGCCGGATATATCCGGTACATCGTAAAACTCTATTCTTTGTTCTTCAGGGCGGGATATAAATTGCCGCAAGATATCTTTGAGATTGTTCCGGGTAAGGCGACGCAAGCTGTGACGACCGGTGAGGATTGGAAGGGGGAATAATCAGGTGTTATATCAAATAAGCAAAGAAAGTCAGATCTGAAACAGAAACACCGCAAACATGCGATGTTTCAGAAATAAAACCAAATATCAAATTAAAGAACGTGAACAGAAGAGGTGTTGGTTGTACCGCTTGGAACCAGAGCACCAGATACCATAACCACGATTTCGCCTTTCTTTGCCAAACCGCTAGCCAGTGCCGCTTCTTTACCGATACGGTAGAAGTCATCAGTTGATGCGATTTCTTTGACGATTTGCGTAGAAACACCTTTAACCAGTAGCAATTGACGTGCAGTCACTTCATTCGTGGTTAATGCCAAAATAGGGGCACCTGGGAAGTATTTACGGACAGATTTGGCTGATTTACCACCATATGTTGCAACCACAATCAAAGGTGCTTCCAGTTTTTCTGCGGTTTCAACCGCTCCACGGCATACCGCTTCGGTTACGCGTAGTTTACGGCAATTGACAGCTTCAATGCGGCTTGGCATGACTCGGTCTGTACGCTCACAAATTGTTGCCATGATAGTCACCGCTTCTACGGGATATTTGCCTTTTGCGCTTTCACCGGAAAGCATAACAGCATCAGTACCATCCAGAATGGCGTTAGCAACGTCTCCCGCTTCTGCGCGGGTAGGGCGTGGATTTTTGATCATGGAATCCAGCATTTGAGTGGCAGTAATCACAACTTTGCGAGCCATGTTACATTTTTCAATCATCATTTTCTGGGCGAAGATAACTTCTTCTACCGGGATTTCAACACCCAGGTCACCACGGGCAACCATAATCCCGTCAGAAGCTTCCAGGATCTCATCAAAGTTGTTCAGACCTTCTTGGTTTTCAATCTTGGAGATGATTTGAATATTGTCACCGCCGTGGGCTTTTAGATGTTCACGGATTTCCAAAACATCAGAGCGTTTACGGATAAAAGAAGCGGCAACGAAATCAACACCTTGTTGGCAACCGAAGATTAAATCTTGTTTATCTTTCTCTGCTAAGGCAGGCAGGCTGATAGAAATACCTGGCAGGTTAACACCTTTGTTTTCACCCAAGTCGCCATTGTTCAGAACTTGGCAAATGACTTCTGACTCAGTGACTTCTTTGACTGTCATGCCGATTAAGCCATCATCAACCAGAACTGTATTACCTGGTGCCAAATCAGCAGGAAAGCCACTGTAAGTTACAGCAACACGGTCTTTGTTACCGATAACTGAAGTATCGGTGGTAAAAGTGAAAGTTTGACCCGCAGTCAGGGAAACATCATTACTACCTTCCAGCTTCATGGTGCGGATTTCAGGGCCTTTAGTATCCAGCAAAATAGCTGCTTGCTTACCTGTTTTAGTCATAACTGAGCGAATGTTTTGAATACGCTGGCCGTGTTCTTCATAGTCTCCGTGTGAAAAATTGAGGCGCATAACATTCATGCCAGCATTCAACAATTCAGCCAGTTTTTCCTCGGATTCTGTTTTTGGTCCGATAGTGCAAACAATTTTGGTTTTTTTCATGACAATTTATCTACAGGTTTTTAATGAATGAAAATAGTGAGCCGTCAACTTATGGTTTGCGCAGATATCATATTGTGTTGAAAGTTGCGCAATACCATTAAGGACAGGTGACGGGGAAGACATGCGGTATCTTTTTGTATGAGGTAGACACATGTTATCAATCTGTGATTTTTCAGTGTGCGTAAATTAATGTGCTGAAACCTTTCAACTATAAATTGCGCCGTATTATAAAGAGTTATTTTTGTGAAATGAATCAAAAAATGATTGTGTAGGTTAATTATAACAGTAAAACTGGAGAATGGCGAAAATTGCAGCAGGAAGTTATAACGTATTGTGTAATTTCTAGATAAAAAATCAATGAGTTATCTCATTGCAGATAAGTGATTTTTCAGTCATTAAGACGTTGAAATAAAGGATTAGTTCTAAAGATTTGGTGCGTCCGAGTGGACTCGAACCACCGACCCCCACCATGTCAAGGTGGTGCTCTAACCAACTGAGCTACGGACGCACTAAGAAGAGATACTATCAACCAACCAATTTGGTGCGTCCGAGTGGACTCGAACCACCGACCCCCACCATGTCAAGGTGGTGCTCTAACCAACTGAGCTACGGACGCAATCTAAATTGCATTGGTGACAGCGGGGACGAATATTAGCGGCCAGTTAGCCTTCTTGCAAGAGGAATAATACAAATTATTGTTTAACTGCTCGTATTTACAGCTTTTGCAGTGAATTTGTCGTTTATTCCTATATTCCTATATTCCTATATTCCTATAGTAAAAATATTCGTCCCCGGCTCTATAGAAAACAAATCAACGGGCTGAGCGTTGCAGGATTATCTCATCTGATTGTTTTTGTATCCATAAGATACGGATGGATATCATTATTGCTGATGCGGTCAGGCCAAGAATAAAGCCGATCCAAAATCCTGTTGGCCCCATAGCAGGAACAATGTAGTTGGTTAATCCCAGAATATAACCACTTGGTAGCCCCAGAATCCAATAAGAGCTGAAAGTGATATAGAAGATAGATCGTGTATCTTTATATCCACGTAAGACACCGGTACCAACAACTTGTATTGCATCTGATAATTGGTAGAAAGCGGCAAACAGCATTAGATGTGACGCCATGACGACGACTTCGGGGTCGTCGTTATACATCAAGGCAATCGGTTCTCGCAGAATGATAGTAAAGATTGCGGTAAAACAGGAGAACATCAAACCTACGGCAATACCGGTATAAGCTGATATACGGGAGCTCTCAATAGATCTTTGTCCCAGGTTGTATCCCACTCGAATAGTAGCTGCAATGCCTAAAGATATTGGAAACATGAACATCAATGAACTGAAATTCAGGGCGATCTGATGCCCTGCAACAGCGGTAACGCCTAAAGGGGCGACCAATAGTGCCACTATCGCAAATAGAGTAATTTCAAAAAACATTGCCATAGCAATAGGCAAACCGAGAGCTGAGATACGTTTCAGGGTATGCCATTCTGGCGCTACAAAACGACGCACAGGGCGGATATCTTTTTGTGATGATGAATGTTTCACATATAAACGCATTAAAAGAAACATGGCCCAGTAAACGCTGGCGGTAGCAACACCACAGCCAACACCACCCAGAGCAGGAGCGCCGAATTTACCGTGAATGAATATGTAGTTAATCGGGATGTTAATTAATAATCCTAAAAAACTAATAATCATTCCTGGTTTGGTTTTCGACAAACCTTCGCATTGATTACGAAGTACCTGATAAAACAGGTAACCTGGCGTGCCCCACATTATTGCGTGGATAAATCCAACGGCTTTTTCTGCTAAAAGCGGATCTATATTGTGTTGTTTATCAATTAGAAATTTACAGTTGTATAGAATAGCAATAATTATGATTGAGAGAAAAGTCGCTAACCAAAATCCTTGTTGTGTTTGGTTCGCAATCATTTTTCTACGACCAGAACCATTCATTTGCGCAATAATTGGTGTCAAGGCCACTAGCAGGCCATAACCAAATAAGATAACTGGTAGCCAGATAGAGGTACCAACAGCAACTGCGGACATATCTGTTGCACTGACGCTACCTGCCATAACCGTATCCACAACTCCCATTGCAGTTTGTGAGAATTGGGCAATGATGACAGGGATACCTAGAGCAAGCAGATTACGCGCTTCTTTTAAATACTTCTGCACGTATTACACCTTATTTATAAAGTAGAAAATGTTAAGGAAAACTCTTGTATATGAGAAACGATTTTTGAAAAATCAATCGTTTAACTAACCATAGTATTGTATCTGTTTAATACTATTTGGCAAGGCATGCGGTGATACTCCGTTTAGGGTAGGTAACCGTTACCCACCAGTAATAGGATGTCTACATTCAAAATGCTCGTGTAGTATTTATAAATGGCAACTTGATATAAACTAATTAGTAATTTTACATGGTATTAAGAGGTTCTCTTATGTTTACTGGTATCGTTCAGGGAAAGGCACTATTGGTTGCTGTTGATGAAAAAAATAATTTCCGGACTCATGTAGTTAAATTCCCGTCCGAGTTATTGCCAAGCATTGAAACGGGAGCGTCAGTTGCCAATAACGGTTGTTGTCTGACAGTGACCAAAGTAGAAGGTGATAAGATTAGTTTCGATTTAATGAAAGAAACTCTGCGCCTGACCAATCTGGGTGATTTACAGGTAGGGGATTATGTAAACCTGGAGAGGGCGGTTAAATTTGGTGATGAAATTGGTGGGCATTTGATGTCCGGTCATATCGTCACTGTTGCTGAAATATCTAAAATTTTCACTTCAGAAAATAATCATCAAATATGGTTCCGTATCCACGATAAGCAATTGATGAAATATATCCTGCATAAAGGGTTCATCGGCATTGATGGCATTAGCTTGACGGTTGGTGATGTGGTCAATAATCGTTTTTGTGTTCATCTTATTCCTGAAACATTGGAACGCACAACATTGGGTAAAAAACGTCTTGGTCAGAAAGTGAATATCGAGATTGATCCTCAGACTCAGGCGATCGTTGATACCGTAGAACGGGTTCTTGCTCAGAAAGAGCAGGAAAAAATTATCGCTCAACATCCAGTGATTGTTCTTGATGAATAGTTGATAAATAAATGAAAAGCTACAGGGTGTTCTTGTAGCTTTAAACTTTAAGCTGATAGGGATGTGTCATTAAGTCAGTATCAAAGAATTGTTGAGCTTATCGATGATGAAGAGATGAAGCTTTGTGATTTCTATTGCAGTATCTTGTGTATTATGTTAGTTAATATAATTTCTTGTTGTTACTATGTTGTTAATTTTTCTTCTTGCAAAGTGCAAGTTAACCGTATCACTGTATTTTTAGAGGCTATTATATGGAAAACACGCTTGAGTTAGATGAGTGGCTTGAAGAACCTACACATGATGATGCTGTTGAAATGATGAATGCACAAGCTGTCGTACCTTTCGGTACGGCCCTTTGGCCTTAATGGTTATTAATAATATAAAGTAAGGGGAGTTTCCCCTTACTTAAAAATATACCCAATGGATTTCAAGATGGATCGCGACGGCAAGGGAGCATAGATAACTCTGTGACTGGGGTGAGTGAGTGCAGCCAACAAAAAGGCAACTTGAAAGATAACGGGTATAAACAGGATTGCTCTTATGGATAAAAGTCTTGAAAATATGTATCGCTGTTTATCGTATCATCCTGCAATTTCGGATAAAGTAAGAAATGATGAATGCATAAAATTATTTATTGGATCTGATATTGAACATGGTGATATTGCGCAAAAAATGCATGTGTACGAAAAGAATTTCAAAGTAGAATCCGATTTTATTTTTTTAGAAGAAGCATCTGTTGATGATGTAAAACAGAAGATATCCGATTGCGATTTATTTATTTTTCTTTACGCATCATCAACATTAAAAAATGTATCTCCACAAGGTCCGAAATATTTAATTAAAATAAAACGCTTTATTACTGAATCCTGGAAAAAATCAGTACTATTTAAAGATTATGGTTCTCATTTCATTGAAGCATTTAGCGAGTTACAAGAATCAATAGCAGAAAGAAATAAAAAACTTATTGAGCTATTGAGTCGATCGCAAAAAATCCAATATACGGATAATAAAGGAAATTCAATTACCGGTTATTTAGATAAAGATCATAAATGGACTTCTATTGATGGAAGTGGAAATCCTGATGTTGTTCCTGGAGAAATAGCTAGTCATATAAAGAACCTTAATGGCAACGTTAGTTTCAGTGGTACCTTTTTGAGTACTGCACCATTTGCCATAAAATATGGGGTTGTCAATGATATGATGACTATAAATATAAAGAATGGTGAAATTATTGGGTTTGATTGTGACAATGCTGAATTCAGCCGGGATTTTAATTTATATCTAAATCATAATCACGGTAATAGAATTGTTGAAGAGTTTGGGATTGGTACCAACACGGGAGTTAAATCACTCTACGGCAGAAATGCGGGTTTTGAAGAAAGGCATCCTGGTTTACATCTTGGTTTAGGTGGTGGAGTAAAGGGAAGCCATCATTTAGATTTGATCTTTTCTAATGGAAAAATCGCGTTTGATCAAACAACCGTTTTTGATAATGGTTATATCGGTTATTTTAGCTAGCGAAGGGGACTTATATTTTTAATGTTAAATAAATTCTTTTAATAAATATTTAAACAGTGTAATTATATCAAAACCCTCCTTTTTATATTTAAAGATCTGAAATCGATTTCTTATATTGTTTAAACTTAGTTAATTAGAAGCTACAGCGGTATTCCACTGTAGCCTTTAATTAATTATCGGGAGACTCGTAATCCACCTTCAATACCTTTTTGACTGAACATTATCTGCCATAGTTGAATATCGCGGGCACGAAATGCACCTGCGCTAGCATTTAGGTAATAGCTGAACATACGTTTAAATCTTGGACTATAACTATCTTGTATTTCAGGCCAACTGGCAATAAATCTTTCATACCAGGCCATCAATGTGCGGTCATAATCCGCTCCAAAATTATGCCAATCTTCCATAACAAAACGGCTTTTACTAGTATGTGCTATTTGTTCAATAGAAGGTATACAGCCATTAGGGAAAATATATTTGCTAACCCACGGATCAGCACTGATTTTATCTCTGCTGGAACCAATGGTATGCAACAGGAATAAGCCATCAGGTTTCAGGTTTCTTTTAACAACCTTGAAGTAAATTGAATAATTCTTAGGCCCGACGTGTTCAAACATACCGACAGAAACAATCCTGTCGAACTGCTGATGTAATTTCCGATAATCTGTCAGAATAATGTTTACGTCCAGATCAGTACATTGTTCCTGTGCATATTTCTGCTGTTCCGTAGAGATGGTTACACCTGTTACGGAAACACCATAGTTTTTTGCAGCATAAGCGGATAATCCTCCCCAACCACAACCAATATCCAGCAGGGTCATCCCTTGAGAGAGTTCTAATTTCTCGCAAATGAGTTTCAACTTAGCAAGTTGAGCTTGTTCCAGTGTTTCAGCTTGCTTCCAGTATCCACAGGAATATTGCATATGAGAGTCAAGCATACGGGTGAAAAGATCATTACCTAAATTATAATGTTTATGACCTACAATCCATGCCCGTTTTGGGGTTTGCAGATTACGCAAACGGGTTATTGCGATTTTTAGTATGTCTTTGAGGCTATTAGGCATTTTATTTTCTAATCCAGCGAGTAAAACGCGATAAAAGAAAATATCTAACCGTTCACAATCCCACCAGCCATCCATATAGCTTTCACCTAATCCCATTGATCCCTGCTGTAAAACTCTTTTATAGAAGTCAGGATTTTTTACTTGGATATCATAAGGATTGTGACCATTAACCTGTATACCTGCTTCTTGTAGCATTTCATTGGCAATCTTCTGCCAGGAGTTAGTGACGACTTGCTGGTTTTCGATATAGGATGAACTCATATACTCTCCAACGTTAAGGTGATGGAATTATTGAGGAGCTCGTTTTAGCTAATTAAAGCAGAATGCGAGAACGCAAGATGCAAAACGTTAAAGCGAAAAACCCTAAAGGTGACTAATCCATAAGTTTAATCAGAGCAGCCATTGCTCCTGAAAACCTCAAATTCCAGATTATCAGAATTTAGAATAAGGAATTAGTATGAGTATAAAAGCGTAGAATTGTTTCATCAATTAATAAATAAAGACTGTAATTAATTGAATATTAACAGTCTTTATTTGATTAATACTTTGATTAATGTCAGGAATGTTGTTCAGTAGCTTGCATGCGGCGGTCAGGTTTTTTTTTCCACTGTATAAAATATCCTAATGACATTAACACAATGGTTGAAGCCATAACCGCTGTTGTTGATACCAATGGATTACCGATAAGTGGATTGTCGATAAATGCTGAAACAATCAGACTAGCAATAAAACAAAGCCCTAATTGAAGAGTATTTTGCAATGCTGCTGCTTTTCCACTGTCTTGTGGATAAGCGGATAAAGCATTTGCTACCGCTATCGGATATGAAGCACCATTCATTGCTGCCATAAAACAGAAAGGTATCAGGATTATAAGCAGGGTGGGTTCGCTGAATTTTGCAATGAAATACAGTGCAATCATGCTGACAGCATAACCAGCCAATAGATAAGGGAAAACAATCTCACTTTTTATTTTAGTTAAAATGCTGCGGCACCCATAACCACCTATCATAAAGGCCAATGTTTGTGGTACGTAACTCAGACCTATGTCATTCGGGTTATATCCCATCTCACTAAGAATAACAGGCGAGCCTGTTAACCAGGCAAAAAAGCCAGCGCTGCATGATGCAAATATTAGAACATTGCCACTGAACATCGGTGATCTAAGTAACGTAAAGAAAGATACATTACTCGTCTGAGTTTGAGCCTGACTCTTTCTACGATTTTCTTGCAGGAATAGAGTCGATAACAGTAGCAAGAGTGTCATTGCCATTAATACCAGGAAGATTATGCGCCAACCGCCATGTTGTAACAGCCAGGCTCCCATCAAAGGCGCCAGAGCAGGGGAAAGGGCAACCAGAGGCATAATCGTTGCAAAAACGCGTTTGGTACGATTGCTATCATAACGATCAATAACGAGTGCTTGCCATGAGACAGCAGCTGAACAAACACCTACGGCTTGGATAAAACGCAACACTAAAAGTTGAGAGGCGTCTGTTATCCAAATCATGCCCAGACAGCTAATAGAAAATATTGATAACCCGATGATGATGATAGGCTTTCTTCCAAAGCGATCGGAAAGAGGTCCCCATAGAAGCTGAGCAAAGGCAAAACCTGCAAGAAAGATGCTCAGGCTGGCACTGATTGCTCCTGCCGACGTACCTAATTCTTGTTGCATAGAGCCGAAAGCGGGCAGATACATATCAATAGCCAGATAACCTAGCATACTCAAGCCTGCAAGGTAGAACATGAACTGACTTGAGTTTTTCATTTGATTACTCTCTTTGGATGTCATGATTGAAATAGCTTGCTGTGGTAAGTAGATAAGAATATTTGTACGTATTCTATATGCCGTGATTTTTACTTGTGAAACGGTAATATTTGCATAATGCTGTGAAAAAAATTGAAAGGTAAAATTATGTGGTCAGAATATTCACTTGAAGTTGTGGATGCTGTTGCCAGAACAGGGAGTTTTAGTGCTGCTGCATCGGAACTTCATCGTGTTCCTTCTGCTGTCAGTTATACAGTAAGGCAACTAGAAGAATGGCTTGCAGTTCCGCTATTTGAGCGCCGCCATCGGGATGTAGAATTAACCGAGGCTGGCAGTATTTTCATCAAAGAGGCTCGTGCTGTTATCAAAAAGATGATTGACACTCGTCATCAATGCCAACAGGTTGCAAATGGTTGGAGAGGGCAATTCAGTATTGCTATTGACCGGGTGGTTAAACCAGAACGTAGTCGGCAGCTTATTCTTGATTTTTATCATCATTTTCCTGATGTGGAACTTTTTATCCATCAGGAAGTGTTTAATGGTGTATGGGATGCATTGGTGGATGGTCGGGTTGATGTTGCAATCGGCGCAACCCGGGTTGCGCCAGTAGGGGCAAGGTTCAGTTTTAAAGATATGGGATTTATGCCTTGGCTATGTGTAGTAAGCGCGGGTCATGCTCTGGCTCAATTGCCCGGTCCGCTGTCTGATAATCAGATGCGACCTTATCCAAGTTTGTGTCTTGAAGATACCTCCCGAAATTTACCGAAGCGTGACACTTGGACTTTGGACAATCAGCGCAGATTAGTCGTCCCTGATTGGGAGTCTGGCTTGGATTGTTTGCATGAAGGGTTATGTGTGGGAATGGTGCCAAAGCACAGGGCAATGCCGCTCATTCGGCAGAAAAAGCTGGAAGCATTGGAATTGGTACAGCCTTTGCCAGATAGTCCGTGCTGTCTGACATGGGCGCAAAATAGCCATTCTCCGGCATTAAGTTGGCTTCTCGGCTATCTTGGCGATAGTGAAACGCTTAATGCTGAATGGCTTCAGGAGGAGTAAGGCAAATTAACGACGATAGTCGATAAATGGGCCATCCGCGACGGAGCGGCGTTCAACCAAACGTGGATGTACTTCAATGATTTGTGCATCTTCACGTTTATTGACTATTCTGTCCAGTAACATGGAAAAGGCCATTTGCCCCAAACGTTCTTTGGGTTGATGAATGGTTGTTAATGCTGGCGAGAAATAACGGGCATTGCGTACATTATCATAACCGATCACCGAAATATCCTGTGGGACTCGTAATCCTAATTCATCCGCAGCACAAATAGCGCCCATGGCCATAACATCCCCACCGCAGAAAACCGCAGTTGGACGCTGTTTTTGATTGAGAATTTGATGCATGGCTTTATAACCCGATTCAGGCTCAAAATCTCCCTGAACAATCCATTCTTCTCTGATTGGGATGCAGGCTTCTTTTAATGCTTTCAAGAATCCTTGATGGCGGCCACCACCAGTATTTCGTGCCAAGGGGCCAGGGATCGCACCAATATCTCGATGGCCTCGTTCAATAAGATAACGACCAACGAGATAACCGCCGTGAAATGCGTTGTCAATAATAGTATCAGTGAAGTCACCTCTGGCTTGCCCCCAATCCATGACGACCATCGGGATATTGCGATAATCTTCCAGCATTCCTAACAGCTGTTCCGGATATTCTGAACACATAATCAGTAAGCCATCCACACGCTTTTGTGCCAGCATGGCTAAATAGGCTTTCTGTTTATCAATATTGTTGTGTGAGTTACATAAAATCAACGTATAGCCTTTGCTGTAACAACTATTTTCAACGGCTTCAATGATTTCAGCAAAATAGGGGGCTTCATTGGACGTTGCCAGTAAACCGATCGATTTGGTGTGGTTAACCTTCAGACTGCGAGCAACTGCGCTGGGTGAATAATTCAGCTCTTTAATAGCAGCCCAAACCGCAGCCTTAGTATCTTCGGCGACAAAACGGGTTTTATTAATAACATGGGATACGGTAGTGGTTGAAACGCCAGAGTGTTTAGCCACATCTTTGATCGTTGCCATGAGATAAAAGACTCCTGACCTTTTGGTCTAAATTTATAAATCTTTGTTAATTGTTTGCCAGTATCTTTGATACATAGGGAGCGTGGCAATTCTTTATCGATAAACTTCGAATTTTGTCTGATCTGGCTCAAAAGTGAAAGCAATAATCAATGTTATAAAATAGCCGGTAATCGCTATTTTATGCTTTTTCCTTTCTGTAAGGATAATTAGCCATACCAATGAAAGGGTTTGGGGGCTATAAACTTTTATTTTGAGGAGACGCTATGGATACTGATTTAAAGCTTGGTTTATTGACTGCGGTGAGCACGTTGGTGATGATTGTCATTTTTGCTGCTCTTTGCTTAATTTTTGCCTGATATTTTGAATTGATTAAGTGGTATATACCCAATAGATTTCAAGTTGCAGTGCGGCGGCAAGAGAACGCATCCCCAGGAGCATAGATAACGATGTGACTGGGGTAAGTGAACGCAGCCAACAAAGCAGCAGCTTGAAAGATGACGGGTATAGAGAAATCGAGCTTTATGTTAACAGGAAATAGGGCAGATGGCTTGAATGGATCATCTGCCCTTAATGCTAGAGCGAGTGGTAATTAGTTGAATAAATAGCTATTAAGCCAGGTTTTCTTCAACGAATTTCCAGTTAACCAATGCCCAGAAACTTTCCAGATATTTAGGGCGTGCATTACGATAATCGATGTAATATGCGTGTTCCCAAACATCAACAGTCAATATTGGTTTATCAGAAGAAGTCAAGGGCGGTGCTGCATTAGACGTATTCACAATAGCCAGACTGCTATCAGTTTTCTTAACCAGCCAAGTCCAACCGGAACCAAAATTTTTCACCGCTGCGTCGGTAAACTGCTGTTTGAATTCTGTAAAAGAACCGAATGATTTATTAATAACTTCAGCGATTTTACCTGTTGGTTCTCCACCGCCATTTGGAGACAAGCAGTGCCAGTAAAAAGTATGATTCTAAACTTGAGCAGCATTGTTGAAAATGCCACCTTCAGAAGTTCTGATAATCTCTTCCAGAGAGTTCCCAGCAAACTTGAAGTCCATAGGGTATAGCTCTTTAAATCATGCATTAAGTAGGATAAAGCATGGTGAAGAGCAAATATAAGCTAATTATTGTATGGCTATTTTTGTTTAATTATCTTAATAACTTCTACGATAAATAACAGTGAAAAAGATGCCATTTGCTCTTGGATAAGAAAATATCAGGATGCATATTGGTGAAAGAAAATGGTATTCTCCGCCAATATTGTGACGATGTTGACTTCAGCATACTGTTGATTTAAAGGAAATAAAAATGACGACTATTGAGAAGATTGAGCGCCAAATTAACGAGAATCCAATTCTGCTGTATATGAAAGGTTCTCCTAAATTACCAAATTGTGGCTTTTCTGCACAGGCTGTTCAGGCTTTATCTGCATGTGGTGAACGTTTTGCTTACGTAGATATTTTGCAAAATCCAGAGATTCGCGCAGAATTGCCAAAATATGCTAACTGGCCAACTTTTCCTCAGCTTTGGGTTGAGGGTGAGTTGGTTGGTGGATGCGATATTATAATTGAAATGTTTCAGCGTGGTGAGTTACAAACATTAATTAAAGAAGCTGCTGATAAATACCGTTCTCAGGGCGAGAACGCCGCAGAGTAATTATTCAATTACCCACGGACTGCTATCTCCCCATATTTTGATGTATGGGGAGATAATTATCGTTATAAATTACATTTAATTATATTAATCATATAGTTAATTGTAATTCTGTTGGTTTATAATTAGGTTATAGTGGTAAGAGCATCAATGATATTCCTGCTGCACATAATCATAATGTCAATAAGTTCGGCTCATTGGCACTACTTGATTAGGCATTTTCCTCTATTTCTGTGGTTAATGGCCAGCCACCAAGTCGTTTCCAGCGGTTAACTATTTCACAGAATAACTCGGCAGTACGGTTAGTATCGTATAAGGCGCTGTGAGCCTGATTATTGTCGAAAGAAACCCCAGCTGCGATGCAGGCTTTTGCCAGAATCGTTTGTCCTAAAACCAAACCACCTAAAGCCGCTGTATCAAAAGTTGCAAATGGATGAAATGGGTTTCGTTTTAGTTTGGTGCGTTCCGCAGCGGCCATAACAAAACTGTGATCAAAATTAGCATTGTGAGCCACTATAATTGCCCGATTACAGTGACTGTTTTTTATGCCTTTACGAACCATCTTAAAAATGGCATGTAAAGCTTCGTATTCGCTCACTGCTCCACGTAGCGGATTTGACGGATCAATTCCGGTAAATTCCAGCGCTGCGGGTTCAAGATTAGCCTCTGCAAATGGTTCAATATGGAAATGAAGTGATTCGTCGGGTGTTATCCAGCCGTCATCATCCATCTTCAGTGTTATAGCGGCAATTTCAAGTAATGCATCCGTTTTGGCATTAAAGCCGCCAGTTTCAACATCAATGACTACAGGATAATAACCTCGAAAACGTCCACTAAGGACGTTTGGCTCTTTTTTATCAGACATCAGATTGAGTTACCCAGAGCGTTACTGGCATTTTTGTTTTCAATAAGTTCAATTTTATAGCCATCGGGATCTTCAACGAAAGCAATAATAGTTGTTCCCCCTTTTACTGGGCCTGCTTCACGGGTGATATTCCCGCCAGCTTTGCGAATCCGTTCGCAAGTTGCTGCAACATCATCGACACCTAATGCTACGTGACCAAATGCATTTCCCATCTCATAACTATCAACTCCCCAGTTATAAGTTAATTCAATCACGGCTCCCTCGCTTTCATCAGCATAGCCAACGAAGGCGAGTGAGTATTTATATTCTGTATTTTCACTGACGCGCAGTAGGCGCATTCCTAAGACTTCAGTATAAAAATTAACGGAGCGTTGTAAATCACCAACGCGGATCATGGTATGGAGTAAACGCATAATTACCTCTAATTTAATGGTTTTTCTTGTGTTTTTGTGCGGTAGCTCGCACAAAAACCACTAACTATAACGTGTCTTACGGTTACAGTTCAATTTATCCATAATTATAATTTATTCTTATTTAGGTTTATAATTAAACATAGTATATGAAATGTATAGGAAAGGGGATGTGATGGCTGAGCAACTAGAGTTTTTTGCTATTCCCAGCCCTTGTCGAGGAATTTGCCAGGCTAATGAGCGGGGCTTTTGTCGGGGGTGCTATCGTAGTCGGGAAGAAAGATTTAATTGGATGAAAATGACGGATGAGCAAAAACGCGAAGTATTGAGACTTTGTCGGCAAAGATATTTACGTACATTGAGAACATTCCATCAGCCAGATGAAGAAAGACCTGAACAGCCATCACTATTTTAATTAGCGATTCTTTGAAGTTATTGGAATTAACAATTCAATGACTTACTTATATAGGGTTATATTTTGGCTAAGCTATAAATGTTCTACTACAATTTAGTGTATTTTGTTTGTTATTTTCTTATTTATTGCTTATCGGAAAAATTCATTGCTCTTATTTTGGTTGTCCATATAACCTTATGTTTAAAATGGAATTTTTAGTTTGATTGTGTGACAAATGTAAAATAAAGACAATATTGATGTAAAAATAGATAGATTAGCATTTAGATGACAGCTATCCTTATAGTGTTTGGAATAAAGTATTGAATGATATTTATTGGTTTCTATTTGTCTGTATCCATAGTTATGATGGTTTTTATGGTTAAGATATTGTATGTTGATTGTTTTACTTTGAGTTTAATTTAAATTTTGTTGTTATTGGTTATAGTTACCTGAATTAGTTAGTTATTAAGAATTTACTGTGATTGTGTAAAAGTTATATATACTTTTTAAGGCTAATTAGCCTGATTTAGAAAAATTTGGCTGTTATGTTTAATAGGCTAGTTATTTAAGGAGGGGCAATTGGAATCGACATTGGGATCAGATCTGGCACGGTTAGTCCGTATTTGGCGTGCTTTAATTGACTATCGTTTAAAGCCATTGGAATTAACTCAGACTCATTGGGTAACGTTATACAATATTAGCCGGTTACCACAGGAGCAATCTCAGATACAGTTGGCGAAAGCTATCGGTATTGAGCAACCATCTTTGGTAAGGACATTAGATCAGCTTGAGGAAAAAAGACTTATCACCAGGCACACTTGTGCTAATGATCGTCGTGCAAAAAGAATCAAGTTAACTGAAGACTCTGCATCTGTTATTAGGGAGCTAGATGGTGTCATTGCGTCCACAAGAAATGAGATTCTGGAAGGTATTACACAAGAGGAACTTGCTTTTCTTTCCACTTTAGTTCAAAGACTAGAGCAAAATATTATCCAGTTACAAAGTAGATAGTCATTATGGTATTCATGAAGTGTTAACCAAATGAAAGAAGACCGCGACTTAAAAAACTAAGTCACGGTTTTCTTATTGATTTATTGTCTAGGAGAAACAGTAATATTACTACCCTGGCCTGCGATTCTTACCCGTTGACCTTTACTAAAGACGGTTTTTCCTTGCTTTTGAACGACAATGATGCTCTCACCACTGTCCCGGCGAATTTCCAGTTCTACGCCTTTCGTTGTGTTGAGTGCACCTTGAACGTTTTGACCTGCAACACCACCAGCAATCGCACCAGCGGCTGTTGCCAATGTGTTGCCACTACCCCCTCCAATAGTATTACCAACCAAACCACCAAGAACTGCACCCCCAATCGCACCTAATACATTCTCATTACTGCTCGCCTGAATATTGACAGGACGGACGGAAACAACGGTACCGTAAGAAACAGTTTGAACCTGTTTAGCTTGTCCGGCAGTATATGTATCTCCAGAAAGGGAATCGGTATTAACACAGCCTGATAATGAAGCGACTGCAACTGCGCTAACTAAGAAATGCTTCAACATAGTAACTCCTAATTTCGATGCCTGACTGCGGAAATCTGATAGCTTATAAGCAACCAGGCTAACAACCGGCATTGGCAACAAGTAGTGAAAAATTTATTTGAGTAGAATATCAGTACATTAACAATCTAGTACTCAACACATATTAAACGTCAATAGAGATTTTTAAAAGAAATAGCTATTAATGAGAAATTCAGCATTTTTTGTGAAGTTGTTTCCAAAACTCAGGTTTTATTCCTTTGTTTTCCCATTAACCATATACAGCTAAAACCACCGCGCTTTATAGTTATTAACTAACATGGTTTCTGATTTTATCAAGGCAGATTCTAAGCAGGAAGGCAAAATAATGGTTATGAAGTCAGGTCGCTATATTGGTGTAATGTCGGGTACAAGTCTGGATGGCAGGGCGCGAGCATACTTTTTTAACGCCTATTGAAAGTAGAGTAATGACATGATCTAATCACGCTTATTTCTCTTCAGATAGCTCAATGATGACTCTGATTGAACACCTCGCCGTTGTTAAAGAAAC
>NZ_RCWA01000047.1 GCF_018448905.1 Photorhabdus heterorhabditis | reverse complement strand
AGCGTGATGGTTAACAACCTGAAATCAGTATCATCACGGCTACTACGCCAGCAGAATACACATCTACGAATGCAGAGCAAAACAGGGTTGCTGTGGTCAAGATCGTACTTTGTCTGTAGCACCGGAGCGGCAACGATCGAAATACTCAGAGCCTACGTTCAGAGTCAGTCAACGCCTGAGTGTTCTTGAAAGCCCCGCGGGCTTTTCGCCTTATATCCCCGCCCGCACTGGGCAAGGGTTTACGGCGTTTTTCGCTAAGAAAGTAGCTAACTCATTAAATTCTTTGGATGACAAAACTAAAACTGACCTTGCTTCTCCGCGAACTTCTCCACCGACAACAGGATTTAACGTTAGGCTAACTTTGCATAATAACTAATAAAAAAACAGGCGCTCAAGAACTGAAAGCGCCTGTCAATCTTAGTAGTAACTTATTGATTAATCCCAGTTCAAAATAACCTTACCGGACTGCCCTGAACGCATGATGTCAAAGCCTTTTTGGAAGTCATCAATAGAGTATCGGTGAGTGATAATCGGTGTCAGATCCAAGCCAGATTGAATCAATGCCGCCATTTTGTACCAGGTTTCAAACATTTCACGGCCATAAATACCTTTAATAAACAATCCCTTGAAAATAACCTGATTCCAGTCAATTGCCATATCTGATGGTGGAATACCCAACAGAGCAACACGACCACCGTGATTCATGGTATTCAATAAGGTACGAAATGCTGCGGGCGCACCAGACATTTCCAGACCGACATCAAAACCTTCAGTCATACCCAGCTCTGTCATGACATCGGTCAGATTTTCTTTACTGACATTTACCGCACGAGTAACACCCATTTTACGTGCCAGTTCAAGGCGATATTCGTTAACGTCTGTAATAACAACATGACGCGCACCAACATGCTTACACACTGCCGCAGCCATAATACCAATTGGCCCTGCACCGGAAACCAACACATCTTCGCCTACCAGATCAAACGAAAGCGCGGTATGAACAGCATTGCCAAATGGGTCAAAGATAGAAGCCAGTTCATCAGAAATGTTATCCGGGATTTTGAATGCATTAAATGCAGGAATAACCAGATATTGAGCAAAAGAGCCTGGGCGGTTTACCCCTACACCAACCGTATTACGGCATAGGTGAGTACGGCCACCACGACAGTTACGGCAATAACCACAAGTGATGTGCCCTTCACCAGATACACGATCACCAATTTTAAAACCTTTCACTTCCTGACCAATTGCAACAACTTCACCAACATATTCATGACCAACAACCATCGGTACAGGAATTGTTTTTTGCGACCAGTCATCCCAGTTATAGATGTGTACATCCGTACCGCAAATCGCAGTTTTACGGATTTTTATCATCACATCATTATGCCCCAGCTCTGGCTCGGGCACATCTGTCATCCAGATACCTTCTTCTGCCTTTAACTTTGACAATGCTTTCATAGAGATACCTTATGCAATTACTTTTAATTGCTTACCAATTCGCGTGAACGCTGCAACTGCTCGTTCAATTTGTTCTTCCGTATGCGCCGCTGACATTTGAGTGCGGATACGGGCCTGATTTTTAGGGACTACCGGATAGAAGAAACCTGTAACATAAATGCCTTCTTTCAATAATTCTGCGGCAAATTCTTGTGCCAATTTTGCATCACCTAACATGACAGGGATGATCGCGTGGTCAGCACCAGCCAAAGTGAAGCCTGCCTCGGTCATTTTTGCACGGAACAGATTTGCGTTCTTCCACAGACGATCACGTAATGCATCACCCTCTTTTAGCATATCCAGTACTTTAATAGATGCCGCGACAATTGCCGGTGCCAGTGAGTTAGAGAACAAATATGGGCGTGAACGCTGGCGCAACCACTCAACAACTTCTTTACGTGCCGCAGTATAACCACCAGAGGCACCACCCAACGCTTTACCTAATGTACCGGTAATGATGTCAATACGATCCATTACGTCACAATATTCGTGCGTGCCGCGACCATGAGCACCAACAAAACCAACAGCATGAGAATCATCCACCATAACCATTGCATCAAATTCATCAGCCAGATCACAGATAGATTTCAAATCAGCAATGACGCCGTCCATCGAAAACACACCATCTGTTGCAATCACAATATGGCGGGCATTATCCGCTTTTGCTTTCTCCAGCTGTGCTCTCAGTTCTTGCATGTCATTATTAGCATAGCGATAACGCTTCGCTTTGCATAAACGGACACCATCAATAATAGAAGCATGGTTCAGAGCATCAGAGATAATGGCATCTTCCGGCCCAAATAGCGTTTCAAATAAACCGCCGTTAGCATCAAAACAAGAGGAATAAAGAATAGCATCTTCCATACCTAAGAATTCTGCCAGTTTTTGCTCCAGCTCTTTATGAGTATCCTGAGTTCCGCAAATAAAGCGAACCGATGCCATGCCAAAACCATGGCTATCCATTCCCACTTTAGCCGCAGCAATGAGATCCGGATGATTAGCCAAACCTAAGTAGTTATTTGCACAGAAGTTAATAACGTGGCTACCATCAGCGACAGCAATGTCAGCGCTCTGTGCAGAAGTGATGATACGTTCATTTTTAAATAATCCTTCAGAATGAGCTTGTTCTAACTGCTCATTAATTTGCTGGTAAAATGATGCTGACATTGATTCTCTCCTGATTAAATAAAAAGTAATGACATATTTTACTGATTGATCAAGCTACTGACGACACTACCAGGCAGATAATATTAACTTTGCTGTACCCGTCACGTCATGCAAACTGAATGACCATATTATTTCAGTATATCCCCCTGTTTAAGCTACTGTCCTCAAAAGTGTTAGATGTTATTATAGGCGTCGTTTGCTTCGTTTAACCCTATTGATAGAGGTGAGTCCGATGATCGTTGTTACTGGCGGTGCTGGATTTATTGGCAGCAATATTGTCAAAGCACTGAATGACGAAGGATATAAAGATATTCTGGTCGTAGATAATTTAAAAGATGGTACTAAGTTCGCTAATCTGGTTGACTTGGATATTGCTGATTACATGGACAAGGAAGAGTTTCTGATTGGTATCCTGGCCGGTGATGATTTAGGTGATATTGACGCTATTTTTCATGAAGGTGCTTGCTCATCTACAACTGAGTGGGATGGCAAATATATGATGGATAATAATTATCAATATTCAAAGGAGTTATTGCACTATTGTCTTGATCGTAAAATTCCTTTCCTGTACGCCTCTTCAGCAGCAACCTATGGTGGCCGCAGTGATAACTTTATCGAAGAGCGTCAATATGAGAAACCACTGAATGTTTATGGTTACTCTAAATTTCTGTTCGATCAGTATGTCCGGGAACTTTTACCTCACGCTGATTCACAGATTTGTGGTTTCCGCTATTTCAATGTATATGGACCACGCGAAGGACACAAAGGAAGTATGGCCAGTGTTGCATTCCATCTGAACAATCAAATCAATCAGGGACAAAACCCGAAATTATTCGCTGGCAGTGAAAATTTTCAACGTGATTTTATTTATGTTGGTGATGCCGCTGCGGTTAATCTGTGGTTCTGGAAAAATAGCGTTTCTGGTATTTATAACTGTGGGACAGGTCGCGCTGAATCTTTCCAAGCGGTTGCAGATGCGGTTGTTGAATTTCATAAAGATAAATCGCCAACCGTTGAACATATTGATTTTCCTGAGCATTTGAAAGGTCGTTATCAAAGCTTCACTCAAGCAGATTTAACTAAACTCCGCGCAGCTGGTTATGATAAACCATTCAAAACAGTCGCCGAAGGGGTAATGGAATATATGTACTGGCTCAATCAGGATAAATAATCTACTCGCTATGAAAATATTGGTGATCGGCCCTTCGTGGGTGGGTGACATGATGATGTCACAAAGCCTTTATCGGACATTAAAGGCTTTGTATCCTAATGCAGAAATTGATGTTATGGCTCCAGCCTGGTGCCGCCCATTGCTGGCAAAAATGCCGGAGGTCAATCAGGCATTAGCAATGCCATTAGGCCATGGTGCCCTGGCATTAGGTGAACGCCGTCGGCTTGGTATCGCACTACGTGAACATAAATATGATCGCGCTTATGTGCTACCAAACTCTTTTAAATCTGCGTTAGTTCCTTTCTTCGCCAATATTCCTCTGCGCACCGGCTGGCGCGGTGAAATGAGATATGGATTGCTCAATGATATTCGTATACTCAATAAAGAAGCTTTTCCGTTGATGGTTCATCGCTATGTCGCATTAGCCTATGATGCAAAACAGATAAGTAACGCAACAGATCTCACGCAACCATTATTGTGGCCTCAGTTGAATGTCACTGATGAAGATATCGCAGAATCTACCGCGGCATTTAATATTTCTGATCACCGACCGATTATCGGTTTCTGCCCCGGGGCAGAATTTGGCCCGGCGAAACGTTGGCCTCACTATCATTATGCTACGTTAGCCCAACAGCTTATTACGCAAAAGGGATATCAAATTCTGCTATTTGGCTCGACTAAGGATCACGAGGGTGGAGAAGATATCCGTAAATCACTGACGGAAGAAGCCCACGAATACTGTATCAATCTTGCCGGACAAACATCTCTTGAACAGGCAGTTAATATTATCGCTGCTTGTGATGCGGTTGTGACTAACGATTCTGGCTTGATGCATGTTACCGCAGCACTTAATCGACCTCTCGTTGCACTTTATGGCCCAAGCAGCCCAGATTTTACCCCACCATTATCTGACAAAGCAGAAGTTATCCGCCTTATTACTGGTTATCACAAGATCAGAAAAGGTGACAGTGCACTTGGCTATCATCAGAGTCTTATCGACATCCAGCCAGAGCAAGTGATGGCTTCTCTGGAAAAATTATTACAAACGGAGAATCAGGATTAATGCGGGTGTTACTGGTTAAAACTTCTTCCATGGGAGACGTACTCCACTCTCTCCCCGCACTGACTGATGCAGAAAAAAACCTGCCTGATGTCCGTTTTGATTGGGTGGTGGAAGAAGGCTTTGCACAAATACCGGGTTGGCACAGCGCAGTTGATCAAATTATTCCCGTTGCTATTCGCCGCTGGCGTAAAAGCTGGTTTAGCAAAGAGACTCGTACAGAACGTCGTTTATTCAAAGAAAAACTAAAATTAAATCAATATGATGCCATTATTGATGCTCAAGGGTTATTGAAAAGCGCATTTCTAGTAACTCGCTTAGCTCATGGCCCCAAACACGGTTACGACCGTAAAAGCATCCGAGAGCCGTTGGCAAGTTTCTTTTATGATTTCCGTCACCCAGTTAGTAAGCAACAACACGCTGTAGAGCGTATCCGAGAATTGTTTGCTGTCAGTCTTGATTATAGCAAACCGACAAAACAAGGTGATTATGGCATTGCCCGCCATTTTTTAAAGCAAGAACGGGAAAATAAAGACGATTATCTGGTTTTCCTCCATGCCACTACCCGCGACGAAAAGCACTGGCCTGAAAGCCACTGGCGTCAACTTATTGCTGAAATTCAGCCAACTGGTGTACGAATTAAACTCCCCTGGGGAGCAGAACATGAGCATCAACGTGCTCTGCGACTGGCAGAAGGTTTCCCCCACGTGGAGGTACTGCCTAAACTAACTTTGGCGCAAGTAGCACAGGAACTGGCTGGTGCAAAAGCTGTTGTTTCTGTTGATACCGGCCTGAGCCACCTCACCGCTGCACTAGATCGTCCTAATATTACGCTGTTTGGCCCAACAGATCCGGGCCTGATCGGGGGCTATGGCAAGAAACAAATATCTTTGAAAGCAGAGGATAGAGATATCAAAAGTATTGCGCCATCGCAGGTGTTAACGCATCTTCAGAAAAATATTAGCTGATTACTGAGTCTAAGGCGTTCCTAATAGACGCCTGATTTTCTATAGACAAACGCCTAAAAATAACCCAATCAACAATTTTACATAATTGCTTTCTCAACAAATGGTTAGAATTATTTAAGCATATTTATACTGGACTAATAATCATCTGGCTATTAGTGCAATTCTATCAATAAACTACAATATGTAATTACAGCTACTATCAATTTTGATCTCTCTAATACCCATCCACTGAGTAAAAATAGATAAGAAACTGAAAACACTTCAGGAAAGAAGAAATATATTTTTATCTTAAATTTCTCCATAAAAGATCTTAATAACAGATGGACAATCTGCCACCCATGTTTTTTGGTATTTGAAATTAATTTAACATCCAATCGTGATAATGTTCCTACAATCATCTGATTGCAGGAGTAAAAACATAAATATTACTAATGTTATGATTGTAGAATAATAACGTCTTTAAAACAGATGACTCAAGTAAAATGCACATCTCTGTTTAAATATGCCAAAGAATGAATTATAAGAATATAAGAAATAGTAAAAAAATACTCACCTATTTCTTCGCTATTTCCCTTGTTTCTTTGACTGATAATATTCAGTCAATGTCATCCCCTGAACTTTGGGTTTAAGATAGTTAAACAACCCTTCTAAGTCCCGATAAAGACGCTCAATTTGTTCCTCATCTTTAAATATCGGGCTACCACCTGGCATAAACTCAGAGGAATGCAGCATGAACTCAATATAATCACTACCTTCTGCCAATGTGTGCTGAACAACTTTTTTCATTTGTTCCAAATTACCACCTTTTGGTCGCAACCAGTTAACAGATGGAGAACGCTGTTTGCCACGTAAGCTATCATATTTCTGCTTAAGGAAATTCATCAACGGTGGATGCTTATATTGAATACTCATTGGTACTTCTAGCAAAGAAGATTCTCCTCGCTTAGAAATATCCTGTAAATCCATAAAATAGGCATAAGATGGAAAGTGACTATAATCAGTTCCACCATTGCCATTAGGATCGCCTTTTGTGAAGCTCCAATTAACTTTTGGTGTTACAGAACAATCAACTTGATAACCATATTCTACTAACAACTCAGCATAATATTCATCAAATGCCCAACGCCCCGCTCGGTGACTTAACATTTTAGTTTGTAGTTTGTCTTCCAATAGGTTAGTCATCAGATCAACCTTCGCTCTGATTTGCTCTTTCGGAAACTCAATCAAATAAGGCTTATAGCGCATATCATCGTCTGTAAGAGGAACCAACGGTGGACTATTCCAGGCATGTAAATGCATGCCAATTTCGCCCTGGCCTCTGGCAATCACATCTTTAGCAAAATCGATGTATAAGTCATCCATTGCCATCTCATAGTTCGTTAGCCAAACAGGTTTAAAACCAAAACGTTCGCATAGGTCCTGAAATCTTGGCAAATAGTGCGTATTCTCTGTCGAAATCTGACTGTGGTTTCGCCACAAGTCATCACCTTCAGTATCAATAGTGATAATAAATGCTGGTAAAATCATCAGAATCATGCCTAAAACATAACCAAATTTGTGGCTTTATAGTACGCAGGTCAGTGACATAGCGCAATTAACTTATCATTAAGTGGTAATTTTATGTATGCTTCATTTAATTCTGGAACTGGATCGCATTATTTACTTAAACAGGAATAGAGAGTAGCGTCCCCCATGACCCTATATTAAGATTATTATATTGATAATTTGTAGAATAAATATAATGGCAAATAAAACTGGCAATTTTCAACGAATTCTAGTGATAAAACTCCAACATCATGGAGATATGCTATTAATCACGCCAGTAATTAGCACATTAAAACATCATTATCCAGAAGCCGAAATCGATATTTTGCTTTATCAAGAAACTCAGCCAATGTTAGAAAATTCTCCCGATATCTCCCATATTTTTTCCATTGACCGACAATGGAAAAAATTGGGAGCGAAATCACATCTCAGTTATGAATGGCAGTTACTTAAAAAATTACGAAAACGTCATTATAATTTAGTTTTGAATCTGGCAGACCAATGGCGAAGTGCTTTTATCACTTTATTCACTGGCGCACCAATCCGTTTAGGTTTCGATTATCCCAAACGACAGAACTGGAAATGGTATCTCTGCTATACTAAAGTCATTAATACAGAGCAACACCATTCCATGCATACTGTAGAGCAAAATCTTTCCATTCTGAATCCTCTGAATTTGTCCTCATTTATGATTAATGTGAAAATGAATTACAGTGAAAAAGACTTAATCTGGGTAAAAGAAATTTTGGCTCAACACTCTATTAGGCAAAAATATATTGTCATTCAGCCGACATCCCGATGGTTTTTTAAATGCTGGGATGAAAAGAAAATGGCAGAAATAATAACATCGTTAGAAAATGACGGCTGGAAAATTATCTTAACATCAGGTCCAGATGAACAAGAAATAACAATGATAAATAATATATTATCGTATTGTTTCGATAAAAACATAATATCCCTAGCCGGACAATTAACTTTACCCAAATTGGCTGCACTCATTGACCATGCTCAGTTACTGATCGGCGTTGATTCTGTTCCTATACATATGGCTGCCGCTTTAAACACGCCTTGTATTGCACTCTTTGGTCCATCCAAACTAACATTTTGGCGACCATGGCAAGCGATTGGTGAGGTTATTTGGGCTGGAAATTATGGTAGACTGCCCGACCCTGATGATATTGATACCGATACCCAAAAACGGTACCTGAACTTGATCCCAACAGAAGCTGTTATTTCTTCAGCAAGGAGGCTCCTCTTATGAAACATCTGCGTCTGGCTATCATTCGTCAGAAATATCGCCCCGATGGAGGAGCCGAACGCTTCGTTTCAAGGGCACTGGAAGCTTTGAGTAACCAACAATTAGAGCTGAATGTTATAACCCGATCCTGGCAAGGAGAAACTCATCCAAATTGGCATCTTCACTTATGTGATCCGATTAAATTAGGACGAATCAGCCGTGAAAAAGGTTTTGCCAAAGCAGCTCGTTCTATCTGGCAACAAGAAAAATTTGATTTAGTTCAAAGCCATGAAAGAATTGCGGGCTGTGATATTTATCGAGCTGGCGATGGGGTGCACAGCCGCTGGTTATTGCAACGGGCAAAAATTTTACCTAAATGGCGGACAAAGTGGTTATTGAATGATCGCTATCATCGTTATGTCATAAATGTAGAAAAAGAGATGTATTCAGCACCTGAACTCAAAAAAGTCATTTGTAATGCTGAAATGATCAAAAGAGAATTGATAGAGGATTTTAACCTTGCCGAAGATAAAATTTCTGTCATCTATAACGCTATCGACCACCAAAAATTTTACCCTGCAAACCAGCAAACTCGGCTACAACTGCGGGAAAAGAATCACATTCCACTAAATACCAAATGCTTAATTTACGTTGGCTCTGGGTTTGAACGTAAAGGATTAGCTGCCGCAATTAAAGCTGTTGCAAAAACGGGTGATTACTTACTCGTTATTGGCAAAGATAAAGAGCAAAAAAAATATTTAGCACTGGCAAATTCCTTAGGTTGCAACGAACGTATCCGATTTATGGGATTACAAAAACAAACTCTTCCTTTTTACCAGATGGCAGACGCTTTATTACTGCCAACATTGTATGATCCATTTCCAAATGTCATTCTTGAAGCAATGGCCTGCGGTTTACCGGTGATTACCAGTACAACCTGTGGTGGCTCCGAATTTGTCATTCAAGAAAAAAATGGTTTTGTTTGCGACGCTCTTGACATCAGTCAACTAACAGAAGCGATTCAATGTATACCTGATAACATTTTAGGCACAAAAATGTCATCCGAAGCAAGAAACCGCATTCTGAATTCAACACCCGAACATTTATCACAACAACTTATCCATCTTTATCAACGAGTATTGACATAGTGACAGAACATATCCTTTTTATTATTGATGGATTACCGGGTGGGGGCGCAGAAAACGTCACACTCAGGCTCGCCAATGGATTACATCAATTTGGTTATCAAATCTCCATCCTTTCACTCGACACCAGACTGGCTTATACCATCCCTGACGGGATTAATTACCTTGTCGATGCCGATCATTATCAAGGCCCTTTAAGAAAACTTAATGAGCTTAATCGCAGAGCTAAATCTATGGACAAAGTTTTACAGAAACTTTTCCAAGAAAAAAGTAAACCAGCTCTTGTAATCTCTAACCTGCACAAAACTGACAGAATCGTTGTTAAATCAAAAGCTTTAGCTGATTGTAATGTCTGGCATTGCATTCACGGTATTTTTTCTCAATCTTATCTTGGTAATAAGAGCGGACTTGCTTATTGGATCAAGAAAGAAAAAATCAAAAAAACCTATAAAAATAGAAAACTTGTTTGTGTCTCTGATGCAGTAAGTGATGACTTAAAAACAAATATTTCTCTGCAACCAGCAGAAATACTCACTATTTACAATCCATTTGATTTTAAAGAAATCAAAGAAAAAGCAAATCAAGACAATCCTTACCACGGAATAGAATATCTGTTACATGTTGGTCGTTTTCATGTCGTTAAACGCCATGACCGTCTTCTGGAAGCTTTTGCTAAAGCTCAACTTCCTTGTAAGCTACTGATCGTTGGTAAAGGGGAAGAACAAGCTGAATCAGAGATTAAACAGAAAATCAGTGAACTTAATCTTACCGATAAAGTTATTTTAGCTGGCTTTCACGCTAATCCCCTACCTATTATTCGTGAAGCAAAAGCCGTCGTTATCAGTTCAGATAGCGAAGGTTTACCAACTGTTCTGATTGAAGCATTAATCTGTCACACACCGATTGTCAGTACTGTATGCCCAGGTGGTGTCAGTGAGATTATGACAGGTGAGTTAAAACAATATTTATCTCAACTCACGACTGACTCATTAGCTGAGAAAATGCAATTGATTTATAATCACCCCCCTGTAATTACTGAAGATATGTACAAGAAGTTTGATAGTGACCATATACTGCAACAATATATATCACTGATAGATAAACGCAGCTTTTAAGACATCACCCGTCTCTATCCTATACAGATACGCATTTTCACACTTTCCTTGAAGCAGTGTGATACTATTGGCGCTAATTTATATAAATGAATTTGATAGAATGTTATTGCGTTTATATCAGGTACTTCTCTACCTCATCCAACCTCTGATTTGGTTGCGTTTATTACTTCGCAGCCGCAAGGCCCCTGCTTATCGCAAGCGCTGGGGTGAACGTTACGGTTTCTGTGCAGGTAAAGTTGCCGCTGGGGGCATCCTGCTTCATTCAGTTTCCGTGGGTGAGACGTTGGCCGCAATCCCTTTGGTCAGAGCTTTGCGTCATCACTATCCCTTCTTACCGATTACCGTGACGACTATGACGCCAACCGGCTCAGAGAGAGTGCTTTCTGCTTTGGGAAATGATGTTAATCACGTCTATTTGCCGTACGATCTTCCCGGTTCTATGGAGCGCTTTCTCAACCAAGTTAACCCGAAGTTAGTTATCATTATGGAAACAGAGCTTTGGCCTAATCTGATTTTCCAGCTTCATCAACGTAACATTCCTCTAGTGATTGCCAATGCCCGTTTATCTGCACGTTCCGCAATCGGATACCAAAAAATAGGCCATTTCGTAAAAGCAATTTTGCACAAAATTACCTTAATTGCGGCTCAAAATCAGGAAGATGGCGAACGTTTTATTGAATTAGGTTTGAAACGCTCTCAGTTGGCTATCACCGGCAGTTTGAAATTCGATATCTCAGTCACACCAGAACTGGCCGCTAAGGCAGTGACATTACGACGCCAGTGGGCCGCCCGCCGTCCTGTCTGGATAGCTACCAGTACCCACGATGGAGAAGAAAGCATTATTCTGGATGCTCATTGCAAGTTATTAAAACAATACCCAAATCTGCTGCTGATCCTCGTACCACGCCATCCAGAGCGTTTTACTAAAGCTGAAGAGTTAACAAAGAAAGCCGGATTAAGTTATATTCTTCGCAGTTCAGGAAAAATTCCCGAAGCTAATATCCAGGTTGTTATCGGCGATTCTATGGGTGAACTGATGCTGCTCTATGGTATAGCTGATCTAGCTTTTGTTGGTGGCAGCTTGGTTGAACGTGGCGGACATAACCCGCTGGAAGCCGCAGCCCATGCCATTCCAGTGTTAATGGGTCCCCATACCTTTAACTTTAAAGCTATCTGCGCCAAATTGGATCAAGCTAATGGCCTGATTACCGTGACTAACAGCCAATCTCTGTTCACCGAAATCAATAGCTTGCTGACTGATGAAGATTATCGCTTGTACTATGGGCGCCACGCAGCAGAAGTATTGCATGAGAATCAAGGTACTCTTCAACGTCTGCTTAAATTGCTGGAACCCTATCTCCCCCCACGGAGCCACTGAATGAGTAAGAGAAAACGTCTTTCCGTTGTGATGATTACCAAGAATTCAGCGGATCTGATCACAGATTGTCTGGCCTCAGTCAGTTGGGCTGATGAAATCATCGTGCTTGATTCTGGCAGTTCAGACGACACCTGCCAGATAGCACAGACAATGGGCGCAAAAATATTTTCTAATACAGAATGGCCGGGATTTGGTCGCCAGCGCCAGCTAGCCCAGCAATATGCTTCTGGTGATTATATTTTTATGATCGATACAGACGAGCGTGTAACGCCAGAACTGAGAGCATCTATAGAACAAGTTCTGACCCATGCTGATAATAACAAAGTCTACAGTTGCGCCCGACGGAATTTATTTCTTGGCCGCTTTATGAAACACAGTGGCTGGTATCCCGATAGAGTCCTTCGTCTCTATGCGCGTGATCGTTATCAATACAATGATAATCAGGTTCATGAATCGCTTGAAACCCATAGAGCCCCAGTTGTTATTTTGAAAGGAGATTTACTTCATCTTACTTGCCGTGATCTGATGGAATTTCAGGGAAAACAGCTGAATTACGCTAAAGCATGGGCAAAACAACGTCATGAACAAGGTAAGCTATGCAGTTATTTTTCGATTTTCAGCCATACTTTCGGCGCTTTCTTTAAAACCTGGCTATTGCGGGCTGGCTTTCTTGATGGTAAACAGGGGTTAATACTGGCTATCGTTAACGCTCAATATACGTTTAATAAATATGTCGCGTTGTGGGAAAAGAGACAGCAACAAGGGTAAAATTGATGAAAACCAAAGCCATTTATCCCGGAACCTTCGATCCTGTTACCTATGGGCACATCGATATCGTTACCCGTGCTGCGGATATGTTCGACCACGTTCTGTTTGCTATTGCCAATAGTGCCCGGAAGAATCCTGTGTTTACTCTGGATGAACGCGTTGCTATGGCCAAAGAAGTGACCACACACTTGGATAATGTCGAAGTGGTGGGTTTTTGTGAATTGATGGCTAATTTTGCAAAGAAGCAGCAAGCCAATATTCTTATCCGAGGTCTTCGCTCAGTGTCTGATTTTGAGTATGAATGGCAGCTCGCCAATATGAACCGCCACTTTATGCCTGAATTGGAGAGTGTCTTTTTGCTACCATCGCAAAATCTCTCATTTGTATCTTCATCCTTGATTAAAGATGTCGCCCGTCACGATGGCGATATTTCATCATTCTTACCAGAACCTGTTGCACAGGCAATGCTAAAAAAATTAGGTAAATAATTTTCTGAAATTATCGGGGTTAGCGAGGATGTTACCTATCTCTACGCTTCACCCCGATATCCAGCATAAATTAATGCTGACAATGACGGCAAAAGAAAGTGCTACGCTGCCCAAGCTTAATACTTTCTATCTTTCCACCACAAATCCGACACGACTCTCCCGTCCTGCCATAAACAAACAGTTCTTGAGCAAAATAGCCCGGTTTACCGTCAGATTGCAAGAAATCCCTGAGTGTCGTCCCCCCCTGCTCAATAGATCGTTGCAGAACCTTTTTAATCGTTTCTACCAGTAAATACACTTCACGCTCAGTCAACGTATGTGCCGGGCGCTCAGGCTGAATACGGGCAGTGAACAACGCTTCATTTGCATAGATATTCCCAACCCCTACAACTAGCTTGTTATCCATTAGCCAAGGCTTAATCAATGTTTTTTTATTTCTTGATTGAGCGTAAAGATAAGCGCCATTAAAGCCATCAGTAAGTGGCTCAGGCCCTAAATGCGTCAATACTGAACACTGATTGAGGTCATCACTCCATAACCACGCACCAAATCGTCTGGGGTCGGTATAACGCAAAATCTTGCCATCAGCCATGACCAAATCCACATGATCATGTTTCTCCGCAGGGCGTTCTTCCAACAAAATCCGCAAACTACCCGACATACCTAAATGGATAATAATCCAACCCTCTGCCAACTCAATCAGTAAATATTTAGCCCGTCGCCGAACACTGAGTACAAGCCGGTCACTCAGTTTCATGATTTCTTCCGCAACAGGCCAGCGCAACCGCCCATTTCTAACCACCGCATACTGAATTACGTTTCCTACCAGATGTGGTTCTATTCCTCTCCGGCTGGTTTCTACCTCTGGTAGTTCTGGCATGATGATAACTCCTGTATTATGTATATTGTTTTAACTCTATTGCATCTCAGCAGATTAAGATAATATTTTCGTGTATCATTTCCAACCAAACTCAACAGGAATGAAAACAGATTGATGAATATATTTGATATTAAAAATCGCAACAAAAAATCATTATGGAACTTATCCATCATTGGGATTTATATAGCCCTTGTTTATCTGCCTGATATAACAAGATATAAAAATTTGGTTATAATCCTGATTGGTATTACCGCGCTGACCTATCTGGCGACGGATTTTCGTCAAGTGATGCGCTCCATGCGCAATTCATTGTTTCTGTCTATTCTGTTATTCACCTTAGCAATGTTCTATTCAGTGGCGATCTCCGTCGACCCTGCATTGAGCTTTCAAGAGATGAATAAACCCATTCTAAATGGGCTGTTACTGTTCAGTTTTACTTTTCCTATTGTATTGTACAAAGAGAATAAAGAAAATATTGCCAAAATGATTTTATATTCATTTACTATTGGGATGCTGGCAATATGCCTGACTGATATTGGTAAATATCTTATTGACTATAGTAAGGGTGAAATGCCTTTTACCAACTTCGACCACCGGGAATTTTCTTATGGTTTTATTTTCTATTTCCCTATCTTACTCTGCACCTGGGCGTTGTGGAAAAAGCATACCTTAACGAGTTGGTTGATATTGGCCATTGCTTCCGCAATAAGCTTGTTTTTGCTATTAGGTACTCTGGCCCGTGGTGCTTGGGTAGCTGTTGTTGTTATAACTGCTTTCATTATCATTATTAATCGGGAATGGAAACTAACACTTGTAGCAACAATATGTCTGGGTTTACTAACAGCCACAACACACTTAACCTCCATAGATAATAGCACTCCCAAACTACTAGTTTATAAGCTCACACAAACAGATAGTACACATCGATATACTAATGGTGTACAAAGTTCTGCTCTGGCTTTAATTATAGAAAACCCGATTAAAGGCTATGGTTATGGCAATAAAGTCTACCATAAGGTTTACAATGAACGAGTGGCTGATTATCCAGACTGGATATTTCGTACCTCCATCGGCCCCCACAATATTTTTCTGGCATTTTGGTTTGCGGGTGGAGTAATCGGCCTAATCACAACCTTACTGATGACCTTCTCCGCGCTGTATACTGGTAGCCATATTATTGCCCGTAACAGTGGTATAATAAAGCAGGCTGGCATTATTCTATTAACTGGATTTATTGGACTATTTATTGTCCGTGGAGCTTTTGAAAATACCTATATTAATGAGATAGGCATTTTGCTCGGTTTGATGATTGCACTATACCCAATAGATTTCAAGATGCATCGCGACGGCAAGGGAGCGAATCCCCGGGAGCATAGCTAACTATGTCATAGATAACACTGTGACCGGGGTGAGAGAGTGCAGCCAACAAAGAAGCAACTTGAAAGATAACAGGTATATATAAAAAGAAAAGTGAGTAATCAATCAGGTACCCCGGTCATATCATCAGTGACTGTAATATGACCACCATCAGACCAATTATTATGCAGAAATATCCTTTGATATTATCTGCATAATAAGTCTGGCTCGCTGATCCCAATTAAAGCGCTCTGTTACCAGCATTTTTGCATAACTGGTTTGTACTTTAACTTTTCCCGGATTAGCTCTCAATAACCGAATTTGCTCAGCAAAACTTTCCGCATTCTCACTATCGGCAAAACTCACTGCATTTTCATCAACCACATCACGAATAGAAGGAAAATCAGAGATAACCACAGGTTTACCCATCGCCATATATTCGAATAATTTCAGTGGTGAGGTATAACGGCTACCAATGCTGGTCTTAGTTAATGGCAACAGACAAATATCATTATCTGCAATCATCTGAAAACGTAATTTAGGTTGAATAAACCCCAGAAAATTAACTTTGTCACAAACACCAATCTGCTGAGCAATCTGTTGTAACTGTTTAATTTGTTCTGGCTCACCACCAGCAATATTCAGTACTGCATTTTCAAGATACATCATCGCTTCAATCGCCGTTGGAATACCTTTCCAACGATGCAAACTTCCCAGATAAAGAATCTGGGTTGGTAATTCACGGTCATTTGATACAAGTTTATCTAATGATATCGATTCCACGGCCAACATATCCACACCATCTGGGGCCACAACAATTGGTGTGCTAACACTATATCCACTGATAATGTCATCACTCAGTAACGACGTCAGAACAAAAATAACCCTAGACTGACTATAAACAAAGTGCTCGGCTTCTTTCAGTTTCTGATATTTATACTGATTTTTATTTTTACTCAAATCATGTGATTCTTTAAATGACTGAGCAAAAATTTCATGACTTTCAAAAAACAGAGGAATTTCTGGATGTTCACATAATAGATATTTTGCCATTTTCAAATTACGGGTAAAAACAGCATCTACCTTATTCTTTTTCAGCCAACAGGAAACCTGGAAATAGAACATCTTTTGAGTATTGAGCGGAAAGTACCATTTACGCCGGATATTGCGTAAAGGAACCCGTTTAGCTAATGATGATAATGTGCGCCCAAGTATCTCCTCAGCAGTAATTGTACCCTCTGGCGTAACCAAGTACACATTAGCCCCCTGACGGGCAAATGCGTCAACATTCTGTAGGATTTGTAATGATGCCACCCGATAATCTGGAACCGGATAGGGGTCGATATAGGCAATCTTCATTATTTATCTATTGCTTTCAGTAAACGATTTGCTGAATGCTCCCAGGTATACATTGTTTCGATCCGCTGACGAGCTTGCCTTCCCATATTTTGCCCTCTGTCTGGCTGGGACAATAAAACATTAACCGCATCGACAATGGCTGAAGCATCCCCTGGAGTGACCAAAATACCTGAATTATTTTCATTACCGACAACTTCAGGTATGCCTCCGATATAACTGGCAATAACAGGTCTGCCACACGCCATAGCTTCAGCGATAGTGATCCCAAACGCTTCATCACCAATGCTTGGGAAGATCCCCGCATCACCAGCAGCATAATATTCAGGCAATTGATCATGTCCTACCGGTGGATGGAAGATTACCTGTCCTTCTAGTCGCAGTGCTGCAACCCGTTTCTCCAACCGTTGCAGATCTTCACCCGCGCCGATAATCAACAACTTAACATCTTGATCCCGTAGCTGAGCCATTGCATCAATGGCTACATGCATACCTTTCCAGCCAACCAGACGCCCAGCAAAAGTCAACAAAAACGTTTTATCACTGATCCCAAGATGAGTTCTGACAGAAGAATCTGCCGGCCTGAATTTATTAATATCAACCCCGTTGTAAATAACCTGCGGAAATTGTTTAAAATGGTGCTGAATCTGCCAAGCATTAAAATGACTACATGCCACCCAAGCTGAAATTTTCTTACTCAGCTTCCTGTCCCCCTTGAAGAAGCTGGTACCTCCGCTCATATAGCAAAACTTAGTACGGCTCTCTTTTGGCATCATTCGTGGCCAAAAAAAATCAAACGGCTTAGTTAGAATAATCCAATCAAAATCTTCGGCAATAACAGCATGGCGAGCATGGCGGGCAAATGAGTAACGTTCAACAATACGCTGAAAACGGCGACCAAGATTAATCACTTTCTCTCTGGAGATGAACGGAAAAGTATGGATCTGTATGGATCTGCCACTGAGATCTGGTTGAACATTACCCGTTCCACCAAAAATATGAATTTCATGACCTGCATCAGTCAGTGCTTTCGCAAGCTCCCAAACTGCCGTCTGAATACCACCGTAAGACACGGTTACAGTGACATCAACTAAACCTATTTTCATCTTGTTGTTATCCCTGATGACTGAGTTTCTAGTAACTTTTGAGTTGCCTGCCAGACTTGTTCAACAGATATAACAGACATCGGGTCTTCGCGTGTGGCTTGCATATAATGAATCGGATGTTCAATAACCACCAAATGTGGATGCTGTTGAGGCGCTAAAAAACGACCTGGGTGAAAACTGTGATACATAGCAACCATCGGGATACCTAATGCACCAGCTAAGTGTGTCGGCCCTGTATCAACCCCAACGTACAAATCAAGCTTACTCATCATTGCCGCATTCTGTCGCATTGTCAGTTTACCAGCCAGTGAAGTACATTTCTCAACACCTAGTCTTTCTGCCAGTGATTGTGCAGCAATTTCACCGTCAGTACTGCCTAATAACATAATATGCGAATGTGGATAATGGCTATAAATGTATTGAGCTAATTTATAAAAACGCTCAACTGGCCAGTCACGATAGGCTTTTGCCGGGAAACTTTGTAACTGAAAACCAATCAGAGGTGTATTATCCAAATGATTCTGCCGCATAAAACTGTTAGCAAAATGCAATTCCTCTTCACTAATACAGTAATTCAACTGCCAGTCACTTACTTCAACCCCTATCGCGCTAGCAAGCATGGCTCGTTCCTGCTGAGCTGGCATCAACTGCTCTGGCTTTTTTACCGTCAGCCAATCAGGTTGCAACAAAGACTTATCTGAAAATGAAACTGTTAAGCGTGATTTACGTTTCGCATACTGCAATAAAGGCTTATCGTCGTTATATACTAAAGCTATATCATAATGTCTACGGGTAAACCAGCCACACCATTTTGCCTTGCCTTTTGAAAAGGCAGTCAGTTGATTGATATCACTTATATTTTCAAGGATCTGTTTAGTTCTTTTATGCGCCATAACATCAATATTCGCATCAGGCCATTTCTGCTTTAAAGCACGAATAACCGGCGTTACCAATAAGGTGTCACCGAAACGTGCTATAATAATGACCAGAATATTTTTGATTTGCATAAGATAATTATCTGATTAATCTGTTATAAAATTCAACAAAAGATACAATAAAACTACTTTATATACGATTGTTCGAAACAGGGTAATTTAATTAACAATCCATTAAAAGTAACCTTCACATCAATGAGTTAAATATCACCCAAAACCATAGACCAAAGAATAGAGCTTAGAATAAATCGCAAAAAATGTTAACGTTTTTTATCTTTAATGCTACAAGCAAAAATCTTTTCCATTTTATCCAACATATTATCCATTCCGAATAAAGCCTTTGCACGCTCTAATGAAGAATGGCTGAATTGTAAACGCAATTCATTATTATGCATCAATAAATCTAAACTTCCTGTCAATAATGCTGCATTTCTGGGTTCCACAATATAACCCGTTTCACCATCAATTACCGCTTCGGTAATTGCCCCCACTGAAGTTGATACGACAGGTATCCCACAAGCCATTGCCTGCATAATCCCTTGTGGCACACCTTCATTACCAAAAGAAGGTAATGCAAATAGATCCATCGCATTCAAACAATCAGGAACATCTTGCCGGTTACCCAAGAAAATGACACTGTCCGACAAACCTTCCTGCTTCACTAAAGGTTCTAGTGATTTACGTTGTGGACCATCACCAACAAATAAAAGTTGCCAGTCAGGGTATTTCTGGTGAAGAAATTTCCAACTTTCCAACAAATAGCGATGCCCTTTCCAGGTTCTCATGGTCGCAACGACACCTAATGTCGGTTTATCCTGAATCCCAATCCTCTGACGACAGACCTTCTTATCTTCTGGTCGAAAACGACCTAAATCAATGCCGGTCGGTACTGATGTCATATGCTGTAATGGATAACGATTATTTACATGCAGATGCTGACGTAGTTTTTCACCTGTAGTCGCAATATGCTGGCACGCTTTCAGATACAACCAGCGGGTTGTTATTGAAGTAGATACATTGGTAGAAACATGCCGGGTTCTGACCATTGGTGGCATATGCCTTAATGTTGCACAAGCCACGGCAACCAACCATGAATCTGTAGAGCTATGCGTATTAATAACATCAAACTGACGGCCTTCTCTTTTCAACCAATTACGCATAGCAAGAAAGCAAGACAAACGTTTTTTTTCAATAGGCAAGGCAACAACCGGAACACCATAAGATTTTGCTTCGCGGTAGATATTAGAATCAGGACAGCAGATGATAACTACCTTATGCCCACGTTTTATCATCCCTTGGGATTCCGTCAGAATACGTATCTCCTGGCCTCCCCAACCACAAGAAGATTCTGTATGTAAAATATTTAGTTTTTCTTTAGCCATTTCAGTTCTATATCCAGCCTACCGGAAGGCGTTAGTATAGCGAAACAGCATTTTACGTCTACGAATAACAGGATATATATGAAATGCTGAGAAGAAAGAGTGAATATCTGTTTTAAAATTCTTCAGGCAACAAAAAACCCGACCTAAGCCGGGTTTTTATCAAATCAGCCAGAATTACTTAATCTTAGCTTCTTTGTACATTACATACTGACGAACAACTGGATCGAATTTTTTCATTTCCAGCTTTTCAGGCATAGTACGCTTGTTCTTCGTAGTGGTATAGAAGTGACCAGTACCAGCTGAAGAAACCAGCTTGATTTTATCGCGAATACCTTTAGCCATTTTTCAGCTCCTTAGTACTTCTCACCGCGGGTACGAAGTTCAGCCAGAACTGCATCAATACCCTTCTTATCAATCACACGCATACCTTTAGCAGATACACGCAGAGTTACAAAGCGCTTCTCGGACTCAACCCAGAAACGGTGGGAATGCAGGTTAGGCAAAAAACGACGCTTAGTCGCATTCAATGCGTGAGAGCGGTTATTACCACTCATCGGGCGTTTGCCAGTAACTTGGCAGACTCGGGACATGTCTATTCTCCAAAAATCAAATCAGCTCGAGCTTTGTATTGGGTATGGCCGCCTCGTCAGGCTTAGGAGCCCATCTCAGCAAATTCTACTGAAAAGACTCACATTTACTCAGAAAATGTGCTGAGATAGGCTCTTCTCGCCAAACCAAAGATCCTCAAAGGTGGCGTAGTATACGCCCTCAATCGCTGACGCTCAAGTCCCGCACAACTAAAGATCCCCAAGGATCTTGAAAAAGTTAGACTAAATCCATCCCCGTTCAGCAAATGAAACACAACATTGTCGGCCAATAACAAGATGATCCAGTACCTGTATGCCAACCAGATTACAGGCATCAATGACTTTATCAGTGACTATCTTATCCGCCAAGCTGGGTTCTGCATGACCTGATGGATGATTATGTGCCAAGATAATGGACGAAGCATTCACCTTTATCGCCAATCTGACAATTTCACGAGGATGAACTTCAACTTTATTGATTGTGCCTTTAAACATCTCCTCATGGCAGATAACTTTATTTTGATTATTGAGAAACAACACAACAAATATTTCCCTGTCACGCCCTGATAATAAGTTTTGCAAATATTCTCGGGTTACACTTGGGCTACTCATAATATCTTCATGTATGAACTGGCTGGAGAAAAAACGCTTTGCCAGTTCTGCAATGGCTTGCAGTTGCGCGTATTTAGCTAATCCCATTCCTTTATGAGAACAGAAAGTGTCATAATCAGCAGAGAGTACATGGTATAGAGACCCAAACTCTTTCAGCAGAAATTCAGCCATCCGTAAAACAGGAAGACCTCTAGTTCCGGTACGCAGAAAAATAGCCAGTAACTCGGCATCTGTCAGAGAAACCGAGCCATACGCCAGCAATTTTTCTCTGGGAGCTAAATTCGAATATATTTCTTCTGTATTTTCAGCAATATTAACTTCCATATATTCATCTCCCGGCTCTGTTTCATCTGATACAAGCAGTATTCCATGCCGTAAAAATAAGCGCGAATGTCATAATCAAGAGCTGCGTAGCCGCTCGCAAACTTACCTTTTTTTACTATCAAAACTCAGACTATCCTCAACTCTGTAATCTCTTGTGATAAAATCCAAAACCCTTTCAACTTATATTCGGACAATCATGATGGCAGGACTTTCCGGCAAACAGATTGTGCTCGGTATCAGCGGAGGGATCGCCGCTTACAAAACTCCCGAGTTAATACGCCGTTTGCGTGATCGCGGTGCGCAGGTACGTGTAGTGATGACACCGGCAGCAGAAGCATTTATTACCCCACTGACATTGCAGGCAGTTTCCGGTTACCCCATTTCTGACGACCTATTAGACCCAGCAGCAGAAGCCGCTATGGGGCACATTGAACTTGGCAAATGGGCTGAACTTATTATCCTTGCCCCTGCTACTGCGGATTTACTCGCTCGCTTGGTGGCTGGTATGGCTAATGATCTGTTAACAACTGTCTGTCTGGCTTCCTCAGCCCCCATTGCTGCGGTTCCTGCGATGAATCAGCAAATGTTTCGTGCCCAAGCAACACAACATAATCTCAAAATTCTTGAAGAACGGGGAGTTCTCCTGTGGGGTCCCGACAATGGCAACCAAGCTTGTGGTGACGTTGGCCCAGGTAGGATGCTGGACCCAATGGCAATTGTCGAACTGGCCGAACAACATTTTCAAGCAAGCCAAGATTTAGCTCACCTAAAACTTGCTATTACCGCTGGACCAACTCGTGAAGCGCTGGACCCAGTCCGCTTTATCAGTAATCACAGCTCCGGCAAAATGGGATTTGCTATCGCCCAAGCTGCCGCGACACGCGGTGCGGAAGTCACGCTGATCACAGGCCCGGTTCATTTACCAACACCACCGGGTGTCAAGCGAATCGACGTAACCAGTGCCTTAGAAATGAATGAACAAGCACAGATAGTAGCCGGTTCACAGCACATCTTTATTGGTTGTGCTGCCGTTGCAGATTACCGCGCTAAACAAATTGCTACAGAAAAAATTAAAAAACAGGGTGATGAGGTCACTTTCACCTTGATTAAAAACCCAGATATTGTTGCTAATGTGGCAACAATGCAAGAAAACCGTCCTTTTGTAGTAGGATTTGCAGCAGAAACCCAGAATGTGGAAGAATACGCACGCAAAAAACTGAACCAAAAACATTTGGATCTAATTTGTGCAAATGATGTATCCCTTACTGGCCACGGCTTTAACAGCGATACTAATGCATTACATTTGTTCTGGCATGAGGGAGAAATCCGCTTACCTCATAGTAATAAATTATTACTCAGCCACCATTTATTAGACGAGATAGTCAGACGCTATGATGAAAAAAATCGACGTTAAAATCCTTGACCCACGTATCGGAAAGGAATTTCCCCTGCCAACTTATGCCACCCCGGGTTCCGCCGGTTTAGACTTGCGGGCTTGCCTTGATAAAGCAGTAGAACTGGCGCCTGGACAAACTGAACTTCTTCCGACCGGGCTTGCCATTCATATTGGTGATGAGCAACTGGCAGCCGTTATTCTGCCTCGTTCTGGCCTTGGACATAAACATGGCGTCGTTTTGGGTAATCTGGTTGGCTTGATTGACTCCGATTATCAAGGCCAACTGATGGTTTCGGTCTGGAACCGTGGTGATAAAACTTTTACTGTCGAACCGGGCGAACGTATCGCTCAGATGGTTTTTGTACCTGTCGTTCAGGCTGAATTCAATTTGGTAGAAGATTTTGCAGCCAGTGAGAGAGGCTGCGGTGGTTTTGGTCATTCCGGGCGCCAATAACTCTCTGTAAAACCTAATACCGTTCACCCATTATCATATCCTTTGCTCAATGATATTTGAGCAAAGGATTGCTGATTTGTTTTGCTGTTCTTAGCAGGGGTCTTATCCGATATGGCAGAAAACGAAAATATGAAGAAAAGAAACAGGCGCGAGGAAATCTTGCAGGCTTTAGCGCATATGTTACAGTCCCGTGATGGTAGCCATCGGATAACCACCGCTAAACTGGCCGCCAATGTAGGTGTTTCCGAAGCCGCACTCTACCGGCATTTTCCCAGTAAAACCCAGATGTTTGACAGTCTGATTGAGTTTATCGAAAACTCATTAATTTCACGGATTAACCTGATTCTGCAAGACGAGAAAGATACCATTGCTCGTATTCGCCTGATATTAGCCTTGATTCTAGGCTTCTCAGAAAAAAACCCGGGGCTGACTCGTATCATGACAGGCCATGCTCTGATGTTTGAACAAAACCGGCTGCAAGAGCGCATAAATCAATTATTTGAACGAATTGAAGTACAGCTCCGTCAGGTTTTGAAAGAGAAAAAATTACGTGATGGGCACGGTTTCAGTTATGATGAGTCGCTGTTAGCCTCCCAATTACTGGCATTTTGTGAAGGGATGCTATCACGCTTTGTCCGCTCAGAATTCCACTATCGTCCAACACAGGAATTTGAAGCGCGCTGGCCATTATTACGGGCTCAGTTACAATGATTTATTCTACTACTCACCCCGCCCGCTATTGGGCGAGGGCTTTTTTTAAAACTGACTATCAAATACCATACTGCTCACGATATGCTTCCACTGCATCCAAATGCGCTTTCATTTCTGGTTGACCCCCTAAATAATGAATCAAATCATTCAAGGTAATAATGGAAGACACTTTGCAGCTGTAATCTCTTTCAACTTCCTGAATTGCCGAAATTTCACCATTCCCACGTTCCTGACGATCAAGACAAATCATCACACCGGCAAGCGTCGCACTATGCTGCTTAATAATTTCCATAGATTCACGGATAGCAGTGCCCGCAGTAATAACATCATCAACCAATACGACATTGCCTTTAAGCGGACTACCGACTAAAGTCCCACCTTCACCATGATTTTTAGCTTCCTTACGGTTAAAACAATATGGCATATCAATATCATGATGCTCTGCCAGTGCAACCGCCGTTGTTGTTGCGATTGGGATACCTTTGTAAGCAGGTCCGAACAACAAATCACATTGAATACCACTATCCAACAATGCTGCCGCATAAAAACGCCCGATTAACGCCAAATCACGCCCGGTATTAAACAGCCCGGCATTAAAGAAATACGGGCTTTTTCGTCCTGATTTCAGGGTAAATTCCCCAAACTTTAATACCTGTTTTTTTAGCGCAAGCTCGATAAATTCGCGCTGATAGGCTTTCATTGGTGTCTCTCCTCTCTACTTAGCTCTAATTATCTGCCATACAACAGGCACAAAAAAGGCGACTATTACGTCGCCTTGATCAACTGAATTATTTTAACGCAGTTCTCTGCGCGGCAAAAATGGTCTCTAGCCCCCCTTTAGCAAGGGACAATAAAGATAGTAACTCATCATGACTAAATGGCTCGCCTTCCGCAGTGCCTTGCACTTCAATCATCCGACCATCTTCCATCATCACAACGTTCATATCAGTTTCAGCCGCTGAATCTTCCACATATTCCAAATCGCAACGACTTTCACTATCCACAATACCAACAGAAACCGCAGCAACCATTGATTTCAGCGGATTCTCTTTCAATTTGCCTGCTTCAACCATTTTATTCAGCGCATCAACCAGAGCTACACAAGCACCAGTAATAGAAGCGGTACGGGTACCACCATCAGCCTGAATGACATCACAATCCAGAGTAATGGTATATTCACCCAATTTTTTCAGATCAATAGCGGCACGCAGTGAACGGGCAATTAGACGCTGGATTTCCATCGTACGTCCTCCCTGTTTGCCTCTCGCTGCTTCACGAGCATTTCGGCTATGGGTAGAGCGCGGTAACATACCATACTCAGCCGTAACCCAACCCCGTCCTTGACCTTTCAAGAAACGGGGAACACCTTCTTCAACGGATGCATTACATAACACCTTGGTATCTCCAAACTCCACCAGAACCGAGCCTTCCGCGTGTTTAGTGTAATGACGAGTTATAGTGATAGGACGCACTTGCTCTGCCGCTCTTCCTGCTGGACGCATAGTGTTATCTCCGTTGTTAAATCATTATTGGGGGCGCATTATACGGCCTAACGGGTCTAATGCCTATCCTACATCTACGACGAGCGTTATAATCCCTTAATCTTTTGTTTAAATGGGAACGAATCATGATTCGTAGTATGACTGCTTTCGCACGGCGAGATATCAAAAGTGAATGGGGAAATGCCGCTTGGGAACTGCGTTCCGTTAATCAGCGTTATTTAGAGACTTATATCCGCCTACCAGAACAATTCAGAAGTTTAGAACCAGTGATCCGTGAGCGTATTCGTTCCCGTCTGACTCGCGGAAAAGTTGAGTGTAACCTACGTTTTGAACTGGACTCACACGCTCAGGGAGAACTCATCTTAAATGAAACCTTGGCAAAACAATTGGTGAATGCGGCAAATTGGGTCAAACAACAGAGTCATGAAGGTGAAATCAATCCTGTTGATATTCTGCGCTGGCCAGGCGTTATGGCTGCGGAAGAGCAAGATCTGGATACTATCAGTACCCAATTGTTGAAAGAATTGGATACAACACTGGATGCCTTTATTCAAAGCCGCGAAACCGAAGGTACCGCACTTAAGACAATGATTGAACAACGTCTGGATGCGGTCACCGAAGAAGTCAGCAAAGTTCGCCAGCAAATGCCTGAAATTATACAATGGCAACGGGAACGCCTGCATACCAAACTGGAAGAAGCTCAGGTACAGCTTGAAAATAATCGTCTCGAACAGGAGTTAGTTCTGCTAGCTCAACGCCTTGATGTAGCAGAAGAATTGGATCGCCTGGACGCTCACGTCAAAGAAACCCGCAATATCCTGAAGAAAAAAGAGGCCGTTGGCCGCCGTCTGGATTTTATGATGCAGGAATTCAACCGCGAATCTAACACACTCGCATCCAAATCCATCAATGCCGATATCACTAATTCCGCAATTGAATTGAAGGTGCTAATTGAGCAGATGAGAGAGCAGATTCAAAACATTGAGTAACGTTTCATAGCGATTCACAACAAATCATCAAGCCAGTATATATTTGTTATATCTGGCTTTTTTACTATCATGGCATTGCAGAGCGAATCACAGTAGCGCATGATTATCGTGTACCACCAGCGATATTGAAACCCATTTAGTGGTACACGGCTATTTTTTACATTGGAGATTGCATAATGCCTAAACTCACAGATAAAGAGATCAGGGCATGGATAAAGTCAGGCGAGCGATTCGAAGGGAAAGCGGACGGTAACGGGCTGTATCTATGCTATCGAAAAACCTTTAAGCACCCTATATGACGTTTTAGATATAAGTTCGCAGGAAAGCCCAGAGTGATAATCTTAGGCTCATACATTGACCTATCGCTAGCCAAAGCACGAGAACTGACTAGAGAACTATCAGCGCGTGTTTCTTTGGGTTATGACGTCGCTATGGAGAAACAGGAACGCAAGGCCGAAGCACTAGCAAAGATTGATGCTGAAAAGAATGCTATAAAGGTATCAGACTTAGCGGCTGAATATTTTGAGCGCCAGATACTACCGCTCTGGAAACACCCCGACATACTCCGTAGACGAATAGATAAAGACATTAACCCTCGCATCGGCAATATGAAGCTGGAGGACGTGAAGCCCCGTCATATTGATGACATGCTCAAAGGGATAGTAGACAGAGGCGCACCGACTATAGCGACCGATGTCTTGCGATGGGTGAGGCGCATATTTGATTACGGTATTAGGCGTCAGCTCATTGATGTAAATCCCTGTTCAGCATTTGAGGTTGCTGATGCTGGTGGGAAGGAAGTATCACGCGATAGATGGCTGACCAGGGAAGAATTAATCAACGTGCTGAGGGCGTTTAGAACGTCAACGATCAGCCGCCAGAATGAAATCAGCTTTAAGATACTGCTTGCCCTATGCTTGCGAAAAATGGAGCTATGTATCAAAACGCAGGGGTTTGAATCTGCACTTTATTCACCGATGAAATACCGCGAAAAATCAGAATGGGAAAATTTTTGTGAGGGTAGTTTAAGCGTGCTTTTGGGCTTTAATCCGCCAATCAGGGAAGGAGGGGTAAGTCGATTCACCCCTAAATTCACTCACTCAATAGATTTTTTGAATGGAAAAATTGCAGATAGTTACTTCTATGAGCATACAGACTCACCAGGACTACGTCAGGGCGCGAGCATACTTTTTTAACGCCTATTGAAAGTAGAGTAATGACATGATCTAATCACGCTTATTTCTCTTCAGATAGCTCAATGATGACTCTGATTGAACACCTCGCCGTTGTTAAAGAAAC
>NZ_RCWA01000046.1 GCF_018448905.1 Photorhabdus heterorhabditis | reverse complement strand
TCAAATCGACCGGCAGGTTATGACTGGAAAAACTTATTTTATAATCCGTGCCCGGCCCTGCTATCGGATTTTTACCTAATTCATAAAATTGAAACGCCGCATTATCCGGGCTATAAAAAATCGCCCGCGGGCATTGCGCATTTTCCGTGATACATCTTTTTCCCACCAGTGAAATAGTCACCGGGATACCCCCGGTTTCATCAATCACCCAAATATCACCAATCGGTTCAATCTGGTTATAATTGAAAACCCGTTTACCGACTTTTAACACTAATTTGTGAATACAGGGGTCCGGGATTTTGCAATCACAAACCGCACTACGCATATTAACTGAAAGCATATTTTTTCCTTAACCAATATTAACACTACCACCACCAATCAATATTCCGCCACAACTCACCGCATCACCGGTTCTCGCAGCAGGTTTACCATCAATAAAAACGGTGTTTGAACCACCAGCAATGACTCTTGAATGAGATGAACGTGGCGCCAAAATATCGCCCTGACGAGCCAAAGGAATACCATCGACTTTTACACTGGCCGATCCCGAAATAACCGGCGTTGCTTCACAACCACCATGCGCTGTACCAATATCACCAATCTTTACCGCATTACCCATATTTCTTTCTCCATATCTGGCAAAATTAAAGTAATTAGTCTTTAAAGTGAAACCAAGGAGATGATGAATCCCCCAACTCCTGCAATAGCAATTTTTCCGCTCGTATATGCCCAGGCTCACAAATATCATTTAATATACGTTTACAGCGTTCAGGCGCGAATTCAATAGATAGGTATCTTTGCGCGAAGAATAATTTTAATATTCCCCGCACACTGTGATCATCCGTAATACCGATATTTCCTAATTCGGTAAGTAGCGACCGAATATAACCCGCGTAATCAAATCCTTCGATATTTTCCCATTCGATAATTAATGCCGCCAATGTCTGTACATAACGTTCAGTAAAAGCAACATCAATCTTTTCCAGTTGTTCTGGCGTTATCGATAAGAGTTTTCTTTTACTACTTGCACCCCGCGGATATTGTTCTCTGATAGCAAGAAAATCATGACGTTGAATATTGTCCTGATAACAGGTAGCAATTTTATCTATCGGCCCCATAAAACAGTGAATTTCCCAGTCACTCAGTACGTTAAGAAAATCCCAGATATTGCGCGGATCATAAAACCGAAAAAATACCGGTTTGTCCTGACCTGGTAACAATACTTGTAAATATTTACGCAAATGCCGATGTAATGTTTTCATATCCGCCTGAGTGTTTAAGTAAATTCCCCAAGGCGTTTTCCATTCATCCAAATAGAGTTGGACCCTTTCTGTTACTTCCACTAAATAAGGTGCAACTTTCAGTAATTCAGGTGGTAAAGATTCATCATAAAGACAAGTGAAAGGGGGATCAAAATGCTCCAATATCAGGAGCAATTGGGATTCTACTGCGGCATCAACAACCGCATAAAGTTTTTCTTTATCCATTATTGATTTTTCTCCATCGGACAATGTGCAACAAACATCGAACCGGCATGAGCCGCACTTTGTAAAATTGCTGGATTAGTCGGTTGTAATGAGATGCCGGGATTGCCACCCGAATTCAGGTTAATAGATGAACCTTTGATATCTACACCGCCGTCATGGATGACAATAAAACTATTGCCTACTTTCAGGGTGATTTTGCCCCCGCTCTTTATCGTGATGTCATCATGGATATCAACGCTAAGTACGCCCTGTATCTTCTGTATAACATCACCTTTGACTTGCAAAGTTTTATCACCATCAACCTGATCAATATAGTCACCCGTCGTTTTATATTCCTGTTGCCCTTCAACGGTCACTTTACGGTTGTTGGCAATCACCAGTTCGTCATCATGTCCAATGCGGGTTGTGCGGTTGTAATTAATTTGTTCATCACAGGAATTGAGTACCTGAATCGCCAGATTTTTCTGAGCGTGAATAAACACTTCTTCCTTATCTTTCTCATCTTCAAAACGCAGTTCGTTAAAACCATCTCCTTTATGGGTTTTTGAACGGATTGACATCTGAGTTTTTGCCATCGGTAGAGGGTTCGGCACGATGTTGCTGGCATGATAGGTTCGCCCAATAATAATCGGTTGGTCCGGATCGCCATGCAAAAAAGCCACCAGCACTTCCTGACCTACCCGCGGAATAGCAATCATCCCCCAGCGCTGACCGGCCCAAGCCTGACTGACTCTGATCCAACAGGAACTCTGGTCATTAAATTTGCCATATTCGTCCCAGGCAAATTGCACCCGCACCCGTCCATATTCATCACAAAAGATTTCTTCTCCTTCCGGCCCGACAACAGTCGCAATCTGCAAACCATCAATCTGCGGTTTAGGATAAGGAGAAGGGCGCCATACCCGATTACAATCTCCAAAGGTGAAGTAGTTGGTTAAAGTCGTGCCTGACTCGCCAAAACGGGATTCATCCGCCTGCGGTTGTTTGCCGTAATGAGTGATTTGAATCACTTGCCAAAGAGCATTAAATTTCTCTTTCGGGTGATCAGTAAGTGTGAACCCCGACGACGCCGAAAGAACGAAACAGTCACTTTTCCCTTGCCCAAACATTGCATCACGACGAAGCGCTTCCAGACGATATTGACTTATTCGCTGACCAATCTCGTCTTTATAGCGTCCAGGAAAATCATAATAATCGTAACTGTGCAAATCTGAACGTTGATGGTTAAGTTGGCGTTCGTGATAGTAATAGTCAGCAGTCCACCGGGGATTTTTGAACGTGCGATCCCGCAAAATAACACGCGCTATTCCAACCCGTTCACACCAACGAAATTGATTAATACAGCACTGGCTCCCTGTGCTATCCAATTCTGGACGGTAAGGCAGCAAATGATTGCCGTTTATCCGATAAGAATCCACAAAAACAACTAACGGTTCACCCTTAGTTTGGTTAAACACAAAATAATAAAATATCCCTTCATCAGCCAATAAACGATGGAGAAATGTCAGGTCACTCTCATCATATTGCACACAAAATTCCCGTTCAGGATGCGCATAACGCAGATCACAAGTGAAGTTTATGACGCCATTCTCTTTCAGCAATATTCCGACAATATCGGTAACGGACTGATGCTGAAAAATACGGGAGTTCACCCGCAACCCCGCACGCCATAAACCGGAATGCAGTGTCAGGGAGTAATGACTACGGTGACGACCTGTCGTGTTTTGTTCAAACTGAGTCACAATCCCGGTCACGCTGCGCTCTGGTTGGCCGTCACGATAGACAGTCAGTGTTGCAGAATTATCCAGCACATCGGTAAAATCAATATCCGGGTCAGCGCTGGTTAATGTCGCTTCCAGACAAAACAACGTCGATAGCGCTTCATTAAGGGTAAATTCAACCACCGCAAAAGTTTGCTCTGGGAGATTACCTACCGTAAGAGTAAAAACCAATCCTGAATCTGCCATTACATGCCCCCTAATTGCGTGAGGTTAAGACTCAGGAAATTAAATAAATTATTTAAAACAACCATGATTCAACCTTCTTTACTTACATAATTACCTAATCTATTTCACCGGTAGCTCAGTTCATTCAACTTTAATTTCTGTCTTCAATTATTAACAAACTATCGGTTTAATCATTTAACATATAAATGGGAGCATAGAAAACGAAAGGCATAATTCACTTATTTTAAATAAAAAACGATATTTTATTCTATTTAAAGTCAGCATTTTCCCAGTGTATAATAGAGAATTCCTATATATTTAATAAGTTACAATGTATTACAGTGATTTAATTAGTTAAAATATTTGACCTGACTCAGTAATAAAAGAGAAAACCGAATTAGCATAATAATCCTGAACAATATCATTTCTTTTCCCTTCTATTTATTAAATTGAAAATCAAATATGACCAATTTATCTCATTCCTTTTAATTTACTGATAAATTTCAATATTTAACTATTCCGAAAAAATGTTAATTTAAATTTATCAGATAAAACTATCTGTATATATGCACAATATGATAAGGAAATAATAAAATGAGAATTATATATATAAACCCTACCCAAACTTTTGAACTTTATGCGGCTGGAAATATAGTAATGCCGACGACTCATCACCCTAATTTTACTATAAAAAACAATGGACCAACCCCCATTAGAGCCGTAAATTACTGGTCATCTCCATTCGGAGATTACAATCAATATACTTTTATTGAGATCCAACCCGGTGAAACTAAATCTTTACAAAGACTGCCTAACCCTGTTTATTTCTACAAAGTTGTCGTTATCAATCTTAGTGGCTATCAATATGCAGAAGCTGAAGTTACTGAGTTATACCCAAGTCCACATCCGGCACTTTAAGTTTCAATAATATATTTTTAACTACAGGAGGGAATTAACTGAAAAAGAAAAAAATAGGATTGTTTACATGATAGATAATCATCTGAAATATTTAATTGTGATCAGTTAAATACATTCAATCAAACAAATCGCTGGCCTGAAAACCAGCGATTCAATTAACAATGAAAACTTAATTAACGAAACATCTCAAACAACGACATGCCTTTCATATCGACAAATGTCTTATACGATGCCTGAAGTACTGCTTGTTGTTGATAATAATTCGAGATCGCTGAATTCCATTCAACGTCAAGCAGTTGACTCAAACGATTTTTATTAGCCAGAGAGCGTTCTTCCCCCAAGCTATTTAACTCCTCTATTTCTCTTAGTTGTAAACCCAATACCGATTCCACAGAAGAGACATTATTCAACACATTGCGAGCACCACGGTTCGCCTTATTTAACAATTCCACTGCGTCATCATGAGTTTTTTGATCTGCCCCTTCAAGTGGCGTTCTCAATGACTGAATCGCTATGTCTATCGTTTTAAATATATCGGACTCACTGGGGCTGCCATCCGGCTCTTTTACCGAATTACTGGTAGACGAGAGAAATACCTGCTTCCCGGTATGTCCTATGATCATAGAGCGATTGCTATCAACTTTCTGAGTCATTTCCTCAAAGCCGCCTCGATAGCTAACTGGACCACTTTTACTCTCATCAAAAGGTTTTACATCCGTTTTATAACCGGCAAAAATATAGCGCCCATTACCATCAGTCGTGTTACCCAGATTCACCAGCTGTTTTTTCAATCCATCCAGCTGAATAGCCAGTGAGTTACGATCTTCATCACTTAATACTCCGTTTACTGTGGCTACCAGACTTTCATGAACATCCTGAACCTTAAGGACAACATTAGATACCACACTTAATTGCATAGAAATCGAGTTTTGGGCAAATGAGCGAGCGGTCATATACTGCTGGTTCTGAGATTCAGCCTGAGCAACCATAATCCCCTGAGAGGCAGCCATCGGATCATCAGATGGATTAATTACTCTCCGACCGCTAGATAGTTGTGCTCCCTGCTGCATCCATTTTGACTGAGCAGAAGTGATGCTAATCGTTTTCTGGTCATACAATACATTGGTACTTACGCGCACGATATTATTCCTTTTAAATATTTAACTATACCCGTTATCTTTCAAGTTGCCTCTTTGTTGGCTGCACTCACCCCGGTCACAGAGTTATCTATGCTCCCAGGGATTCGCTCCCTTGCCGTCGCGATGCATCTTGAAATCCATTGGGTATAAATACTTGGGACATCTGAATATTCTCAGGCTATTTTTACATTAAGTAGCACGTTTATTAGCGACGAAGATCCAAAATAGCATCAAACAGCTTTGTGGCAGTCTGAATAACTTGAGCATTAGCCAAATAATATTGCTGTAAACTTTGTAATGATATGTACTCTTCATCTATATTGACACCGGAAACCGCTTGCTGTTGGTTATAATACTGTTGAACAATACTATTCTGACTTTGTAAATCAATATTCGCCGTACTGGTCTGGCTACCAATAGTACTGACCATCGAAGCATAGGCACCCGAAAATGATGCTTTACCCTCTACTAATTTTTTGCTCTGCAATTCAATGAGTTTTTTGACATTGACGTTATCACTCAGCCCACTATCTTTAGTCCCCGCCGCCGCCAGTTGCGACGGATCTTTAATATTCACGGCCATGCCATCAATAACACCACTGACCGCTTTCAATGTGTATTGGTCATGCTCTTGGGCATTGGTCGGATTAATTTCAACTTTCAGTCCATCAAATTCCAGTGTATTTCCCGTTACTTTGGCAGAAATATCCGACTTACCAGTATCAGAAATACGCTGGATTTTCCAATTAGCCCCATCGTAGCTAATATGATAATCACAGGCTTTTACTGCTGAGGTATCTGTATATTCCACTTTAAAATCAGCTGAACCTTTATTTTTACCATTAGCAATAATATCCGGGTTGTTAAGCGTGAAGAAATCTTCACCGGGTTTACCTTCTAAATCAAAACCAGAACGGTGAACCTGATTAAATTGATCTGCCAATACCAATGCTAATTGGTTTAATTTATTACGGGCATTATCCAACCCTTCACTACGCGCCCGTAATGTGCCGCTTAATTTACCTTTATCAATGAATTTTTCATCAATTTCAACGACATCACCAAAACCACGATCATAGCCTAGTGTGATGCGGCTACTGTCCGCATTAGACGGAATCGCTTCTACTCTGTAGGCCGTTGTTCCCTGAACCAGCGTTAATCCACCCGCAAAAGAAATATTATAAGAGTCGCCATCCTGCTGAGTAACACTCACACCAACCAGTTCATTCAGTTCATTGACCAATCTATCACGCTGATCCAGTAATGCATTCGGTTCAGCACTACCACCGCCTCTCATACGGGTAATTTCACCATTGAGTTTGGCGATTTGCTGAGTATAGTCATTGATTTTACTAGCATAGTTAGCCATTTCCCGATTAATGTTATTTTCCGTTTTACGCAGGAAGGTATCCGCACTTTTCAACTGGTTTACCAGCCCCTTAGCTTTCCCAATGGTTGTCGTTCTGGCCGCATTATCTTCAGCATTACTGACGACATTAGTTAAACTGGTAAAGAAATCATCAATGGTGTATGAAAGGTTATTCGCGCTATCTTTCAGTAAATCATCAATTTGGTAAATTTGCTCGTAATAAGTGGTAAACTCCCCTTTTTTCGCCTGAGCCTCAGCAAGTTGATGATTAATGAATTCGTTATATTGACGGTTAATACTAGTAACAGTAGCACCATTTCCGACAAAACCAGCGGACGTCATTGCACCACCGTTTTGATTGATCACTGTTGATTGCCGGTTATAACCAGGAGATCGCATATTTGCGATATTATTACTCACGGTTCCCAAAGCAATCTGAGCAGCCTGAAGGCCACTCATCGCGGTATTAATAAGACTGTTGGACATCAGAAGATCCTTTTGCGTTTTATACCTGTTATCTTTCAAGTTGCCTCTTTGTTGGCTGCACTCACCCGGTCACAGAGTTATCTATACCCTTCATCTTTCAAGTTGCTGCTTTGTTGGCTGCTTTCACTTACCCCAGTCACATCGTTATCTATGCTCCTGGGAATGCGTTCACTTGCCGCCGCACTGCAAATTGAAATCTATTGGGTATAGGCTCCCGGGGATTCGCTCCCTTGCCGTCGCGATCCATCTTAAAATCTATTGGGTATAGTTATGTCTCCGCTGGTGGCGGCAAACAACCCTTCAGGTAAAATAGTGTCTGAGTTACTGTAATTTATCGGCTGAATTCAATAAAACTTGAGCAAAATATGGATCAGAACAGTTCACTCAAATCGTGGGTATAAGCTTTCACCGCCTGTTCTCCAACACCCTTTAACTGCTGAATAACAGATACCAGTTTTTTGGCATATCCGGGATCAGTAGCATAACCTGCCTGTTGCAGAGAATAAGCCCCCTGTTCCGGTGTAGCAGCGCTGGCAACCTTAGCGTAACGCGGACTTTCTGTAAGTAACTTGACGTAATCCGTAATCGCTTCCACGTAAGAACCATAAACCCGGAAGCTGTCTTTCATTTTCTGCGGCTCGCCATTGATATATTCGGTGGTCAGAATATTGGTCGCCGGCCCTTTCCAGTCTTTACTAGCCTTAATGCCAAATAGATTATGGCTTGGCTTGCCATCGGCAGTCAGAATCTCTCTTTGCCCCCAACCAGATTCCAGAGCAGCCTGAGCGATAATCAATAAATGGGGAATACCACTGCTCTGACTGGCTATCCTGGCAGGAACAGAAAGGGTAGAAACAAAGTTGGTACTGTTGAGCGATAACGGCTTAGTGACCGTCTCAGGTTTCGGTACCGTCCGGCGGATAAATTGCTCAAGCGCCTGCCTTGGCAAGGTTTGCAAAACTTCGTTATCCGCAGTCATGGGTATCTTACCCGCTATTTCGCTGGGGGCGGTTTTAGTGTTAGAAAGCTGTTTGAGTATCATATCGGCAAAACCTAGCCCCTTATGAGCCATATTCTGCGCGATTTGCTGATCGTATATCGAAGTATAGAGGTGTGTCTGTTCACTGTTCAACATGCCATCTTTAGGCAGAGCTGAACGCATACTTTTCAGCATCATCTGAACAAAAAGACCTTCCATTTGTTGGGCTACTTGCCGTAGCCCCTGTTGTGGATCTTTTGCCAGATTGGATCTCAAGGTGTTAACCGACTGTACATCATAAGCGGCACCAGACAAGGTTGAAAAATCATTCATCAAATGATCTCCAGCTTCGCTCGCAGACAACCCGCACTTTCCATTGCCTGTAAGATTGACATTAAATCATTCGGTGTTGCGCCCAGTGCATTCAGTGCCTGAACGACACTATTCAAACTCGCACTGGCGTTAACCTGCTGCAACGCGCCACCTTGTTCACGAACTGCGACGCCGGTGTTACGGGTGACCACCGTACTTCCGCCCGCTAATGGTGTATTAGGCTGATTAACAACGGTCTGACTCTCAACGGTCACAGAAAGATTCCCCTGAGCAATAGCGCAGCTATCTAGCATCACATTGCGGTTCATCACCACAGAGCCGGTGCGGGAGTTGATAATCACTTTGGCATCACCAACATCGACACGGACAGTCAGGTTCTGTACATGAGAAAGAAATTTAACCTGCTCACTTTTATCTCTCGGCATGCGCAATTGCACTGTACGAGCATCCAGCGGCGTTGCTGTCCCGGTTCCGCGCATACGGTTAATCGCATCACTGATTTGCTGTGCCAGTGAAAAATCTTCGTTATTTAATTGAAGATTAAGGGTGCCATTTTCACCAAACTGCGTGGGTAATTCACGTTCAATCACTGCCCCATTGCTAATTCGGCCCCCCGCAAGCTGATTAACTTTCACACTATTACCACCGGCACTGGCGCCTGCGCCACCAACCAGAATATTGCCCTGAGCCAAAGCATATATCTGATTATCAATACCTTTCAGTGGCGTCATCAGCAAAGTACCACCACGTAAACTTTTAGCATTTCCCAGAGAAGAGACCACCACATCAATATTCTGTCCGGCACGGCCAAACGGTGGTAGCTTCGCGGTAACCATAACGGCAGCCACGTTTTTCAACTGCATATTGGTTCCCGGAGGGACGGTAATCCCCAATTGGGATAACATGTTGCTTAAACTCTGAGTGGTAAATGGCGTTTGAGTCGTCTGGTCACCGGTTCCATCTAGCCCAACCACCAATCCATAACCAATCAACGCATTTTCCCGCACCCCCTGAACCGTGGTGAGATCACGGATACGTTCTGCTGATGCCGTCGTTGTCACCAGAGTCAGCAATACAAGAAGAAGGCTGGCAGCACATTGTTTTATCATAACCATCCCCTTTTAAAACGGTGCAATATTCAGGAAGAAACGCTGTAACCAACCCATGTTCTGCGCTTCATTGATATAGCCATTCCCCACATATTCAATGCGGGCATCAGCAACCTGATTGGAACTGACGGTGTTATTAGCATTAATTGTCCGTGGGTTAACGACACCGGAGAAACGGATAAACTCAGTTCCCTGATTGATAGCAATCTGCTTCTCACCGACCACATGTAAGTTACCGTTCGCCAATAACTGATCGACCGTCACAGTGATCGTCCCCCTGAACGTATTATTAGCATTAGCGCCGCCTTTCCCGCCAAAAGTATTCTCACCTTCCATCTCTAAATCGGTTTTATCCCCACCAATTAGCCCGCTAAGAAAACGAGGAGTCAGTGCTGCGGAAAATGTGTTTTTTCCATTACGGCTGGCATTAGCAGAAGAACTTTTGCTGGCGCTGACATTTTCCTGCAATGTAATCGTCAAAGTATCGCCAATATTTCGTGGTCGGCGATCTTCAAATAGCGGCTGATAACCATAATAAATAGGCTGTACTACTTGAAAAATAGCGCCATTAGGGACTGGCGTGGTTGTCGCAGAAGGTGCTGCGGTGGTTGCTCCCTCAACTAGGGGTTTTTGTGGTATATACGCACAGCCCGTTAGTGACAATACTGCCAGTGCTATACTACAACGCCATTTATTCGCCAAATTTTTCCGTAAAGGGCGGAACTGACAAACGGCGCTGGTCTCGGCAACAGCCATTGTATCCATCTTCGATACTCTTAATTTATCCCTGAATAACGGGGAAACTGAATGTTCCCCCGCGGTTCTGATTGACGATTAGGTTATAACTGAGTCAGTTTTTGTAGCATCTGATCAGACGTCGACACCGCCTTACTGTTAACTTCATAAGCACGCTGAGTCTGAATCATATTGACCAATTCTTCAGCGATATTGACGTTAGATGTTTCTACATATTTATGCTGTAGCAACCCAGCGCCATTTATTCCTGGTGTATTTTCAATCGGTACGCCAGAGCTGCTAGTTTCTACATAAAGGTTTTCACCAATACTTTCTAACCCACTGTCATTGATAAAGGTTGTCAGGGTAAATTGACCCACTTGCTGAGGTGTCGATTGCCCCTGTATTTTCGCACTGACAACACCATCACGGCTAATGGTGATATCCGTCGCGTTATCAGGAATGGTAATGGTAGGAAATATCAAAAAACCGTTAGCGGTGGTCAACTGTCCATTTTGATCTTCCTGAAATGAACCGTCACGGGTGTAAGCACTGGTACCATCAGGTAACTGAACCTGAAAGAAACCCTTCCCTCTAATAGCAACATTACGACTGTTATTAGTTTCAGATAAGTTTCCCTGACTATGTATACGTTCTGTTGCTACCGGACGCACCCCAGTACCTATCTGTAAACCAGAAGGTAAACGGGTTTGTTCCGACGACATAGCTCCTGGTTGACGAATGGTCTGGTAAAGCAGATCTTCAAAGACGGCACGCTGGCGTTTAAAACCATTGGTGCTGACGTTTGCCAAGTTATTGGCAATCACATCCATGTTGGTTTGCTGGGCATCTAACCCAGTTTTAGCAATCCATAATGATCGGATCATCGGTTTTATCCTCTGTGTCTAAATCAACTTATTGATAACAGCTGATTAGCACGTTGTGCATTTTCATCTGAGCTATGGATGACTTTCATCTGCATTTCAAAACGACGGGCGTTGGCAATCATACTCACCATACTTTCCATCGGATTGACGTTACTTCCTTCAAGCGCACCAGGCATTAATTTCACCTCATCACTGGCAGGTAAGACATCACCCTGTAACGCTTGTGCCTGTTCAGTCATATGGAAGAAGCCATCATCACCACGGACAAGTTGATTGTTCTCTGGCTTCACCATTTTCAATTTGCCAAGTTGCCCCAGCAAAGTTGGCGGATCACCAGCAACCAAAGCAGAGATCGAGCCATCAGCCGCCAAGGTTAATTCAGCTTGTGGCGGAACATCGATCGGGCCGTTTTCACTCATCAGCAAGTTACCCTGAACAGTTAACTGACCATCCGCTGAAATTTGAATGCTACCGTTACGGGTATAAGCCTCGGAACCATCTTCAAGCTGAACCGTCAGATATCCTCCCTGCCCAATCGCCACATCCAGCGGACGCGCGGTATAGTTCATCGGCCCCTGACGATTGTCAGAACCCGGCGTTGAAGCCGCAACCAAAGTACGGGTGTTAAAGGCAGCCCCTTCAACAGGCACTGCCCGCAAAGCAGTCAGTTGTGCTTTAAAACCCGGCGTTGATACATTTGCCAGATTATTTGCCGTCACCGCTTGATGTTCCAGGGTCTGACGGGCGCCACCCATTGCGGTATAAATGACATGATCCATAATGCTATCCTGAAACTATCAGCGCATGCTGACCAGCGTTTGCAGGATCTGATCCTGCGTTTTGATGGTCTGCGCATTGGATTGATAGTTACGTTGAGCCACGATCATATTGACCAACTCTTTGCTCATATCAACGTTAGATGATTCCAGCGTCTTACTGAGCAATTCGCCAAAGCCGCCTGATCCCGCAATACCGACAATCGGACTACCTGAAGCGCCAGTTTCTACCCATACGTTGTCACCCTGTGCTGCCAGTCCTTCCGGGTTAGCAAAGTTGGTTAGAACAATCTGGCCTAATACCTGGGATTGCTTATTGGAATAGTTGCCGATAACACGGCCATCTTTCTCAATACTGTAGCCAATGAATTCACCTGCGGCATAACCGTCTGGTTTGAGTACCGATATGCTATCAGCATCAATGCTCTGCTGTTTACTGCCATTAAAATCGATAGTGATATCAGCGGCATTAGAACCATTCAGAGAGGGAACATTAAATGTAAACTGATTATTGTCTCCAATGAGCGTGCCATTGCTATCAAATTTCAACGTTCCCAACGAAGCTGCTTTAGCGCCCTCAACCGCACTATCCTGAGCATGAACCTGCCATTCGTTATCGTTTGTTTTTACGAAGAAAACCCTGACATTATGCTGGTTACCTAGGCTATCAAAGGTGGTAATAGTGTTAGCATAGTTATAAGAATCATTATTTTCTGGTGAGAAAGTATCTGTCTTTTTGTTATGCATCGAATTAAGGTTCGTTGTCATCGTAACCTTAGTTGTCGCTTTAGCCGCCAGCATTCCCTTAGATATTGTGATCGGTTCTGGGTTAGCACCTTTCTGAATTTCTGGTGATCCCCCATTGATACTCACTGCCGGATAACCGGTCAACTTCATGCCTTGCATATTAATAATGTTGCGGTTCTCATCTAATTTAAACTCACCGTTACGGGAATAGCGGATTGTGCCATCACTGCCTTGCACCCGGAAAAAACCGTCCTTAGTGATCGCCATATCAAGTACTCGGGTAGTCGTCGTCGGCGTACCATCTTGAAAGTTCTGGTTAATACCCGACATTTGTACCCCCAGACCGACCTGAGAACCGGCAAAAATGTCAGAGAAAGCAGCTGTACTTGATTTAAAGCCATATGTCGCGGCGTTAGCGATATTATTACCGATAACATCCAAATTACCTGCTGCTGCATTCAAGCCACTAACTGCCTGTGAAAAAGCCATATTACTCTCCGTTAAAATGCTTGTTTGTTAAAGAATCTGACGTATCTGATCCATAGTGACGGCACCGTTCTTCCATCCTAAATCCAACCTGGCGCCGTCCGCGTCACGCGTAATACCCTTAACAGTCGCGGACCTTAGTGGCTGAGATACTCGCAGCTCACCTTTATCGCTAGCTTCAATGGTGATTGTATAAGCGCCAGCCCCAGCTTTAGCACCATCTTCTTTTATACCGTCCCAAGGGAAACTATGAACACCCGCTCCTAACGGACCGATATCAATTTGGCGTACAACTACGCCTTGCTTATCAGTAATGGTGACTTTCACACTATCTGCCGGTCTTTCCAGCTCAATACCAAATGATGTCGTACTGATGCCGCCATTTTGTTCGTTTGGACCAACCAGAATGGTATTCCCTGGGATCATAATGTCCCGTCCAATCAGAGCCGATGCCTGTAAAGACTGACTATTATTCATCTGACCAACAATAGACCCGACTGTGGTATTCAGCTTTTCGATCCCCTCTAGCATGTTGATCTGCGCTAAATGGGACGTTAGCTCATTGTTCTGCATCGGGTTAGTGGGGTCTTGGTTTTTTACTTGCGCGAGCAGCAATTGCATAAAATTGCTATTCAGCTCTTGACTGTTCTTCTTGTTTGTCTTGCTGCTCTGGGCTAACTCCCTGACCGTAGTGTTATCCTGAAATCCGTTTATTGAACTGGTAATTGCCATGAGTTGCTCCTGTTACTGACCTAACGTTAATGTTTTCAGCATTATCGATTTAGTCGTATTAAGCACTTCAACGTTAGCTTGATAACTACGGGAAGCCGAAATGGTGTTAATCATTTCTCCGACTACATCAACGTTTGGCATTCGTACATAACCCTTTTCATCGGCCAACGGGTGCCCCGGCTGATACTCAAGGCGGAAAGGGGTTGGATCATCAACAATTTCACTGACTCTGACACCACCCGTTTCTTGTCCCGCCGGTGCAGCAACACGAAAAACAACCTGTTTAGCCCGATATGGCTGACCATCAGGCCCCGAAACACTATCGGCATTCGCCATATTACTGGCACTGACATTTAACCTTTGGGATTGAGCGGATAATGCCGAACCGGCAATATCAAAAACACTGAGTAAAGACATGGCCTTTATCCTTGCTGTAAAACTGACATCATGCTTTTAACCTGAGAGCTGGTCGCCGTCAGCTCGGCCTGATATTTCAGGCTGTTATCCATAAAATTACTGCGTTCCATATCCATATCTACCGTGTTGCCATCCATTGCTGGTTGATAAGGCACGCGATACAGCAAATCCATCTCCATTCTCTTCTGAGGCTGAATGGGAATATGCCGATCGGATGTCAGCGTCAGCCCGATCCCGTTCCCGGTGACCCGACCGTGCGCAATGGTTTTTTTCAGTTGTGCGGCGAAATCAATATCCCGTGCCTGATAGCCAGGCGTATCCGCATTGGCGATATTAGCGGACAATATTTCCTGCCGCCGTGCTCGCAATGACAAGGCTTCCTGCTGAAAATGAAAGGCTGCATCTAATTTATCGAGCATATTCCTCCCTCTGATGTGACTTACCTGTGTTGTGAATCTTAATATCCCCTTCATCCTTCAAGTTGCTGCTTTGTTGGCTGCACTCACTCACCCCAGTCACATAGTTCTCTATGCTCCCGGGATTCGCTCCCTTGCCGTCGCGATCCATCTTGAAATCTTTGGGTATAGCGCCTTTCGCGATCGCGAAATTCGCAGTAAACAGAATAAACGCAGAAGGAAAAGCCTATCGGATGAATAGACGCTAATTGAATTGCTATTTATCCCATTAACTGACGTTCAATACAGATACACTGTGCGCCATTAAGCGATAGCAGATTTATTGACTTTATCGACAGAAATAATGAGAGCGAGAAGATGCAAGCTATAAAGATTATCGGGCTGTTCGCATTTTTCTTTATTATGCCGATGGCATGGGGCAATCCTTTACCTCAGGCTATAACGCATTATTTCCAACAGATACACCGGGGTAATCACCATAACGTTTCTGTTGAAATCAGAACGCCGGAACCGCAATGGCCTCAATGTGAATTGCCAGAAATTCAGCCACCGATTGGTGGTCAAAACTGGGGAAATATCTCTTTACCGGTCGTCTGTCATCAACAACGCAAATTTATTCAAGTCGCTGTCAGTGTCACAGGAAACTATCTGGTTACCCGTCGCGCCCTCTCACGTAATGATGTTTTATCTGAGAAAGATATTCAGGTCAGAAGCGGATTACTGGAAAAACTACCCCATGATCTGATTTTTAACAAAAATGAAATAAAAAACAGCGTTGCTGTGCGCAACATCCCGGTTGGGCAGGTTCTCACGCGCAACATGTTACGCCGCCCGTGGGCAGTGCGGTCAGGTCAAAACGTAGTGGTCATCGTACAAGGAGATGGCTTTCAGATACGGAACGAAGGGAAAGCTATTAATAATGCCGCTACTTCTGATAAAGTCAGAGTTCGAATGAATTCAGGGCACGTTATAACCGGCCAGGCATTAGAAAACGGCAGTGTAAAAATCATGTTATAAGTTACTAAAGTTTTCTTTTACTGTGCCGATATAACCAGCAGAGCACGATTTGCAGGTATGCCAATGGCATGTAACCTGCTCCGATCCATAGGTAAACCTATGCCTGGCCATAAAGGATAATAATTATGAGTATCGAACGCACTCAACCCTTATTAGCTATCGCCGCTGTTCAACAGCGACCGACTAATGAAAGCGCCCAAGGCACCCGCAAAACCTCCGGCGTTACTTTACAAAGCAGTGATGCACAAGTAAAACTGAGCGAAGCACAAACAAAACTGGTTCAACCAAGCAGCCAGGATATTAATATCCAAAAGGTGCAAAAGTTGAAAGAAGCTCTTGCTCAAGGAACCTTAAAAATGAACAGCGGTAAAATCGCAGATGCTCTGCTCAAAGAAGCCGCCGAGAATTTTCAGCATTATAAGAAATAGTTAAACTTGTTATGGAAGAACTGCAACAATTACTCGAACAGCAAGTGATTCATTTAACCTCGCTGACCCAAATAATGACGGAAGAGCAACGTATTCTGTGCGAGGGTTTTATTGAAGCACGAGATTTGCACCGGGTAACAGAACGAAAAAATTTCCTGTTGTCCGCGCTTAGCCATTCAGAACAACAGCGTCTTAATTTAGGCAAAACGCTAAACGTCATTGCACCTTATGATAAGCAACCTATACTTGCCACATTATGGCAGCAGATTGGCAAAGCAATTATCCGGGTTCGTGATTTAAACATGCATAACAGTTCATTGTTAACCCAGCATCTTGATTTAAATAGTAAAGCCATTGCTTTCCTAAAAAGTCATCATAGCCCCTCTCTTTACGGTTCAGACGGCCAAGCTGCCCGTCACAGCATGCTTTCCGGCCACAAAGTTCAGGTTTGATTCAGTGCATTACCGCCTATTGCGGTAGTGCCGTTTTTTATTGCTTTGATAGTATTTGTAAGCATCACCTTCCTGTTCAACCCAAACTTCGTAGCTACTCACGGAGTCCTCAAGCATGAATAATTCAAACGAAATATACGGTGAAATAGTTGTTGTAATCAGGGAAGAACGGATTAGCAAAAATCACCGTTTGTAAGCCAACATAACAATTGCGCAACGATAACGTTTTGCATGTTGCAAAAATATACTGCAATATAGGAATAAGCAACAACGGGTAATTATCAAAATTAACAGCGAGAACATCCTTCATTTCATTGCTCTATCTTGGGAATAACATATTGATGCACAAGAAACTAAAAAAAAGAAAATCGAGCGGACAACAGATACCAAAAACGCCTCAGCAACAATTCAAAGCTTACTGGACGTCCATCGAAAAATACCAGTTGAAGATCGCCAAGTTACAACAGCAACAAGACGAATTGTTTATGCGTTTTCAACAGGAAGTCTTACCGATAGAGCATCAATATATGCAGTCCAGATATGATAAAGCGGCCAGGTTGCTTTCATTTGCCGATAAAAAATCGCTGGGAAAAAACCAACGCAGAGAATTATTTTTCTGGATAGAAGAAGAGCTTGCTGAGTTATGTACTTACCCCTTTAATGAAAACCTTGATCTCAATAAGTTGACCGATCACTTTTCCGATCTTAATGCGTTGAAAGAAGAGGAAGTTCCAACACCAGAACAGATGGCTGATATCCGGCAGACGCTGGATGAATATTTTGATTTTAATGAAGAAATATCTGATGAAGAATTACTTGAGATGATGAAAAGCCCTGAAAAAATGCGTGCCACCATAGAACAGCATTTTCAACGGGAATCAGAACGTTTCTACGATGAATATGATGCAGAAGACACCCTTGACTTTGACCCTGCGGAAGAAGACCAGAAAAAACTGGATTCTTTGTTTAAATCGCAGGAATTGAGCCAAATGTATAGAAAAATAGCCAAGGTACTGCATCCAGATCGTGAACAGGATTTAGATGAGAAAAAGAAAAAAAACCAATTGATGGTACAGTTATCACAAGCCAAGAAAGATAATGATGTCTGGACGATAATAAACATGTACCACAAGTACATTGATCCAACTTTCAGTTTTAACAGTCGGGATATATCCGACATCAATAAATTGCTCAAAGCACGTATAGACATATTAGCCAATGAGCTTAATCAGCTAAAAAAATCTGATTCGTTACCGGGCATGATTTGGCGCACTCTGGGAGGCAATACATCGAAAGTAATAGAGAATAACCTCCGAGAACATTGCAAAAAATTGCGACAAAATATAGAAAACGAAATCCAACTGCGCGAAAACCTACGCTCACTGGCTGTACTAAAAAGCTACCTTGCAGAACGACGTGATGTCTTAGAATTTGAACAAGAAATGATTGACTATTTTTTCAAACAATATTGAATTTGCTGAGTCTGACATAAATTTCAGCGGCTTACTTATATAGTTTACCGACCATTAGCCACGCACTGTGTCAGTGTATCACCACCCATTGTGGTAGTCCCATTTCCTTGTAATATATACAAAAAATGGGGCTATCCTAGATTAGACCATCATTTGATATTCTCAAAAACATAAACTGCACCGGCTTGGGGTTGAGAATCGACACTTTCTGAATCTGCACCAACGGCCAAACTCGTCCCCGCCTTATTCAAGCCGACAGCCTTACCAAAACCATTTAAGTTGTCTGAATTGCCTGAAGGGTCCAAAATCTCCGTAGGTGTTTCCATATTCCACTTATCATTCAGACAGGTATACACATACACCCTGGCAGCCGCACCCACTGCCAGACGATCCCCCGCAGCATTCAGTTCGAGAGAACGGCCAAAATCTGTTACGTCACCACTTGCAGGAGCTGAAAACTTAATGGGATTTTCGCTATCCCAGATCCCATTTGTGCGCGTATACAGATAAACCTTTCCATTAATAATGGGGAAATAATCACGCACCTCCCCCACCGCCAGACGATCTCCCTCTGCATTCAGGCTAAAAACCTTGCCAAAAAGGGATGAGTTGCCTTCAGGGAGCTTGAGCTTAATAGGGTTTTCGCTATCCCAGATCCCATGCGTGCGTGTATACACATAAATCACGCCGCTTCCAGAAGAAGTATATCCTCCAAACACTGCCAGACAGTTTCCCGCAGCACTAAGGTGGGCAGCCCAACCAAATTCATAAGAACCGGAAGGGACCGGAAATTTAATGGGATTTTCTCTATCCCAGATCCCGTTCGTGCGTGTAAACATATGGAACGTAGAGGAGTATATGCCCCCAGCCACCAGACAGTCTCCTGCTGCGCTCAAGCTGACATTAATACCAAAGTAATCTCTGGCGTCCAGAGCCGGAAACCAAACGGGATTTCTTGCATCCCAGACGCCATTCGTGCATGTATATACACCAACCATCATGCTGGCATTAGCGGGCGCTCTATTTCCCAACGCCAGGCAATCTCCCACCGCATCCAGACTAACATCCCATGAAGATCCATAATAATCATTTTGATAAGGCTCAAGCACAGTAGGCGTGCTTGTATTCCACTCACCACTCTTCCGGCGCGTATATACATAGACTTTATTAATCATCCCAACCGCTAAGCAGTCCCCCGCCGCATTCATGCTAACATAATCGCCCAAGGATTCATTCTTCTTGGGGGAGGGAGAAACAATACGCGTCATCATGGCGCGTTTCAAACCCAACACCTGCGTAATCTCCATCCGCTCCCGCCGCGATAAACTGAAAAAATCCGCAAACTGAACCTGCTGATCGGCACCCAATTTCAGATACCCTCCTCCATCAAAAGAGAGTCCACCTTCTGGTTTCAATGATAGCGCCAAAGCCCCTTGTTCAAGGTTTAACCCACCAGAATGGTGAGTGTTGAGGGCCAGTTTTCCTTTACCATCCCGTTTCAACCCTGCGGCCAGGCCATCACCCTGAGCGCCATCAATGATTTCATATGCCTTATATGCTTCATCAATCAAATGGGAAAAAGCTTCCGGCATGAGCCGCACACCAGATTTAAAACTCGCTTTCAATGAGTCAACAGTACTCATTTCTTTATCAGCCATAATATTTTCTCAAAAGCCGTATGAGACAGTCACTGCCATCTGCCATCCGTTCTCTGTCTTCTATTTGACATCCTCAAAAACATAAACCGCACCAGCTCTGGACTTAGAATCGACACTTTCTGACGTTGCCCCAACAACCAAACTCGTTCCCGCCTTATTCAGGCCGACAGACCCACCAAAACCATTTAAATTGTCTGAATTGCCTGAAGGGTTCAAAATCTCCATAGGTGTTTCCATATTCCACTTATTATTCAGACAGGTATACACATACACCCTGGCAGCCGCCCCCACTGCCAGACGATCCCCCGCATCATTCAGTTCGAGAGAGCGACCAAAATCTGTTACGTCACTTGCAGGAACCGAAAACTTAATAGGATTTTCGCTATCCCAGATCCCATTTGTGCGCGTATACAGATAAACCTTTCCATTAATAATGGGGGAATACTCATTCGCCCCCACCGCCAGACGATCTCCCTCTGCATTCAGGCTAAAAACCGTGCCAAAACGGGATGAGCTATCTTTAGGTGCCTTGAGCTGAATGGGGTTTTCTCTATCCCAGATCCCATTCGTGCGGGTATACACATAAATCGTGCCTCTTTCTCCAAACACTGCCAGACAGTTTCCCGTAGCACTCAGGCGGGCAACCCTGCCAAACTCAGAAGAATCCGAAAGGTTCGGAAACTTAATGGGATTTTTTGTATCCCAGATCCCGTTCGTGCGTGTAAACAAATGGATCGTAGAGAGGTATCCGTTCGCAACCACCACCACTAGACAGTCTCCTGCCGCGCTCAAGCTGACATTCTCACTAAGGTATTGACCGGTACCCGGAAACCAAATGGGATTTCTCGTATCCCAGACGCCATTCGTACGCGTATATACCCAAGCCATCTGGCTTCCCAACGCCAAGCAATCTCCCATCGCATCCAGACTGACATTCAATCCATAGCCCGATATACTACCGCTAGCATATTCAAACACAACAGTAGGCGTGCTTGTATTCCATTCACCGCTCTTCCGGCGCGTATATACACAGGCTTTATTAATCATCCCAACCGCTAAGCAGTCTCCCGCCGCGTTCAGGCTAACAGAGAGACCAAAGGACTCCCACTCTTTGGGGAAGGGAGAAACAATTCGCGTTATCATGGCACGTTTCAAACCCAGCACCTGCGTGATCTCCATCCGCTCCCGCCGCGATAAACTGAAAAAATCCGTGAACTGAACCTGCCGATCGGCATCCAATTTCAGATACCCTCCCCCGTCAAAAGAGAGTCCACCTTCTGGCTTCAAGGATAGCGCCAAAGCTCCTTGTTCAGGGTTTAACCCGCCAGAATGGTGAGCGTTGAGGGCCAGTTTTCCTTTGCCATCCCGTTTCAGCCCCGCGGTCGGGCCATCATCCTGAGCTCCATCAATGATTTCATATACCTGATATGACTCATCAATCAAATGGGAAAAGGCTTCCGGCATCAGCCGAACACCAGACTTAAAACTCGCTTTCAATGAATCAACAGTACTCATTTCTTTATCAGTCATAATATGTCCTCAAAAGCCGTAGTTAGACAGTCACCGTCACTTGTTCTCTGTCCTCTATTTGACATTCTCAAAGATATAGACTGCACCGGCTTCAAGCGCAGAATCAACCTTGGTTGAAACTGCACCAACCGCCAAATTCGTTCCTAACTTATTCAGACTAACAGCCTTACCAAAACCATTTAAATTGTCTGAATTGCCTGAGGGGTCCAAAATCTCCATAGGTGTTTCCATATTCCACTTATCATTCAGACAGGTATACACATACACTCTGGAAGCCGCCCCCACTGCCAGACGGTTTCCCGCATCATTCAGTTTGATAGCTCTGCCAAAATACGTTACATCACTTGCAGGAGCCGAAAACTTAATGGGATTTTCTGTATCCCAGGTCCCATTCGTGCGCGTATACAGATAAACCTTCCCATTCATAATGGGTAAATCATCATCCGCCCCCACCACCAGACGATCTCCCTCTGCATTCAGGCTAAGAACCTTGCCAAAACTGGATGAGCTATCTTCAGGGGGCTTGAACTTAATGGGGCGTTCATCCCAGGTCCCATTCGTGCGGGTATACACATAAACCGTGTTTCTTTCAGGTTTATAAGAATCATCGACAGCATGCACCGCCAGACAGTTTCCCGAGGCACTCAGACAAATCGTGACCATCTCGTTACCAGAATTAAAAAAACCAAGCTTAATGGGATTTTTTGTATCCCAGATCCCATTCGTGCGGGTATACACATCGAACGTATAGGTGTTCCCCCCCACCGCCAGACAGTCTCCTGCGGCGCTCAAGCTGACATACACACCACCAAAGAATTTATGTTGATCTTCCATCGGAAACACAATAGGACTTTTTGTACCCCAGACGCCATTCGTGCGCGTATACACACAAACCTGCATTCGGTTAGTATTAGTGAAGTATCCCACTGCCAGATTATCTCCCTTCGCATCCAGACTAACATTCCATGCAGCACTACGATACTTACCTCCATCAGCCTCAAACACAATGGGCGTGCTTGTATTCCAATCCCCCCTCTTCCGGTACGTATACAAATAGAGCACTTTCCCCATCCCAACCACTAAGCAATCTCCCGCCGCGTTGAGGCTAACAGAAGTGCCAAAGCGTTCATTCTCTTTAGGGGAAGGAGAAACAATACGCGTCATCATGGTGCCACGTTTCAAATCCAACAACTGCGCGATCTCCATCCGCTCTTGCCGCGATAAACTGAAAAAATCCGCAAACTGAACCTGCCGATCGGCGTCCAATTTTAGACGCCTCCCTCCATCAAAAGAGAATCCACCTTCTGGCTTCAGTGATAGGGCCAAAGCCCCTCGTTCAAGGTTCAACCCGCCAGAATAGTCAGTGTTGAGGGCCAGTTTTCCTTTGTCATCTCGTTTCAGCCCTGCGGTCGGGCCATCCCGCTTATCACCATCAATGATTTCATATGCCTTATATGCCTCATCAATCAAATGAGAAAATGCTTCAGGCATGGGCGGAACACCAGACTTAAAACTCGCTTTCAATGAGTCAACAGTACCCATTTCTTTATCAGTCATAATATGTCCTCAAAAGCCGTATTAGACAGTCACCGTCATCTATTCTCTGTCATCTGTTTTCTGCCTCAGCATTCAATAACAACTTGGCAATTTGTTTCCGCGTCTCCTCAGGAAGCAATTTAAAAGCTTGGGCTGAAACCGCTACAGTCCCATCCACCGACAGCACCCCAGATTTATCTAACATCAATCCCCCATCGAGCTGTAGCTTTAACGCAAGCCCTTTCGGTTCCAACGAGATGCCATCACCAATCTTAACCGCCAAACGGTTGTCGATAACCTGCAACCCAACTCCCGGATGATAAGTTTGATCACTATCCCGCCAACCAAAAAGCTGTCGCCACAACGTAGCCCAATCAATCAGTGAATAAAATGCCGCCTCAGTCGGGATCTTACCAGGAGCGAAGCGGGCACTAAGCTGGCTAACCGTTTCATCTGTTATTTCTTTCGCCATCGTTTTTTCCTCATTTAGCTAGTCGTAAAGGTAAACTTTTCCTTCTCCACTCTTCCAGCCACTGGCGCCAATCGCCAACGTATTACCGTTACCGCTAAGACAAACGCCGGCACCAAATTTATGGTTTGATTCCCCATCCACTGCCAGTAATTTGCCCTGCATAATCCATTGTTCGTTCTGATAGCTAAACCACCATCCTGCACCGGTTTGCACACCTGTGTTATCTTTACCAACAGGTGTTGACACCACCAGTATCTGACCGTCGCCACTCAAAGACAGTTCGCTGCCAAACCTTTCCCCGGCAGTCACCGCTTCTCTCAGTATCCCCACGGCTTGCCATGAATTACGGTAACGCTGGTACAAATAGACCGCACCAACATTGCTCTTCTCTCCCGGACACCCTACCGCCAAAATATCGCCGCTATCGTTCAGGCTGAGACTAGTCCCAAAGCCGTCACTGCTATTAAGTGAAGGAGAAGTCAGCGAATTGAGTGGCGGTCGCGGCTGCCAATATTCCCCGAGACGATGAAATATCGTCACTTCACCGTTATTACCATTACGCCCTGTTGCCGCCACTGCCAATGTTGAACCATCAGCACTCAAGCTAAGTTTACCGCCAAACATATCGCCCTGTGCCGGAGAAGATAAGTTCAGACGCTCACCAAGCTGTGACCATTTCTTCCCGTCATACTGATAAAGATACACTGCGCCGCAGTTAGTCAATAAACCCGATCTCCAGCCATAAGAACCTACTGCTAATAGTGTGCCATCAGCGCTTAGGCCCACAGCGCAACCGAAATGCTGCTGAACGTTCGCCTCACTAAGCCAAAGTTTGGCAGGTTTCTCCCACTCGCCATTTGACAATCTGCGATAAATAAACACTGAACCATGCCCGCCATCACTGTTCCGGCTATCAATGCCCACCGCGAGAACATTACCGTCTCTGCTCAGGCTGAGCGCTCTGCCGCCATAACCACTAACGTAATCAGCGAATTGCTGCCGCCAACCGTTATCGGTATAAGAAAATAGATATACAGGTTCCTTTCCTTCTGCCCCACTAAGCGCGATAGTTTTCCCATCACCGCTGACACTGACAACAGCGCCAAGGTTTTTATTGTTACCGTTGGCCGGCAAGCCAAACGCAGGCAACTGCGCCTTGCTAGCTGCCATCTCCTCAGCATGAATCAGCCAGCGGTAAAGTTCCCTTTGTTGTTCCTCCGTAAAACTCTCAAACAATTCCAGCGACAATTTAAAGTCGGGGCGTAACCCCAATTCGCCATTAATAAACTGTAAGCCACTGTTCTTATCAATATTGACAGCAATTTCACGGTCTTCTCCGATACGCACCCCATCACCGGGATTCACTAAGAGTAAATTCACCTCATCCAGATCCCGGTTAAATCCTGCCCCTGGATTATTATCGATCTGACCTGGGTCCAGCCCAGCTAAACGCCGACCTTCCGCCGCTATTTGCACCAATTGAGTATAATTTTCACTTTTCGGCATGGAATATAATTTAAACCAGGATTTAACTTCCTCTTTATCCAACAAATTATTCTCGCTGGATATAGTAGATGTCTTGTTGTGAGCCATTAATACCTCCAATGCAGAATGACAAATAAATTAACGTTGTTACACGCCGTTCTATTCTTTTATTTTCGAGATAAACAATATTTTGGCTTTATCCCTCGCTCGATGTTTCTCTTCATACTAATTGGCCGCTTTATCGGTAAATTTTGCTGAATCGTCTGGTGTAGCGGTATATTTAACTCCAAAACCAGGCATTCCTTCTCTTGGTACAAACAGCACCTCTGCGGCTTTTAGCTGCTCGTAGTCTTTCTTACGCCAGAAGAGCTCTTCATCGGCAAACTTCGCCAAATCGTCAGGTGTGGCAACATGCTTAATCCCCACCCCGCGTATTTTTTCTGCTGGTATAAATAACACCCTCTTAGCCTCCATCTGTTCGTAGGTTTTCTCATTCCAATAGCCTTCTTCATCGACAAACTTCACCAAATCATCAGGCATAGCGACATATTTAATTCCCAGACCAAGTGGAGTCTCTCCTGCTGGTGTAAACAACACCTCCGCAGTTTTCATCTGCTCATAAGTTTCTTTATTCCAGAAGAGTGCTTGATCGGCAAACTTCACCAAATCATCGGGTGTGGCAACATGTATCACGACAATATCTTCTTGATATAGCGGCGGTTCAGTGGACATAATATTCCCCCATTAATAAAGTCAGACCTTGGTATATACCTGTTATCTTTCAAGTTGCCTCTTTGTTGGCTGCACTCACTCACCCCGGTCACAGTGTTCTCTATGCTCCCGGGGATTCGCTCCCTTGCCGTCGCGATCCATCTTGAAATCTATTGGGTATAGTTAATGCTGCCCTCGAAAGACACGCTCCCAATAACACTTATTTAATATTTAATTTAACTTGACTACACTATTCGTTTTTCGCACGACACAATCAGTTATATTTAAGCATTATAGAAAAGTGAATTTTTGCCAGCCATTTAATAAGATTTTAATTACTTTTTTTTAAAAATCTCACATAAAAAAACATCATTTAGATAATATTCCACCAGTATCGCAATAACCATTAATTTAATTATATTTAGATTAATCAACTAAAAATATTATTAGAACAAACATAATAATCAATGATACGTATAAATGTTACATATTTATACAAAATTATTTCATTGCGACACAATGAGAACATTTTACTTTAATAATCAAGAAAATAACGGACACACTTAAATAACACCAGAATCATAATTATCCACATTAAATAATTCATAATTGGGAAGAGACTATAAAATAAAGAAGGGGGAGAGTTAATATATTTAAAAATTTATTAACATCCATATAAATTATCTCTTTAATTTTTCACAATATTAAATCAGACTAAAAACAACAATTAAAACTGATTTTTTTAATGAGAGTTACCTCGCGTTTTGTTTAAGATTGAAAATCTATACCAAAATCGGCAACTCTCAATTTTTCAAGACTCCGTGTCAGCGCAAATCGCGCCTAATACAGATTATACCTGTTATCTTTCAAGTTGCCTCTTTGTTGGCTACACTCACTCACCCCGGTCACATAGTTCTCTATGTTCCCGGGGATTCGCTCCCTTGCCGTCGCGATGCATCTTGAAATCTATTGGGTATAAATTAACTTAATCGATTACTTTCCAAATATTTTGGTTTTAGCTGGTATTCCATCTGAGAATTTTGTACCACTCCAGTCTATCTGATTAGGCGGTATGCCGAACTTTTTCCATGTCAAATTAACGGGTACTCCAAGTATACATGCAGCAATAAATCGATGCTGACCATCCATGATATGGGTAAGCCCTGTCCGGCTATTGTGCCAGACAACAATTGATATTGGATTTCCCTTTGTTTTGAAGCTTGCTATTTTTTCGTCAACAACTTTTTGAAAAACTTCTGCTTGAGCGGGTAGTGGTGCGGAATTCCCAATATCATATCTTCCCACAGGGCTGCCTTTTAATATTGACGTGTCATATGTGCTCTCATTTCCTTTTAGTTGAGGTCCGTTTGTTATTTTTCTTGATGTTACGGGTTTTAACATATTTTTATACATATTTAACTCTCATCCTTTTGAATTGTGTGGGGCATCAGATATTACTGAATTTTCTTTTTCCGTCATCCCATTTGGTGTATTATTTTTTATCTTTCCTTTATCATTCTTTTATCCAACATTCGACTATTTAGCCTGTCACTTATTATTTCCCGGCATGATTTTATCTATTTTCAAGCTATTCCGAAAATTTTTTAACATCAGCTATACAGACATAATATCATCATTTATGAATTTTAAATTATTGTCAGTCACTATTGTCTACGTATGGTGATCTTTCTAATATTTCCTCAATTTTTTTCTTGGCTCTTAATTCCCACTTTTTATCTAATAAACCTAACATTTCTAGCTATTTTTCAAAATAAGTTATACGAAAATCTTTATTTTCATCATTCCTATTCTTTAATTCATATTCAGATGCCATTTGGCTAGCTACACTTTCCATTATCCAATATAGCAGCTCATTTACATCTTCAGTTGTTTGCCTAAATATTTCATATCCTCTTTCAGAGTAAATAATATGATATTGATTATTATCAATAACTATATATCCAGAACCATCACCAACAGGCTCTGAATAAACTATCAACATTGATTTAGGTGCATTAATCTTAGCACCTAAAGACTCACTTTTTCCTGTATTTCATTTGTAGTTAACATTCTTTACCTCCTTTACATATCCATTTTTTATAAGCCAATCAACATTTACTCTCTCAGGGAAATTCGGCAGTATCTGAACTCCTCCTCTGGGCTGATCAAACGCTGGAGCAATTTTGCCTTGCAGTATTGGAAGTGGTTTAATTACTTCATATTCATGGTATTTTCCTGCTTTAGAACCAGGAGCCAGTGCTCGATTTTCATAAGGAACGCCTTTGGGAGACAAAAACGCTCCGTTTGCACTGCCATATCTATCCAGTCTAGTACCTACAACTAAAACATCTTCTTTCGGGGGTTCAGCAAATCCTAATTTAGGTGGCCAATTCCATTCAGTATTAGATTTTCTGAATTTATCATAGGATGAGTATCCTCCCGATTCACTATCTGTTATAGCACTATCTTTATTAAAGTTTCTTGATGTTTTTTCTAAGCTAGATGACACCTCTTGATATTTATTCAAAGACAAATACATTTTAGCTGCTGCAAACTGTATCAGCTTCGCTTCACTGGTAGGTATGCCACCGGCAACAATTTCCGCCGCCTTCTGTGGAGTCATCTTCTCATTTGACAACACGACATCCAATGGAACGCCAAAGAAGTTACCCCACGCAATAATTAGACCTTTTGCCGGGTCCTGACCATCAGGGACTTGCCCTTTTAGGTAGTGAGTTAAGGCTGCGTTGATTTCTTCGGGTGTTGCCCGAGATTGGGCCATTTTTTGAGCCAGCGACCCCGCGCCTTCAAAATGTTTAGCGCCTTCGGAACCAAACAGACTTCCCATGCTAAGGGCATTATTCTCCACAACAACGCATTCCATTGCGAACCTGACTGCCGGACTCTGATTTTCCCAATGTACTCAGTCAGTTACAACCAATTTTTCCAGTGCGGCTTTGCCGCCGAATCCAAAAACCCCCGACGCAACTTTTTAGCCTGCAAGCAACTTTTCTTAGACGTAATGAACTGCATCGTTTAAATGTCGGATGATTGTCTAACATTTGGGGTACAGTTCACATGGATGGGATTTTACTTTAGGCAGGAATAATAATTTATTGTCGAAGTGACAATGTTTTTCACTGTTTCCTTTTCTAAAATAATATCAGTAATATGTGGCTTTAGTATTTCCTCCCAATGATATCCAACATCATCATTACCATTTAAAACACTCAGTTTTGCACCTAAGATTCTTATCATACTGCCATTAGATACAGCAAAAACATAACAACAATCATTTTCTAAATTATATGTAGATGCTTGATATTTGTAAGAAGTAACAAAATCGTCTGATACTTCTTTCCCTGGTTCAGCCCGTTCAGGCAACATTGTTTTTAACATAGAGAAGTAAGCCTCTTTTTTTTCCATATTAAAAATATTATTATTTTCAACAGGTAATACCAAAGCATTCCCATCAGATAAACACAGGATATCTCCTCCTAATGTTGCTACTTTCGCACTATTTGGATACAGTTTTCCATCTATACAAAAATGAAATAAGCCATTTCTATATCCATTTTCTGTACTCCAATCAGATAAATACTCTATAAGTATGGCAAAATGATTTGGATCACCAAAAATCATAATTATCTCCATTTTCCTGGTAAACCAAGTTTCTTTTTAACGTCTGATGGAACGTCGCTCTTGCTTAATGCCGCACTTTTATCTCCTGTGCTACCGGACCAATGCCACGTACCATCATTAGTATTGGTAAATTGATGTACATTACCATCACTATCCAATGCGTATCTTTTTTTACCACTTGTAACTGAATTGCTAAACAATTCGACCGAATTCTTAGGTTCAGTCCCGGCATTACGGTGATAACCTATTTGTCCCGGAGTATGTTTAGGGTTTGATTTATACACTAATCCATTATTAGTTGTCACAGGATCAGGAACCGGTATAGCACTTCCCTTGACTCCTTTTGCTCCAGCTTTACTGGCCACTCCCGCAGACGCCGCAATTCCCGTCTGCCCCATAATCTTCACGATTTCCTGGGTGGTTTCTTCTGAGCCCCCGGTGACTTGGGCACGATGGAGCACTAAATTCCGTGATGCGTCAATATTCGACATGGCACCGCGTAAATCTGCCCATTCCCGCACTTCTGCCGGCGTGAGGGAATCCAGCCCCTGCATTCTGGCTTTTTCCTGAATTTCACTTATCCGAGCACTGTAGTCACCTTGCAATGCCCGCAACTCTTTGGCAACGGCAACGCACTGGTCAGCCCCTGAACACGTTGTTATCCTCTCTTGAACCTTGTCGTATTCCTGTCGGTATTTATCCCTAACGGCAGAACGGCAACTGCTATCACCCTGACAATTAACCAGTTCCTCACTGCGCGATTGGTTCTTCTCCACACTGAGGTGGTTGTTGTCTACTGCATTCTTCCCTGCCTGCGCCCCAGTGAGGGCGCTGGCGGTGGAGTCACCAGCAATACCGCCTGCCAATCCTGCCGCCAGGGTGGAAAGGGTGCTGATAGTTTGCTTCTGCTCCTCCGTTAACTCACTGACTTTGGCCCCATCACCGTAAAGTTGCTTAATCAGGACCTGAGCCGCCAGCTCACCCGAAGCCGCCCCGGCAGCACCCG
>NZ_RCWA01000045.1 GCF_018448905.1 Photorhabdus heterorhabditis | reverse complement strand
TCTTAGCAAAATGACGACGCACCAATACCTTCAAATGAGCCTGTTCAGGGCAGTATGTCTGGACTTCTTGATTTCTCTTCAATTCTCTGCTGATGGTCGATGGACTTCGCTTAAGTGACTCCGCAATAAAAAGCTGTGAAAAACCCGCTTCTTTTAAACTGGAAATCGGGTATCTTTCTGTTTCGGTCAGTTGTGTATAGGCCATAGTGCATTTTCCTTTGGCGAGAAAGATGCCTACTATAGCAACTGACCGCCCTTCTGAAAAATTGCACTTATTAGTCGAATCCGCCAAATTAATTTATTGATAAGAGTGAATAATCAAGTTATACATTCTTATGATGTAGCTTTGATTTTGTTTCTAACAATTTTTTTAAGTATTTCTTCATGGAAATTTCATCATCACCTAATATCTGGAAGAATTTTTTATCAATTTGCTCTACCAAAGGTACTGCTATTTTTAGAGTAGCTTTACCTTTATCTAACAATATTACTGATTTGGCTCGGGAGTCTGTCGGATGTATCCGACGCTCTAAGAGTTTCTTTTTTTCCAGAAGACCGACTATTTGTGAAACCGTCATGACATCAATATCAGAAAATTCTGATATTTTTTTCTGAGTAACGTGCTCCAGGGATTGTTCTAAATACCCCAATACTGTCAATATGATGAATTGAGGATGCGTAATGTTAATAGATTCTAATGCTGATTTAATCTCGGAGTGCCAGATATTGTAAACCTTAATAAATAACAACCCGATTGATTCATCAGCATTATCTTTAAACGAAGAAGGAAAACTCAAGCTTCAACAGCCTGTTTAATTGCCCAGACGGCATCTGGTGTATCACTTATTAACTGCTTAAAAAACTCGATATCATCTTTTTCAATTTCACCTTTTTCTTTAGTGAATACAACTGTATGTTTTATATATAATTGTTCTTCGATGTTAAGAATCTCGTGCCCAAAACAAATTGAACCTAAATCAGGAACAATCGTTTCATCCCAAAAATGCTTATTTTCTTCAACTGAAGTTAAGGTAAACCCCATTGGCGGCATATCTTTTAATTTCATTACCCCTTTGTTATGAGTAATAAAATCACCTTCTAATGTGATGCTTTCTAAATCATCTTCCCAGACATTACGAAGCGAAATATCTGAATAATAAGGCCATATTTTCTCTGCTGAAGCATTGACTGGTAGCATGAAGCTTGATGTTAACATCTAAAGTTCTCCTGTATCATTAAATATATAGTAAGTTCACTTATTATAAGTTATATTATTAAATGTGCAATCATTTTTTGTACTGACTAGTGATATATTAGATTTTTGAATGTTTTCTCTATGTTTGATATTTGGCGCTTACCTTTATCCTGTTTTAGTGCAGTGTGTCGATCGTTCACTTTTCACAGGGCGGGATAGTTGTGTGAGTTGGAAATAATATTTTCGCTAATCCAGACAGTTGGATCTTTATTGAATTATAAAATTTTTAGTTTATGGGTTTATAGAGAAGTTTTCTCTATTTGATTTTTTTATTAAAATAAGGAATATAGAAATGTCAAGAACTGAAAGACTTATGGCATTACTGCAATACTTGAGGCAAAGAAGATATCCTGTCAGTGGTAAGCTATTGGCTAATGATTTAAATATAAGTTTACGAACTGTTTATCGAGATATTGCTTTATTAAATAGCCAGGGAGCCAATATAGAAGGTGAGCCTGGTTTAGGTTATATATTGCGACCGGGTTTTTTGTTGCCTCCTTTGATGTTTACTATAGATGAAATTGATGCTTTAGTTTTAGGTAACAAATGGGTTATCGAACAAAATGATGTTGTTCTTGCTAAATCTGCTTATATACCCAATAGATTTCAAGATGCATCGCGGCGGCAAGGGAGCGAATCCCCGGGAGCATAGATAACTATGTGACCGGGGTGAGTGAGTGCAGCCAACAAAGAAGCAACTTGAAAGATGACGGGTATAGTTTTATATCTAAGCTTGCAGCAGTACTTCCTGAAAAACAACGTGATCAGCTACATTTTTCGCCAATGACTGTGAAGACAGAAAGTTGCAGTAAAATTACTGATAATCATTTGATATTATCTGATGTCAGAAAAGCAATATATCATAAGTCAAAGATAACAATAACTTTCCTTGATTTAAATAATACATTCATAGTAAAAACAATCTGTCCTTTGTCGATTTTATTTAATAAAAAATTCTTTTTAGTTTCTTGGTGTGAGTTTAATCATACATTCATTAAACTACAGGTGGAAAAGATAAAAGAACTAAACGTATTATCGGAAAAGTATATACAAGATCGGATATTATTGCTAAAGAGATGGAGAGAGGAGGAGGGAATATCTGAAATTGAGTTACCTTGAGTCAGAGGTATGGAGGAGGATTGAAACTCGAGAATATAAAACTTCAAGCCAGTTCAACAAAGATTATGATTTTATCATAATATACTGTTTCTCCGGCTTCGATTTATATTTTAAGGTAGAGTCTACTATTTATATTTTCCACATGATTAATTCTACATTGAATAAATAATCATGTGGAAGATGAATTACCATCCCCATGTATCAGGGCTGGTTGCAGTGGGTAATACACTAATGCCATAGTAGCTAATGACAACCAAGACATATATATCGCTACCATAGCAATCTAATTGATATTTTCTTCCTCTTTCAGTCCATTGCCAATAATCAGTTTTCCAACTAGCTGGGTAGAACCCTTGAAGAAGCGAAGCCGTTCCCGGTCTTAACCCGCTGACATCAAGAGCACTGGTATTTTCAGAGTTACTCCAAATCACCTGACCCCTTAAATTTTCGTTTGTTAGATTAACAACAAAAAAGAAATGATCGTTACTATCAAGCATTTCACCCTTTTCTTTTTTTTCAGTTTCTTTCATCTTATACTCCTGATAAATAAATAGATAAAATTAGTGACCATGATGAAAATCGCTATTATATCTCTATAACTTCTATTTTTATGGCTGTTAATGCAATAACTACAGTAAGAAGTATAGTAGAAATATACCCAATAGATTTCAATTTGCAGCGCGGCGGCAAGAGAACTCATCCCCAGGAGCATAGATAACGATGTGACTGGGGTAAGTGAACGCAGCCAACAAAGCAGCAATTTGAAGGATGAAGGGTATACTTGTAATTATATATAAAACAGTGTAAATAAAATGGTAAATAGTAACAATATTTAATATGTTAGTTGTATATTGTGTATTATTGCGATTTTACCACAGTAAAACTTTGTGATTTTTTATTGAAATGTAATTATATATGGTATAACTTATAATAATTCTTACTTGATTGTTATTGAAGAGTATTTTATTTCTTGTCAGGAGTTATGTTAATTAATGCATATTAACGTGAATAATTAATTAAGTAAGGAAATTAATAATATTAAAACTAGTTTCTATCGTATGTATAGGGATATGTTTTTGTTTTTCTAATAGGCTTTTTTTAAAGGGATTTTATGTTTATCAAATAGATTTTTTGTATTGACAGCATCATGGGTTGCTTGCTTTTTTGGCATTGTCAATGTTGTTATACCCAATAGATTTCAAGATGCATCGCGACGGCAAGGGAGCGAATCCCCGGGAGCATATACCCAATAGATTTCAAGTTGCAGGGTGGCGGTAAGTGAACGCAGCCAACAAAGCAGCAGCTTGAAAGATGAAGGGGATATGATGTTTTCGTTATTACCCGGTATTGAAGTGATGCAATTGTTAAATATAAAATTCTTGTTCTCCTGAGTTTAATGGTTATATTTTTAGTCAGGGTGTTTTTTATTGAGAAAATTTCCGAAATAGAAAAGTAACGACATTAACTATTATGCCAGTTATTAATTATGTATGAATATAATAGCAATTTTAAAATTCTATTTGTTTCTTAAATGTTAATTCTTGATCGTAAACCATGCCTGATGTAGTTATTGAGAACTATTTTTCAAGTTATTAGCGTATATATAATTATGATTAGATTCGATGATAAAGTTATTAATGAGAGATTTGTTATTACATTGACCTCTATACCCTTCATCTTTCAAGCTGCTGCTTTGTTGGCTGCACTCACTCACCCCGGTCACATCGTTATCTATGCTCCCGGGGATTCGTTCACTTGCCGCCGCACTGCAACTTGAAATCTATTGGGTATATTTAATCATAATTGTTGTGTTTTTATTGTTTTGTTTACAAGGAATTAACAAGCTTAAATGTTAGTTTTCCCTATGCACTGGTTTATTTTCATTTGGTTAATATGCACTGGTTTATTTTCATTTGGTTAAGTAGTTGTGTTCACTATGCAATGATTTTTTTGTTTGGCTATTTGGGTTTTTACCTGCTGGCTGGTGAAACTGCTTGCTTATTATTTTAAGGGAGTAAATGCCCTTTTTTCTTTTTTTCTGGAGATGACTTTTGACTTCTCTTGCTTATGTTGACGCTCTTTGTGCACTTGATCACCCTTATCGTACCGATAGTGATTGCGATCGACTGTTTGATGCGGCCATGCTTGAACTGACGTTGTTCCATTGTGAAAACACTCCCGGTTATTACCCGTGGCTGAAAGCAGGCGGCTTTGACGTTCAAAAACTAGAGAAACTGAACGATTGGTCGCGTTTGCCACCCATTTTCGCTAATTATTTCAAACAGCAATTGTTGCTCAGTACTTCCGGTAAGGATGCGCTGGAATTAACCTCATCCGGGACAACAGGTCAAAAAAGCCGTATGCGTTACGATGCACGTAGTATCAGTGCCGCTCAGAATATGGTTGAACGTATTTTCGAGTATTACGGTTGGCATACGCCACAACAGCCCTGCAATTATTTGCTGCTGAGTTATGAACCTGCCGGAACAATTACTCTGGGAACCGCTTATACCGATCAGTATCTGTGTAAATATGCACCAGTGGCGCAAGTCTGTTATGCATTGCGCCATAACGGAAAAGGCAATGAATTTGATCCATTTGGTGTGATCCGATCTTTACAGGAGTTTGCGGCGCAAGGGCTGCCAGTACGTATGCTGGGTTTTCCAGCATTCCTTTGGTTTGCACTGGAGCGGATGCGGGAAATGGGTTTGCCTCCGATGCAGCTGCATCCTGAGTCATTAGTATTTTTAGGTGGTGGCTGGAAAACGCACGTCGATAAAGAGATTCCAAGATCTTTGCTATACCAGCGTTTAGGAGAACAACTGGGTATTCCTGATGAGCGTTGCCGGGATGGTTATGGCTCGGTTGAACATCCGGTGCCTTATGTTGAGTGCCGAAATCATCATTTTCATGTGCCGGTTTATGCTCGTGCTTATGTTCGTGATACGGCCAGTATGGCAGTCCAATCCTATGGTAAGCCCGGCTTTTTGCATCTGATATCACCTTATATCACTTCCAGTCCAGCCCACAGTATCGTGGTAAATGATTTGGCTGTGCTGCATCCAGCTGCTGAATGTGGTTGTGGATTGGCTACCGATTGGTTTGAGTTACTGGGGCGTGCAGGTACAAGTAAAAGTCGCAGTTGTGCGATTGCCGCTTCTGAGTTGATAAAGGAGTAGTCCTGAAATGTATTTAATTAATGGCAAGGTTATCTCTGACTTGGAACCTGCTGCTGTACTGGCTGAAGTTAAAAGTAATCTTGCTGAGACGCTGGCTTGTCCCCCAAACGTACAACAGGTATTGGAATGCGCTGGGCGCTTTGCCGACAGTCTCGATACTGTCGCGGCTAAACTTGGGCTGGATACTGCCATAATCAATACTTTACGCAGTTTTTGTCATCGTGATTCACTGGAAGCAAAGTTGCGACACGAGTTGGGAGAACAGCCGTTTTCCTTGCGCCGTTTTGATTATACACAGCCGCGCTTTGAAACTTGGCAACCTTTAGGATTAGTGGTGCACATCACGCCAGCCAATGCTCCGTTGCTGCCATTTATGGCGGTGCTGGAAAGTTTGCTGGTTGGTAATGTCAACTGGTTGCGTCCTAGTAGCAGTGATCGCGGTCTTAATGCGCAAATGCTGGCGGAATTTTTGCGTCATGATCTTAGCGGTAAGTTAGCGTCTTATGTATCTGTATTGCCTTTACCGTCTGATCAATTGTCAGAGTTACTGGATTGTGCTGATGCGGTTTCAGCTTGGGGCAGTAATGCCGCATTGACCGCTATCCGTAGCCAATTGCGGCCCGGTTGCCGTTGGATAGACTGGGGACATCGTATCAGTTTTGCCTATCTTGATCCGGTAGCTGCCAGGAGTGCTGATTACGATGCGTTAGCTGATGATATTTGCCGTTTTGATCAGCAGGCGTGTTCCAGCCCACAGTGTTTGTTGGTAGACAGCACTGACGAGAACGTTTTGCGGGAGGTGGCGAGTGCTATGGCTACTGCCTTGGCTCGGCGGGCGCCAGTATGGTCAGCGTTACAGCCCGATATACAAGCAGCGGCTGAAATCAGCAGTCAGATGGCGTTTTTGCAGTTGGACCAAGCTTTTGCTGGTCTGACGGGTTCGGTAGAACAGGGGGAAGGATGGCGGGTAGCCTGGATACAGAGGCAGGAGTTGGTGTCATCACCGTTATACCGTACTTTGCAAATTCGTCCAGCACCGCGGGCAAAATTAGTAGAAATTTTGTTGCCGTGGCGCCCCTATTTACAAAGCTGTGGTCTGATAGTCAGAACGGATGAATTGACGATGCTTAGTCGCCAGTTGCTGACCGCTGGAGTGACTCGCATATGTCAGGTTGGCGCTATGCACGATGGCTATGAAGGCGAACCACATGATGGTGTTTATGCATTGACTCGGCTTGCACGACGTGTTTCTGTCAGCTTGAAAGCTGAGCAACTACCGGGCCATGTCTCATTGGATAAATTGTGGGTTAATCCGCCAGAATTGACCGGGATTCCCGTGATGGATAAAGCCAAGTTTCAGCAAAATGGTGTCACTGAGAAAGCACAGTTGTTTTTCCGCAGTGGTGGCAGTAGCGGTGCCCCCAAACTGGCAGGGTTCAGCCACAGAGATTATCACAGCCAGATGCAGGCTGCGGCAGATGGCTTGTTTTCCGCTGGTTTGGACCCGGCTCAGGATCGGGTAATGAATTTGCTGTATGGCGGTAATCTTTATGGCGGTATGCTCAGTTTTTTCACTATCTTGGATAAATTATCTGTGCCGCATTACCCGATGGGTGGTCCGCTAGACGATGATTTTAGCCAAATCAGGCATTTTATTGTCACTCAGGGGGTCAATACGCTGGTGGGGATGCCAAGCACTATACACCAATTGTTTGAATGTGAAGAAGCCGCGTTGCGTGCTTATGGTGGTGTACGCAAAGTCTTTACTGGCGGTGAGCATATTAGCGAGGATCGGCGTCAGTTTCTGTCTAGTTTTGGTGTACAGGTGATCCGCTCGGCAATTTACGGGTCAGTGGATGCGGGTCCATTGGGTCATGCTTGTACCTGTTGCCACGGTGGAGAATTCCATCTGTTATCTGGCATTCAGTGGTTGGAAATATTGGCTCTGGACAGTGATCAGCCTGTCCCGAACGGTGAGACAGGTCGATTGGTGTTCACCCCTCTGGCGCGGGAAGGACAGTTGATTCAGCGTTACGATTTAGGTGATTTAGGTCACTGGCTGCCGGGTTCCTGTTCCTGCGGATTGCCAGCTCCACGTTTTAAACTGGAGGGGCGTCATGGTGCATTGATACGGGTAGGTTCTATTTTCCTGAATCCGACAGAATTATCAGCTGGGTTGGCGTTTCCAGTGCAATGGTTGGTAGGAGGAAAATCTGATGGTTATGAGTATATCCATATATTAGCCGATGGGGATGCTGATCAGGTGCGTATGCATCTGCTACAACATAGTAGGATGCTAAATCAAGTTGTCAGCGGTGGATTATTGCAACTGAACGTTATTCCTACGCCAATTGGGCAATTCCGTCATCATCCGCAAAGTGGCAAAACGCCGCTAGTGCTGGATTACCGACTCTGAGACCAATATACCCAATAGATTTCAAGATGCATCGCGACGGCCAGGGAGCGAATCCCCGGGAGCATATACCCAATAGATTTCAAGTTGCAGTGCGGCGGCAAGAGAACGCATCCCCAGGAGCATAGATAACGATGTGACTGGGGTAAGTGAACGTAGCCAACAAAGCAGCAGCTTGAAAGATGAAGGGTATAGATAACTCTGTGACCGGGGTGAGTGAGAGCAGCCAACAAAGAGGCAACTTGAAAGATAACAGGTATAATATTATTTGTTGAATAAATCATGACATTACCATTACACGATCTGGTTGAATATGCCCGCGATCATGCGCCCTTCTTTCGGGATCTTTACCGTGATTTGCCTCGTTCCGGCTGGACGCTGACTGATTTGCCATTAATCGATCCTGCTAATTACTGGCAGCAGTCGCAACCATTGGAAAACTGGCCGGTATTGACCGGCCCTATCAACGGCGGTCATGTTTTCAAAACCGGTGGCTCTACCAGTGAGGGAAGGTTGTCGGTGTTCAGTTGTGACGAATGGCGTGCTTTTGTGCGGGCATTTGGTCAGGGATTGGCGCAGCAACTACAGCCCGGTGACCGTGTTGCTAATCTATTTTTTGCCGGTGATCTATATACTAGTTTGTTGTTTATTCATGGCGCTTTGTCCTACTCACCGGTGCCAGTGGTAGAGTATCCGTTCACTTGTTCAGTTGATGATCAGGCATTGGCTGACGCTGTTGTCAGTCTGGGCATCAACGTTCTGGCCGGAGTGCCTGTGCAATTGCTACGTTTTGCCAGCACTTTGCAACAGCTTGACCAATCCATGCCTAATATTGAACGCCTGTTGTACGGTGGTGAAAGCCTGTTTACGGAACAACTAACATTGCTGAGTACTGTGTTCCCTAATGCACGTATTGGCTCAATCGGTTGTGCCAGTGTTGATGCTGGCCTCATTGGGGCTGCGGCTCCAGATTGCTGTCACGGAGAACATCGAGTTTTTGATACTGAGACGATTGTCGAAATTATTGATGAATCTAGTGGTCAGCCTATTACCGTACCTGGGCAGAATGGCCTGTTAGTTGTTACCAACTTGCAACGGTGCCTGATGCCGGTTATCCGTTACCCTACGGGTGATATGGCTTGTTGGTGTGAGGCACCTGGGAAGCCGCATTGTAAATTCGTTTTGCAGGGACGAGCGGGAAGTGCTCATCGAGTTCGAGTGTCTACTTTGTCTCTTTTTCCAGACCAAATTGCTCATTTACTGCAACAGCAAGCAGGAATACTTGCCTGGCAGTTATTGCTGAGCCGTCAGGATGGTATAGATAAGATAAAACTACTGTTAGCCAGAGATCAATCATCAACATTATCTACATCTACAGTATCAATCCATCAGGCACTTCTGGCAGCGCAACCTGCGATAGCCAAGCTATGTTGTCAAGGGGGACTATATGTCGAAGTGGTTGACTGTGCTCTCGAAAATATGCTGACTCATCCACGCTCCGGTAAGCTGATGCGTGTGGTTGATCATCGTGGTTATTGTGTTGAAGAGAAGGCAGCATGAGCATAAATCCAGTGATGCCATTGATTCGATTATTCCGGGAAGAGGACTCCACCGGTGTCAGCGCCTTATTCCGGGTGGTCTATGGCGAAGATTATGTCTACCCGGAAGTTTATTTGCCAACTATGCTTGGCCGCTATAATGCGGCAAAACATTGGTATTCTGCCGTTGCAGTACAGGATGACCAAGTGTTGGGACATGCGGCACTATGGCGGAATGATCGTTGTCCGTTAAGCGCTGAACTCGCGCTTATCGCGGTACATCCACAGATACGTGGTCAGGGTATCGCTACTGCATTGGGGCAATATTTGTGCGATCAGGCTAGAGAAATGGGCTTGAGTATACTGACTATCAAGCAGGTATCGTCACATAATCACAGCCAGCGTTTAGCCCAAAGCTTGGGCTTTCACACTACCGGCCTGCTGCCGGACTATGTAACATCACCATTTGATCAAACGTATCCTGAAAGCATAGTCTTGGGTTGCCTGCCGTTACAAAGTTGGCCCTTTCCTGAATTACACTGGCCTTCAGGTTGGCAAAAGTGGTTGAAATCGGTGACTCAAGTATTTGGTCAGGAGCCTCTAAAACCGGAGGAGGCAGTTGAGGCAGAGATCAGCATGACTAGTCATGGTCAAAGGTTGGAAGTGTGGATAGAAAAACAGACAACTGAGCGGATAAAAGAGGTGGCAGAGCTACCGGCTAGCAAATTGGTCTATGTGAAACTTCCGGTAGGGGAGGGCACTCTTCAGGCTATGCAAATTTTGCAACAGGCGGGGTTTGCTTGTACTGGTTTTGTACCCGGTCATCATCATCGTTGGGAGGCTTTGCTAGTTCGGGGGCATAGTAGGAAAGAATTGAGCCTAAGTTGTCAGCTTGCCCGTAGTCTGCACCAGCAAAGTATGTTTGCCTGCGCCGTTGGATAGTCTGTCAGCCATGACCGGAAATGATTTAGCGAAATCTGTTAAAGCTTAAAGGGGCTGACAGATTAATCACAAACCTACTTTTTGGCAGTAGGTTTTTTTGTGTCTTTCGCTCGGAATGTTTCTTTACAGGTAATCTATTATTCTGCAATGCGATACCCTGATGTCTATTTTAATATATTGCTAATGACACTTTTTTGAAGTGAATTTTATATTATATGTGATTGTTCAATATAACGAAGTCGAGATTATAAGAAATTTATTATTATATAACTTCTCTCTGCAATAATAGATTTCCCAGGTAAAAATAATCCAGATAGCATTATTTAAAGACACTCAAATTATCTCTGTCACCATTCAAACCACTGTATTGCTCTATATATATCGTTTTAGCGCCCATGCCTCGGCGTTTGGCAGTCATCGTTTTCTTGTATCCACGCGAGACATTCATCATATAATGCCTGTACAGGTTGTTTTAGATTAAATACTTTGCGAGTACCTGGCCACTCCGTTATTATCCGGTTGGTTGCATATGAGGGATCAATTAACAAGCCAAGATGCCAGTCAGATAACCAATGATGTTGCTGGTAAAACTCAGCTATCTCACTTAACCATTCCCGGTTAAGGTTGTAGATATCCAATAATATAAAACCATACGGTTCGTCTTTGGCGGCTGCTTTGGCGGCTGCAAATTCTGATGGTGATGAATATGTATGGAGTACGTCGACGTGCGGTGTTAGCAAGTATAAAAATGCCTTACGTGTCATTTCGCAAGCGCTGATGATGGATAGCCGCTTCATTCTTGCTCCTTATTCTTCTTGGTGTAACTTTGCCAATTCGGTTTGTAATTGATCTGGTAAATCTGCCAGAAACCAGTAATATTCTGGACATAAAAGACTCGCTGGGTCGTCGAATAATGCCGGGCTGTCATAATAAAATGACCGCGTTGAGTTTTGATTCGATGTTATCGATCTCGTTGATCTTTTTGATTTCTTACGAAACATATTTTCTCTCCATATTTGTCACTACTGTGCTTTGGTAATACTGTGCGGGTAATCAGGTAGCTCCCTGATTTACCAATATCAAATGTCAGTGGTTAATATCAGTATATTGCGCATCTGTCTCAATCCGTTGAATACCTGATAACGGTGTTATCTGTAAAAAAACTAAGCGTTGAAAGTTGAAAAATAAATCTCATGTTATTACCTGATGTTCTGCTCGGGTCTGTATCGCTTATTATCGCCTGAGATATCAGCGCGAGCGACGCCCATTGATGGTAAGACGGGCCTGTTTTATTGGAGAAGATTATGATGAGTCATACATCCGATTATCGTACAGATGTCCGCATTATTGCGAATATACCGCGTAATATTCCTAATGGCGATAAATTGCGTTTCAGAAAATTAACGGGTAGCGAATCGTTATCGCAATTGTATCAGTTTAAAGTGGAGTTTCTTTGTCCATGTAATGATCTCGATATGAAATCATTGTTGGGTAAGGGAATATCTCTGGAGATACCATTGATACAGGGTGGTTGCCGTTTCTTGCATGGTAATATTACACGTATTGAATATGCTGGACATTATTTGCAGGAAGGAAAGGATAAATTATATATCTTCACCTTACATCCTTCTCTCTGGTATTTGACGCAGAACCGTGATTGTCATATTTGGCAGGGACAGAGCGTGCCGGATATTATTGCTGGTCTGCTTGCAAAATATAATATCAATATTGAAAACCGTCTCAGTAGCCATTATCGTCAATGGGAGTACTGCGTTCAATATCAGGAGAGTGATTTCGACTTTATTAGTCGATTAATGGAGCATGAAGGTATTTATTATTATTTCAGTCATCAGAAAGAGGGGCATACTCTAATTCTGGCTGATTCCCCGAATGCACATCGGCCATTTAATGATGCTTATGCTCAAATTCGTTATTTAGCTGCGCAACCGGGTGTGGTTGATCATCATGAAGGTATTACTTGTTGGAATACGGCACAAGAAATTACGCCTCGCGTTTACACGTTAGATGATTATGATTTCCGTAAACCACGGGCGCATTTATTAGAGGTATGTCGTAATCCAGCATCGTTTGCAGCTAATAAGGCTGATGTTTTCGAATGGCCGGGACGTTATATCGACAATCAGCACGGTCAATTTTATGCGCAAATTCGTCAACAGGCATTTAAAGCGCAGCAACAACAGATGTATGGCAATACCACGGCGCGCGGAGTGGCGCCGGGAAGTCGTTTTACCCTGCAAAATAGCCCTTTTCCATCGGATTCAGACGCTTTTCTTGTCACACATGTGGAGTATGAATTGTATGACTGTACGCTGTATGACGAATTGGATAAGTGTCATCAGGATAAAGGGCCATTTCAGGCCACCTTCCGCACGGTGCCGGCTGATATTGTCTGGCGTCCACAGCGGATAACGCCTTGGCCGAAAACCTGTGGCCCCCAAACGGCGGAAGTTACGGGTCCGGCAGGAGAAAGCATCTGGACCGACAAATATGGTCGCGTCAAATTGAAATTCCGTTGGGACAGATACAGTCAGCCAGATGATCGCAGTTCTTGCTGGGTGCGTGTTTCCAGTAGTTGGGCGGGTTGGAAATATGGCAGCTTACAAATCCCACGCATCGGTGAAGAGGTGGTGGTTGATTTTATTAACGGTGATCCCGATCGCCCGCTGGTAACTGGGCGGGTGTATAACGAAGAGTGTATGCCGCCTTGGCAGTTACCCGATGATGCGACTCGGATGGGTTTTATGAGCCGCAGTAAGAAGGGCGGAGTAGAAAATGCCAGTTTTCTGTTTCTCGAAGATGCTCCTGGGCGTGAGTCATTCACTATGCACGCTGAACGTGACATGAATATTTCGGTTGAGCACGATAAAAATATTACTGTTGATGGTGCTTTAGCTCAGGAGATAAAAGGCGAAACCCATTTCAAGCATTATGGTATGTGCAACACTCTGAAAACGATGCCAGATATTCAAACCTTCCTGTTAGGGAAAACTGCCGTTATCGGTGTCGGTGGACGCGCAGATTTTATTGCGGGTGGCAGGTATGAACGTATCCACGGTAAATCAGAGACACAGGTCAGTCAGAGTATTAGCCAGCATGCTGGGGAAAACATCAGCTATCATGCACGGGGCAATATTCTGTTCGATGCGGGTAAACAAATCATCTACGGCGACAGCCTGTATCTCAACAAAGAAAGCAGCGATCTCAATAATCAGGCACAGAAGAAGCTGATGACATTACAGGGGCTGACACCAGAGGAAATCGCGGATCAGAAAGCATCGGAGCAGCAACAGCAACAGAAAATTCCAACCTCAGTGATTTACAAGAAGGGAGTCAGTGTCGAGATCAACGGTGTTGATAGCAGATGCGTGGATAAAGATCAGAAAGTAGAAATTAAGGGCGCAGTAACGCGAAGTATTGAGGGTAGCTGGCAAGAACATGTTAAAGATGACCTGAAAATTCAGGCAGATGCCGACGCTCATCTTAATTGTGGCGGTAAGGTGTGCATCGAAACAAAAGATATGGAGCATAAGATTGAGGGTCACATAGAAACCCATGCCGGCAATACCTTAACTGTTTGTGGTACGACGGAGAGTGTCAACATGCTCAATTACACCAACTCCTCTATTGCTATGAAAAATGAGGGGGTGGTGATGTCAAATAATATGCTGAACATCGGTAATACCACGCTCCATATGTCAACCAATACCCTCAACCTTAGCTTGGGACAGATAAATATCAATGCGGTAGCACTGAGTCTGAGTCTCAGTGGCTTAAGTATTTTTATCTGACATACCAAGACAGGAGAATCGGTGATGAAAATCATGAAACCTCTGCGATTGGGGGTCTTACATCGTCCGTGGCGCTGGCAGCAGCAAAACTATCTGGGCGTCACGGTGATGGCGCTGACCGATATGGGTGATTCGCCACAAATCAGGCCAGAACCGGAGCTATGGCAACTGGTTGCACAAGAGTTGCAAAGTACCGGCGGAGTATTGGATCTTTCCATCCCCAAGCCTTGTGCCGAATTCTTTGCTTCTGGTTACGCTTGGACGAATCATCAGTCGCAAAAAGAGGCTTGTATAGCGAGGATTCAGGTTGCTGATAAAGAAAAAAGCCTGATGGTGTTTGGTGATCGTTACTGGCAGAACGGGCATCCTTCAGCGCCACAGCCGTTTGAGAAGATGCATCTTGATTGGCCAAATGCCTTTGGCGGTCACTGTACGGCAGAAAACCCGTTGGGTAAGGGGGATGAACCGGTTACCCGTGATGGCGTATTGTGGCATCCATTACCTAATGTTGAATTGCCTGACCAGTTGCTGCATTCAGTACATCAGCGTGTACCGCCCGCCAGTTTCGCACCATTGGATTTTAGCTGGCCTCAGCGTAGCCGCCTGATGGGAAAAAAATATGATAAACAGTGGCTGGCACATGAATTCCCCGGTTTGGCCCGCGATACCGATTGGCACCTGTTCAATATGGCCGGACAGGATCAGTGGTTGACTGGACAATCTTGTTTGCCGTCAGGTGCTAGTTGGCGTATCTGGAATATGCATCCCACTCAGGCCGTGCAACAGGGTACGTTACCGTGTTGGCAGGCACGTTGTTTTATCAACCGCCAGCGTGGTGAGGAAATGCGTCTTGAGGAGGTCCATTTACGTGCTACCACGGTATGGTTTATGCCTCATTTGGAACGTATGGTCCTCATTTGGCACGGTGCCTGTCCGATTAATGAAGATGATGCCGCAGATGTACATCAGATGTTGGTAGCTATGGAGTTGGCACAGTCTGAGCGTCCCGTTCCCCATTACCAGCAAGTGATGACACAACGGGCAGAAAAAGAGAAAGGCGCACTTTTTACCCTGAGGGAAAAGGATTTGATGGATGAAAGCCTGATTGCGCCCTGGATAGATAATGATGTGCAGGTTACCCCCAGTGCATTAGCAGAGACGATGACAAGGCGTGAAGCCTATTTGCGCCAGCGGCATCAGGCGAGAAGTCAGAAACAAGATCAGGATATCAATCAACTGCTGACAGAATTGCCGCTGCAAGAGGAAAAAGCGCTGACTGCCGATAAATTACCAGAGCTGGTTGCCAGTCTGGAGCGGCAGGCAGAACGTATACAACAGCGTGTTCAGAAAAAAAGTGCTGCTTATGCAGCAACGGAACAAGCCAACACTCCCCCGGCTGGCCCGGCAAGTTACTACCGCATGTTGGATCTGTTGCACAAACAGTCGCAAAAAACGCCAGAATTACAGACACCTGAAACATTGAAACAGACACACCGCAGCTTGCATCAGATGTATCTGTTGTCAGCGGATACGCGTCCACCTGCGGCCAGATTGCAGGGTGAACAAGCGGAGGTGCTACGTCGTCACGTGATGGCCTGCATGGCAACAAAACGCGATCTCAGTGATATGGATTTGACCGGGGCGGATCTTTCTGGTTTGGATCTGCGTCGGGCTAATTTACAGCGTACTTTGCTGGAAAATGCCAATCTGGATAATTGTTGCCTAGATGAAGCTGATCTGAGTGAAGCTATGCTGGCTTATGCCTCACTGAATAATACCTCGCTGAATGCGGCCTGTTTAGATAATGCCTCACTGGCCGGTGCACGATGCCACAATTGCTATTTTACCGGTGCACGCCTTGGTGGTGTGTTGTTGGAGCGGGCGGAGCTGGTCATGTGTGATTTCTCCCAGGCTTCTCTGAGTGATATTTTGTTGCGTCAATGCATGCTCTACCATTGCCATTTCTCTCAGGCGCGGCTGGAAAATTGCCTGTTTATGGAGCTGGTGCCGGAAGAGCTGGATTTCAGTTATGCTCATTTGACACGTATGACGGTGATCAATGGCGGGTTTGCCGCAGTACGTTTCAATCATGCGGTGATGGATAGTTGTACTTTTCTTGATAGCGCACTCGATCATGCGCAATACCAGCATGCACACTTAGAGAGTTGTGTCTTTACGGGTAAAACCCATATTCGCTCCGGTTTGTTCCAGCATGCGCGACTGACCAGTTGTAACTTTCGCCTCACACTCCTCGAAGCCGCTGATTTTTCAGAGGCTGTACTACAAAACTGTGATTTCAGCGAAGCTAATCTCAGTTTTGCCCAAATGCGTGCCGTTAATGGCAGCAACTCTCTGTTTATCCGAACCCTGTTGACGAATAGTAATTTGCAGGAAGCCAACCTGATGGGCGCAATATTGCAAAAAGCTCATTTAGTCGGGGCAGATTTACGTCGTGCTAATCTGTTTCGCGCCGATATTTCTCAATCCAGCGTTGATGTGAATACTCAGTTACAGGGCGCTCTGCTTGATCAGTGCAAAACTCTACCTTGTGCTGGCGGGGACTTAGTATGAAAACGTTAACGCCGGAACAACTGAGTGCGCTGATTGCGCAAGGGGAAATTATTCAAGATACCTGTCTGACTAACGACCTGCTGGCAGGGCGGGATCTGGCTGGTATGGTGTTTGTCAATGTTGTCTTTGAAAGTGTTGATCTCAGTGGTTGCAGACTTGATGAGGCAGTATTTCAGCAATGTCAGCTATCGTATGCCTCCTTTCAGGGCATGACGATCAAGGGGTGTTCGTTTCAACAATGTACTTTGTCGCAAGCGTGTTTTGATCGCACTCAGTTGGATAACTGTGTATTTAATGACTGCCAGCTGGAACAGCTCTCTTTGCAGCAGGCAGTGCTTGATAGTAGCTATTTCATCGTTTCTCACCTTAATAATGTGCGTTTTACCGATAGCACGCTTGATAAGGTCATATTGTACGACTGTGATATTCACAGTGGTGCTGTACATAACTGTCGTTGTCAGAGTTTAACGTGGTTCGGCATGGATCTGCGCAGTATTACCTTTACAGATAGCCGTTTTGAACGGGTCGTGTTTGCACATTGCGATCTACGTGAAGGACAGTTTCAAGGACTCACCTTTCAGGCTTGCCAATTTACCGATAACCAATTGGATCATGCCAATTTCCGACAAGCGATATTAACGCAGAGTTGTTTTAAAGGCGCATCTCTGCGAGGAGCCTGTTTAGATGAGATACAGGCTGAAGGTGCGTTGTTTATTGAAAGCGACTTACGTGAAGCACAGTGTCGGCAGGCAAAAATCAATCACGGACAGTTTATTGCTGCCCGTTTGAGCCAGTCTGATTTCTCTCACAGCACATTAGTACAAAGTCAGTGGCGCTATGCGCACGCGGATAACTGCTCTTTTATCGCTTGTGATTTGAGCTATGCCGATTTCAGTTGGGCTGATCTCAGTCACGCTGACCTGCGTCAGGCGCGTTTTAAACGCACGCTGATGCATCGGGCCTGTCAGCAAGCGAGCCGTTTCTCCAATCGTCAAGGCATTTTGGAACAGGATGAAGCACTGTTTGCGGCAGAGATGTGGAGTGCGCGCAGCTAGCGTTTAACGGAAGTCAGAAGTTTACTAGTGATGAGGTCGATCTATGAACGCAACGCAAAAATCATTTCCATTGGGGATTAATCTTCCTCAACAGGCCGCGGGGCAAGTGGTCAGTATACTGCCAACCGGTGATGTGATCGTCGAGTATCAGCAACGCGGCTGGCAATGTCGTGTTGCTATCAGTTGTTTGTTGAGTCCACAAACCGGTGACGAGGTGCTGATTTGTGGCGACGATAACCATCGGCTATGGGTGTTGGCTGTATTGAGCCGTAGTGATGAGCAGCAAACTGTAACGCTGAGCGTTCCGGGGAATTTGTGTATTGCTCCGCAGGGAGAATTAACGCTCCATAGTGCCGAACAGGTCAGTATTGATAGTCAATCTGTGCAGATCACGGCGCAACAGAGTGATTGCCATATTGCTCATATGCGTTACAGCGGTGATGAATTGACTGCTTGGGTGAACGTGGTTTGTCTGCTTGGTCAGCGCGTGGAGGCTTTGTGGAAAACCGTAGTGCAAATCAGCCAGCGTGTATTGCGTAAGGTTGAACAGGCAGAACATGTACGTGTTGGGCAACTGGATTGTCAGGCGCGCGATTATGTCCGTTTGCACGCACGTAATACCATTATTACGTCGCAGGCGATAACAAAAGTGGATTCTGAACAGATTCATATGGGCTAAATGATGAGCAGAATACCAGAGAAAAAGGCTAGGGAACGTAGGGGGCCGGCAGTTTATGCCAATCATCAGACATTTCCCATGTTACTTGAACGTCTGACCGAGAGCGGAAATGATCGGGAAGATGTGCTGTATGGCGACAGTGCTCAGCAACTTCGTTTGTCGGTTCTGCATAATTTACAGGCTCTACTGAATTGCGACCATTATTCCTCTGGCGCCGATCTGTCATCATGGCCGCATGTCAGCACCAGCACATTGAATTTTGGTATTCGCGCCCTGGCTGGGAAGTTTGTTTCTCAGGTGAGCTGGGAAAGTATTGAGTGCGCGATACGCGAAGCTATTCTCCATTTTGAACCGCGTATTATGCCGCAGGAACTCACCATCACGGGTATGCAGGGCGATCAAAAATTGAATGCTCACAATATCCTCTGCTTTGAAATCCGGGGGCATCTGTTGTGCTCTTCCCGCCCATTGGCATTTGCTTTCAGTAGTCATGTTGATCTGGAAAACGGCCGTTTTGAGCTGGTGGATGGAGGGTAAATCATGCATGAAAAATTACTGGAGTATTACAATCGTGAATTAGCATGGCTGCGTGAAATGGGGGGCGAATTTGCTCGCCATTATCCGGGGGTTGCTGGGCGATTGGGCATGCAGGGGGATGAAGTTACCGATCCTTATGTTGAGCGTCTGATGGAAGGGGTTGCTTTTCTGACTTCGCGCATTCAACTCAAAATGGATGCTGAATTTCCGCGTTTCTCCGCTCAGTTACTGGAAGCGCTTTACCCTAACTACCTTGCTGGCCTGCCTTCGATGGCAATTGTTGAATTACAGCCAGATCCGACTAAAGGAGATCTGAGCAAAGGTTTTCCTGTACCTCGTGGTTCTCTGATGGAGAGTTTGGCGCTGAAAAAGAAGGGGCTTAATTGCTGCTACCGTACAGCGCAGGATGTCACCTTACAACCACTGCGTTTGCTACAAGTTGAATTGGGTGGTATTCCGGCTGATATTCCGCTTTCTGCACTTGGCGGGGCGAATGTACAGGGTGCTTTGCGTATTCAGCTATCGTGTTTTGATAATGTGTCATTGGGTGAATTGCAATGTGATGAGCTGATGTTTTATCTCAGTGGCGGCGATATTCCCGCGTTGCAACTGTTGGAATTACTGATGGCACACTGTCAGGGGGTGTTGTGCCAAATTCCCGGCAGTTCAGTACAGCGGTTATTGCTGCCATCTCAGGCATTGTGTCATGAGGGTTTTGCTTCGGAACAGGCATTGTTGCCGGTTGATTTGCGCAATGTAGAAGCTTATCGCCTGTTGCAGGAATATTTTGCTTTTCCGGCCCGTTTCCAGTTTTTCAGTATCAGTGGCTTGCAGCCATTGCTGGCACAGGCCGGTAAACAACAGAGATTTGAAATTCAGATCCTATTGGATGTACGTTCGCCACAGTTGGAAAAGGTGGTGGATGTCAGCCATCTGGCTTTGCATTGTACCCCTGCTATTAACCTTTTCCCTCGTACGGCCGAGCCGATGATACTCAATGAACAACAGCATGAATACCATGTTGTGGTTGATAACATGCGTCCGCTTGATTATGAGGTTTTTTCTGTCACAGCATTACGTGGTATTGGGACTCAGCATGATGGCGACCAGCGCTATATTTTCCATCCGCTTTACCACACGCAGCATGATGATGCGTTGATTAATTCGGGGTATTTTTCTATCCGCCGTGAATCTCGTCTGTTGCCACAGGATGTAAACCGCTATGGGATGCGCTCTGATTATCTTGGCAGTGAGGTTTATGTTTCGCTGGCAGACGAGCGTCATCCGCCTTGGCGCAGTGATTTGAAATATCTCAGTGCAGAAGTTTTGTGTACCAACCGTGATCTTCCTTTATTGCTGCAACGACAGGCACAAGAAAGCTTGGTGATGCAGGATTCAGTACCTGTTTCTGCTGTTCAGTTGCGTAAAGGCCCCAGCAACCCTCGTCCAGCATTGGCAGAGAGTCGCGTCTGTTGGCAACTAATCAATCAATTACAGCTTAACTACTTTAGCTTGCAGGATTGCACCACTGAACAGGGTGAAACGGAACTACGACGGCTGTTACGGTTTCATGCAAGTCAGGCTGATGCGGTGATTGCGCAGCAGATTAACGGTATCCGTTGTTGCCGTTTGCAGGCTCAAAATCGTCACATGGCCGGTACACCGTTGTTTCGACGTGGAATCAGCGTGGCGTTGGAGGTCGATGAACAGGCATTTTCTGGCCGTTCTCCTTGGTTAATGGGGAGCGTACTAGCACAGCTGTTTAGCCGTTTGGTGACAATAAACAGTTTTGCGGAAACAACGCTGTCCAGTGTGCAACGGGGGACGATCGGATTTTGGTCGGGGCGTGATGGGGTAAGGACCTTGTTATGAAGATACTTGCCATATATGCCGACAATCAGATCGTACAGGTTGGGGAGAAAATACAGACTGCGTCATCTGTTCTTGATATTCATTTCTGGGCTGAAAGAGAAAAAACGCCGTGGGATTTTGATCTGTTTCAGTTGCTACGGCGTATTGATGCACAGTCAGGAGCGCCTTATTCATTGGGTCGTTCACCTTTACCGCGTTATGAGCCATTGCGTTTGGGGCAACAGCCAACACTGTGCTTTGCACCGGCAGAAATTGCGTCTATCGAACCTTACCCAGATGGCACTCGCTATCAAATTAATATCAATAATTTTGGTCTGTTTGGTCCGAATGGCCCTCTGCCTTTACATGTTACTGAGTTTGCCTGGCAACGTCAGAAGCAACATAAAGATCATGCACTGAGTGCCTTTTTTAACCTTTTTCAGCACCGTTTAATCACCTTGTTTTGGCGTGCATGGGCGGATGCTCAGCCTTGCATTTCCTTTGATCGCAGCGATAACCATCGTTTTGATCGCTTTTTTGCTAGCTTTATCGGCATGGAACACATTCCGAGTTACCGCCTCCGGCAAGAACGGACACATCACTATATGGCTGGGCACTTGAGCCGCTATCCGCGTAATAAAGAGGGTTTGCTGTGCTTGCTACGTTACCATTTTGGTTTACCAGTTACATTGCATGAAAACCAGTTTCATTGGTTAGCGATTGCTCGTGATGAGCAGTTACGGCTGCATAACGGGCATTCAGGCGCCCGGTTGGGATACGCAACCCGTCTCGGTATTGCGGTGGCTGATGTGCAATATGCATTTTGTCTGGAACTTGGCCCGCTCTCCTGGTCGGCATATCAACGTTTCTTACCGGCGTCACGATTCGCAACATCCTGTTGTGATGATCTTCAGCAATTGTGTGATTGGGTTCGAGGTTATGTCGGCCTTGAATATGCCTGGACGCTCAGAATTACGTTGGATCATCAACATTATCAGGGCTGTTCACTGGGAAGCGCTCAGTCTCTGGGACAAAACTGTTGGCTGGGGCTTAACACCCATCATCATGATCGTCGCGATCTCTGTTTCAGGCCAGATAAGGCTGCGTAGTCATAACAAGCTGCATCTGTTTTCTTTTCTATCCAATATGGACGAGGGTTCTATGTCAGATATCAATCGCCAGTCACTATTTAATAAACTTAATCCGCCCTTGTTTAGTGCTTTGGAAAGCGCCAGTGCATTTTGTAAGTTGCGGGGCAATCCTTATGTTGAACTGGCGCACTGGTTGCATCAGCTGATGCAGCAAAAAGCGGGCGATCTGCAACAGATCATAGGCCATTTTGCCTTGGATGATCAGCAGATGGCACGGGATATTGTACAGGCTCTGGACGCATTGCCGCGCGGAGCTAGCGCGATTTCTGATCTTTCCGCTCATATTGATGAAGCCGTGGAGCGGGCTTGGGTGTGTAGCTCTGTGACTTTTGCGGCAGGTGAGATCCGGGGTGCTCACTTATTGCTGGCCCTGTTGACGACTTTTAATCTGCGCCAGCATTTGTTAGCTATCTCCGCTCAGTTTGCCCGTATTAATGCGGAAAATCTGGTGCAGGATGTTACGCATATCCTGAGCAACAGTACGGAAAATAGTCCTCAGCGATCAGTCGCAGAGAATGGGAACAATAAGTCAACATCAGAGAGTGCGTTACAAAGTTATGCGCAGGATATGACAGCACTCGCGAAGGCTGGGCGAATTGACCCTGTTGTTGGGCGGGATAAGGAGATTCGCCAACTGGTTGATATTCTGCTACGTCGTCGGCAAAACAATCCTTTGATTACCGGTGAGGCTGGTGTGGGTAAAACGGCGCTGGTGGAAGGATTGGCATTGCGTATTGCATCGGGTGATTTGCCACCGTCGTTGTGTCATGTTCAGCTTTGGTCATTGGATATTGGCCGTTTGCAAGCGGGCGCTGGCATGAAAGGAGAATTTGAGGCACGTTTGCAGGCGGTGATTAATGAAGTTCAGCAAAGCCCGGTTCCCATTATTCTGTTTATTGATGAGATTCATATGCTGATTGGTGCTGGCGGTGCGCAAGGGGTTGGTGACGCCGCGAATCTGTTGAAACCAGCACTGGCGCGTGGACAGTTACGGACTATTGGTGCGACTACTTGGGCGGAATACAAAAAGCATATTGAAAAAGATCCGGCGCTGACTCGGCGTTTCCAGGTATTACAGGTCGAACAACCGGATGAAGCACTGGCGTTAAAAATGATACGGAGTTTGTCTGGGCAGTTGGAACAGCATCATGGTGTGTTATTACTGGATGAGGCGCTGGAAGCGGCGGTATCGCTCTCTCATCGTTATATTCCGGCTCGTCAGTTACCTGATAAAGCCATAGCTTTGCTTGATACCACCTGCGCACGGGTTGCGGTTAGTCAGCACAGTCAACCGGCGGTATTGGAAGATTATCGCCGTCAGCTTGATGCACTCCAAATTGAATATGAGATTGTTTGCCGCGAGCAACAACTGGGGGGTGATCATGGTGCACGTTTGGCTCAGCTTGATGAGCAGCGTCGTGAATTGCAGGCGGAGCAGGAGCAGATGGTTCAGCGTTGGCAGGCTGAAACGACACTGGCTCAGCAGATTATCAGCTTGCGCCAACAACTGATTTCCGATGATGAAATACCGGTGGATGATGTACAGCGTTTGGATTGGCAGACACAGTTACAGGATTGTCGGCAACAATTGAGTTTATTGCAGGGAGAACAGCCATTAATTACGGTGGCGGTGGATGCGCACAGTATTGCGGCGGTGGTTGCGGATTGGACCGGCATCCCTCTTGGTCGGATGGTAAAAAATGAGCTTAATGTTGTCCAGAATCTGGAGTACAGCTTGGGGCAACGGGTTATTGGTCAGCCACACGCGCTAAATATCATCAGTGAGCGGGTGCGGACAGCGCGTGCGCATTTGGCTGATCCGAATAAACCGGTGGGGGTCTTTCTGTTATGTGGTCCTTCTGGGGTAGGGAAGACCGAAACGGCGTTAGCACTTGCTGAGAGCTTGTATGGTGGAGAACAGAATCTGATTACCATCAATATGAGTGAGTTTCAGGAACCACATAGTGTATCAACTCTGAAAGGGGCGCCACCGGGATATGTTGGTTATGGCGAGGGTGGAGTTTTGACGGAAGCGGTTCGGCGACGCCCATACAGTTTGGTATTGCTTGATGAGGTGGAAAAGGCCCATTCCGATGTGCACGAACTGTTTTTTCAGGTATTCGATAAAGGCTGGATGGAAGATGGTGAGGGTCGGCGTATTGATTTCCGTAATACACTGATCATATTGACCTCGAATGTGGGGAGTCAGGAAGTTATTAGCGCTTGTACCCGGCAGGATGGTTTGCCGAATATGGAAACGTTGACTCAACAGTTACGCCAACCGCTGTTACGGACATTTCCTGCCGCACTGCTTGGCCGTTTGACAGTGATTCCTTTTTTATCATTGAGTGATGAAATGTTGGAAAATATTGTGCAATTGCAGTTGGCGCGGGTGGCTCAGCGTCTGCGGGAAAATTATGGTATTGCAGCGCAGTTTGACCACCGAGTGACGCAACAGATTATTTCCTGTTGTATAGAACAGGAATCTGGTGCTCGCAGGATTGATTCCATTATTACGAACACTTTATTACCACAGATCAGTCGTAAATTGCTGACGGCAACGATAGAGAATCAGCATTATTCACAATTGCAGGTGACTTGGGAGGAGACGGCATTTCAGTGTCATTTTTGCTGAGATAGGTACCGCCTTTAGTGTATTAGCCCGGTTTTAATACCGGGTTTAAAAGCTTTATTTTTTTGATTGTTGTTACCAGTGCATTTCTGAGGTGGGTAATTAATATATACCTGTTATCTTTCAAGTTGCCTCTTTGTTGGCTGCACTCACTCACCCCAGTCACAGAGTTATCTATGCTCCTGGGGATTCGCTCCCTTGCCGTCGCGATGCATCTTGAAATCTATTGGGTATAGTCAGATTCAACCCGTTCAGTGAGATCATCACTAAAAAAGATTAGGGGCTATTTTGTGTCTTATATGTGCTACATTGCGTGATGTAAACTAATAATAGTAGGGTTACAGCTAAAGTGGCAACGATAAAAACTGAAATTGTCAAAGCAAGAGTTGAACCCAAGTTAAAAGAAGATGCGGAAAATGTGCTATCCGAGTTAGGAATAAGTCTATCTGATGCCATTAGGATCTTTTTAAATCAGATTTCATTAGGACAGGAATTTCCTATCGAATTAAAGATACCTAACAGGACAACTCTAAAAGCAATTAATGCACCGGTAACTGATGAGGTATTCACTTCAGCAGATGAATTATCTGCCGATAACTGATACAGCATGTGCTCAGTCATGTTATTACGATAGACAAGCTCCGCGCTATTCGCCGCACTGTAAGCGCCTTCCGGGGTATGGCTAATCAGTGCCCAGACCTCAACTTACTATTAAAGGGTTCTGACTGGAACAGCTCGGTTTTTATGTTGGCAAACCAGTTGTCATAAAAATAGAAGAATATAGCCCACGATTGAATGAACCGCACCTTAATCAATTAGTGTCTAACTTTTGGGGTGCAATTCACATGACCGGGGAACATTGATTTTATATTGGTATTTTTGCCAGTAGCTCATTAACCTTATCTGTATCTTCTGGATGAAGCTCAAGATACTTTTCACCAGCTAATCTGACATAGTGATAACAGGTTTCTTCACTGACTGTTATTGTATCTTCATCAGTTGGCGGATAACCAACAGCAAACTGAACGCCTTCAAAATATTCATCTTCACTATTCGCGTCAGGGAAAAAGCAATATACACCATCTAACATAAAAGATTCTTTTTGAACAATATTTTCTACGGCATCTAAAAAACGCTCGTCATTATACATAAGGTCAAAATAGCTTTTTATGATCCAGTCAAAATTAGAATGATCATAAGGTAGCTCAAATAAAAATTTCATTTATTATGTCCTATTTTGGATGGAAATTACTTATCCCACCTGTTTTCTTATCAATATATACCCTGAATGTAACACCATCTGCTGTAGCATCATATGCTTGTTGACCTCTAGCTATAGCTTGTTTATAACCGCTTACAGCAGCTTGTTGACCTAACTCCAACATTTTCTGATCAGTAAAAATTTTGGGATCATAGATAGTCTTTTCAAATGGTTTTGAACCATTACCTTTGTAAGTTCCTGTAAAATTCCCAGAAGCATCTTTAGCCGGTACTCTATATTCGATATGCATTATTCCATTAACACCAGTAGGCGTTTCACTGACGATTTGTATTCCTTTGTCTTTTACAACACCATAAAAAGCATCTGCATTGTGCCCGCCTGCAATTCCTGATTTTTGGGTAAATCCATCTACAGTTGCTAAATGCTTCGGCTGATTAATCTGAAAACTCATGCCATCAGGGTATGTAACAGTTGTCGTTCCCTTTCCGGCATACAACTTCTCTTTTTCAATCAAGCGAGTTACGGCATGGGTATCAGGTTTAGCATTGCTTAACAAAGGTTTTGAGGCATGACTCAATCCTTCTGCCAGATTCTTAGCACCTTCTTTGGTGCTACCTAATACCTTTACCGTGCCCGCAGCCAAAACACCCGTTCCAACCGCCGCCTCCGGCGCAATCGCATCAGCGACAAAAATACCCACGTTATTCAGGCACAGCGCCGGATTGGTTTTACAGCCTTCAAGCGCAACACGCCCTGCCGTTGCCATTTCAGCCGAGGCAGCAATCAGTATCTGACCGCCATAAACCAGCGCGTAACCGCCTGCCGCCACTGCGGTGACGGCAATCGCCGCATCCTGCCGTGCAATGACGCGCTCTTCCGCAGCTTTATCCCCTTTTCCTGCCGCTAAGATGTCTTTTTGATTTTCTACCGATAACTGATACAACATGTGCTCAGTCATGTTGTCTAGCTGTGTTTAGAATGACTGAGAATTAAGTCATTTAATCCCTACACGACTTAAGTATTATCCCCGTAGGTTAATGTTGATGGATTAAGGACAAATAACAGCCTCGGTACAAGTCACAATAACTAGAGCAATTTTCACTCCTCAGATACAGGCTTAATCCATAAGGACATTAGTGAATCATTTCTAAGTGCCATTGCTACATTATCAGCAAACTGAATAACAGTTATTCCACCAATCAATTCATCATCACCGATACATATCCACTTTGTAGATGGATCCCTAAATGCGGGCCACAAATTTATATTTGGAATGTCCATAGCAACACCTTGAATTAACTTAGTATTGTTAAGATAAATGAAGATCTCACCAGGTAACATAGTGGGAATTATTAGTTCTCTTGATTCACAATGCTGCAATGGATATAAACCCCACGGGTAAAGTAATTTACCTGATTCAACCCCTACTTCAATTTGAAGTGTCCCAATAGTTAAAGATGTACATCCTTGATTACCTGTTTTCCTTTCAACTTCAACCTCAGAATAATCAATAAAATCTATCGAATACTCAGACTCTCGATAGATAAGTTTGCCCTGTAGAGGTTTGACACAAAGTTTCCATAAGAAATTCATGTTTTGCATTATTGACCACTTTTGAATAAGAAATGAAGCACAGTATTAGTTTTGGGATCAACAACTAACTCATAAGTTCCCTTGCTACCATTCATCATTCCAGGGACATCCCATCTTAAAGACTTATTAAGCAAATTTTTAGTCGCATTAACCGCTACATAACCCAGTTACTCTAATTGATAGTCAAATTTATCAGCTAGCTTAAAATTGATATCTTGTTCTTTGACCCGATTAAATACAGTAATAATTTTTTTAAAAATATCGCCCAAATACTGATGAGAAGATTCAGAATTTAGCCAAACAATTGTTACTGGACGTTCAATATCATTACTTAAACGATCCCATAACGCATCAAGATTATTCCCATAATAAGGGCCAAATTCTAACTGTTCAGATAGTACTTTATGAAAATCACTCTCTGAACAGATGTTTTTTCCATCTAAAATAATTTTATGATCTCTCATTTCCACTTACCTATTGAAATAGCCGTTGCGTAATGATCAACGGTGATATATAACAAACCATCATTAGAATACAGCAATCGAGTTCCTGGTTGATTACCACGAGACATCGTATTATCCAATCCTATGTCAGCCTCACGCCAAAGTTAGCCGCCGATGAAACTGCTCAAAAATTAAGGTTCAGTTCACAAAGCAAGAGCGAGTTCAATTGTTCAATAAATGTTCTTTGGCTTTTGATAAAGCATATTGAAGCCAATCAAGATCAATTATTCTGGTGCTAGGAGAAAATTCTACCTTAATATTTTCAACCCCCTCTTCTTGTTGCAAAAGAGCAAAAAACTCTCCATTACAATAAATTTCAGCCACCAAACATTCGTAATCTATATCGCTTGCTATGACAATTTTTAGTTGATACCTATTATTCATTATGGCTCCAAAAATCCACGAAAGTTACCTTGAGGATCAAGTCTCGCCCCACGACCATCCGGTGCTACTATATCAAAACCACCAAAACGATTACCTTGTTGAACCTTAGCTCTTGGTGTTTTAATTATCTCCTCCAAGATTTTTTGTCCTTGCTGATTAACCTGTTCTGGATTTCCTTTAGCAGCAGGGAATGCGCTGCCCTCACGGCTTCCATGCTTCTGCAAAGCTCTACCAACAACAGTGAAATTTCCAGCTTTAGCTGCCGGATCAATTTTAGTTCCTGTTTCAGCAAGTTCGGTTAACCCTAATTTGCCAAATTTCCCTGCATCTATTTTTTGAGCAACAGACTTATTAAGCAGATTTTTAGCTGCAATAACCGCTACAGCTTCTGTTTGTACCGCTTCCGCCGCAGTTTTACCCGCACCGATTACACCCGCAGCACCCACACCACCCGGTGTTAATGCCTCAGTGACCTGCATACCCGCATGACCCAATCCTTCTGCCAAATCCTTAGCACCTTTTTGGTGCCTGAATTGCCATCATGTCGTTAAAGGTTTTATCCAGCGTTATGGCCGCCAACTCTGCTGCTAATGTACCCACCGCAGCCCCTTTTACATCACCTCCGCCAATCTCCGTCGCCAGAGTAAGATATGCTGCATAGCTAATCGCTTCACCCGGGATACCCAGAATCTGACCCTTATCATCAATCAATCCGGCACCCTCAGCGTTAATTTGGCATAGTGAGCTACACTCCCGAATGTTATATGCTTGTCTAACATTCGGGGGGCAGTTCAAGTTAGGAGGGAACTCATAAAAAATAATTTATTAAATTATAACCTTCTGCTTATTTTCATCTTCAAATAAAATTAAAACACTACCCTGTTCCAAATAAGTTTTATTATCCATTAATGATAAGTTTAGATCAGCCAAAATAACTGGCATCGCATAATATAAGTATTTTCCCCCAACCAAAACACCAAACACTTCATCTTGTTCAATTATTTGATTTATAACTTTTTCTGTTAAAAATATTTTCTGATTTTCTTCACTCTCTTCAATAGTATTTGACTCAGAAATATATCCAGACAACTCATTGTTTTTAGTAAAGACAAATAAATATCCAATGGAAGTGACATCATCAGATTTGTTAATTAATTTATTATTCATCTATTATTCCTTATTATTTCTTCGTATTCGTTGTAATAGCTTGCCCCATGAATTTTTCTTTAAACTCATTGATTGGAGTAAAGTACTGTCTTCCTAACGCCGGATCTCTAATCGCCACAACGTGCTGACCATTCCTTACGGTTATACCGTCTACAACAACAGCGTGGCCACCTCGATTAAGCTTCATTGCCACTATCGCTGGATGCCCGTTTGATGTGGCTTTAGCTAAGTCTTCAACTGAAATTTTTGATGTAAATTTAGCATCCGTTAAGCCTTGGTTTCGCATTGCAGATGCAAGATCATTCATCCTTGCTCCATTAGCTGTAACTTTTGCATCTGTTATTAACTTCCCTAAATCGTATTTCAATCCCGCCGTATCCATAATCATTGCACACGAATTTGGTCCACACGTTGGTAGTTGGCCTTGATTTAAAACTAAACGATCACCATTTCTTGGAATACTCGTACTTGCTGGATTTCCAGGTTCAAGATTTCCTACATTTTGCCCAGTCGCCCCCTTTCCAGTATACAACTTCTCATTTTCAATCAAGCGAGTTACGGCATCAGTATCAGGCTTAGCATTTTTTAACAGCGGGTTTGAGGCATGACTCAACCCTTCTGCCAGATCCTTGGCACCTTCTTTGGTGTTACCTAATACCTTTACCGTGCCCGCAGCCAAAACTCCGGTCCCAACCGCCGCCTCCGGCGCAATCGCATCAGCGACAAAAATACCCACTTTATTCAGGCACAGCGCCGGATTGGTTTTACAGCCTTCAAGCGCAACACGCCCTGCCGTTGCCATTTCAGCCGAGGCGGCAATCAGTATCTGACCGCCATAAACCAGCGCGTAACCGCCTGCCGCCACTGCGGTGACGGCAATCGCCGCATCCTGCCGCGCAATGACGCGCGCTTCCGCCGCTTTATCCCCTTTTCCTGCCGCTAAGATGTCTGTTTGATTTTCTACCGATAACTGATACAACATGTGTTCAGTCATGTTATTACGATAGACAAGCTCCGCGCTGTTCGCCGCACTGTAAGCGCCTTCCGGGGTATGGCTAATCAGGGCGCCTGATAATGCCCCGATAAATTTGGCTGTCTGGGCCTTAACTTCATTACCTGTCAGCGCTTCCTGAATTTTATGGATTTGTCGCTCGGTTTCATTCTTATACGCCGGTTCAAATAGCCGGCTTTCCATGGTGATTGCCGCTAATTCAGCCGCCAGCGCACCCACGGCAGCCCCTTTGGCATCTCCACCGGCGATTTCAGCGCTAATACCTGCCACAACCGCATGGCTCAATATCTTGCCTGAGTGGCCTAAAATCTCCCCGTTATTACCAATCAGCTTGGCCCCTTCCGCATTAATCTGGTTACCGATATTGCTCAACAACGCGGTTTGCAGGTTATCCGTAAAACTGCCGCCGTTAATCGCCGTCCCTATTGTTGAACTGACGACGGATTGTGCCGCCACACGCTGGGCCACCTGACTCCAATTCTGATGACTCAATAAAGGAAGCTGCGCTTTTAGCGGATCGACAACGCCTTTTCCCTCCACTAATTTTCCCCAACCCATCGTGTGGTCTAAACCCCCTAATGCGCCACCCACGGCGATTTGGGTCACGAGGGATTTGACGGCTTCGCGCTTCGCTAAGGCCGCCAGTGTCTGGGTGAGATCCCCTTTATTTTCAACTAAGG
>NZ_RCWA01000044.1 GCF_018448905.1 Photorhabdus heterorhabditis | reverse complement strand
TTTTTGAAAGGTAATCGACGTATTGCAACACGCTATGAAAAAACAGCACGAAACTATCTGTCGATGGTGAAATTAGGCTGTATTCGACTCTTTTGCCGGAGATTATATAATTAAGGGACACTACCTAGTGCTTCAGCTCCCAGAGTCCGCTTTTTATAGTCTTCGTATTCACTGAAGTTACCTTCAAAGAAGGTCACTTTTCCTTCATCCTGATAATCAATGATGTGGGTTGCGATACGGTCAAGGAACCAGCGGTCATGGGAGATAACCATTGCACAGCCTGGGAATTCCAATAGGGCATTTTCTAATGCGCGCAGGGTTTCAATATCCAGATCGTTGGTTGGTTCGTCGAGTAGCAGCATGTTACCGCCAACTTGCAACAGTTTGGCCAAGTGCAGTCGGCCCCTTTCACCGCCAGACAGTTCACCGACACGTTTACCTTGATCAACACCTTTGAAGTTGAAACGCCCAACATAGGCGCGACTTGGGAGCTCAAAGTTACCGATACGCATGATATCTTGACCATTAGAAATCTCTTCCCAGACGGTTTTCTTGTCATCCATATCGTCACGGAACTGATCTACAGAAGCTAGTTTGACGGTTTCTCCTAACGTGATAGTGCCGGAATCAGGTTGCTCTTGGTTGGAAAGCATACGGAATAGGGTAGATTTACCGGCACCGTTAGGCCCAATAATCCCGACAATCGCCCCTTTTGGTAGGGAAAAACTCAAATTATCGATAAGAACCCGGTCGCCATAGGATTTGGTCAAATTTTCCACTTCCAGAACTTTGTCACCTAAGCGTGATCCCGGTGGGATAAACAGTTCACTGGTTTCGTTACGTTTCTGATATTCAACGCTGTTCAATTCTTCAAAACGTGCCAGACGTGCTTTACCTTTCGCTTGACGGCCTTTTGGATTTTGGCGAACCCATTCTAATTCTTTCTCGATAGATTTACGGCGGGCGGCTTCTGTCGATGCTTCCTGAGCCAGACGAGCATCTTTTTGCTCCAACCATGAAGAGTAGTTGCCTTCCCATGGGATACCTTCACCACGGTCAAGCTCCAGAATCCAGCCTGCAACGTTATCAAGGAAGTAACGATCGTGAGTGATTGCAACAACAGTACCTTCATAATCGTGCAGGAAGCGCTCCAGCCATGCAACAGATTCGGCATCAAGGTGGTTAGTTGGTTCGTCTAATAGCAGCATATCTGGTTTTTCTAGCAGTAAACGGCAGATTGCTACGCGGCGGCGTTCACCCCCGGATAGGTGCTCAATTTTTGCATCCCATGATGGCAGACGTAGCGCATTAGCGGCACGTTCAAGCTGATTATCAAGGTTATGACCATCATGTGACTGAATAATCGCTTCTAGTTCACCTTGTTCTTTAGCCAGTTTGTCAAAATCAGCATCAGGGTCAGCATAGGCTGCGTAGACTTCATCTAAACGCGTCAGTGCATGTTTTACTTCACTGACCGCTTCTTCCACAGCTTCACGCACAGTATGCTCAAGGTTTAATTTTGGCTCCTGTGGTAGATAGCCAATTTTAATCCCTGGCTGTGGACGGGCTTCTCCTTCGATGTCTTTGTCAATACCGGCCATAATACGTAATAAGGTGGATTTCCCTGCGCCGTTAAGACCAAGAACACCAATTTTTGCTCCCGGGAAGAAACTCAGGGAGATATTTTTCAGAATATGACGTTTCGGGGGAACAATTTTACCGACCCGATGCATGGAGTAAACATATTGAGCCACGTTGCTATGAGCCTCGCTATCTCTGATTGTTATAATGCCTGTTTTGCAAAGTAAGTTGTAAGAACAGGGCGTGTTGGTGTTTGATTATATCAAGTTAGGTTATTTATGCTCATTTGAACACGATTTGTCACAGTTTACCCGATTTAAGTTAATAAACTCTATAACCCAATTGCCGGAATGAAATGATGCTGGGTTGAGTTTATTAAGTGTGATTAATTTATTTAGATAAAAAGCTTACCTTAATGAGATATATGGTTAAATATTTCATAATGGGATAAATTAATGTGGTAATTAGTATTAATCATATTATTATGATGTTCATGTGTGTGCGAATATCAACCTATTCAACTTGATCTCCGGGAGGAGTGTGGTAATGGCTAGATGGCAACACCTTGCGGTGACTGTAGGGTTGGTTTTTGTATCTGTAGCAGCAAACGCTGATTCTCTGGATAATCAGCGACAAAGATATCAGCAGATTAAGCAAGCGTGGGATGCCAGCGATATGGCTGAAGTCGCGAGATTGATGCCAACATTAAAAGATTATCCGCTTTATCCTTACTTGGAATATCGAGAATTGAATTATGATCTCGCTCTTGTGACATCAGAACAGATCCGTGACTTTATTGATCGTTATCCTAATTTACCACCAGCACGTTCTTTATCATCCCGTTTTATCAATGAGCTTGCACGTCGTGAAGATTGGAGTGGTGTGCTGGTATTCAGTCCCACGGTCCCGAAATCTATTACGGCCCGTTGTAATTACTATTTTGCTAAATGGGCTACAGGTGAGAAGTCGGTTGCTTGGCAGGGAGCAAAAGATGTCTGGTTGAATGGGCGCTCTTTACCAGCCAGCTGCGATAAATTATTGGATGTCTGGCAGCAGGCAGGCTATTTATCGGTGGAATTGGTATTACAGCGTATTAATCTCGCCTTGAAAGCAGGGGATACTTCTCTGGTCAGTTACCTCGCTAAGCGATTGTCACCAGGATACAAAAGTATCAGTGATGGCCTGATTAAGTTGCAGGATGATCCTGCTACTGTATTAGATTTTGCTAATAATGCTGGACCGACTGATTTTACTCGTGCAGCTACCGTAGCCGCCTTCTTACGTTTTGCCCGTCAAGATCCGGATCAGGCAAGAACGATCATTCCATCAATTGTTAGAGTGCAAAAGATGAATGAAAGTGAGCGCCAGCGGTTAAAAGAGATTGTTGCATGGCAGTTGATGGGGAATGTGACCTATGAACAGGAAAAGTGGCGTGATGATGTAATCCGCGATACCCAATCTGTTTCACTGCTTGAGCGTCGTGTTCGTTTGGCATTGGGTAACGCAGATGAGCGTGGTCTGGATCAGTGGATCAAATTGTTACCGTCAGAGAACCAGAATAAAGAGCACTGGCGTTATTGGCGAGCTAATATTTTATTGGCACAGGGTAAAAAAAGTGCAGGTGAGGCAATACTGCGTAAGCTGACAGAAGGTCGTGGTTTTTATCCAATGGTTGCTGCGCAAAAACTGAATATCAGCTATCCACTAATCATTAATACAGCAAAGAAACCAGATGCTGCTATTGCTGCAATACCTGAAGTGCGGAGAGTAAGGGAACTGATATATTGGCAAATGGATAATCTTGCTCGTATAGAGTGGAGCTATCTGGTTGCTAGTCAGAGTAAATCAAAACAAGAGCAACTTGCCCGTTATGCTTTTAACCAAAAATGGGCGGCTCTTAGTGTACAGGCGACAATAACCGGAAAAATGTGGGACCACCTTGAAGAGCGTTTCCCATTGGCATGGCAGCAGGAATTTAACCATTTTACGTCAGATAAAGGCATTTCTCAGAGTTATGCAATGGCGATAGCGCGTCAGGAAAGTGCTTGGAACCCGCAAGCGAGTTCTTCTGTCGGTGCAGTTGGTTTGATGCAGGTGATGCCGGAAACGGCGGAATATACGGTTAAGCAAAATGGTATTCAGGGATATGCAAACAGTAGCCAACTGATAAACCCATTGACTAATATTGAAATTGGTACTGCTTATCTTGAGTCTGTTTATCAGCGTTTTGGGAATAATCGGATACTTGCCAGTGCTGCTTATAATGCAGGCCCAACTCGTGTAGATCGCTGGTTATCTGACAGCGGTGGACGGTTGGACGCGATAGCCTTTATTGAAAGTATTCCATTTTCCGAAACTCGGAATTATGTCAAAAATGTTTTGGCTTATGATGTTTTCTACGGTAATTTCATGGGTAAATCATCAAATGTGTTGACTAACGCAGAATGGCAAAGGCGTTACTGATTTATGGCAAACTATGTTATTCTGCCGTACTAGTTGAATAGTATGAAACTGATTAATTATGACTCCAAATCATCTGACAGATCCGGCACTTTCGCCACAAAATAATGAAGACTGGCAACGCTTTGTGACGTTACTCCAACAGGCTTTTACACAAAATTTACAGCACCCGATTTTGCAGTTATTATTGACACCGGATGAACGAACAGCGCTGGCTACAAGAGTCCGAATTATCCAGGAATTGATGAGTGGGCAAATGAGCCAACGTGAGTTGAAAAATGAACTTGGGGTTGGAATTGCGACTATCACACGTGGCTCTAATAGTCTAAAATCTGCACCAAATGATGTGAAAGCTTGGTTAGAAGAGCAATTATTGAAATAACAGGCCGCCGGCTGCGGCCCATGATGAATGCTTGTTTAGCGGCCATCCAGTTCTTTATAAATTTCATGATATACAGGTACTAAAGCGAGTATCAGGGCTTGATGGTATACACTGGTACGAGTCAGGATACCATTGGTGAAAAAGCCAATGGCACCGCCTTTCCACTTGATGTTGTCAATACCTGTAAGGTAAGCCATTTCATGCCCTAATTCTCGGCCTTCACGGATACCATTAAGAATTTTTTCTGGTAGCATCAGACTGGCTGAGCGAGATTCTCCACGAATTTGCTGATACTCTACTACCATCCAGGCAAATGTCATATCATCTTCAATACCTGCTTCCACACCAACCCAAAAATCTGCTTCGGGGCGAACCTGTCTGGCAGCCATTACACGCTGACGGGCACCAGTACGGGTTTCTGTGTTACCAATGGGTTGTTGTGGGACACTACTGTCTACGTTGATATCTTCAATCCGGTAAGCACCTGGCCCAAAAATATCATCAAATGCGAGACTAATGGCCTTAATTTTGGCGGGGTTGGTGGTTGCAGCAATAACGTGATACATAATAGATAAGTTATCCTTTGAACTAATATTTACGCAGTATAACGGAAAATGAAAATGTTACAGGTATATCTTGTTCGCCACGGGGAATCAGAATGGAATGCGGAGCGTCGTATTCAGGGACAATCTGACAGCCCTTTAACTGAAACAGGCGAATATCAGGCCAGATTAGTGGCGCAAAGAGTAAAATCTGAAAGTATTACTCATATTATTACCAGTGATCTCGGACGCACACGCCGTACCGCAGAAATCATTGCTGAGGTTTGTGGTTGTGAAATTATTCTGGAGCCACGTTTACGTGAATTGAATATGGGAGTGCTTGAGCGCAGAAATATTGATTCACTAACCTCTGAAGAGGAAATCTGGCGTAAGAAAATGCTTGATGGTACACCTGGCGGGCGTATCCCTGAAGGCGAATCTATGGATGAATTGGCAGTGCGCATGAGAGCCGCGCTGGAAAACTGCCGTAATCTGCCTGGTGGCAGTCGCCCGTTATTAGTTAGCCATGGAATTGCTCTGGGATGTTTAGTTGGCACAATATTAGGATTACCCGCTCATGCTGAACGTCGTCTTCGTTTGCGTAATTGCTCTTTGTCCAGAGTGGATTACCAAAACAGTCCATGGCTGGCATCTGGTTGGATTGTAGAAATGGCAGGCGATATCACACATTTGGATACGCCTGCACTGGATGAATTACAGCGTTAACGGTTGGATGGGGATAAGATACTGAAATTCTATGATATGATTCTTCGCTTCCTTGTCTCTGTCATTTATATGAGTGGGATAATAACGCTCGATATCGTATCCTTTTCTGCGGGTCAGATTCAGTATTGGCAGGCAAATACCATAGACGGTGAACAGAAAATTCTGTAAGCCTTCTTTGGTGCCATAGTAACTGAATGAGACATACTCCCCAGCCGGTAATGTAACGGGCTGGCTGCCGACCACATCAAACTGTGCATATTTGGGTTCTACCGCAGTGGTGTAAAATACGGTTTGCTCATCCTCTTTTTCTGGATTGGGAATCGCATGGTGAAGACCATAAAGCACTGGCGGTAGCACTTCTGCATTTTGCAGATAGTATGTCCAGAAATTTTGGCGCATTTCAGTACAAAAACTTGACCATTGTTCCAGCATATAGGAACAGGACTGCTCTATACCAACCAGTTGCAGCTCTTCCAGCGTGATATATGTTGCTTCAGGAATATGCCTTTTATCCAGTAATATCGGGGGGCAGATACCTGTGGCACACCATTCCTCACTGAGTCGATAAAATGCAGGTGTTTTGTTGAACTGCTTTTTAAATGCACGGGTAAAAGTTTGTTGGGAGTCAAACCGGTATTGCAAAGCAATATCCAGAATAGGGCGACTGGTTAAACGTAAGGCAACGGCTGCCCGTGACAACCTTCTGGCACGGATATAAGAGCCGATAGCTTGGCCGGTAACGTCCTTAAACATACGTTGCAGGTGCCATTTAGAATAGCCTGCTTTGGCTGCAACATTGTCGAGTGATAATGGTTGATCTAAGTGATTATCTAGCCAACGCAATAAATCACGAATGATGTTGGTTTGATCCATACATCTCCTTAGTCATGTAAGACCAGAAAGAATAATATAAGAGCCTATACCACCAGGCTATTTTGTTTGCCATTCTGAACAAATACGTAGGGTGAGCGAGATGAGTCATTCTCGTGTATTACATATACCCGTTATCTTTCAAGTTGTCTCTTTGTTGGCTGCACTCACTCACCCCAGTCACAGAGTTATCTATGCTCCCGGGGATTCGCTCCCTTGCCGTCGCGATGCATCTTGAAATCCATTGGGTATGTATGTTCTGGTTTCCACGTGCTGCCCATGTTCACAATTTATTGACAAGAATAGCATTCAGCAATAACTCTACTGGATATAAGCACTAAGTGTAAAACAAGTCTCCTATTTACAATAGGATACTTGTTAAGATTATTATTTCACTCATTACTTTGTGAAATTATATTTATATGTAACTATTGTTATTGATAGTATTACCATTCTATCTGGTATCACTGTGGTGAAGTTTTACACTGAATTGATTAAGGTATGGGATTATATATGTTAAAGATCAGAAAGATATTCGTAGCAACCATATTGTTGTTCATACCTCTGGCAACTCAGGCCGAAGAGATTGGTTCGGTAGATACTGTTTTTAAATTTATCGGGCCTGATCATAAAATTGTGGTTGAAGCGTTTGATGATCCTGATGTGAAAAATGTGACTTGTTATCTAAGTAGGGCAAAAACAGGTGGAATCAAAGGTGGCTTAGGACTTGCGGAAGATACCGCTGATGCGGCTATTTCCTGCCAACAGGTGGGTCCTATTGAGCTAACAGACAAGATTAAAAAGAGTGGTAAGAAAGGCATGGTTGTTTTCCAGAAGCGAACTTCATTGGTGTTTAAAAAACTCCAGGTTGTCCGTTTCTATGATGCAAACCGTGATGCACTTGTTTATCTGACTTATTCAGACAAAGTAATTGATGGTTCGCCGAAGAACGCACTCAGTGCTGTGCCAATTATGCCGTGGAAGGTTGCGGAAAATTGAGAGAATAGGATGGGGTTTCTACAAAGACATCCCATCCTGTTATTTAATTCAAATCACGCTTCTAAATCACCACAGAAACGATAACCCTCACCATGAATAGTGGCAATGATCTCCATAGTATCTGGGGTAGATTCGAAATGCTTACGGATACGACGAATTGTCACATCAACAGTACGATCATGGGGCTTCAGTTCACGGCCTGTCATTTTTTTCAGCAAGTCTGCGCGAGTCTGGATTTTGCCCGGATTTTCACAGAAATGAAGCATGGCGCGGAACTCACTACGTGGCAATTTATATTGTTCACCAGCAGGGCTGATCAGAGAGCGGCTATTGATATCTAATTCCCAACCATTGAATTTGTAGCTTTCAATCTGGCGGCGTTCCTCGCTGACGTTACTCAAATTCATGGTGCGAGAAAGCAGGTTACGGGCGCGAATGGTCAGTTCACGTGGGTTAAATGGTTTGGTGATATAATCATCTGCCCCAATTTCCAACCCAAGGATTTTGTCCACTTCATTATCACGGCCGGTCAGGAACATCAAAGCAACATTCGCTTGTTCACGCAATTCGCGGGCAAGTAACAAGCCATTTTTGCCTGGAAGATTGATATCCATAATCACCAGGTTAATGTCGTTGTCTGACAGAATATGATGCATTTCTGAACCATCGGTGGCTTCATAAACAACATACCCTTCAGCCTCGAAAATGCTTTTCAGGGTGTTGCGAGTGACAATTTCGTCTTCAACAATCAAAATGTGCGGGGTTTGCATGGTTGCTACCTAAAATCGCTTAAAAATAAAATCAGAATGACTCAAACTACTCTTATCTCAGGATATTTACTGGTTATTGTTTGTCATCACTGAAATTATAGTTTAAGTCAGTAATAACATTTATTGATATGTTTTACACTGAAAGTAAAAGTTGTTTTTCCTTTGGTGGGCATGTACCCGAAAAAACTGGTTAAACAGTGTTATGTTAGTCTATTAACAGCAATATAACAGCTTGCAATGCATTTACCATCTAAAAAAACTACCTTTTATTGACGTACATCAAAATTGATTGTAGCACGTTAATATTATTTATATTTGTTATTTTATACTTTGTATTATGCAGGAAAATGAAAAATTTCTGTTAACATGCAAAATACTTTTGTATAAAAAATAGTCTTTCTTGTGCTTGCCGGTGAACAAAAATACCTGATTTTTACTAAAAGACAAAATATATTGTTAATTTTGTTAAAAATAGAGTTAACAACTGAACGAAGGCATTAAATTGGATATATTTGTTTGCATTGGTGACTATAGAATAAATTATTTCAATGCAAGAAATATCGAAAATATAAGGTTGTCTAAAGAAAATGTTTGACTTTGCGCACAGATTCCTTTAACCAATATAGGGTCGAACTCATTAAATGACAGACAGGAACTTATGCAAACAATCAGCCTGAAAACCACAATTATTACTACCACCGGAACTACAAGTTGCGGGGCGGGCTGACGCATACACAAAACAGATAAAAAAGCCCGCATCTAAATCAGATGCGGGTTTTTTTTTGGCGCTGAATCAGGAGAAAAATGTCAATGCTAGTGCTTAAATTTGGAGGGACTTCGGTCGCTAACTGCCAGCGTATGCTGAGTGTCGCCGATATCGCTGAGAAAAAGCTTTCTCAAGGAGGGGTTGCGTTAGTGCTTTCTGCCCCGGCAAAAATAACTAATCATTTAGTCGCCATGATCGAAAAAACTGTGGTTGGGCAAGACGTTATTACCCATATGCACGATGCTGAACAGATCTTTGCTGATTTATTGCAGGGGCTAGTACAGGCGCAACCCGGTTTTGATTATGAACGGTTAAAAATGATGGTTGAGCAAGAATTTGCTCAATTAAAACAGGTTTTGCATGGTATCTCATTATTGGGCCAATGCCCGGACAGTATTAACGCTTCTCTGATTTGCCGTGGTGAAAAACTCTCTATCGCCATTATGGCATCTGTATTACAGGCGCGTGGTCATAAGGTCACAGTGATTGATCCGGTAAAAAATCTGTTGGCACAAGGTCATTATCTTGAATCTACAGTAGATATTAATGAGTCTACAACGCGCATTTCTTCTCTAAATATTCCTGATGATCATATTATCCTGATGGCGGGTTTTACCGCTGGGAATGATCAAGGAGAGTTGGTTGTCTTAGGACGTAATGGTTCTGACTATTCTGCCGCTGTTTTGGCTGCTTGTTTGCGTGCTAAATGTTGTGAAATCTGGACTGATGTCGATGGTGTCTATACCTGTGATCCAAGAATTGTGCCAGATGCACGTTTATTAAAAGGAATGTCCTATCAGGAAGCAATGGAACTCTCTTATTTTGGGGCTAAAGTGCTCCATCCGCGGACTATTGCTCCGATTGCTCAATTTCAGATTCCTTGTTTGATTAAAAATACAGCCAATCCTGATGCGCCGGGAACACTTATCGGTGATGGGCAGAAAGATGAAAGTACACCAGTGAAAGGTATTACCAACCTCAGCAATATGGCCATGATTAACGTATCAGGTCCCGGAATGAAGGGTATGGTTGGTATGGCCGCACGAGTATTTGCGGTTATGTCCCGCAAAGGGATTTCTGTTGTGTTAATCACTCAGTCATCTTCAGAATACAGCATCAGTTTCTGTGTGCCTCAACGTGAACTGGAACGTGCACGTCAGGCATTGAGTGAAGAATTCTATCTAGAACTGAAAGATGGTGTACTTGATCCTTTGGATGTGATGGAAAATCTCTCTATCATCTCTGTTGTGGGTGATGGTATGCGTACTCTGCGCGGCATTTCTGCCCGTTTTTTCTCGGCTCTCGCTCGCGGTAACATCAATATTGTTGCCATTGCACAAGGGTCTTCTGAACGTTCTATCTCGGCGGTTATCGACAATGAAGTTGCTACTACCGCAGTTCGCCTATGCCATCAGATGTTATTTAACACTGATCAGGTGATCGAGGTTTTTGTTGTCGGCGTCGGTGGTGTTGGTAGCGCTTTAATTGAGCAAATCCGTCGCCAGCAAGCGTGGTTAAAACAAAAACACATTGATTTACGGGTATGTGGTATCGCTAATTCACGGGCTATGCTGACGGATATGAGAGGTATTTGTCTCGATAATTGGCAGCAATGTTTGTCAGAAGTTAAAGAACCATTTAGCCTGAGTCGTCTGATCCGCCTGGAGAAAGAGTATCATTTGCTTAATCCGGTGATAGTGGATTGTACCTCTAATCAGCAAATTGCAGATCAGTATGCTAGCTTCCTGAGTGATGGGTTTAATGTGGTAACGCCGAATAAGAAAGCTAACACTGCATCAATGGCTTATTACCATCAGATCCGTAAAGCAGCAGAAAAATCCAAACGAAAATTCCTGTATGACACCAATGTGGGAGCGGGTCTACCTGTTATTGAAAACTTACAGAATTTGCTGAATGCGGGTGATGAGTTGGTGCAGTTTAATGGCATTCTTTCCGGCTCTCTTTCCTTTATTTTCGGTATGTTGGATGAAGGGATATCATTATCTCAGGCAACTTTATTGGCGAAGGAGAAAGGTTATACCGAGCCAGATCCTCGTGATGATCTCTCTGGTATGGATGTTGCCCGTAAGCTGTTAATCCTCGCACGTGAGTCAGGTTGTGAGCTTGAATTGGATGATATTGATGTAGAGCCGGTGTTACCCGCTTCCTTTGATGATAGCGGCAATGTGGAGACTTTCCTTGAACGTCTATCCTCGCTTGATCAGGTTTTCAACCAGCGTGTAGCAGAAGCGAAAGCTCAAGGGAAAGTGTTACGTTATATTGGCATGATTGAGAATGGTCGTTGCAGAGTGAAAATTGCTGCTGTAGATGGCAATGACCCGCTTTATAAAGTTAAAAATGGCGAAAATGCGCTGGCATTCTACACTCGTTACTATCAGCCGATACCGTTGGTACTGCGTGGTTACGGAGCCGGTAATGATGTCACCGCCGCCGGGGTTTTTGCCGATATGCTGCGTACTTTATCCTGGAAACAGGGAGTTTAATTGTGATTAAAGTCTATGCTCCCGCATCTATTGGGAATGTCAGTGTTGGGTTTGATGTACTGGGAGCCGCAGTTTCTCCTGTTGATGGGACTTTGTTAGGTGACTGTGTTGCTGTTCGTGCGGCGGATAGTTTCAGTTTGCGTAATGAAGGACGATTTGTGGGGAAGCTACCTGAAAAACAGGAGAACAACATCGTTTATCAATGTTGGCAGTTATTCTGCCAGCGTTTAGGTAAACAATTACCTGTGGAGATGACGCTAGAAAAGAATATGCCAATTGGTTCTGGTCTTGGTTCCAGCGCTTGTTCTGTTGTAGCGGGTTTAATGGCACTCAACGAATTTACGGGACGCCCGTTCAGCGAAGGTCAATTACTGGAAATGATGGGCGAGTTGGAAGGGCGTATTTCAGGCAGCATTCACTATGATAACGTCGCGCCATGTTACCTTGGCGGTTTGCAACTGATTATGGAACAAGGGGATATTATCTGTCAGTCAGTGCCTTCATTTGATGAATGGCTCTGGGTGATGGCTTATCCGGGCATTAAAGTTTCTACCTCAGAAGCCAGAGCAATTTTACCTGCTAAGTACTCGAAGCGGGATGTTATCGACCATGGGCGTTTTCTTGCTGGTTTTATTCATGCTTGTCATACACAGCAACCTGAACTGGCAGCCAGATTGATGAAAGATGTTGTTGCTGAGCCGTACCGTAGACAACTGTTACCAGGTTTTAATAAAGCTCGTGAAGCAGCAAAAGAGATAGGCGCATTGGCCTGTGGTATTTCTGGTTCCGGCCCGACGTTGTTTTCCATTTGTAATGATATGGCTACCGCAGAGAAAATGGCTGAGTGGCTGCAACAGCATTATGTTCAGAATGATGAAGGTTTTGTACACATTTGCCGTCTGGATCTCGCAGGCGCACGACAGATAGGGTAACTGATGAAACTGTATAACTTAAAAGACAACAGCGAGCAGGTGAGTTTTGCGCAGGCAGTAAAACAGGGGTTAGGTAAACAGCAAGGACTTTTCTTCCCGCAAGATTTACCTGAATTCAGTCGTGAAGAAATTGACCAACTGTTGAAACTGGATTTTGTTACCCGCAGTGGTCGCATTCTTTCAGCGTTTATTGGTGATGAAATTCCGCCAGAACAACTGGCGGCACGAATTGAGAATGCTTTTACTTTTCCAGCACCTGTTGCAAAAGTGACAGATGATATTGCAACGCTGGAATTATTCCACGGCCCGACTCTGGCATTCAAAGATTTTGGTGGCCGTTTTATGGCACAAATACTGGCACAGGTTGCGGGTGAACAGCCTGTGACTATTTTAACCGCGACATCTGGCGATACTGGTGCAGCAGTAGCGCATGCTTTCTATGGATTGAATAATGTACAGGTGGTTATTCTCTATCCGCAGGGTAAAATTAGCCCGTTACAGGAAAAACTCTTCTGTACATTGGGCGGTAACATTCACACAGTTGCAATTGATGGCGATTTCGATGATTGCCAGGCGCTGGTTAAACAGGCGTTTGATGATCAAGAGTTGAAACAGGCTCTGTATCTCAATTCAGCTAACTCAATTAACATTAGTCGCTTGCTGGCACAAATTTGCTATTACTTTGAGGCGGTGGCTCAGGTACCGGAAGATAAGCGTAAAAAATTAGTTATTTCTGTACCCAGTGGGAATTTTGGTGATTTAACTGCCGGTTTATTGGCAAAATCAATGGGATTGCCGGTAAAACGTTTTATCGCAGCGACTAATGTTAACGACACAGTTCCACGTTATCTGGCGGATGGAAAATGGCTTCCTCATCAGACGGTTGCTACGCTTTCCAACGCAATGGATGTGAGTCAGCCAAACAACTGGCCGCGTATTGAAGAACTATTTTGTCGTCGCTCCTGGAAATTAAGTGAATTGGGGTATGGCATAGTCAGTGATGAAGTCACTAAAGGGACCATCAAGGAATTGGCTAAACTGGGTTATATCTCTGAGCCTCATGCAGCCGTTGCTTACCGAGTTTTGCGTGATCAATTACAGGAAGATGAATACGGATTATTTCTCGGTACAGCTCATCCGGCGAAATTTAAAGAGAGTGTGGAGCAGATTCTGGGTGAGGAATTACCACTGCCTGAAGCTCTGGCAGAACGAGCTAATTTGACATTGTTATCTCATTACTTACTGGCAGATTTTGCTAAATTGCGTACTTTCCTGATGGAAAGAGCACCTGAATAATGGTGAGAGTGGGCGCCGCATAAATCATGCGGCGTTTATTATTGATAATAAGATCTTAATGTTGTTCAGGGCGTTTAAATACCAGCTCATTCCCTTTGGATAGCGATTCATCAAAAGCATAGCCATCCAGATTGAATTCCACCAGACGGTCAATTTGTGTTAATTGATTCTGAATAATAAACCGGCTCATCAGCCCACGGGCTTTTTTCGCATAGAAGCTGATAATCTTATACTTACCGTTTTTCTCATCAAGGAATACAGGTTTAATAATCTTACCGGCTAATTTTTTTGTATTAACGGATTTGAAATATTCATCGGAAGCCAGATTAACCAAGACATTATCGCCTTGCTGATCCAGGGCTTCATTAAGTTTTTCTGTGATCAGCTCTCCCCAGAAAGAATAAAGATCTCTGCCACGTTGATTCTCCAGCTTGATCCCCATTTCCAACCGGTAAGGTTGCATCAGATCTAAAGGACGAAGCACGCCATAAAGGCCAGACAGGATACGCAGATGATCCTGAGCAAAATCAAAATCCTTGTCGGAAAAACTTTCAGCTTGCATACCGGTATACACATCACCTTTAAATGCCAGGATGGCTTGACGGGCATTTTCTGGCGTGAAATCAGCATGCCATTCGCCAAAACGAGCGGCATTCAAGCCGGCAAGTTTATCGCTGATACCCATCAAACTCGCAATTTGGGCGGGCGTCAATTCGCGACAAATACTGATTAACTGCTTTGATTGGTCGAGTAATTCTGGTTGGCTATATTCTTCCGCGGCAAGCGTGCTTTCATAATCAAGGGTTTTTGCAGGTGAAATAGTAATAAGCATAATATCGTCCCGGTTGTTCAGATGAGGATACTTTAACAGAAGATAGAGTAATAAAGAATTAATCACGACGATAGCGGAAACTGGGTGCGTGATATCTGTAGGGTAACAAGCTGATAATTTTGCATTCCATTTTATTGATCGATACTGCTATTAACGTTAAAAATATTTAAATAATTTATAAAGTTATATTTTAATTTAATTTTATATATTATTTTAAATAAAGTTTTTAGACTTATTAAAATATTAATTTTTGTGAATTTGATCTATTTTTCTTGAGCTGTAATAGTGTAGTTATTCTAAAGGTGAGAGCACTTCTTGCAAATTTGTTTTTTATAAAATTGGAGGAATAGAGATGCAATCAACAGCTCAAAAGCTATTTCAGCCTATATTTACTCGTAAAGCTGAACCTATAAGGTTATTTAGTGTTTCGCAGGATGAAATTGGTTTCGAAGAAATCAATCAAATGATTATTGGACGTATTAAACGTGATGCTGACTTGCTCATGAGTGTCGGTGAGAGTATCGCCCATATTTAAAATAGAAGCCTGTTGTATCTAACAACAGGCTCTTTCTTGTAAGAGATTATTATGAAAAAACATACCGTGTTGCTTAAAGATAGGTTAGATAAAATTCATGTGCTTTCTGCAAAGTCTGGGATCCCGTTGAGAAGATTCCTGAAGGAGAATTACATACCCCAAGACTCTATACTTTGCTATGTGAATGATAAAATAACAGATGATCAAAGCTATGTAGTAAAAGAAAGCGATAAAATAGTTTTGGATATGGTAAGGGCATATCAACTCCCAGAATATTGCAGAACTTTACGTTTATGGGAAGATGATGGCGTTGAGGTAACACAGGAAAATACAGATTCAATTTATACTAAGAGAATACTCTGGTTTAAAGAGAATGGTATTTGCGATCTAAAACAAACACAATTTAATGAGGATAGTTTTGTAAAATATATTGATGACATGTTTGTTCAAGGGATTCTTACTAAGTCTTTGATTAAGGAAAATGATAAAATTGTACTTGCCTTATCTGGAGGTAGAGATAGTCTGGCATTATTATATCTTTTGAGAAGAAATGTGGATAAATTGCCAAAGCATGAGTTAATTGGAGTTACTGTTGCTGATACGGCAGCATCAGGCGCAGATGTTAAAGTGGCTGCTGAGGCTATCGCAAATTTGGGTGTAAGAGACTATACAATATTACCACTTTCTTATGTTAATGAAACGATGCATTTTACAAATGGTTTTGAAAACGTTATTGAAAAAGTGCTTGTAACAAGTGGACGTGGGCGTTCAATTACTTTGTGGCATACCATTATGAGAGCTTGTGTTGAAAGATTTGCAAGAGAAAAGGGAGTTTTTAATTTATCGTTTGGTTACCATTTTGAAGATTTATTTACCAGTATATTTAGAACATATACTTTGGGAATCTTATTAGGTGAGTCGGCTCCATTGAAAACGTGGGGAGAGTTTACGCATGTATCACCATTATGGACAATAACTAAAAAAGAATTGACATTATATCTTAAAATTGTGGCTCCTGAACACCATTCGAAACAGGGATCGCCTACAGACTATGATAGAGGAGATCATAATAGGGATATAAATTATTTTATAGCTGATTTATTATCGGGTGTTTGGCCAGGGTTGGGATTCAATTTTTTTGAGTCACTTGAGCGATTATATAAAAATTATAATGTAGAAAATCCTAAATATGATGTATGTGATAATTGTGGAATTACATATACACATGCTTACGGTGATGATTTTGATAATAGGAAATTTAGGCATGTTTGTAATCATTGTTCTTATTTGATTGAAATCGGGGAAATACCATTAATGAAATCGATTGGATAAATAAAATATAAATGGGATAAGATATGGAGAATAAAAACAAGCTATTATCCTCTGATATAATATCTATCTTTGGTACAGGAATAAGTGAAATAGCGCTTCTTTCACTTGTATATTCAATTACCAAGTCGGAGATAGATACGTCTTTAATGGTATCTTTAAGGTTAACAGCGAGTATATTAGTTTTTGTAGTTATTGGCGGGCTAACTGCTCGGTTGAGTATGCGGGCTATTTGTATTTCTTCGGATTTCTTCCGGGCAGTAACAATATTTCTTGCTGTATTTGTCAATAATATGTATTTATTATTTTTCATATCTTTCCTGCTGTCATTTTTTTCAGGTTTAAATATATCGATAAGGTCAGTGGCGTACCAAGTATTTGTCAGCTCAGAAGAAAGAGTTGCTTTTATATCAAAGCAACAATTCTATTATGGGTTGCTCTCTATATCCTCTCCGTTGATAGCAGGTTTTTTGATAAATATGATTTCAATACGATCTTTATTTTTTATTGAATCAATGTGCTTTATGTTATCAATTATATTTTTATTTTTTATCAGTGATTGGGGAACTAAAATAAAGGAAAAAGATATTTCTATGAAATATGGTGGTTTAGAATATATTATCAAGAATAATACTCAGAGAAATATATTATTATTCAGGATAAGTATTTTAACTGCAATGGTGTCATACCAAGTGATTTCAACCTATATAATGACTTCTCACTATGCAACAATTGTCTCTTTATTTAGTGAATTATATTCGTTTTCTTTTTCTGATTTAATTGCTTATTTTTCCTTTTTAGCTTCTGTTTCGATGTTATTTGGATCTTATTTTTCTAGCTACTATTTCAATATAAGTAAATTAAAAAAATCTTTCTTTCTTGGTTCTCTATTGATTGCAGTTGGGAGTATTCTTTGGGCTATGCCTTTGTCAAAAAGTGTCCTGTTATTTTATACTTTGGGAACTATGCTTATTTTTATCGGACTCTCTTTTTTAAGGATATCTCTCTATACATCAGGGCAAGAGCTGACCCCAGAAAAATATTTTGCTAGAATAATATCGTCTTCGGATGCAATTTCAAGAAGTTACCAGTCAGCCTTTGGTATTATCATAATAGGGTTAATCCCTTTGCTAGGAAGTAGTATTTTATTTCTCTTTTTTGCAATGTGTTCTTTGAGCTCAGTTTTTGTTGCAAAGAAAATAAGTGCCGACGTTGAGAATAAACTCACATTAAAGTAATTTTTTGTGAAAAAATTTATCTTCTAATCCCCGGGAGCATAGTATAACTCTGTGACCGGTGTGAGTGATCGTTTTACCGCCTTGCAGCAAGATCTTACCGTGTTATTATCAATGGATGGCGCAGCCACAATGCCACAATTTCACGCATAACGATGAGATATGACAAAATGACCGATAAACTAACCTCCCTGCGTAAACTGACAACAGTAGTAGCAGATACCGGGGATATTGCGGCGATGAAACTTTATCAGCCACAAGATGCGACAACTAACCCATCTCTGATCCTTAACGCTGCACAGATCCCTGAATACCGTAAACTAATTGATGAAGCAATTGCGTGGGCGCGCGAACAGAGTAACTCCCGTGAGCAGCAGATTGTAGATGCCAGCGATAAACTGGCGGTGAATATTGGTTTGGAAATTCTGAAATTGATCCCAGGCCGTATCTCTACTGAAGTAGATGCTCGTCTATCTTATGACACCGAAGCCAGTGTCGCTAAAGCTAAGCGCCTGATAAAGCTGTATAACGAAGCGGGTATCAGCAATGATCGTATTCTGATTAAACTGGCTTCAACCTGGCAGGGTATCCGTGCGGCTGAGCAGTTAGAAAAACAAGGTATTAACTGTAACCTGACTCTGTTGTTTTCCTTTGCTCAGGCGCGTGCTTGTGCTGAAGCGGGAGTTTACCTGATTTCGCCATTCGTTGGTCGTATCCTTGACTGGTATAAAGCGAACAGCGATAAAAAAGAATTCGCTCCACACGAAGATCCTGGCGTTATTTCTGTGACCGAAATCTACCAATATTATAAACAACATGGCTATGACACCGTTGTTATGGGAGCAAGTTTCCGTAATTCCGGTGAGATCCTGGAATTGGCTGGTTGTGACCGTTTGACTATCGCCCCTGCGCTGTTGAAAGAATTATCTGAAGCTCAGGGTGAGATTGAATGTAAATTGGGTTATACCGGTGACGTTAAAGCGCGTCCAGAGCCACTGAATGAAGCTCAGTTCTATTGGGAACACCATCAAGATGCAATGGCAACAGAAAAACTGGCGGATGGTATCCGTAAATTTGCTGTAGATCAGGGCAAACTTGAGAAGATGATCGCTGATCTGCTGTAATGATAGGTCATAAACTATTCTTTTAGTTTTAAAGGCGGCATAATTAGCCGCCTTTTTGCTATTAGTTAATTGTGTTGATTGAGGTTTATATGAATGAGTTGCGCATTGGTCTGGTATCTGTCTCTGATCGTGCATCAAGCGGTGTTTATCAGGACAAAGGGATTCCAGCGCTGGAAGAGTGGTTGAAAAGTGCTATTACGACACCTTTCCATGTAGAAACTCGTTTAATCCCTGATGAGCAGATCATTATTGAACAAACCCTGTGTGAATTGGTGGATGAAATCGGTTGTCATTTAGTTCTAACTACTGGTGGAACTGGCCCAGCTCGTCGGGATGTGACTCCTGATGCCACATTGGCGGTTGCAGACCGTGAAATGCCGGGTTATGGCGAACAGATGCGCCAAATTAGCTTAAAATTCGTTCCAACAGCAATTTTGTCCCGTCAGGTTGGCGTGATCCGCAAGCAGGCTCTTATCCTGAACCTACCAGGGCAACCAAAAGCAATAGCAGAAACGCTGGAAGGCTTGAAAGGCGAACATGGTGAAGTTCTGGTACCCGGCATTTTTGCCAGCGTGCCGTATTGTATCCAACTGCTGGATGGCCCGTATGTTGAAACCGATGACAAGGTAGTTGCTGCTTTTAGACCGAAGAGTGCTCGTCGCTGAGCAATGAGCTAACTGTAGAAATAATCAAAAAATCGAGCTTAATCTGACATCTATCAAGACTAGCACTGAAAATAAATCCACAAAGATTGATTGCCTGTTATTGGGGCTGACACCCCATAACAGGCTAAAAATAACCCATAATATCAGGGCAACGGCCCTTGATGAGTTATAGGTTATGGCGTGCAAGGTAAAAACTTGGTTTATGACGGTTTTATTTCGCCAATTGGTAGGACAGTACGGCCATATTGCTCATTCAGCACTTCTGCCATTGCCAGATAAAATGCACTGGCACCACAAATTATCCCTTCATAACCGGCAATGGTTAGCAGAGCGGTATTTCCGGTAAAGTTTCCGATAGCTAACATAGCAAATAGCAGCGTTAGGCCGCCGAAGATAAATTGTAGCACGCGGTTAGTTTTAAAAGTGCCAAAGAACATAAACAGAGTAAAAATACCCCACAGGCCAAGATATACCGCTAAATACTGACTGCTGGTGACTTCTGCCAGTCCCATTTTGGGTAGGAATAACAACCCGACCAGACTGAGCCAAAACAGTCCATAGGAGGTGAAAGCGGTAGCGGCGAAAGTATTGCCTTTCTTATATTCGAAAAGCCCCGCAATGACTTGAGCTAGGCCGCCATAAAAAATACCCATACTCAGGATAACTGATGCCAGTGGGAAGAAACCTGCGTTATGCAGATTAAGCAGAATGGTTGTCATGCCGAATCCCATCAAACCTAAAGGGCCGGGATTTGCCAACTGATTAGTGCTCATAAGTCCTCTGAAAGAAAATCGTATACCCTTCATCCTTCAAGTCGCTGCTTTGTTGGCTGCTTTCATTTACCCCAGTCACATCGTTATCTATGCGCCTGAGAATGCGTTCACTTGCCACCGTGCTGCAAATTGAAATCTACTGGGTATAAAAGTAATAAATAGCAAAGGTGGCGAATCATAATGATCTGTCAGCAAGGAAACAATGACCTGTGAAATAATAAAAAGGTTTTTTTTCACTCCCCCCCTTGATGCTGGTTTTAACGGCCCCATCTTATAATCAACCGCAGTTGCTAACCGCTGTCTTATACAGCTGATGTATATAAGCAAAGGTGAGGAATCGCATAAAGGCATAAAAATAGGTGCCATTGAAAAGCAGATACTTATCCTCATATTGATTAGCAACTTGACTAATTACGAATTTCTTGTGGAGGCGTTTAGATGGGTAAAATTATTGGTATCGACCTGGGAACTACCAACTCTTGTGTAGCTATTATGGATGGCACGACAGCTCGTGTATTAGAAAACAGCGAAGGTGATCGTACAACTCCTTCCATCATTGCATATACCCAGGATGGTGAAACTCTGGTTGGTCAACCGGCTAAACGTCAGGCTGTTACTAACCCGCAAAATACGCTGTTTGCTATTAAGCGTCTGATTGGTCGTCGTTTTCAGGACGATGAAGCACAACGCGATGTAGCTATCATGCCATACAAAATCATTGCGGCAGATAACGGTGACGCATGGTTGGAAGTGAAAGACCAGAAAATGGCTCCTCCTCAGGTTTCTGCTGAAGTTCTGAAAAAAATGAAGAAAACAGCTGAAGATTATCTGGGTGAGCCAGTAACTGAAGCGGTAATCACTGTACCTGCATATTTTAACGATGCTCAGCGTCAGGCAACAAAAGATGCCGGTCGTATCGCTGGTCTGGAAGTAAAACGTATTATCAACGAACCAACCGCCGCTGCACTGGCTTATGGCTTGGACAGAGAAGTTGGTAACCGCACCATTGCAGTTTATGACCTTGGCGGTGGTACTTTCGATATTTCTATTATCGAGATTGATGAAGTTGACGGCGAAAAAACCTATGAAGTTCTTGCAACCAACGGTGATACTCACTTGGGTGGTGAAGACTTCGATAGCCGTATGATCAACTATCTGGTTGACGAATTTAAGAAAGATCAAGGCATTGATCTGCGTAATGACCCGCTGGCAATGCAGCGTCTGAAAGAAGCAGCAGAAAAAGCGAAAATCGAGCTCTCTTCTGCACAGCAGACTGATGTTAACCTGCCGTACATCACGGCGGATGCGACTGGTCCTAAGCACATGAACATCAAAGTGACCCGAGCGAAACTGGAGTCACTGGTAGAAGATCTGGTCAAACGCTCTATGGAGCCTGTGAGGGTTGCATTGCAAGATGCGGGTTTGTCAGTTTCTGATGTGAACGATGTGATTTTGGTGGGTGGTCAAACCCGTATGCCAATGGTCCAGAAAGTGGTCGCTGATTTCTTCGGTAAAGAGCCACGTAAAGACGTGAACCCTGACGAAGCGGTAGCCATGGGTGCAGCAGTACAGGGTGGTGTTCTGTCTGGTGATGTGAAAGACGTGTTGTTGCTGGATGTAACGCCTCTGTCTCTGGGTATCGAAACTATGGGTGGCGTGATGACAGCCCTCATTGCGAAAAATACCACAATCCCAACCAAACACAGCCAGGTGTTCTCTACAGCAGAAGATAACCAAGCTGCGGTAACTATCCATGTGTTGCAGGGGGAGCGTAAACGTGCCGGTGATAACAAATCTCTGGGCCAGTTTAACCTAGATGGTATTCAGCCAGCTCCGCGTGGTATGCCTCAGATTGAAGTGACTTTTGACATTGATGCTGATGGTATTTTGCATGTGTCTGCTAAAGACAAAAATAGTGGCCGCGAACAGCAGATCACTATCAAGGCTTCTTCTGGTCTGAATGAGGAAGAAATTCAACGGATGGTTCGTGATGCAGAAGCTAACGCGGAATCTGATCGTAAGTTTGAAGAGTTGGTACAGGTTCGTAACCAGGCAGATCAACTAGTTCACGGCACTCGTAAGCAAGTAGAAGAAGCAGGTGACAAACTGCCAGCAGAAGATAAAGCAGCTATTGAAAGCGCTGTTGCTGAATTGGAAAAAGTCGCCAAAGGCGAAGATAAAGCTGATATCGAAGCGAAAATTCAGGCTTTGGTGCAGGCTTCCGCTAAGCTGTTAGAAATTGCTCAGCAGCAGGCTCAGACGGGGTCAGCAGCAGACGCTGGTGATAGTGCGAAAAAAGATGACGACGTTGTAGACGCTGAATTCGAAGAAGTGAAAGACAAAAAATAATTGCCCTTAGCGGGCGCGGTGATAGTTATGACAACTGTTGCTGATTAACCGGCACGGGCGTTGAGGGAACTCTGCGCCCGTGCGCGCATGTTAAGGGTAAAATAAGAGATGGCAAAGAGAGATTGTTACGAGGTTTTGGGCGTTTCCAAAACAGCGGACGAAAAAGAGATTAAAAAAGCCTATAAACGACTGGCAATGAAATATCACCCCGATCGTAATCAGGGCGATAAAGATGCAGAAAGCAAATTCAAAGAAGTTAAAGAAGCTTACGAGATCCTGACGGATGATCAGAAACGCGCTGCCTATGACCAGTATGGTCATGCTGCTTTTGAACAAGGCGGTATGGGTGGTGGTGGATTCGGTGGTGGTGCCGATTTCAGTGATATCTTTGGTGACGTTTTCGGTGATATCTTCGGCGGTGGTCGCCGTCAGCAGCGCCAAAGCCGTGGTGCTGATTTGCGTTACAGCATGGAATTGACGCTGGAAGAAGCGGTCCGTGGTGTGACCAAAGAGATCCGCATCCCGACACTGGAAACTTGTGATGTATGTCATGGTAGCGGTGCTAAAGCAGGAACCAGTCCTGTAACCTGTTCAACCTGTCAGGGCGCAGGTCAGGTTCATATGCGTCAGGGCTTCTTTACTGTTCAGCAGCCTTGTCCACACTGTCATGGCCGTGGTCAGATCATTAAAGATTCTTGTAATAAGTGTCGTGGTCATGGGCGTGTTGAAAAATATAAAACATTGTCTGTCAAAATCCCGGCGGGTGTGGACACCGGTGACCGTGTTCGTCTGAGTGGTGAGGGCGAAGCCGGGAGTAATGGCGCACCCGCTGGTGACTTGTACGTTCAGGTACAGGTGAAACGGCACCATATCTTTGAGCGTGAAGAAAATAATCTTTATTGCGAAGTGCCAGTTAACTTTGCAATGGCGGCGTTGGGCGGAGAAATTGAAGTACCAACGCTTGATGGTCGTGTGAAACTGAAAATACCTGCGGAAACCCAGACGGGTAAAATGTTCCGCATGAAAGGCAAAGGCGTTAAATCTGTTCGTGGCGGCGTTCAAGGGGATTTGCTGTGCCGGGTAGTAGTAGAAACACCGGTTAAATTGAACGAAAGGCAGAAAGAATTACTGCGTGAATTGGGTGAGTCTTTAGGCGGTACTGGTGGTGAAACCAATAGTCCGCGTTCTAAAAGCTTCTTCGATGGCGTAAAGAAATTTTTTGATGATTTGACCAAATAATAGCTAATTTTTCCACGTAAATAGAGCTGCATTTCTGATGTAGTTCAGATTGTTGACTAAAGTCCTCGTTTTCATACGAGGACTTTTTGCCTTGGTTGAAGATCATAAGCTAAAGGTAATTTGTGTGAGCAAATTATAAGCATCGTCCTCTTTCGGTGTTACTGATGGATGGTGGGTATACGATAAGCTGTTCGTCCAATAGATTCCGTTGGAAACACGATATGAATATGACGCGGAAGCGGTTGCACTATAACTTTCAGCAACTTGACCATTGCGGGCAAAGTAATCTTTCGCATCATCACTGAACTTATTGTATGACAAACCAAGAGTAAGCATATCGTTTGGGCGTGAATTGAGTAGTCCAATGCTAAACAGTGATAATGAAACATCGGCGTTAAACAAGTTACGATCCTTTGGTGCGTAATTGGCTTTACCGTCAATATACCAGCCACGGAAAGGCATCGATGCATCCGGCTTGGTTATCTGGCGGGTAGCCGCTATATAATGAGAATAGGTATAATCTTCATATTTTGAGTTGTTATAGTTAAAATAAGGCGTTTTATTAAACACCGAGCCGCCACGAATCCAGATCATACTTTCCGTTTCATCGGCATTAACACGATAACCTAATTCATTAATGATCAATGTACCCGCACTAGGAACTTTCCAGCGCAGACCGTAAGTATTGTATTTTGAATCTGCTTTTAAACCTTCCGAGCTTTGACTTCTGGCAACTCCAATGTGGTCATACCAGCGTTTATTTTTCGATAAAAATCGAATATCTATTGATGGGCTGGGTTTTGTACTGGGCAAGCCAGCTTGGGACAACATTACGCTGGTTGGCCCCAAAGCCGATGATGCGGTACTGCTACCTAAAAATAAGCCATAGAAATGAGAAAGCAATGTTGTATAGCCGTAATTCAATATCACCCTATCATTGAACAAGGGCTGGTTAATAGAGAAAGCGGAGATAAAAGGGTGCCCATCTTGACCATTATTTTTAAAGTTATTATAGGCGTAGTTTAGACCTACACGCAGTTGCGCCTTATCACTGAAACCAATCCGTGATAAATCATAGGTCAGTTCTGTAGAAACAAAATTACCGGTGGTTAAACGTTGACCTACATAATTAGGATTAGGTGTATTTTTCCAGTTTCTTGAAAGGTCATAGGTTAAGTTTGTTAGCATTTGAAAATTTGCATAAAAGCCTCGATCTGCCATTTCTTTTCTGAGACCGCCCCATTCGGGAAATACAGTATCACATGCAGATGCGACCGAAGGTGTTTCCGGCCCTCTCGGTAAAAGGGGATCATATGAGCTACAGTTACTTTCTGCCGCCACATTTATATTGCTATACAGCAATATAAGTGGCAGCGTTGATAAAACAAATTTATTGGCTATTTTCATTTTTTGCTCCCGGTGCTTTAAGAATATTTCCGTGACTGCTTATAATATCTTTATACCAGTTAAAACTTTTCTTACGCCGACGCTCCAGTGTTCCATTGCCTTGATCATCACGATCGACATAAATAAATCCGTATCGTTTTGACATTTCGGCTGTAGAGGCACTGACTAAATCTATTGGCCCCCATGAGGTATACCCCAAGATCTGGACACCATCTTCAATGGCTTCTCGTACTTGGAATAAATGATCGTTGAGATATTGAATACGATAATCATCAATAATAGAGCCATCATCTTGAATAACATCTCTTGCTCCCAGACCATTTTCTACAATAAATAGTGGCATCTGGTAACGGTCATATAATGTATTGAGAAGATAACGGAGTCCTTGAGGATCTATTTGCCATCCCCACTCTGAACTGGCTAGATGAGGGTTTTTCACCGGATTAATCATATTACCTGAGGATTTAACAATATTTGGATCTGTAGTTGCACAACAGCTCATGTAGTAACTGAGAGAGAGGAAATCAACAGTTTCTTTTAGTGCTTGTTTATCTTCATCGGTTATATCAAGTGTAATATTTTGCTCTTTAAATAGGCGTGTCATATAAGATGGATAATATCCACGAGCTTGAACATCAAAAAAGAACAGTGATTCTCTATTCTTTTTCAATGATTCTAATACATCATCGGGATGACAGGTTAATGGGTAGTAAGATGTTGCTGCCACCATATTACCAATTTTTGCATCTGGAATAATTTCGTGGCAGGCTTTAACGGCTTTGGCACTGGCAACTAACTGATAATGCAGGGCTTGATAAATATCCTGAATTTTACTGCCTTCCGGCAACCCTGTACCGGTAAAGCAGGAAAAGAGAGACATGTTAATTTCATTGAATGTCAGCCAGTATTTTACTTTATATTTGTAACGTTCAAAAACAGTTCTGGCATAATGTTCAAAGAATTTAATTGTTTTACGATTTCCCCAACCACCATATTTTTTTACTAAGCCATAAGGCATTTCAAAATGAGAGAGGGTAATTAATGGTTGAATATGATATTTTCTCATTTCATCAAAAAGGCGATCATAAAAAGCTAGACCATTTTCATTCGGTATTTCTTCATCTCCTTCAGGAAATATACGTGTCCAGGCGATAGACGTTCTCAGGCATTTAAATCCCATTTCAGCAAACAGGGCAATATCGTCAGGATAACGATGATAAAAATCAATGCCGATATCCTTGATATTAAAATCATCCGTATTGCGCTCTATATTGCTGCCAATGACTCCATGGGGTTGCAGATCTGAGGTTGATAGCCCTTTTCCACCTATTTGATAGGCTCCTTCGACCTGATTTGCTGCTAATGCGCCTCCCCAAAGGAAGTTTTCTGGAAATTGTTTTTTCATGGTTTTCCTCTTTAATGATTTGTTAAACCTGCGAGATATCGTCTTAATGTGATTATTTCTTTCAACGTTTAAATTAATTTGTTGTGCGGGATATTATTTGTGATCCCTTAGTCTCTGACGGTACACCGAATAAATATGTTGCAATACAGGAGAAGATGAATGAACCCAGCGAACCCAATATTATGCTCCAGAAAGCGCTGTCTAATTCCCCGGTAGGAGAAATAAATGAGGTAAATGCAAAGACGCCCATACCGCCAAAGATGTGTGCTGTTCCCGAATAGAAACCGATAATACCGCCTCCAAGTGCCCCACCAATACAACCAATGATAAATGGGCGTTTTAGTGGCAGTGTTACACCATAGATTGCGGGTTCGGTAATACCAAAGAGGTTTGATATCAGAGCAGTGCCTGATAGCGCTTTCATTTTCTTATCGCGTGTACGTAACAAGACGCCCAATGTTGCTCCCGCCTGGCCAAATATTGCTGGTTGGAGCAGTGGGGAGAGCATATCTTTTCCTTGTGTCATCATATTATTGATAATTATAGGAATTAATCCCCAATGTAGCCCGAAAATAACGCAAACTTGCCATACGGCTCCCATTAAAATACCTGCAATGACGGGGTTTAGTTGATAGAAAAAGAGATATCCTGTTGCCAAACCATCACTAAGTGCCGTTGCTATAGGGCCAATTATCAGGAAGGTCAACGGAACAGTAATCAATAGGCACAGGAAAGGGGTAATGAGTGCTTTGAAAGAAGAAGGAAACCAGCTATTAAGTTTTTTTTCCAGAAAACAACTAAACCATGCTGATAAAATAATGGGAATAACTGTTGAGCTGTAATTAATGAAAGTAATCGGAATGCCTAAGAAATCTAAAGGAACAGCGGAGGTCGTTTGCGACAGTTTAAATGCTTCAGTCATTGTTGGATAGGTTAAGGCTGCCCCAATAACCATGGTAATAAAAGGGTTGCCACCGAACCGTTTACCTGCGGTATACCCTAATAGAATAGGCATGAAATAAAGCATTGCATCGCCAGTAGCGAATAAAATTTTATAGGTGCCACCTTCTGGGTCCATCCAGTTAAATACGCTAGATAAAGCGAGTATTCCTTTAATCAATCCGGCAGCGACTAGTACGCCTAATAGTGGTGTGAAAATACTGGAAATAATATCAATTGCTACATTAAGAATACGTTTTAAGCCTTTTGAATTATCTTTTTTTATCTCTTGCTGTGACGTTACACTTTGTTTAACCTCGGGATTTTCTGCGTTACCTTGTGAATATTTATTATTGATATTATCGTAAACATCTCCTACATGGCTGCCAATAACCACTTGGTATTGACCACCGCTCTCTACGACGGTAATAATTCCTGTAGTTCGTTTGAGTAATTCACTATTGGCTAAGTTTCTATTTTTAAGTTTAAACCGTAAACGTGTAGCACAATGGACAAGACTCGATATATTCTCTTTCCCCCCTATTGCGCAGACTATCTCATCAGACAGACTTTCGTACTTCATTAGATTTCCCCTTTTTTAAGTTGAAAACAGCGAAAGGCCGAATTAAAGTCAAAAAAAAACCTAACCCATGATCTTCAATAGCCCTAGGATAGGGATATATCGTAGATGATGGATTAGGTTTTGCCCGACATTGGTCGCAACCAAGTCGGTAACAAGCCTATTAATCAATATTTAGAAACTAGTTACTCTTTATGATTCTTGCAAGTTATTAGGATTAATTTTAGCGAAAATGTGATTCTTATCATAAATACAGTAGATAAATTGAGAATATTGCAGTGTCATTGACTTTATAAAAATTATGTCTTAGCCTGAGGGATGAAATATCTATATGAATATAGTGTACAGGAGTGTCACTGACTCGATCAGGCACAACCAAGTCACGGATGTATTTTGCCTATTCTATATACCCAATGGATTTCAAGATGTATCGCGACGGCAAGGGAGAATAGATAACTCTGTGACCGGGGTGAGTGAGTGCAGCCAACAAAGAGGCAACTTGAAAGATAACGGGTATAGGTTAGTGCAGATAATGGTTTATCCTGTAAGGTATATCTTTTGTTAACTATAATAAAACTCATAAATAATAATGTGGTCCTTGCTATTGATGAGAATAATAGCGAAATGATTCTCATGGATAAGGGTATCGGATTTAATAGGAAAAAAGGGGATAGGTTGCATGTTCAAGATGTTGCAAAAGTTTTTACTGTTGAAAAGCACTATAAGATAAGTCAGATCCTTTCTACTATCCCTGTTTCAGTTATAGAGTTAACAGAACAAATTATCACATTAGGGAAAAATTTTCTTGCCAAACCGATTAACGATTCATTACTCATTACGTTATCAGAACATTTAAGTTTTGCCTTTGAGCGTGTAAATAAAGGATACCAGATTGGTAATGTCTTACAATGGGAGATCCCGCATCTTTACCCGTTGGAGTATGAAGTAGGTAAACAGGCACTTATCCATATTAATAACCAGATTGAACAACCGTTACCGCCGATAGAAGCTTCATTGATTGCCTTGCATTTTGTTAATGCTCAATATGAAGGGCAAACTATGGGGGATACATTAAAATTAACGAACTTAATTAATAAAACTGTTAAACTTATTCACTATTATTTTCATGTTAATCTTGATCCAACATCAGTAAATTATTCTCGTTTTATTACTCATCTGCGCTATTTCTTAATCAGACAAAATAAAAATGATCTCTCGTCTGCTATTGAAATGGATTTTTCATTGCAAGAATTGATAGAAGAAAAATACTTCAAAAGTTACAATTGTGCGGTGAAGCTAATTAGATATTTGAGGGAAAAATATCAATGGAAGGTTCCTGATGATGAGTTGATTTATTTGGTTATTCATATAGAGCGGGTGGTCAATGATAGTTATAAGGCAAAAGATTCATGATAAGTGCATCATTAAGTGGATGTGTAGACAGGTATTAACTTAAGCAATGACTGAGATTAATGTATTTATATTTATTTGATTTTTTTGATAATAAATTATAGGTGGTGATTAAAATGAATTATGAAGAGTTTGCGAGAGACATTATTGTATTTCTTGGAGGAGGAGGAAATATAAGTAAGAGTTGGCATTGTGTTACTCGATTGCGTTTTAATATTATAGATGATAGTAAGGTAGAGATTACTTCTATAAAGAAAATGCAAGGGGTTATGGGGGCGCGCTTTCACAGCGGACAGTTGCAAATAATTATTGGTAATAGAGTTATTGAAATATTTAATGAAATAATTAAGCAATTAAAAGAAACTTCGGGAAATTGTGATGAGTCAAAAAGTAATGTCATTAGCCACATTCTTGATATAATTTCAGGTATATTTGTTCCAATATTACCGGCAATCGTAGGATCTGGTTTACTTAAAGGTGGGTTGATTTTTTTCAATACGATGGGTTGGATTTCAGAAGAAAGTAATGAGTATAAATTATTATATGTTATTTTTGATGCGCCTTTGTATTTCCTACCTATTCTTGTGGCTTTTTCGGCAGCAAGAAAATTTAAAACTAATGAGTTTATTGCTGCAACATTAGCGTGTATTTTAATTTATCCAACATTATCTAACCTTGTCAGTACCTCTAGTGGAGAATATTTTGATGTGTTTGGTATTTCTATTCCGATTATTCATTATGGCTATACTGTTATTCCAATTATTTTAGGTGTTTGGTTGCTTAGTTATATTCATCGATGGGTAGATAGATTTATTCCTGTAGTATTAAAAATGGTACTGACACCCTTATTGGTGTTATTGATTTCTGTACCAATTATATTGGTTATTGTTGCCCCATTGGGAAATACAATTGGTTTGTATATTGAACAGGTGTTCGTAATGTTATTTTCTGTAATTGGCCCCCTTACCGGATTATTTCTGGGGGGAATTATACCTGTGCTGGTGATTACGGGGATGCATTATGCTTTTTTGCCGAGTGTTTTTGCTAACTTTAAATCTCTCGGATACGATTTTATGTTATTACCAATCAGTTTCGTCAGTAATATTGCTCAAGCCGGTGCTACATTGGCGGTTGCAATTAAAATTAAAGATAGACAGATGAAATCATTAGCTTATTCATCCTCATTCTCTGCGTTTTTAGGTATCACCGAGCCAGCGATGTATGGTGTTACTCTTAAATTAAAAAAACCTTTTTATGCTGCCTTAATTGGTGGGGCGGTTGGTGGCGCTATTGTAGGTATTCTTTCTATAAAAATATTTGCTTTTAGTCTACCAGGATTGGTGTCATTACCTTTTTATGTGCAAAAAGATAGTAACAACTTACTTTTTATTTTGTTTGCCATTTTCAGTAGTTTCTTAGTCGCATTTATACTTACATTACTCATGAAATTAGAATCTAATGTTGATTCTATGGTATTAATAAAGCCTCGTTTTTCAAAGACAAAGAAAATCACATTACTTTCTCCGATGACCGGTAAAATTGAACCTCTTTCAAGTGTACCTGATGACATTTTTTCTGAAAAAATTATTGGTGATGGTGTTGCTATTATTCCTACAGAAGGGGTGGTTAAAGCGCCTTTTAATGGCAAGGTTTCAATGATTACGCCAACTGGACATGCTGTTGGTTTAATCTCCGATCAGGGGATTGAATTATTAATTCATATTGGTATTGAAACCGTAGGTTTGCAAGGAATAGGTTTTAATTTGCAAGTGATAGAGGGACAGAGAGTGAGGGTTGGTGATGTATTAGTTAATTTTGATCTGGGGTTTTTTCAAGAGAATAAAATCCAGATTATATCGCCAATTATTGTGACGAATAGCGAAGAATACCACTCAATAACGCCTAAAAAGAAAAAAAGAGTTATTGGATGTAAAGATGATTTGTTGATTGTTAATTTATATTCATAATGTTTTTGGGGATTGAGAAATTGCTGTCTAATCAATTTCAATATCTATTAATTATTTACACTATTATCTTGTTATTATTGTCTTGTTTTATCTATCGAATTATTAGAATTTATTTAAGTGTGTAAAATTTGAAGAAAAAATATATTTCTCACAACATGAGTTTATGTTGAATACTAGGCTGTGTCCCTTAATATCAATTAATAGTATTATTATCTGATTGATTTCGATGCAGGAACAAAATAGTGGCACGTTACGACATTTCTGATGATGCTTGGATATTGATAGAATCTTGTTTGCCCCC
>NZ_RCWA01000043.1 GCF_018448905.1 Photorhabdus heterorhabditis | reverse complement strand
AAAGCCGAATATGAACAAGCGGGTCCAGAGGGAGCCTATAATGCGGGGCTGGAGATAGGAAAACTGGTCACTGGAATAGTCAGTATGGCTGGTGGTGGCTTGGGGGCGGTCAAAGGGTCTACATCTGCTACGGCTAAATTATCGAAAATCATTTCAAAAGATCCACACCCAGCAGTAGACATCCGTCGAGTATATCGGGTAGAAAAAGATGGAAGTCAGACCCAAATGGCGTGGGGAGAAGGGAACTATAAGCAAGGGTATCCTTTTGAGGATTTTGTTGCTACGCAGATGCCAGCAGGTTCTCGACTGCCAGAGAATTTCAGGACGTTTGATTTCTTTGATCTAGAAACGGGGTTAGCTACCAGTGTTAAGACATTAGATACACGTACTGCGTCAAGGGTTAAAGATCCGAAGCAGCTCTATACTTCGATGAAAAAGAATATCGATGATGTGGCTAATTTCACTGAAGATTCGAAAGGAAACCGTGTTGTTAATGCTGATGAGATATTGCAACGTGAAGTGCGTATTGCTGTACCAAAGATTACGACACCTGAGCAATGGGAGCAGATTAACCGGGCCATTACTTATGGAACAGAAAAGAACATCAACGTTAAGATTACAGTGGTGAAATAATGAATGCAGATTTTAAACAAGGGTTAAATGCCAGATGTGTATTTAATAGAGATTTTTACCTCATTGAAACTCTTTCTGGTTATCGGATGCTAGGTATTGATCTACAGGGAGGACATTATTTATTGTCCCCAGATACAGATGACGAGCAGTTAGGTATAGCAGTTCTTGATGCATTATCCAAAAGTAGGTTAATTCCTTTGGAAGATGTAGGTGTTTTTTTTGATCCTGCAAAATGTAGCGAACAATATAAAGAATGGACTAATCGATTAATCAAAACTTATGGTTATCGCTCAAAACGTCAGTTATTCAAGACGATGAACAGTTGTACTATTCGTTTGTTAGATGGTGTGATAACTATTAAACCTTCTGGTCATGAAAAACTTGAGCTTTGGACAGGGCAGGGTATTGTTGAGTCAGATTATGTCATCATTCCGGCAGACAGTTCCCCTGAGGAAGTGGGTGCGGCATTACGGCTAGCTTTTTCACGTTGTAGAAGTTATGTTTGACGATAAAACAATGGTTTTGTACTGATTAATCATGATTTCTAATTTATAGAGTTAATTAAAGTGGACACGTAATCACTATTATGTGTCCGCTAATTATCTTAATCTTTGATTTATATGATCAATTTAAAATGGAATGGCTATTATGAGTTTCCTAATTATCTTAAAAAGGCTCAAACAGTTATTAAATTTTCCTTACCGTCGAAGTTACGGTAGTGAAATAAAGAGTGAAATTTTTGAACGATGTAAAAATGCCGGATGCGTATTTAATGGTGATTTTTACTCAGTAACAACTTATTCCGGTTACCGTTCGCTTAATTTAGATCCTTTAGGAGGTAACCATATGTTATCTCCCGGTACTTCTGATGAAGAATTAGGGGTTGCAGTTTTTAGTGCTCTTTCTAAAAGTCGATTTATTCCCTATGAGAATCTCGGTGATTTTTTAGATAATGAAAAAAGAAAAGAACGATATGAGCAGTGGGTTATAGAGATGATGGAATTTCATCCATACCGTTCAAAACGCCAGCTTTTTAAAAAAATGCATAATTGTGGTATTCAATTACTTGATAGTCAAATAACAATACGACCATCTAGCCATGAAAAATTGGAAGGCTGGTCTGGAGATGGTTTTTCTGAATCTGATTATGTCATCATCCCGGCAGACAGTTCCCCTGAGGAAGTGGGTGCCGCATTGCGATTGGCTTTTTCGCGTTGCAGAAGTTATGTTTGACGATAAAGAAACAGTTTGTTTTTGCATTGATTATTCATGATCTTTGATTTAGAGAGTGAATTAATATGGACACGTAATTACTATTATGTGTCCGCTAATTATCTTAGCCTTTGATTTATATGATCAATTTAAAATGGAATGGCTATTATGAGTTTCCTAATTATCTTAAAAAGGCTCAAACAGTTATTAAATTTTCCTTACCGTCGAAGCTGCGGTGGTGAAATAAAGAGTGAAATTTTTGAACGATGTAAAAATGCCGGATGCGTATTTAATGGTGATTTCTATTCAGTGCAAACCTATTCAGGCAATGACTTGTTGGGAGTAGATCCATTAGGAAGTAATGACTTATTACAACCAATTTTTTAATCAATTTTTTGAGAAATGTTAATTTAGACCACTTCAATAAATATAATATACCCAATAGATTTCAAGATGCATCGCGGCGGCAAGGGAGCGAATCCCCGGGAGCATAGATAACTATGTGACCGGGGTGAGTGAGTGCAGCCAACAAAGAAGCAACTTGAAAGATGACGGGTATAGAGTGGGAATTTTGATGTAACAGTAGATTTTAGTGAATATATTAAAGAAGAAGGCAGTAATATTACTGCCAAAAGGTAGAAGGTAAAAGATAATAACTGAAAAATCAGTTATTACCTTTTATTGTGAATAACGAAAGGTTATAGCTCAATTTCAATATCACTAAGCGGATGACAGCAGCAGGGTAAAATCTCACCTTCGTTAACAAAAGCCAGAGGTTTACGCCGATAACCGACTTTACCTTTTACCAATCTGACACGGCAGGAGCCGCAATAACCTTCACGGCACTGGTATTCCGGTTGTACTCTACCTTGTTCCAGTGCTTCTAGCAGACTGTTATGCAGCTCGGGGGAGCTGTAAATATGATAACCCTGCATATCATGCAGGGTTACTTTATAACTTGTCATCAGAGTTCAAAATCACTCAGGTCGTCAGGGTTAACTTCAGCATCAATCTGACCAACCAGATATGAACTGACTTCAACTTCTTGTGGTGCTACTTGAACGTTATCGGATACCAGCCAGGAGTTAATCCACGGAATCGGGTTAGAACGCGTCTCAAATGGCAGTTTTAGCCCGACAGCCTGCATACGAATATTGGTGATGTATTCAACGTATTGACACAAAATATCTCGGTTTAAACCAATCATTGAACCTTCGCTGAACAGATAATCTGCCCACTCTTTTTCTTGCTCCGCAGCTTGAACAAACAGGTCATAGCACTGTTGTTCACACTCATTAGCAATTTCTGCCATCTCCGGATCATCCTGACCAGAGCGCAACAGGTTCAACATATGCTGAGTACCTGTCAGATGTAGTGCTTCGTCACGGGCGATCAGTTTGATGATTTTAGCGTTACCTTCCATGAGTTCGCGTTCTGCAAAGGCAAATGAACAGGCAAAGCTAACGTAGAAGCGGATCGCTTCCAGCGCGTTAACACTCATCAGGCACAGATATAACTGCTTTTTCAGTTCACGCAGGCTGACTGTGATGGTTGTACCTGCAATTTGATGTGTTCCTTCACCAAATAACTGATAGTTATTGGTCATCTTAATCAGATCATCGTAATAAGCGGAAATATCTTTTGCGCGTTTGAGAATCTCTTCGTTGGTGACAATATCATCAAATACAACAGCCGGATCGTTAACGATATTACGGATGATGTGAGTATAAGAACGTGAGTGAATAGTCTCCGAGAAAGACCAGGTTTCAACCCATGTCTCCAGCTCAGGGATGGAGATCAACGGTAAAAACGCCACGTTCGGGCTGCGGCCCTGAATAGAGTCCAGCAGCGTTTGGTATTTCAGGTTACTGATAAAAATATGCTTTTCATGATCCGGTAGTGCATTGTAATCAATGCGGTCACGGGACACGTCAACTTCTTCTGGACGCCAGAAGAAAGAGAGCTGTTTTTCGATCAATTTCTCGAAAATTGGATACTTTTGCTGGTCAAAACGGGCTACGTTTACCGGCTGACCAAAAAACATCGGTTCTTGTAACTGGTCGTTTTTTACTTGTGAAAAGGTGGTATAGGCCATAACTTCCTCAAATTAAATCTTACATGCGCCGCTTTCACAATCGGAATCAGCAGATTCCACGACTTCTTCCAGGTCATCCTGAACGTCTTCTGCACCATCACGTGTATTGTGGTAATACAGCGTTTTTACACCATATTTGTAAGCGAGTAACAAATCTTTCAGCAACTGATTCATTGGCACTTTTCCGCTAGGGAAACGTGTTGGGTCATAGTTGGTATTGGCAGAGATCGACTGGTCGATGAATTTTTGCATGATACCAACCAACTGTAAGTAGCCGTCATTGCCAGGCATTTGCCACAGTAATTCATAAGCCCCTTTTAGGCTTTCATATTCTGGAACAACCTGACGCAAAATCCCGTCTTTCGATGCTTTGATACTGATATAACCACGAGGTGGTTCAATACCGTTGGTGGCGTTAGAGATCTGTGAAGAAGTCTCTGAAGGCATCAAAGAGGATAATGTTGAGTTACGCAGACCATATTGTTTGATATCGCTACGCAATGTTTCCCAATCATAGTGAAGAGGCTCATTAGTCAGTGTATCCAGTGCTTTTTTATAGGTATCGATAGGCAGGATACCTTCAGAATAGGTCGTTTCTTTAAACCATAGGCAAGCACCTTGCTCTTTCGCTAATTCATTCGATGCTTTCAATAGGTAATATTGGATAGCTTCAAATGTTTTGTGAGTCAGGTTATTAGCGCTGCCATCTGAATAACGTACGCCGTGTTTTGCCAGATAATAAGCATAGTTGATGACACCAATACCTAAAGTACGGCGACCCATAGCCCCTTGTTTTGCTGCAAGGATTGGATAATCTTGATAATCGAGCAGAGCATCAAGAGCGCGAACAGCCAGAGCAGCCAATTCTTCCAGCTCATCAAGATTTTCAATTGCACCTAGGTTGAATGCAGACAGTGTACACAACGCAATTTCGCCATTTTTATCATTGATATCATTTAATGGCTTAGTTGGTAGTGCAATTTCCAGACATAAGTTTGACTGGCGTACAGGCGCAACTGATGGATCAAATGGGCTGTGAGTGTTGCAATGATCTACGTTCTGAATATAGATACGGCCAGTAGAAGCGCGTTCCTGCATCATCAAGGAGAATAGATCAACGGCTTTCAGACGTTGCTGACGGATATTACTGTCTTGCTCATACTTGGTGTACAGACGCTCAAATTCATCTTGATCAGCAAAGAATGCATCATATAACCCTGGGACGTCGGACGGGCTAAATAGTGTAATATCTTCACCTTTGATCAGGCGTTCATACATCAATTTGTTAAGCTGTACGCCATAGTCCATATGACGGACACGGTTTCCTTCAACACCCCGGTTGTTTTTCAGTACCAGCAGACTTTCAACTTCCAGATGCCACAGCGGATAGAACAGTGTAGCTGCGCCGCCACGGACCCCCCCCTGAGAACAGGATTTTACCGCTGTCTGGAAGTGCTTATAAAACGGAATACAACCTGTATGGAATGCTTCACCATTACGGATCGGGCTACCTAGTGCACGAATACGACCGGCGTTGATGCCAATACCTGCACGTTGGGAAACATATTTCACAATGGCGCTGGAAGTCGCATTAATGGAATCCAGACTGTCGCCACATTCAATCAGTACGCAGGAACTGAATTGACGAGTAGGGGTGCGAACACCGGCCATAATAGGGGTAGGCAGCGAAATTTTAAAAGTGGAAACCGCGTCGTAAAAGCGGCGGATATAGTCCAGACGTGTTTCTTTCGGATAACTGGAGAACAGGCACGCGGCAACCAAAATATAAAGAAACTGGGCGCTTTCATAAATTTCACCAGTAACGCGATTCTGAACCAGGTATTTACCTTCAAGTTGTTTGACCGCGGCATAAGAAAAGTTCATATCACGCCAGTGATCAATAAACTCGTCCATTTGCTCGAATTCTTCTTTCGAGTAGTCTGCAAGCAAGTGTTTGTCATATTTGCCCATTTCCACCATACGGGATACATGATCATACAGTGCAGGTGGCTCAAATTGACCATAAGCTTTTTTACGCAAATTGAAAATTGCTAAGCGGGCTGCTAGATACTGATAGTCAGGTGCATCACCAGAAATAAGGTCAGCGGCAGCTTTAATCATCGTCTCATGAATATCTGAGGTTTTGATACTGTCGTAAAATTGGATCTGGGAACGCAGCTCTACTTGTGATACCGAGACATTTTTCAGGCCATCGGCTGCCCAGGCGACAACCCGGTGGATTTTTTCAAGGTCAATTCGTTCTTTGTGGCCATCACGCTTTGTTACTAGCAGACTATGGTTCATGGACAGGCATACCTTACATTTACTTTCAGACTCACTCCCACCTGCTTTGTGTCTTTAGTCAGACCAAAACGTAACTCCCTCAATGGTGAAGAAACCAACGAGAGAGTAGTGGTAATGGAATGTTAAGGAACACAATATGTAGGGGGTGCACTAAATAATGACAACAAGATAATGTTAAAACCAGCTTTTATCAAGTGTACAAAAACACGGATTTTTGTGGATAACTTGAGGACTAAATTTATCAAAAAGCCGGAAGCCTGCATCATTACTAGCGGTTGACCTGACAGAAATACGAGTAAACCTAAGTAAAAAAATTCTTGAAAATATGATTCATTTGTCGATTTATTAATCTGTCAGATGAATATGTCAGACATATTGAGTATGCAGCATATAATTAACGTCCACATTGTAACCAAGGCTAAATTTATCCGTCAGCGGATTATAATGCAGGCCAATGATATGCTGTTCTTTCAGGGGTGTTCTGTCAATCCAGCCTATCAACTCTGATGGACGGATAAATTTCTTCGCATCATGGGTTCCTTTCGGCACCATTTTCAGAATATATTCTGCGCCAATCACCGCCATGAGCCAGGCTTTCTTGTTGCGGTTAATGGTAGAGAAAAAGACATGTCCACCAGGTTTTACTAACTGAGCACAAGCTCGAACAACCGATTGAGGGTCCGGGACATGTTCCAGCATTTCCATACAGGTGACGATATCATAAGCCTGTGGATATTTTTCTGCGTGACTTTCCACTGTTTCCTGTACATAAGTGACAGAGATGCCTGTTTCAAGGGCGTGTAGTCTGGCAACTTGAAGCGGCTCAGTTCCCATATCAAGCCCGGTCACTTCTGCACCTTCACGAGCCATACTTTCTGATAAAATGCCGCCACCACAACCCACATCTAATACTGTTTTACCGAAGATCCCCTCGGAACGTTGCAAAATATAATTCAGGCGTAGTGGATTAATACGGTGTAGTGGCTGAAATTCACCTTCCAGATCCCACCAGCGGGAAGCAACTGCTTCAAATTTCTCTATTTCTTGTTGATCAACATTGTTTGTCGTGGAGGGGGATTTGGTGTTCATCGACGGTTGTTGCTCCTTAAACTTTCTTTACAGATGGATTCACTCTGCGCTGGGAATAGTATACACGGCTTAATTTTTAAATACCCGTATCTGATTTTTATAAAGCTGTTGATTTGTGGTATAGTTCTAAACCTTTGAATTCGGAATTATGAGGGATAGTGGGCTCCATGAGCGACATTGCCAGAGAAATCACGCCGGTCAATATCGAAGAAGAGCTGAAAAGCTCGTATCTGGATTATGCAATGTCTGTTATTGTCGGGCGTGCACTACCAGATGTTCGAGACGGACTGAAGCCGGTACACCGTCGCGTACTTTACGCCATGAATGTGCTGGGAAATGATTGGAATAAACCCTATAAGAAGTCTGCCCGTGTTGTCGGAGACGTTATCGGTAAATACCACCCACATGGGGACAGCGCAGTTTACGACACGATTGTTCGTATGGCTCAGCCGTTCTCCCTGCGTTATATGTTGGTAGATGGTCAGGGTAACTTTGGGTCAGTCGATGGTGACTCAGCCGCAGCTATGCGTTACACCGAAGTACGTATGGCGAAAATTGCCCATGAGCTGCTGGCGGATCTGGAAAAAGAAACCGTCGATTTTGTGCCGAACTATGATGGTACCGAGCAGATCCCGGAAGTCATGCCAACTAAAGTACCCAACCTGCTGATCAACGGTTCTTCCGGTATTGCAGTGGGTATGGCAACCAACATTCCTCCTCATAACTTATCCGAAGTTATTGATGGTTGTCTGGCTTATATTGATGATGAAAACATCAGTATTGAAGGGCTGATGCAGTATATTCCTGGCCCAGATTTCCCGACTGCTGCGATCATTAATGGTCGTCGGGGTATTCAGGAGGCTTATCGGACTGGTCGCGGTAAAATTTATATCCGTGCCCGTGCTGAAATCGAAGTTGATGAGAAAAATGGTCGTGAAACTATTCTGGTGCACGAAATTCCTTATCAAGTCAACAAAGCCCGTTTGATTGAAAAAATTGCCGAACTGGTGAAGGAAAAGCGCATTGAAGGGGTTAGTGCTCTTCGTGACGAATCTGATAAGGATGGCATGCGTATTGTTATCGAAGTGAAACGCGATGCTGTAGGGGAAGTGGTTCTGAATAACCTCTATTCCCTGACTCAGCTTCAGGTTTCTTTCGGTATCAACATGGTGGCGCTGCATCAGGGACAGCCAAAACTGCTGAATCTGAAAGACATTATTTCTGCATTTATATGCCACCGCCGCGAAGTAGTCACTCGTCGTACAATCTTTGAATTACGGAAAGCCCGTGAACGTGCCCATATTCTTGAGGCATTGGCTGTGGCGCTGGCGAATATCGATCCTATTATCGAACTGATTCGTCGAGCCTCGACGCCAGCCGAGGCAAAAGCAGCATTAGTTGCTCAGCCATGGGTATTAGGCAATGTTGCTTCCATGCTGGAACGTGCTGGTGATGATGCCGCTCGCCCTGAATGGCTGGAATCACAATATGGTGTGCATGGTGGTAAATATTATCTGACCGAGCAGCAGGCCCAGGCCATTTTGGATTTGCGTTTGCAGAAACTGACCGGCCTTGAGCATGAAAAGTTATTGGATGAATATCGCGAATTGCTGACGTTAATCGGTGAGTTGCTGTTCATTCTGGAGAATCCTGATCGCTTGATGGAAGTGATCCGTGAAGAGTTGTTGGCAATCAAGGCGCAATATAATGATGCCCGCCGCACTGAAATCACTGAAAATACTGCTGACATCAATATTGAAGACCTGATTAATCAGGAAGATGTTGTTGTCACGCTGTCACATCAGGGATATGTCAAATATCAGCCACTGTCTGACTATGAAGCGCAGCGTCGTGGCGGTAAAGGTAAATCCGCAGCACGCATCAAGGAAGAAGATTTCCTTGAAAAGCTGTTGGTAGCCAATACTCACGATACTATTCTTTGCTTCTCCAGCCGCGGTCGTCTGTACTGGATGAAAGTTTACCAGTTACCTGAGGCCAGTCGTAGCGCCCGTGGTCGTCCGATCGTTAACCTTCTCCCGCTGGAGCAAAATGAGAGGATTACTGCGATTCTGCCAGTGCGTGAATATGAAGATGGGCTGTATGTCTTTATGGCTACGGCCAGCGGGACTGTGAAGAAAACCGCCTTACAGGATTTTAGCCGTCCACGTAGTGCTGGTATTCTCGCGGTTAACCTCAACGAAGGTGACGAACTGATAGGCGTTGACCTGACTGATGGCAGTAACGAAGTCATGCTGTTTTCTGCTGAAGGGAAAGTTGTTCGCTTTGAAGAGGGTGCTGTTCGTGCAATGGGACGTACAGCCACCGGAGTACGCGGTATTAAGCTCAATGGTAAAGACAAAGTTGTTTCCCTGATTATCCCGCGTGGCGAAGGCGAAATCCTAACAGTGACTGAAAACGGTTATGGCAAACGAACGGCTGAAAATGAGTATCCAATTAAATCCCGAGCAACTCAGGGGGTTATCTCAATCAAGGTCAGCGAGCGTAATGGTAATGTGGTCGGTGCAATTCAAGTTGTGCCAACTGATCAGATTATGATGATTACCGATGCAGGTACATTGGTACGTACAAGGGTGTCGGAAGTCAGCGTTGTTGGCCGGAATACTCAGGGCGTAACACTGATCCGTACTGCTCAAGATGAGAAAGTTGTTGGCTTACAGCGGGTTGCAGAACCTGAAGATGATGAAGATGAGCTGGTAGAAGAAAGGGAAGGATTGGAAAGCGATAATACCAATTCACCTGATGCTGATAGTGGCAGAGAATCAGCCGATCCGGTTTAAGTGAAAATATTTTTTCACTCAATTAAGGAACAGGTACTTCGGTACCTGTTTTTTTCAGGTGAGTTTTATTAATTTAGAATTATAACAGATGATTCTTTGTAATTTTTAAGCTCTGGTATATCCTGTAATTCATTACGTTGAATGATGTTTGTTTTTATCAGGTAGCCTTTTGAGATATCTTTCTTCTTTTCGTACAACACTGAAAATATCCCGTTACCTTTTCCGGGTAATTGGTTTGATGTTGTGGGCATTAGGAGCTTTGTTAACGGCTTTTTACTTGGTTAATATCTTTAATGAAGTAAAATCTGACATCCGACAAGAATATAATGCTAATTATGATTCTACCCTCTCTTATGTGCGTCATACTGCCAGTATTCTGCGCGATATCCAATATATGACAGAAAAACATTTACTGAATTCCAATGAAAAAAAGAATGCAGTTTTTGATTTTCCACATAATAACCCGGCATTTTCTTATCACCCTTTAAACCAAAGTGCTGACTGTCATACCTTTCGCAAAAATACCCATAGTTACTTAAATTCGTTGAATAACCTTATCTTTTATTGGAAAGATAATCTTGCGGCTCCACAGGGGTTGAATCAGGTTTTTCTGGTGGGTACGCAGAGCATGTGTATGGTGAATTTTTCTATTCGTAATACTACGACTGAGCTTGATACGCTGAAAAAAATAGTCTATGAAAACTCACGTAGACTTATTAGTCTGAAAGAGCAAGGTAAAGAACGAAATGTTTATTGGGTTATGCCTGGTGCAAGATCGGATAGCGGCCATCTCTATGTGTTAGCACCGGTATATGTAAACGGTCAGATGGTTGCCATGATAGGAATTGAACAGTTCATCAGATTAGATACTTTTATTCAAAGGCAAGATCGTCCGATTTCAATAACATTGTTAAATCGTAGTAATCAACCCATGTTGCACTATCCAGCAAATGATGATTACAAACTTGATTATGATGATTATCAGTTGGAAGCGCCTTATTTTGGCTATGATGATAACTTCACTGATTTATTGTTAAAACGCCGGTTAATTCCATCTTCATTCAGTATAATTTACGCGCTTCCACTGAAAAATATTTTTGAAGGTTTTAAGATACAGATTATTAGCAGCATTGTGCTTAATGTGCTATCTGCTTTTGTCATCATTATCTTGGTATATCTGTTTGAGCGGAAAATGTTTGTTCCGGCGGAAGATAATGCGATTCGTTTGGAGGAACACGAGCAGTTTAATCATAAAATTGTCGCTTCAGCTCCTGTTGGGATCAGTATATTGCGGGTAAGTGATGGCAGTAATATTTTGAGTAATGAATTGGCTCATAATTACTTGAAAATGCTGACCCATGAAGATCGGGAACGTATTATTCATATTATTTGTGATAGAACCAGCAGCTATGTTGACGTAGTAACCAGTAATAACAATCATCTGCAAATCAGCTTTGTTCATTCCCGTTACAGGAATGAAGAAGTGGCAATTTGTGTATTGGTTGACATCAGTGTTCGTGTAAGGATGGAAAAATCATTACAGGAAATGGCATTGGCATCGGAGCAGGCTAGCTATTCTAAGTCTATGTTTTTGGCTACCGTCAGCCACGAATTGAGAACACCTCTTTACGGAATTATTGGCAACCTAGAGTTATTACAATCCCATTCATTACCGGCTGAATCAGTCCGTTTATTATCAACGATGAATAACTCTTCAGCCTTGTTACTGAAAATTATCAGCGACATCCTCGATTTCTCTAAGATTGAATCTAAACAGCTTAAAATTGAACCTAAAGAATTTTCTTGTCAGGAAGTTATCTCTCACGTTATTTCCAACTATCTGCCATTAGTTACGAAAAAGTCGTTGAGCTTATATTGCTATATCGAGCCGGATGTAGCGGATTATATCCGCAATGATCCCGTTCGATTACAACAGGTTATATCTAATCTGTTGAATAATGCGATTAAATTCACTGATACTGGATGTGTGGTTATACATGTAGTAGTTGATAGGGATTACTTGTATGTCAGAGTAAAGGATACAGGAGTAGGAATTTCTGATAAGGCGCTTATTCAGTTATTTGATCCGTTTTTCCAGATAATGCCAAATACTGAAAGTTCATCTCAAGGAACGGGTCTTGGTTTAGCGATTTGTGAAAAACTTATCAACTTGATGGATGGCGATATTGAAGTTATTTCACAGCCACAGATAGGCAGTATGTTTTCTATCCGTTTACCTTTATACGGTGCGAAATATATACCAAAAATTCAGCTAGTTAATGAGCATCAGCAAAAAGTTATATTGGCTATACGTAATCTTTATCTGGAAGATTTTTTACAGCGTTTTCTGATTTATCATGGTTTACAAATTGTTTTATATAGTGGGCAAAATACAGATGGCAGTGAAATTATTATCAGTGACTTCTCTGATGCTGTTATTACCCCTCTATATGCTTATATTGAATTATCGACGGCCTATATTGGCTCACCAGAACAAATCAGAGAAAACTATTGGTTACATAATACTTACCATTTGCATGATTTAGCTATACTTATTGAGAGGTTAATTTCACCGGGTAATAGCGAGGTATTGAATACAGCATTGCCTGTCTTGCAGGCAAGCACTTGGCTGAATACTATTATGGTGTTGGTCGTGGACGATCATCCTATCAACCGTTATTTATTGACTGATCAATTGAAATCTATTGGTTTTCAGACAGCGATGGCGAATGATGGATTGGATGCATTGGAGTATTTGAAGAAAGAATATGTTGATATCATTCTGACAGATGTCAATATGCCTAATATGGATGGTTATGCGCTAACAATGTATTTACGGAATAAAGGATGTGAGTTGCCGATCATTGGTATTACGGCGAATGCATTGGCAGAAGAAAAGCAACGCTGTATTGATGCTGGGATGAATGATTGTTTGTCTAAGCCTGTTTCCCTTGCGACTCTCAAACAGGTACTAACAGCGGTCGGGAGTATTAGTGCTTAGAATAATGCCTGGTACCATAGTAGCTCCCAGGCATCAGAGTTCGTTTCATATTAAAATAACGGATCGCATTTAATGAACATTTTCATTGGCACTGATAGCCACAGAAGCAAGATAATTAAGTAGCGCAATATCGTTATTCACACCCAGTTTTACCATTGCTGATTTTTTCTGGCTGCTGATAGTTTTGACACTTCGATTTAGTTTTTTCGCAATATCTGTTACCAAGAAACCTTGGGCAAACAGGCGTAGTACTTCGCTCTCTTTTTGTGATAACGGTTTGTCACCGTAGCGGGTTTTCGTTACTTTTTTCAACAGTTCAGAAACACTCTCTGGCATAAATTTTTCCCCTTGCTTCAGGGCAGTCAATACGTCAGATAAATCTGTTGGCGCTCCTTGTTTTAAAACAACTCCTTCAATATCAAGCTCGAGCACAGCGCTTAAAATGGCTGGATTATTGTTCATGGTCAGAACAATGATTGATAGCCTGGGGTAATGGCGTTTGATGTATTTAATCAAATTAATCCCATCACCATAGATGTCTCCAGGCATGGACAAATCAGTGATCAGCACATTTGCTTTAATACAAGATAGATTGTTGATCAAAGTAGTAGAGTCTTCCGACTCAGCGACAACGTTGATCCATTCGAGTCGCTCAAGTGATTTGCGGATGCCAAACAGAACAATTGGATGGTCATCGGCAATAATGACGTTAAGGCTATTCATCTATTAGTTACCTTGCTGCAACAGCCTTGTGATGAAAGAATCAATGCGGCTGATGCTATTTTTAATCTCTATTTCGTTACCGTTTGTTATGTGTTGTTCCAGTGTTTCGCAAGAAAATTTGAGGAATTCTAAGTCTAACATAGCAAAGACACCTTTTAGGCGATGTGCTGTTTGCGAAAGTGATATCAAATCATGCTGCTCTATATCAGTATACAGTTTATTAATATCTATCGGTACTGTCTCGATAAATAATTGCTGATAATCACTAGCTGCCAGCTGTTTTCGGTAACTGCTTATAACATTTTCAATATCGTAATCAGTGTCTTCGTTGTTAAATGGTGACATTTCTGAAATTTCATTAAATTCGTTAAAACTGAGGTTTCTCTCAATTAATAACGAAATGGCATTGATAATAGCTTCGTTCAGATTGTAGTTACATCTAATATAGTCAGGAGTCATCTGCTCAAGGCCAGCAAGATCACCAACCAACAATATAGTAGATCTGGCGGAATCATACGGTTTATCTGTCAGTATGATATCGTATTCTCTACTGATATTTTCTTTCTTTTTATCAAAGTAAGCAGCGCCATAATGTCTTAGGTAATTTTGTATGATCTTACGGATTTCTGTATTGCTAATATCCAGTAAAGCGGTAATATCTTCCAGTAGCTGTGGGCATTGGTCTTGATCGATTATCAACGGCAAACTGATGGTGTAATGTGTACCCAGGTTAGGTTTGCTGTCTATAGTAAAATGACCATTGAGTTTTCGACATAATTGGTCACAGAGATAGAAGGTCAGCCCTGAATTGGACTGATATTTATCTCCAACCGCTTTGTTTAGAAATGGATAATTCAAATTTGCCAAATCGTTTGAATTCAGTCCGGCACCGGTATCTATAACTTCGATCTGAATTTGATCTTTGTATTTCTGAGAATAATTAACTATGAGTGATATTTTCCCATAAGATGTAATCGTGATTGCATAGTTAACCAACATCAGGATAATTTTACGGATGACAAAGCCATCGCCAATAAATATGGATTCAGGGTTAATATTACAGTGATAATAATAATTTAACCCTTTATTATTTATTTTTGATAACACGTTTTTAAAAATATCGTCTAACATGTGTGATAATGAAAATGACTCACTTTTTGCTTGCCAGTCACCTAATTCCAATTCATTGAGAAATGAGATATTCTCGACCCAGCCGGATATATATTCAGATTTAGTTAATAAATTATTGATGATATGATCACTATTTTCCTCTATAGGGATTTGTTTTAGTTGGTAAGCAATATTATTTAATTCCTTTATTGGCTGTTTCAGCTCTGAGCTAATGTTTGTTAACATAAAACGTCGGGCTTGTACGCTCTTATCATGTTCGAGATGTGCAAGTTGTAAACGCTTGTTAATCAATGCTTCCTGGTCTTTATCTTGCAATAAAAATAGATAAGTTTCTGGCAACAGGTGAATGTTGTGCACTTTAATTTCATAGACTGAATCGTCAATTGATGTTTGGATGACACCATGATGTTGCTTTGCCATCATTTTAATTTTGTTTAAGTCGATATCAGGCAATAGATGATCAGCAATTTTATTACTCATGATTATCTGATTTGTTGAGAAATTATAAATCAGTAAACCAATTGGGATATTGGAGATAATATCGTTACTTAACGCATCCTTGACTTGTAGCTCGTGGCTCATAAGAGCATTTGGGGCAATATATTTTTTACGAATATAAATAAGCCCACCCAGAGACAGAATAATAAATATTGAATCTGCCAGCAGTAGCCAGATGTTTTTGTACAACAAATCGATCAGCAAATCTTTGAGTGATACCCGATACAGTAATTTGTATTTCGTGCCACTGAGTGGTTGAGAGAATTCGAGCCAGAAACCATTTTGTGAGATATTAGCTTTATTCGTTTCATCGGGGTTTTGTTCATTGTTAGATAGTAAGCTGAAGTTTGCTGCTCCCATATCGATAGGAAGGAGATGGCTAATCGGTAAATCAAAAGCGATAACGGTCGCCAATTGACCTGGTGAGTTGAATGTTGCCCTGTAAGTGTAGAAATAGAGATTTTCGCCACTTAGCTTACGGATTGATGAAATATTTTCCCGTTCATCTAAAGCGGTAGACTGCATCAGCATCTCTGAACGTTTCGATTCGGCTGTCAGTGTCAGATAACTTTCTTTAAATCTTAATTCTGGTTTAAGAATGGAGTGAGTTGTTATTAAAAACAGATTGTTATCTTTACCGTTCAGATAGTACATAGAGTTGTATTCATTGCGGGCGCCCCACAAAATCTCTATATAATTGGAAAGACGTTGTGCCAACGCTGCACTTGTCGCGTTATGGTGACCAAAAATAATAGCGTCGATAGCCTGATAACGACTTTCAAGCCAATAAACATCAGGTCGTAGCTTCATTGGTGAAACAGGTCCCTGTAGTTTAAAAGGCGAGATATTAGCTTGTTCAAAGATAGAATTAGCATGGTAACGATAATCTTCTATCTGCAATACCATTTTGGTTGCAACACTATTTAGCGCGTACTTTTTCCCCATCAGCCAGGCGTTGAAGTAGTTATAGCTATATAAAAACAGGGAAACAAAAAGCAGGGCAATGAACAAGCCATAGTAACGGTTTATGGTTGATGAATTGATTGAAGATTGTCTGTTATACATGCGTTAGGTAAAAACCTTAGTCATTGTTTGGCTATGATTTAGCGAGAACGCTAATTTTAACAGGATAAGAACCTGGAATGGTATTGTAGATTGAGGATTGAGCGAATAGTAAAAAAATCACAGATTTTTTGCGATTAAGACTAGACATACGATCCTACTATAGAGCATAATCTCGCGCCATGGAAGGATGGCCGAGCGGTCGAAGGCAGCGGTCTTGAAAACCGCCGATGGGAAACCATCCTAGAGTTCGAATCTCTATCCTTCCGCCAAATACTAACCTTATGTATATTTTATGCATAAGGTTTTTTTCATTCCAGAGTATCATTCAGAATGCGCGAAGATCACTTAGCTCTCGCTCGGTTTCTATGAGAAACCACCAGATTATAAACCCATCTATTGGGTATATAGCAGTCAACTATTTTGGGGTGGAATAAATTGAAGAGAAGTGAAAAGGTCGCTGCCTGGGTAGTACCTTCAGTTTTGCACAATCTTATAGTGGTTGTCTCTGTGTCAGAGTGTTCTTTGGGATAGCGATATGTCATCAATGATCAGATTTTGATGTCAGGGTTTATGGTGTTTTGAATATGCCTAAAAAAATCTATTATTTATGCTTGATTGTTTGAATCAGGTTGTAATATACTGCGCTCGCTTTCGGGGGCTACCCCGGAATACGCCGGCTTAGCTCAGTTGGTAGAGCAACTGACTTGTAATCAGTAGGTCACCAGTTCGACTCCGGTAGCCGGCACCAAATCATATAAGAAGCCGTTATCTTTATCAGAAGATAACGGCTTTTTTCATGTTTATCTCACATAAAAGAACTGTTTTTATATACAGCTAATTTTGTCACTTTCCATAGCGATCTTTTTATCAGAATGGATATCAGTGCGAAACTCATTGTCAGGCAGGCCAACATAAAATAGCCAGAATAAGAAATCAGGAAATAGAGATCAGACAGGGTAAAAGATAGCAGCAGGTATTGATGTTGCAAGATCGTGTTAGGCAAAAACAGTTTCATACCAGTAAAATACTTTTTCCAAATTGCCGGTTAAGTCGCATGAGTTTAAAAAAACTCGTTGGTTAAAAAGGGGTTATTTCTGACAATGTTAAAACTTTCTGCATAGATATTTACCTGATAATCGGTAATTTACTGTTAGTAACATTAATCCTATTTCTGCCTTAAAAATTTTTTCAAATCTGCTTGAGATATTTCGAACACTGTTAGTCAAATCCTACATTTGCATCGATTTGTCGCTGATCGTTATGTAAACAGTATGATCTCTGTACCTTTGTTATAGGTGTAGAGGACATTTTTAATCGTCATTTTTCTATAGATTTCAGCGTTGATCCAAAGTATTTTTTACACTTTAATATCCATGAGATAAAAATTTTGTGCTACTTTTTATTTAATGTATTTTTTATCTGATAATAAAAAGGGGTTGTTATGTTGTCTGAAAATTCTCGGAAAATAATAAAAACTATTAGCTTTGCTTTAGATGTTCTAAGTTCCTTGCCTTTTAAGGTAGGATACATTACAGGATTAGGTAAAATTTATATGAGAAATACTTAGATGGGGATGATAAGCACTTTATAACTAGTTGTATTAACCAAGATATTATATTTTCCTCTGAGATTAAGCTTGGAAGGAATAGAAATCAGATAGGATTTCTATTTAATAGATCAGGTAATAAGATGTATTGAGACGATATAGTTAAGTAACAAAGAAACGCAAGAAATAGAGCATGAGAAATTCGTTATACCCAATAGATTTCAAGATGTATCGCGACGGCAAGGGAGCGAATCCCCGGGAGCATAGATAACTCTGTGACCGGGGTGAGTGAGTGCAGCCAACAAAGAGGCAACTTGAAAGATAACAGGTATATAACGCCGAATGCATGGATGCGAGAGGCCATTACGAAAATAATTTTTACTACTATTTGCTACTAAAAATTAAGGTAAAAACGTATGCGCAATATTCAACAAGTTCTAGAGCGTTGGGGTGGTTGGGCTGATGATGCCACTGGTGTTAATTGGCCGCCGATCGCTGCTGGGTTTAGGGGGCTGATTACGTCAACTCGTCCATCTCGTCCTTCCTGTTGCGATAATGATGGTTTGATCATTGATGCCTGTATAGCAAAGCTTAAGACGGTAGATAAGTCTGAAGAAATTGAAGTTTTATTTATGTACTATGCTTTGGGTATTTCTAAACGATCGATAGCTCGTTTAATTGAGGTATCAGATATTGAAGTACGTTCCCGGTTGCAAAAAGGCGAAAGCTTTGTACAGGGATGTTTAGCTATGCTTGATATCACATTAGAAATGGATAATGAAATACAAGAGTGCAAAAAGCTTGCGCGTACGCAAAAAGCTATGGTAGTGTATTAACCAGTTAAAGTTGCGAATAAGCGCGGAAACTAATAAACCTCGATATTTTTATCGGGGTTTTTTTATGTAGAAAATCGGGAAAATAACGTTTAATTCATCAGGTTCAATTGAAAAAATTAAAGTTATTCAAGAGATGGTGTGATATGGATATACCCAATAGATTTCAAGATGCATCAAGACGGCAAGGGAGCGAATCCCCAGGAGCATAGATAACTCTGTGACTGGGGTGAGTGAGTGCAGCCAACAAAGAGGCAACTTGAAAGATAACAGGTATAAGTGTCTTAAAGTATCCGCTGTGACACACTGATAGATAAGTAAAAACTTAAATAGTAATTGTAAGGGCTGCACTTTGTTGCGGCCTTTTTCGTATTTGCCGCCGCGAATGACTTACGCATATTTTTTTACCTTCTTTGCGGTCGGTATCCCTATTAAATCAATCATAACCTGGTGCTGGAGACTAAGCCTTCATAGAGGGCTTGGTGTATTCAGCTACATTGCGAGTTATTGCTGTTTGATGGAGGTATTTTTGATGAGCAACAGTAGTGATAAAGCGGGTTGGTTAACGCCTGTCATTCCTGGGCCTGAGTACGATGATGAGCTGGAACACACTCTGCACCATTGGGTGTGTGGTGTTTCTGGTTTGCCTGACGATAAAGTGCGTTCCCGATGGACATCACTACCACCACCGTTATCGGAAGATGATGGGTGTGATTTTGGCATTACGGGCTTTATTTCAGACGTGTCTCCGGTCTTTGAGAACCAAACCGACGAAAGTACTGAGTTATGGCGTTATGAAGAAATCGAGTGTTTGATTTCGTTTTATGGCCCGAACTGCCAGCGGTACGGTACCTGTTTTCGTGATGGATTGGCGGTCAGTCAGAACAATGACGAATTAGGTCGTTTCGGTCTTTCTGTGGGCAAATATACTCGGCTAACTTTTTTACCTGAGCTTATCAATAATCAGTGGGTGCATCGTTATGACATGACGATCACCTTGCGGCGAAAAGTGGTGCGTGAATACGGTGTTAAATCACTGGTGGAAGCGCCTGTCAAATTCTTTGGAGATTAAATTATGCAGGGTTTACCTGTTTCAAACATTATCAATGTCACGTTGAATATGGCTCCTCATGCGGCTCAGGCTCGGAACTTTGGTGCGTTACTGATCGTCGGTGTAAGCAACGTGATCAATACTCATGAGCGTTTACGCCAGTATTCTGATATCGATGGCGTAGGGGCAGATTTCGGTATGGATACGCCAGAGTACCAGGCCGCAGCGCTTTATTACTCCCAGTCACCACGTCCTGTCGATTTATATATTGGCCGCTGGGCTAAAAGCAATGTCGGAGCTTCTTTGCAAGGGGCAGTACTGACCAAGCAACAACAAATACTGAGTAAATTTACTGCCGTCACAAATGGTTCTTTTAAGTTAACGCTTAACGGTAAAGAGGTGATATGCAGCGGCATCGATTTGAGTAAAGAGACCAATCTTAATGGTGTTGCCCAACGGGTAGCGGAAAAGCTGAAAGATTGTTCAGTGACATATGATAATTCATCTGCATGTTTCGCCGTGGTACCAAATTCTGCGGGCGCTATTGGTTATGTTTCACAGGCTAGCGGAACGTACATTGGTGATTTACTAAAACTAGATGGAGAGTCTGGGGCTACGGTTATCGAACCAACCAAAGCAGAAACGATTGCTGAGGCCGTGGCAACATTGGGGGCTGCGTCTAGTGGCTGGTATGGGCTGGTTATCGCTGACGACACGCTGACAGACGAAGATATTCTATCTGTTACTGACTACATTGAATCGGCATCTGTTTCTCGAATCTATGGACATACAGTGCAAAAAACAGCGGTATTGGATGCTGATGTTGATACTGATATTGGATCAAAACTGAAAGGGGGAAATTATCAGCGTACGCTTTGGCAATATTCAACGGGTAAACCCTATACTGTGGCTTCTCTGATGGGACGTATGTTTACGGTCAATTTCGACGGTAACAACACCACCATTACCCTGAAATTTAAACAAGAACCTGCGGTTACGGCGGAAAATCTCACCGCAACCCAAGCCAACGCCTTGAAAAAGAAAAACGGCAACGTTTTTGTTAAGTATAACAATGACACAGCCATTATTCAGGAAGGCGTCATGGCAAACGGTGATTTCATTGATGAACGTCACAGTCTGGACTGGTTGCAGAACTACGTTCAGAACAATCTTTATAACCTGCTTTACACCAGTACCAGCAAAATCCCCCAAACTGATGAAGGTGTCACACGCCTAATTACCAATGTTGAACAGTCACTTGCTCAAGCGGTGACGAATGGATTGATCGCTCATGGAGTATGGGGTGGTGATCCGATTGGTGCGCTGAACACCGGAGCAACATTGACAAAAGGTTATTACGTCTACGCTCCACCCATTGCGACACAGGCACAGGCTGACAGGGAAGCCCGGAAAGCACCGGTTATTCAGTGCGCTATCAAATTAGCAGGAGCTGTTCATTACGCTGATGTCATTATTAATGTAAACAGATAAGGATTGAAAATGGCTACGTATTCTTTTCTTGATGTCTCTGCTTCTATTACAGGGGTAGGAGGTTCTTTCGATCTTGGTAACGGCGCGGCTCTCTCTGACGAGGGAATTGTAGTTACGATGTCAGAAAGCAAAAACACCATGACCACCGGAGCAGATGGTGAAGTCATGCATTCATTGCATGCTACCAAATCTGGAACTATTACAGTTAATTTGCTTAAGACCAGTCCGGTAAACGCAAAACTGAACGCTATGCTTAGTGCACAATCGCTTTCATCGGCAGCATGGGGTAATAACGTGATTGTTATTCGAAACAAGGAAAGTAACGACGTTGTTGTTGCACGTTCTGTTGCCTTTCAGAAGCAACCGGATTTACAGAATTCCAAAGCAGGTAATACCGTTGCCTGGGTGTTTGATTGCGGAAAAATCGACATCATGTTAGGCACATTCTAACCAGTTTACTTTACAAACGCTGAAACTAGCCGGGGCATTTGTCTGCATGTTCATAATCAGGCTTATGCTTCGGTAGCTTGGACGGTTTTGGGCTAAGTATTTGAGGGGGGAGATTATGGAATTTGAAATCGACGGTAAAAAATATCGCAGTGGCAAACTGAACGCTTTTCAGCAACAGGATCTGGCAGTGGCCTTGTCTCCAGCTATTCCTGCACTTGGGCCACTGATGAAAAAGATCGTCGCAGATAGAAATGATGATGGCACGACCAGCTTTGAAGAATTGATTCCTCATCTGATTGAATTCATTACTGCGCTGGGAAAATCCAACCGGTATGAAATTAATGATATTTGCTTATCAGTGGTTTCTCGTGAACAGAGTGGCATATGGAGCAAGATTTATGAACCTGATGGTCAAGTATTGATGTTCGATGACATCAATGGCTTAGAATTACTGAAAATTGTAGGTTTTATTATTCGAGATTCATTGGGAAATTTTTTTCCCGCCCTATCAGAGAGCGAAGTGTAATCCCAGGACAACCCAGCTTAAATTTTGAAACTCTCCCGAAAGGGCGTGATTATCTGTTACGCCCGGTCATTGCGGGCATGTGCTGTTATGAATCATTAAAAGACGGCGCTCTTGACCTGGCTGATATTGCATTGATGAATGATGCCCTTGATGTTAAATCGGAAAATGAGGCCATGATAGAGAGGTGGCGAAATGAGTAATGACGCTGAAACAATGAGAGATTTCCTGGTATCACTTAAGTTTGATGTTGACGAGGTGGGACAGCGTAAATTTATCGCTGTTATCACCGAAGTAACAGCCAATGTTCTCAAAATGAGGGCGGAAATTGAAAACGCCACCTCAGCGGTGGTTAATTTTATCACCCAAGTCACTGACGGGCTGGACAAACTCTACGGACAGTTACAGAAAACAGGTTCAACGATTGAAAAAATTAAACCTATTGATGAGGGAGCTAGTCAGGCGGTAGGAAGTGGAAGTGTAGAAAGATTTCTACCGAAGATTGATATTTTGTCCCATGCCAATGGCGGCCATGTTAATACTGCCTCTTTGATAACATCAATGAGTGAGCCGCTATTAAAAGCCACGATGGGATGTGCCAATCAAAACACCAACACACTTGATAGTGATGACATATTTAATGCGATTGAGGGATTAGTTAAATGGTTAAACAAAGGGGAAGCTTCAGCGAACGGCTTATTGAAAACACTGAATGAATTATGGAAATTCACAGGAAGAAAAATTACGCTGGGAATATTATTCGACCTTAATAGTCGATTAAATGCATTACAAGAAGAAGCAAGGAAAAATCACGAAACGGTGGGTGAAACCATACAGCGGCAGCGAAAAGAACGTGAAGCAAATAAGAAACCCCTGTTAACGTTTGATCAATTTAATAGTTGGATATCAACGCATGGGCTGTATGTGGCTTCTGACTTGACACCGTTTTTTAGCAAAGATAATTATGAAAAATACCAGAAACAACTTGATGGTAGTAAGCCTATCATTGATAAAGATCACAACCAGAAAGTTGCTGGTATTCCCCAATATCAAAAACAGCTTGATGGCGGTGAACTTATAATTGATAAAGATCACAGCCAAAAAATTGCCGATATTCCCAGAAAAGTATCAGGCCAATCAAGTAAAGCGAAAAAGAAACGCAAGAATAAGCCACTCAATAAAGACCATCATAAAGCTGGTATTGCTAAGCAGCCTGATACTCATCAGAGTTTAAATGCAGTTAATCAGTCGATGGATATTTTGAACAGTGAGCTGACAGAAACAAGAATAAAGAAACTCATGTCTTCCAGAGGGGCCAGGAATAACAACCCGCTAAATATGAACTTTGCGAATCAAAGAGGGGCAGTCCGTGAAGATAGCCCTGGGCACAGATTTGCTAAGTTTCCAGATGCATATAGTGAATTAAAGGCCACCGCTCATCAATTGAGGCGTTATTTTAGTGGCAAGACTACAGGAAAAAAGCTGCAAACCATTGCCAGTATTATCCCGACATGGGCGCCATCAAAAGACGGTAATAAGACTAAAGCATACATTGCTAGTGTGTCTAAAATGATGGGCGTTTCTAAAGATGCGTTCCTTGATTTAACCGATCCTAACGTGATGCAACATTTGATTGATAGCATGATGGTAGTCGAAATTGGTGGTAATCCCTATTCACCAGAATTTATTAGGGCGGCGATTCTCGGCGTGCCACCGTCAGAGAATAAACCTTTGGGCTTAACCAAACATCTAAATAATGTTGCTAATTATTGGAAAAACATTTCCATTGACCCTCATATGCTCAGCGGTGCAATGACGAATATCAACAGTATGATCAATCATCAGGGAGCGACTCACAATTTCATGCTGCGTTCGCTGATTCCTGCTGGCAATAATAATATGAATGGGATTGGGGAAGTAAACTACCATATTGAGATTAATGGCGTTGAATCCCCCAGAGAAGCGGCAAGACTTACTGGAGAAACGGTAGAACGCACTCACAGTATGTTACTTAGAAATATGCAAACACAAGTGAGATAACAATGGATATATTATCAGTTATGTTTTCTCAGCAAACGAGAAAAATAGGTGCCATTGTACCGAGTGTCATTATTTCAGAAACACATACGGACACATCCAATATCACGGATCATCCAGTCCAACAGGGGGTGACAATCAGTGATCATGCTTATGATAGTCCATCAGAAGTGAGAATGGAGCTAGGTTTTGCTGGTGGCGGTTCGCTACTTGATGTTATTGATACTACAAAAGTATTTGATATTGCTACCGGATTGAGCCTGGGAACCAGTCCGCATGCGGTGTATCAACAATTACTCGACCTTAGGGCATCCCATAAACCTTTTGATGTCGTCACCGGGAAACGCTTATATAAAAATATGTTAATTAAAGATATGACAATCACAACGGATAAAACCAGTGAAAATGTTCTCTCAGTGATTTTAAACCTGCGTGAAATCATTATTGTTGAAACATCAACGGAGCAAGCAGCGCCTGCTGAAAATATGAAACATCCTGAAGATACGGCACCTGTGATTAATGTGGGAACCAAAGTCACGGTGAAGCCGTCATTACCACGAGTTATTCTTGACTATATTATAGAGCGGGGTAAAAAATGGCTGGGATTGTAGAAATTCCTTTATCACCGATAAACCAGCAATTCGATGTTCAATTGGATGGTGTTAACTATAAAATGAGCTTAATTTGGCGTGATATTGCGGGTTGGATTCTGGATATCATGACGCCGGACAGTGAGCCAATAGTCACTGGCTTACCGCTAGTATTTGGGATTAACTTGCTTGAACAATATCGTCATCTTGGTTTTAACGGTTCATTAATTTTTTATGGTGATATAAACCAGGAAAAACCTTTCAGGAATAATCTTGGTAAAGAGGATAAATTATATTTTGTAACAAATTAACATGAAGAAAATAAGCGTGAATTTTAGGGGGTTGTTTATTTTGCTATTTGTGAACCTGTAATCTTTAATGTTCAATGACTTGTTACGCATACCCGCTTAATTGCGGTTTTTTTGTTCCTGTTAATTAGGTGAATTATGTCAAAACAATGGATAAGAGAATGTCACCTTATCGTTTTCGACGAAAAGGGCGAAAAAGTAGATTTATCAAACCTGAAAATCATATTTGATATTAAAATAACGGAATCTTCCTATCCTGCTACAGGCATTTTTACAATATATAACCTTAATGACGCAACCAGTAATAAATTACGCAAAAATGAGTTTAAAACGATTAAATTTGTGGCGGGCTACAAAGGGAACTCAGGACAAATATTTTCAGGTCAAATCCAGTACACCCATGTAAAGAGAGATAGCCCAACGGATACTTGTGTTGTTATTCAGGCGGCAGACGGAGATGAACCACACAATTACGCGACAGTGAATACCACCATTGCGGCTGGATATTCACAAGCAGATTTAGATCACTTACTGATGCGTGATATTGCCAAATATGGCATTACGGCTGGCTTGCGCCCTGAATTAAGAATGTCAGCCTCACCCAGAGGAAAAGTGCTTTTTGGTATGCACCGTAATGCAGTCTCTGACTTGGCAAAACAATGTGATGCTAACTGGCGCTATGAAGATAACCAGTTACATATTGTGCCTAAAAATAAATACTTAACTGAAGCCGTTGTACTCACATTAAAAACGGGTCTGATTGGTATGCCTGAACAGACTATCGGCTCAGGTATTAACGTTACGTGCTTAATTAATCCGAACATCCGTCCAGGTACATTAATTAGATTGGATAACCGCTCAATCACACCGGTTGATCCCTCTACTGTACATAAGGATTCAAAAGAACAACCGGCAGCATTGGATTCTGACGGTGATTACATTGTCTTCAATATAAATTATTCCGGCGATACCCGCGAAACCGAGTGGTACATGAAAATGATGTGTATCGCTAAGAGCGATCACACCCTGCTGAATCAATCAACTGGCAACAAAGGTAAGGCAGACAACTGATGATAAATACTGATGAACGACTAAATAGACCGGAAGCGGTCTTTTTTTCTATGCAAGAAATGATTAGCGCCGGATTGTATGTCTCTCTGCCCTGTATTATTCAATCATTTGATGCTGATGCGGTAACCGTTACAGCACAACCGGCTATCAGATGGAAAATCAGGAAAAAAGATGGGGATCTTGAATCAGTATCCTTACCGCTGTTGGTGGATGTCCCCGTTATATTCCCAAGGGGTGGTGGAGTGACGCTAACATTTCCGGTAAAAGCGGGTGATGAATGTCTGGTCGTGTTTGCTGATCGTTGCATTGATTACTGGTGGCAATCGGGTGGCGTACAAGAGCCGGTAGATCCCCGGCAGCACAACCTATCCGATGGATTTGCGCTTATTGGCCCACAATCACAGCAACAAAAAATAGCTGGCATTAGCACAAGTAGCGTCCAGCTGAGGAGTGATGATGGTGCGGCTTATATCGAGCTTGATCCTGGTAGCCATAACATCACGGTTATCACACCGGCAAAACTCACTGCCACTGCAAATGGTGGTACCGAAATTACCTCACCTGAAATCATCCTGAACGGCAACGTCACTATTAACGGCAACTTATCGCAGGGAATGGGGGCTGGTGGTGGTACTGCAACCATGCAAGGCCCAGTTACTGTGAGCAACGATGTGACAGCAGCGGGGATTAGCCTTAAAAACCATGTCCATAGCGGTGTGCAATCGGGTGGAAGCAACACGGGGAAACCCCAATGAGATACAGAAGAGAAATTGACAACGACTATATATTTGGTCGTGGTGAAGCGGGTTTTCTTATCAATTCACCGGAGGCGATTGCACAGGCAGTGAGAACACGTTTGATGCTGCGTAGTGGTGAATGGTTTCTTGATAACCAAGAGGGAACTGATTACGACAAAGTATTAGGTAAAGGCACATCGGGTTTTTATGACCTGGTCATCAGACAGAGAATACTGCAAACACTTGGTGTATCAAACATTATCCACTACCGCAGTGAAAGAAACCCCAACACAAGAAAAATCACCATTACAGTCACGATTGACACGATTTATGGACAGACAGGAGTAACGGCTGATGTATGAAAATATTATCAACACAATGTTACCTGACATTAATAAAAACGGGATCAATGCCCCTGATTATCAAACCATTTTAAATGGCTGGAAGACAATATTTAGAGATATCTACGGAGAAGATATTTACATTGAATCTGACAGCAAAGACGGTGTTTTTCTATCGTTGATTGCTTATGTGGTTCATGGTTGTAATAACGCAATCATTGCTTCTTATAACTCATTCAGCCCAGCAACCGCGGTGGGTGAGGGGCTTTCTCGTAATGTCAAAATCAACGGTATTACCAGAAAAAGCCCCAGTAACTCGACTGTAGATGTTTTAATAACTGGCCGGGCGGGTACTGTTATTCGCAATGCTTCTATTCGGGATGATATAGGAAACACCTGGTCACTACCGGATGAAGTCACTATAGACATGCACGGGCAGGCTATTGTAACGGCTGTGTGTCAAAAAACAGGCGCTATTGGCGCACTGCCTCACACGATTAATCAGATTGCTACACCAACATTGGGCTGGCAAACAGTGACAAACCCTGTTGCTGCTACACTGGGTCGGGGAGTTGAAACCGATGCAGAACTGAGAATCCGGCAAGCAGTTTCAGTTGCATTACCTTCGAAAACCATTATGGATGGACTTATTGGCGCTATTGCTAATCTGCATGGTGTTTCACGTTATCAGGGATATGACAACGACACGGATGAAACCGATAAGAACGGTATACCTGCGCACAGTATTGCGATTGTCATTGATGGAGGAGACTCGAAAGAAATTGCTCAAACTATTTTGATAAAGAAAACGCCGGGCATACCGACATTTGGCACCACCTCTGAAATTGTCACGGATAACACTGGCAATAAAAAAACGATTAACTTCTATCGTCCAACGCTGGTACCAATTTATATTGAAATTCAGATTAAACCTTTTATTGGATACACATCGGATATTGGAAATAATATTCGGACAGAGGTATCTAACTATATCAACTCACTTTATATTGGTGATGGGATATATGTTACTCGTTTATTTGTGCCGGCAAACTTATGTAATAAAAACGGCAGTCAGACATATGAAGTATTATCTGTGGTGGCAGGTAAATCAGCATCAACAACAGGAGTAGCGAACATCAATATTGCCTTTAATGAAGCGCCGACCTGTTCACCTGAAAATATTAAAATAGTGACGGTGCTCGAATGAATAAATATATGAAGCTGATTCCGTCTTACCATATGGAAGGTGAACGATATGTCAGAATGCTTGAAGCTGTTACCGATATTTTTAACTGGAATGCGTCCACCGCTGATTTACTGATTAGCAGTTTTGACCTTGATAAAGCGGAGGGCAAACAGCTTGATATCATTGGAGAATGGGTAGAAAGAAATCGAATGATTCAAACCCCGATTGAATACTATTACTTCTCCTTTGATATTCCTGAATTGGGATTTGATAGTGGCAAATGGAAAGGGCGGTTTGATAGTGATAAAAGTTATGTCAAGTTGGATGATGATAATTATCGAATAGTAATCAAAGCTAAAATAGGCGCAAACAACTGGGATGGAACGGCTGAATCACTTAATAACATCCTGAGTTTTATTCACTCACATAACAACATATCTATATCTTTTGAAGATAACTTGGATATGTCATTTACCGTAACGGTAAGAGGTAAAGTAATTAGTAGCATCACTAAGGAAATCATCCATCAGGGTTATCTCTCGATTAAACCTATGGGAATAACGGTTAATTACCATATAGTGGAGGGTTAGAAATGGCGAAAAATGATTTTAAGGCATTTGCGACGGGTGAAAACGCGAATACTTTATCACAAGAAGAATATGAAAATTCTGATTTTATTGAAGAGGGATTTAAATCGGGCATTGCCAGAAGTGAGCGATTAAATAAAGTTTGGCGGCAATCCTCAATCATTGCTGCGGTAATTGGGAAATATATTGCAGAAAAAACGGGGGAGGATGTTATTGATGATGGTGATTTAGAGAAACTCACCCAACAGTTAGACTTGGCATTAAAACAAAAAATTACCACGGAAATCCCGGCTGCTTCGCTTACGCAGAAAGGCATATCGCAGCTCAACAGCGCGACAAATTCTGACAGAGAAGATCAGGCGGCAACGCCTAAAGCTGTGCATGACGTTAGAAGAATCGCGGAGGGAAAATTAAGTGGCGTTCCTGATGCATCATTGACTGAAAAGGGGATAGTGCGGTTAAGTAATCAAATTGCTGATGCGGGGAATACGGTACCGACCTCATCATTAATGCATACCGTATGGAATGAGTTAAATAAATCAATCGATGGAGCTAACACTAACGCGACAAATGCAAACAACAATGCAACAAACGCAAATAATAATGCCAACAATAGACTGGCAAAAAACCAAAACGGTGCAGATATCCCTAATAAAAGTGAGTTTATAAAAAACCTTGGTTTAGTGGAAACGATGAATCTGGCGAAAAGTGCGTTTCCAAAAGCAGGTGGGATTGTAAACGGGAATGTGGATGCGACTGGATATGTAAAATCCGGAGAAGGCAAAGATGTTGTATCTAGTCAAGACATCTGGGCGAAAAGATACATTTATGAGTCCGGCTTGCGTGTTTATAGTCCGAATAATAAGCCTTCTGCTGAGGAAGTGGGGGCATATCCAAAATCTGGCGGTGTTGTAAACGGAAATGTGGATGCAACCGGATATATTTCCGGTAAGGGGGTATATGAAGCACCCGGTATTCGGGTATATAGTTCAATCAATAAGCCATCCCCAGGAGAACTCGGCGCATATACCACAGGTGAGTGCAATAGGCGATTTCAACTCAAGGGCAGTTACCAGCCAGCCGGGAACTATGCTCCTATGGGGCAGTCATATACTAAACCTGAGTCTGATTCCCGATATGGCAGCAAAAATACTGCCTTAAAATCTACAAATGGTTGGTGGAGATGTGGAGATACCGGGATGATTTATCAGTGGGCGAGCCACCTTTGGTATGCTGGGCAATCACTGAATTTTAATTTTCCAATCTCATTTCCAAATGCTGTTTTCGGGATCGTGTTATCAGATAATATAGGATATCAATCTATGGGCACTACTAATAGAAGCAGAACAGGATTTACACTAACGGGTAATCAGAGTGCACTATCGTTTTATTATCTGGCTGTGGGGTATTAATTATGTATTATTACAGTGCAACAACTAATGCATTTTATCCGTTCGAATGGAAACAGGATTATATCAATGCCGGTTCATTTCCAAACGATGCGGTGGAAGTCGATGAAGTTATCTTCATTGAGTTTGCTGGCAGTATTCCTCCAGAGGGTAAATATCGTATAGCGGGTAAAAATGGTTTACCCGAATGGGCGGACATTCCTACGCCCACAAAAGAAGAATTGCAGCAACAGGCTAAATCTCGAAAACAGCAATTGATAGCTGAAGCAACAAATCAAATTGCACCATTACAAGATGCTGTTGATCTAAATATGACAAATGATGAGGAAAAAGCGCAGTTAATAGCTTGGAAAAAATACCAAATATCACTGAGCCGTATCGATGTTACATTAGCACCAGACATTAACTGGCCTGAAAAACCATAATCTCCCACTAACAGCAGATGAATTTTACCATAATTGATGAAGTTAACTTTAGTGAGTTATATGAAAAATACAAACATTTAATCTTTGAATTTTAAATTGGTAGTGATATTGAGTTTATATATACGCTCACTTATTTGTGAATTTCTAGACCTCAACTGATAGTTTTAACAGATATTAGTTGAGGTCAAGATGAACAAGAAAGAAGAATTAGGAAGTTAGCGAAAGCTTAAAATATTTGCTCATGTTAAAGAAAATAATAACGTCAGTAGAACTTGCCGTTATTGGAGAAATCCCGGGATAGAGTCTGTACATTATTCTGTGTAATTGCCATCTGATTATAAATGACCGTCCAGACGATCACCGAGCTAGTGAGAATACGGGAAAACTGATTAAGATCGGCTTCAGTTTTGAGGTCCTTAGCCAATTTAGCTGCGAGTGCCTTAATTTTATTTTCGTCCATAATTTGCCTGTCTCCGTTTTCCGAATAAATATATCAAAAACAGGCAATTACACAATTTAAATTACAGGATCATAGCTCATTAATCCTTATTAAAGGGGAGTTTTCTTTCTATTCGTTTATTAAAAATAAAATCAATTAGCTGATTTTTAACTCGATGTATTTCACGTAACAGTTTACTGTTGTAATTTTCTTTAGGAGTGATAATTCTATGGACTCTTTCATTTTCTAAAGAACTCGGGAAATTATTATGACTCTTATTTAAAGTAAAATCCTGCATACATAGTGCTGGTATTAACTGACAGGCAATGTAATTTTTATCTAAAATAAAATTATCAAATATTTCACAATCAACTGGTTCTCTTAATGGAGTGCTAGTTATTTTATTAAATAGAAAATTAGCTCCTTTATTTGTAATAATGTATCCACCAGCACCTAAATGTTCGTTTTTTAATCTAAAAATATTCTCATTTTTTTTAAGTTTTTTCACTGGAAAAACAGAGGTTCTTACTTTCTCATCTGCTCGTTCAATTTTTATAATATCAATGTTGTTATCTACCCAACTATAATCAGTTAAATATAATTCTGACTCCTTGGATAGATATATATCATCCTCAAAAATACCAGCTACAGGAATGTTCTCGTCAATAATTTTCTTCCACAAAGTAATATGACTTAAAAAACATCCTTTTTCTCCCATTGATAAATTTGGGTTATCAAAAGTTATTCCTAATTCATTTGCAATATTGATTCTGCTCTTATCAATAGCATCAAAAAATTCAAATTCTATATTATTCCTTTCAAACTGTTCAGTTATATGTTTTCTTCTTTTTTCATTGTTATTCAGTAAACTAATTATAAAGTTTTTCATAGTGTCTTCCAGTGTTTTATAACGAACATTAAGAGGATAATTATGGTTATTAACCCAACAATTACAACCCATGCTCCTACACTCACGCTTTTAGTTTGGGTAGGGGATATAGACAACCTGGAGGGATGGGATATTGCTTGCAATATCCCATCCCCTATCAATGCTTTGTTTACTACACCATGCATTCTTATTGCATTTTTGCGTAATTGATAGTTTAGTAGTTGACGGTTATTCATTAAGTTACAATATTCCACTTTACTAAGATAGTAGACTATTCTAAGTTACATAGCGAATGGATACAAGTATATTACTAATTGGAGAATTTCGCCAGATAAAAATTAACGCTTAGTTTCCTATTTTTTTTGAGGGTTAGACTGCTTTTTACCACGACTTAGTATTTTGTTGGTTTATAAAAATTGCAAAAACCTATCTAATCAAATTATTACCCGTTATTGTACTCCCAATTTTTTGACTTTTAGTTCATACAGCTTTGAGCTATCGTTTTAAAATAGTTTATGTATTTGCCATATTCTCTCTTTTTTTGCCGTGTTTTATAGAATTCTTTTGATATGACCACTTTCATTTACGTCCTTATCTGGCTGAGGTCTGGTTCGCCAGATTCTAATGTTATCCTATTCCTATTTTTAATACAAATTACCATTTAATTAGCCCACTATCGTTAATCTGGAAGTAAACATGTTCGTATTCCCTTAAATAATTCATTCGGTGTTTTCCCCCCGTGTTTTTCGAGGGCGATAATTCAATCGGTTTACTTTTTCCGTTATTAGTTACAATTGGCAATAACGTTAAAATCGGCGCTGGAGCGGTTGTTATCGGTGGTATTCCATCCGATTCAACCGCTGTTGGTGTTCCTGCAAGGGTCATAAAAAATAACCCTGTTGATTTTGATTAAATGCTACGATCACTCCAATGCTACAATACGACTAAGACCACCATTTAAGCTGATTATTGATACAGTCCTACCATTATTACTGGTTCTTATGACAGTAATTGATGACTCATAATAAGTAAATTCTATTGGAAATCCGTCACTAGGTATAAATATCAAGGAATGTCGATCTCTTGCCACCGTGCCTGAAACTAATAAAAATTTACCTTTGATATCTTCATTCAGATTGACAGAACCACCATTACCAATAAATCCTTCCCATACCACTCGTGGAGCCAGTGAAGAGACTTTTTTTTGATATCGATTTTCACTCTCCCCTCTGGTATAGCATTCCCCCCTAACCGCATAGTTCCCCACAGGTTGATAGTTGCCATGTGGTTGATATCGTTCATCCGATTCTCCTTTTGGATATGCCCCAACATCCCCGGCACTTAAACTGACATCCCCATTCAACGCCTTGCCATTAATTTTCCGGCTACTCGGCACCGCACTTTTCGCCAAATTCATCGTTTCCACTAAACCAATGTTTTCTGTAACCGATTAACTCACCGCAATTCTTGCCAGGGCAGCGCTTTAAAGCATTAAACGAAGCCGGATACGATAAAAATCGGGTCGATTTACGTGTCAATAAATAACCAAAATGAAGATTTAGCAAGAAATGAATTAACTATGAGTAAATTACGAACATGATTAGAGCAATAAATGAGCAAAGAAAAATCAAAAACATATCATTGTGAATCTCTGTTATGGATATTTATACATTACTATCACTAACAAATGTAATCACTTTAGAGAATTATAAGTTTTCTGTTTCTGATCATACGGCAGACTGCGATATTTAGTGGTTTGGGAATTGACATAATAAAATTTTTTTCAAAATTAGATTTTATATTTAGTTTAAAAGAAAGGCGGATTCGACTAATAAGTGCAATTTTTCAGAAGGGCGGTCAGTTGCTATAGTAGGCATCTTTCCCGCCACAGGAAAATGCACAATGACCTATATACAACTGACCGAAACAGAAAGATACCCGATTTCCAGTTTAAAAAAAGCCGGTTTTTCACAGCGCTTCATTGCTGAGTCACTTAAGCGAAGCCCGTCGACCATCAGCAGAGAATTGAAGAGAAATCAAGAAGTTCAAATCTATTGTCCTGAACAGGCTCATTTGAAGGGATTAGCTCGTCGTCATTTTGCTAAAAAAGCCGTAAAAATAACGCCGGAAGTCAAAAAATGGATAAAACGGTTAATTTGGCAAGATTTGAGTCCTGAACAGGTGGTTGATTATTTGAAGCGGCATAAAGGGATATTTTTGCATCATGAGACAATTTATAGGCTGATTTATCAAGATAAAAGAGAGGGGGGTGATTTATGGCAACATCTGCGAATTGCCAGAAAACCCTATCGTAAACGCTATGGTCGCTATGAAAAAAGAGGCAAAATTAAAAATCGGGTCAGTATTGATGTTCGACCAGAAGTCGTT
>NZ_RCWA01000042.1 GCF_018448905.1 Photorhabdus heterorhabditis | reverse complement strand
GGAATACTGGAATTACAAGCGGCGGGACTCGTCGTTTCTGCCCATGGAGGCCAGTGTAAATCCGTCACACAGACGGTTGCGGCCTAGGAAGTGGGAAGCCTCGCCCGACAGGGCGGGGAGCAGTCACAATGCCTTTTCACAGGAACAATACTGTGCTCTTGATTTTGTTATTTGATTGATCTTAATATTTTTAATCTGTATGTTTATACAGTTATTGGCGATTGGTTGAAGCAGAATGCGAAAGATTATTCATATAGATATGGATTGCTTCTACGCGGCTATTGAAATGCGTGATAATCCGTCACTCCGTCATGTTCCAATCGCTGTGGGTGGCAGCGCAGACAAACGGGGAGTTATCAGCACGGCTAATTATTCTGCTCGTCGTTTTGGGGTACATAGTGCAATGTCTACGGCAATGGCGTTGAAACTCTGTCCTCAGCTCAAGGTTCTTCCAGGGCGTATGGCACTGTATAGGGAGGTTTCCCAGCATATCCGCCAGATATTTTCCCGTTATACAAAGTGGATAGAGCCTCTTTCATTAGACGAAGCTTATCTGGATGTGACTGATAGCCATCATTGCTATGGGTCTGCCACGCTTATCGCACAGGAGATCCGTAAGTCCATTTTTGATGAATTACAATTGACGGCATCAGCCGGTATTGCACCGGTGAAATTTTTGGCAAAAATCGCTTCTGATATTAATAAACCGAATGGGCAGTACGTAATTCCTCCTGATCGAGTGGCTAATTTTGTTCAGGTTTTACCTTTGCGAAAAATTCCGGGGGTTGGCAAAGTCATGGTGCAACGGCTGGCTAATATGGGATTGGAAACCTGCTCTGATGTACAACAATATGACGTAATTGCGTTGGTGAAACGACTGGGGAAATTTGGTCAGGTACTTTGGGAGCGTTGCCATGGTATTGATGAGCGATTGGTGAATCCAGACCGCCTGCGAAAATCAATTGGTGTGGAGCGGACACTTGCGAGAGATGTTCATCAATGGGAGCAGTGTGCAGAACTTATAGAAAGTTTATATGTGGAATTAGAAAAACGATTGAGTCATGTTAAACCTGATCTAAGGATCGCCCGTCAGGGGGTTAAACTGAAATTTGATGATTTTCAGCTAACAACGCAGGAACATGTTCATCCACGATTGGATAAACAGGATTTACTGCAACTGGCTCAGAAAACATGGATATCCCGGAGGGAAGGGCGTGGCGTTCGCTTAGTTGGCTTGCATGTGACTTTACAGGACCCGCAAATTGATCGGCAACTTTTGTTTGAATGGTAATTCCCCTGCTACTACGTTGGAGCAGGGGAGGTCTGATTAAGCTTTTTCAGGAATGGCTTTCAGGACTGCGGTCAGAAGTTGCCAATATTGCCCGACACTCTTAATGTGAACCTGTTCGTCAGGGGAGTGAGCGCCTGTGATAGTTGGCCCGATGGATACCATGTCCATATCAGGATAAGGTTTCTTGAATAATCCACATTCTAGTCCTGCATGAATCACCATAATATTAGGTGTCTTGTCGAACAGCTGTTGATAAGTATCACGTACCAAGTGCATTACTGGAGAATTTGCATCTGGTTGCCAGCCGGGATAATCACCTTTAGCGGAAATTTCAGCATTTGATAGTTTAGCCAGAGAAGAGAGCATACTGATAACATAAGATTTGCCGCTGTCGATAAGCGAACGGATTAAGTAAATGATGTTTACCTTATCTTGTTCCATAGCAACAACGCCCACATTTAGGGAAGTTTCTACCACACCTTTGATGACATCACTCATACGGATAACACCATTGGGAGTACTGTTTAGCAATGAGATAAAACGATTTTGGCAGTCATCAGTTAATGCTTGAATATCGGTTTCAACTTCTTCCAGCAATATAGTCAGGTTTTTCTCAACGATGGCATATTCGTTTTTCAGTATCCCCAGGTATTTATCTTTCAGTTGGGCAAACTGTGCAGCTTTATCTGCGGGGATGGCAACAATAACATGGCCTTCACGTGGAATAGCATTACGCAGAGTACCGCCTTGGAAATCGAGCAGTTTTAGCCCCAACTCCTCAGTATGGGCGGCAAGGAATCGTGCCAGAAGTTTGTTGGCATTACCCAGTCCCAAATGAATATCACAACCGGAATGTCCGCCTTTGAGACCTTTGATTATCAGTTTTAATGTTTTGTAGTTAGCCGGAACTTTTTCACGAGTCAGTGCTAAAGTTGCAGTGAGATCGATACCACCAGCACAACCCATGTAGATCTCGCCTTCTTCTTCTGAATCGGTATTGATCAAAATATCAGCCTGAAGCCAACCAGGTTGCAGACCAAACGCGCCATCCATTCCGGTTTCTTCCGTCATGGTCAATAAAATTTCTAGCGGGCCATGCTTGACATTGTCATCAGCCAGCACTGCCAATGCTGATGCCAGGCCAATACCGTTATCGGCTCCCAATGTTGTACCTTGTGCAGTAACCCATTCACCATCAATATAAGGACGGATAGGATCTTTAGTGAAATCATGCGCTGTATCGTTGTTTTTCTGTGGCACCATATCAAGGTGTGCTTGCAGAACAACCGATTTACGATTTCCCAGCCCTTTACTGGCTGGCTTTCTGATCAGAATGTTGCCAACCAGATCACGTTCAACATGTAAGCGTTTCTCTTGCGCCCATTGCATAATGTGAGTTGCCAGCGCTTCTTCATGATAAGAAGGGTGAGGAATAGAGCAGATTTTGGCAAAGATGTCCCATAGAGGTTGAGGGGATAATTGTGATAATTCTGACACGACGAATCTCCTGTGACTGCATTTCAATAAGATGAAAATACTAATCTCTACCTGAGATATAGATTTTATTATTACGAGCTATTAACGTTATGATGCGATTAAACTCAGAATACCACTTTATTTTGGTCAGAATAATATGATTCGTCGATTCCTTGTTTCTGCTGGTTTTTGCTCACCTAAATCACTATAATCTCGCGCAACTTTTTTCTGCAAAAAATCTTTTCTGAAATATTCTTAGTTGCCGGGATCAATTCTTATGAGCGAAAAATACGTCGTAACCTGGGATATGTTGCAAGTACATGCCCGTAAATTGGCACAACGTTTGCTTCCTGTTGAACAGTGGAAAGGCATCATTGCTGTCAGTCGTGGGGGCCTTGTACCTGGGGCGCTCCTCGCGCGTGAACTGGGTCTCCGTCATGTAGATACAGTCTGTATTTCTAGTTATGACCATAATAATCAGCGTGAGCTGCAAATATTGAAGAAAGCAGAAGGTGATGGTGAAGGTTTCATCGTTGTAGATGATTTAGTTGACACTGGTGGCACAGCTCAGGCTATTCGTGAAATGTATCCAAAAGCTCGTTTTGTGACTATTTTCGCAAAACCAGCAGGTCGTCCTTTGGTTGATGATTATGTTGTTGATATTTCACAAGATACTTGGATTGAGCAACCTTGGGATATGGGCGTAGTATTCGTTCCACCAATTTGTGAAGGTAAATAAAGTCAGCATTTGTTATGGCAAAACAAAATCTTTCAGAATCACTTTTTAAGCCAAGGCAAAAACATCAGGAAACCTCTACGCTGGTAAAGCGCCGCTATCCTCGATTGGTTGCCGGTAATTACAATACGTTGGACGGTAATAGCCACGGGCGCTGGTATCGTATGATTAACCGGCTGATGTGGATTTGGCGAGGAATTGATCCGTTTGAAATAGAAGAAGTACTGTGCCGGATTGCCATAACAAGTTCCCAACGCAGTCATGATGATTTATTGGATACTGTGGTTGGGTATCGTAAAGGTAACTGGGTTTTTGAGTGGTCACATCAGGCTATGTTCTGGCAACAGCAAGCATTGCAGGCAGGACAAACGCCAGAAGCTGGTAGTTTTTGGTTGAAAGCAGCTAACTTGTATAGCATTGCCGGTTATCCTCATCTTAAAGGTGATGAGTTGTCTCAGCAGGCAGTTATTTTGGCAAATAAAGCTTATGAAAATGCAGCTCATTGCTCTGATTATCAGTTGAGGAAAATAGAGTTCAAACTGAAAGAAGGCAGTTGTGTGACCGGTTTTCTTCACTTGCCTCAACAATCGCAAGGGCCGTCTCCAACCATTTTGGTTTGTGGTAGTTTAGATAATTTGCAAAGTGATTATTATCGGCTATTCCGTGATTATTTGGCTCCTCTCGGGTTTGCCATGCTGACGGTGGATATGCCTTCAATTGGTTACTCTTCACGGCTAAAACTGACACAAGATACCTGCACTCTTCATCAGCAAGTCATCCATCAATTGAGTGAAATCCCTTGGATTGACCATACTCGGGTTGGCATTTTTGGTTTCCGTTTTGGTGCTAATGTTGCTGTCCGGTTAGCTTATTTGGAAGCTAAACATATTAAAGGTATTGCGGTTCTTGGTGCTATTGTTCATGAATGGCTCAATAGTGTTGAACGCCAACAAAATGCTCCGGCAATGTATCTTGATATGTTTGCCAGTAGGCTGGGTATTTATAATGTGGATGAAAATGCGTTTCGTCTCGAACTCAGTTGTTACTCTCTTAAAAAACAAGGTTTGTTAGGCCGGCGTTGTCCTGTTCCTATGCTCGCTGGTTACTGGCAGAATGATATTTTTAGCCCGAAAGAAGAATCGAAGCTAATAGTAATGTCATCTATGGACAGCAAATTACTGGCTATTCCGACGACTCCTGTTTACAGCAGTTTTGATAAGGCATTACAAGAAACCAGCCAATGGTTGAAAAATAAAATCTGTTAGTAATCGTTCTTACTTGATGATTTTTAATCCATTTGTAGGATTCCCTCAAATGCTTTATCGAAGTTATTGACTCTTGCAAATTAAAACAGTGCGTTCTGAAAGTTTCAGCTGAAATTAATAGCATAAGCTTGTTTTGAGCTAACATTTTTTCGATTTAGCATTATGTCTGTTGGCATAACGCTTCTCTCCTGTTAAAACTGAACACTGTTTTTTTCGAATTATATATAATGGCAGAAATATGATGAATAGCAGCCAAACATTGGTTGTGAAACTGGGAACAAGTGTACTGACTGGTGGATCGCGTCGTCTTAATCGAGCTCATATTGTGGAGCTTGTGCGTCAATGTGCTCAGCAACATGAAAAAGGCCATCGCATTATTATTGTGACTTCCGGTGCTATTGCGGCAGGTCGGGAACATCTGGGGTACCCGGATTTGCCTGCTACTATTGCGTCTAAACAATTATTGGCTGCGGTAGGTCAAAGCCGGTTGATTCAGTTATGGGAACAACTTTTTTCTATTTATGGTATTCATGTTGGACAGATGCTATTGACTCGTGCAGATTTGGAAGATCGTGAGCGTTTTTTAAATGCCAGAGATACTCTACATGCTTTGCTTGATAATCGCATTGTTCCTGTAATCAATGAAAATGATGCTGTTGCTACTGCCGAAATTAAAGTTGGTGATAATGATAACCTATCTGCACTGGCAGCAATTTTGGGGGGAGCAGATAAGCTGTTATTGCTGACTGATATTGAAGGGTTATATACCGCTGATCCACGTAGCAATCCAAATGCAGAATTTATTCAGGAAGTTTATGACATCAGTGATGAATTACGCATGGTTGCCGGTGATAGTGTTTCTGGGTTGGGAACGGGTGGAATGGCGACCAAACTCCAGGCTGCGGGGATTGCAGGTCGTGCCGGTATTGATGTGATTATTGCAGCGGGCAGCAAACCTGATGTTATCTCTGATGTCATTGAAGGTAACCCAGTAGGTACTCGCTTCCATGGGCTGGCAAGCCCGCTGGAAAACCGTAAACGTTGGATTTTTGGCGCACCGCCTGCGGGTGAAATTATTGTTGACCACGGTGCTGGAACTGCAATATGTAAGAAAGGGAGTTCTTTGTTACCGAAAGGGATTAAAAATATTAAAGGTAATTTCTCCCGTGGAGAGGTTATCCGCATTCGTAGTCTATCAGGTAAGGATTTGGCACATGGTGTTAGCCGCTATAATAGTGATGCTTTGCGTTTGATTGCCGGTCATCATTCACAGCAGATAAGCCAAATCCTCGGTTATGAATATGGTGCTGTTGCGGTTCATCGTGACGATATGATTGTGAGTTAAGGGTTCATAATGTTAGAACAAATGGGAAAGGCTGCCAGAGAAGCCTCATGGCAACTGGCACAGCTAAATACAAAACAGAAAAATCAGGTATTAATCCACATTGCAGATTTGTTGGAGCAGGAAAGTGCAGTCATTCTCGAAGCTAATCAGTTTGATATGATTCAGGCCCGTGAACAGGGGATGCATGAAGCATTGTTGGATCGTCTGTTACTGACATCTGAACGTTTGACCGCGATCGCAAATGATGTTCGCCAGGTATGCCGTTTATCTGATCCGGTTGGACAGATAATTGATGGCAGTTTGCTTGATAGTGGTCTGAAGCTGGAGCGTCGTCGTGTACCTCTTGGTGTGGTCGGGGTGATTTATGAAGCGCGTCCTAATGTCACTATTGACGTTGCATCTCTGTGTTTGAAAACAGGTAATGCGGTTATTTTGCGTGGTGGCAAAGAAACTCACAACACTAACCAAGCAATAGTTAAAGTGATTCAGTGCGCACTTGAACAGAGTGGATTGCCTGCCGCGGCAGTGCAGGCGATAGATAAACCGGATCGTGAGTTGGTCACTCAGCTACTAAAAATGGATCGTTATGTGGATATGTTGATCCCGCGTGGTGGTGCTGGGTTGCATAAACTGTGCCGCGAGCAATCAACTATTCCGGTTATCACTGGTGGTATTGGTGTCTGCCATATTTTTGTCGATGAAAGTGTTGATTTTAATCAGGCATTGACTGTAATCACTAATGCTAAGGTGCAACGCCCAAGCGCTTGTAATGCTTTGGAAACTTTGCTGGTACATGAGAAGATCGCGGCAGACTTTTTGCCTGCATTGAGCAAAAATATGAAAGGACAGGGTGTTACCCTTCATGCTAGTAAGTCAGCAATGGCATTTTTGCAAGAAGGTCCTGCTAAGGTCGTGGATGTGACAGAAGCAGATTACAGTGATGAATGGCTATCTTTAGATATGAATGTGGAAATTGTCAGTGATATTGAGCGGGCAATTAACCACATCCGTACATACGGTACATCCCACTCTGATGCAATTCTGACTCAATCTTTGCACAATGCTGACTATTTTGTTCGTCAGGTAGATTCCGCAGCGGTTTATGTGAATGCCAGTACTCGTTTTACTGATGGTGGGCAATTTGGTTTGGGGGCTGAGGTTGCAGTCAGCACTCAGAAATTACATTCCCGTGGCCCAATGGGATTGGATGCGCTAACTACATATAAATGGGTTGGTTATGGTGATGATCTAATTCGTGAATGATCTGCTTGTTGTTACCCCAAAAGTGTATTTGATTAATTGAGGTATCAGTATAATCATGCTTTTGGGTAGCTTTTTCCATATATTAACTTTTGATTTTACGTTAATGTAAAGTATTGGTTACTATGGGTGTTAATATATTTTTAATGATGAAATTTACCAAGGATATCAAGCAATGAACCAAATATTGTTTATTGTAGGTGCACGTGGAGCAGGAAAAACGACAGTTGGAAAACTATTAGCGAATGAATTATCGTATACATTTATTGACACCGATCATCATATTCAACAAACCAGTAATATGACAATTGCGGATATTGTTAACCAACAAGGGTGGCAACAATTTAGGCAATTGGAAAGTGAGGCTTTACAACAAGTTAGTCAAAGAAATCGGGTTATTTCTACTGGTGGTGGGATCATTCTTTCAACTGAAAATCGCCAATATATGCAACAAAATGGTACGGTGATTTATCTTCAGGCTTCAGCTAATATATTAGCTGAGCGATTGATGCAGCAGCCGGAAAATACTCAACGTCCCAGTTTGACAGGAAAATCTATCGTTGAAGAAATGGAAGAGGTGCTTGCCGCAAGGGAAAAACTCTATTGTGAATGCGCAAATCATATTATTAATGCGCAACTTTCACCGGAAAAAATCACAGCTTATGTGAAAGAAATTATTCTTCCCAGAGTAATCTCCTGACGTTGTTCGATAATATTCTTATTTGAAAAATAAGAATATTACAGTATCGAACAATAAATAGTATCTATAGTATTTTCTATTTATTTTTCAAATGGGCTGAGATACGGATATGTTGTTTAAATTTCTAAAGTTTGTTTTTCGTTTGATGTTTCGTTTAACAATAGAAGGGGATATTAAACAATTTGCCTACCCAAAATGTCTTATTACACCTAATCATGTCTCTTTTCTTGATGGTGTTTTACTAACACTTTTTTTACCAACTAAGCCGGTATTTGCTGTCTACTCTAGCATTGCAAATCGTGGTTTTATGAAACTGGTAAGGCGCTATGTTGAAATAGTTCCTTTGGACCCAATAAATCCAATGGCAGTCAGGATATTGGTCAAGGAAATAGAAAAAGGGCGTCCGATAGTTGTCTTCCCTGAAGGGAGAATTACTGTTACCGGTTCTTTGATGAAAACCTATGATGGTGCGGCTTTTATTGCAGCGATATCGGAAGCGGTGGTAGTTCCTGTCCGTATTGAAGGGTTAGAAAAAACGATATTTAGTCGATTAAAAGGTATCTTCAAACTGCATCTTTTTCCGAAGGTGACAATAAAAATTCTGCCTGCGACACGATTGCCGATGCCGGATGCATCTAGTTCGGAGCAACGACGTCGTTTAGCCGGTGAGCGTTTGCATGAAATAATGATGAATGCACGAATGGCAACCCGACCGCAAGAAACAATATTTGAATCTTTACTGGTTGCACGAAAACAATTTGGTCGTTTTAAGCCCTGTATTGAAGATGCTTCTTTTAAAGAAGACAGTTATAACGGGCTGCTTAAAAAAGTACTGGGTACCAGCCGTATTTTGCAGCGTTTTACCTGTCAGGGGGAACGGATTGGTTTTCTTTTACCTAATGCCACTATTATGGTAGCTGCGATATTCGGGGCATCTTTGAGAGGAAGGATACCGGCTTTACTAAACTATACAACCGACGGTCACGAATTGAGGAATGCGGTAGCGGTTGCCAGTATCAAAACTATTGTGACTTCCCGGCAGTTTCTGAAAAAGGAAAAGTTAGCTTATTTATCTGAACAAGTTACTGGGGTTAACTGGGTTTATCTTGAGGATTTTGGAGATACGGTTACTCTTCTGGATAGGTTATGGATCTTATGGCACCTTTTTTTCCCGAAACAAGCTATGGTGGCACAAAAGCCAGATGATGATGCTTTGATATTATTTACGTCTAGTTCAGAAGGTATACCCAACGGGGTCGTGCATAGTCACTCCAGTTTGTTGGCAAATGTGGAACAGATAAGAACTATCACTGATTTCAATCCACTTGACCGTTTTATGTCTTCTCTACCATTGTTTCATGCACTTGGATTGACTGTTGGTCTATTGACTCCTTTATTGGCTGGCTGCCGGGTATTTCTCTATCCAAATCCATTGCACTATCGGGTTGTGCCAGAACTGGTATATGAACGTAATTGCACGGTATTATTAGGCACATCCACTTGCCTGGAGAATTATGCCTATTTTGCTCATCCATATGATTTTGCACGTCTTCGCTATGTTATGTCCGGTATTGAAAAGCTTTCTGAAAATACTAAGTGCGTTTGGCAAGATAAATTCGGTATTCGCATTTTGGAAGGGTATGGAATGACAGAGTGTGCTCCTGTCGTCGCATTAAATGTGCCGATGATGGCTAAAGTTGGTACTGTTGGGCGAATTTTGCCGGGAATGGAATTCCGTTTGATACCGGTGGCAGGCATCAAAGAAGGAGGGTGTTTGCAATTGCGAGGCCCGAATATGATGAAAGGATATCTGAGAGTTGAAGATCCAGATCATTTGGTACTACCATTGGCGGAAGATGAATATGGGAATATTCAGTCTGGTTGGTACGACACTAGAGATATTGTTTCAATTGATGAGCAGGGATTCTGTACTATTCTCGGCAGAATGAAACATAAAATAACTGAAGCTGGACAGGAATAACAATTGTGGATAAATCTTCTGTTGTTGCTCAACCGCTATTAACTTGCGGCATGAAAGCAGTATTGATCTCGCAGTTTTGTTCGGCCTTTGCAGATAATGCTCTGTTTTTTGCAATTCTGGCACAGCTGAAAGCGCAGTTTTACCCAGACTGGAGCCAGCCGATATTGCAGATCGTATTTGTCCTTGCATATATCTTATTAGCGCCTTTTGTGGGGCGAATAGCAGATGGCTTCCCAAAAGGCAGAGTGATGTTATTTGCTAATAGTTTCAAGTTATTGGGCGCGCTTAGTATTTGCCTGGGTTATGATCCATTTTTTGGTTATGCTTTGGTTGGGATTGGTGCAGCATCATATTCACCGGCTAAATACGGAATCTTGGTTGAACTGACTGATGGTGATCGTTTAGTAAAGGCTAATGGTTTGATGGAGGCTTCAACCATAGCGGCTATTCTCATTGGCTCTGTTGCTGGTGGATTTTTATCTGATTGGAACTTGACTGTCGCATTATTTGCTTGTGCATTCATATATGGTATCGCTGCCATTGTTAATTTATTCATCCCTCGCTTATCGGCAGTCCATCAAGATAGGAATTGGCATTTGAAAAAGATGCTGACAGATTTTACTTCAGCTTGTTGTATTCTTTGGCATAACAAAGGAGCACGGTTTTCTTTGGTTGGCACCAGTTTGTTTTGGGGAGCGGGTGTAACATTGAGATTTTTGTTGGTCTTATGGGTACCTGTCGTTCTGGGAATTACTGATAACAGCACACCAACAGTACTCAATGTGATGGTGGCCATTGGGGTTATTATCGGTGCGGGTGTTGCTGCTCGTCTTATTACACTGAAAACAGTATACCGTTGTATGCCGGTCGGCATTTTAATTGGTGTGATGGTGGTAATTTTTGCTGCTCAGCAGAATATTTGGGCTTCTCATGTCATATTAATTATTCTTGGCGTGTTTGGTGGTTTGTTTGTTGTTCCACTGAATGCTTTATTGCAGGAAAGAGGTAGACAAACAGTCGGAGCCGGTAATGCAATTGCAGTGCAGAATTTGGGTGAAAATACTGCCATGTTGCTGATGCTTGGCTTGTATTCACTAGCCATTAAAATAGGTGTCCCGGTTGTCACTGCGGGAATAGGTTTTGGTGTGTTGTTTGCGCTGACAATCGCTAGTTTGTGGATTTGGAATCGGTTTCAGAAAAATGGATCTTTTACTGGATAAAAGGGGTGTTATGGATGAAAAAATTTTGACTCAGCTTAGTATTGAGTTGGGAAAGAAACTGAAACAACAAGCATTGTGGGTGACCTTTGCTGAATCTTGCACAGGTGGTTGGTTAGCGAAAGTGCTCTCGGATATTGCTGGTAGTTCCGCTTACTTCGACCGGGGCTTTGTGACGTACAGCAATAAAGCTAAGCATCAGATGCTTGGTGTATCAGAAACGGTTTTACAACAACATGGTGCAGTCAGTGAACCAGTTGTGAGAGAAATGGCAACAGGGGCATTGAAAGCAGCGCAGGCAGATCTTGCAGTTTCTGTTAGTGGTATTGCTGGGCCTGATGGTGGTAGTGAAAAAAAACCTGTTGGTACAGTATGGTTTGGGTTTGCACACCGTACAGCAAATGGGATAGAAGTTGTCACCCGCCATTGTTGTTTTAACGGTGATCGAAATGAAGTTCGTCTGCAAGCTGCAATTTATTCTCTAAAGACATTGCTATCAGAGATTTTAAAAAATTAGCTTGATGCTGTATGATTATACAGTATAATTGCAGGCAACATTTTGGTATTAGACAATTATTCATCGGCAGTGAGGTAACCTTTCATTGCTTACGAGGGAGTAAAAATGGCTATTGATGAAAATAAACAAAAAGCACTGGCAGCGGCACTAGGCCAAATTGAAAAACAATTTGGTAAAGGTTCCATCATGCGTCTGGGCGAAGACCGTTCAATGGACGTTGAAACTATCTCCACTGGTTCACTGTCACTGGATATTGCGTTAGGTGCTGGTGGTCTGCCGATGGGGCGTATTGTTGAAATCTATGGTCCAGAATCCTCGGGTAAGACAACGCTGACATTACAGGTTATTGCCGCAGCACAGCGTGAAGGTAAAACTTGTGCATTTATTGATGCTGAGCATGCTCTTGATCCTGTATATGCTAAGAAACTGGGTGTTGATATTGATAACCTGTTATGTTCTCAGCCAGATACGGGTGAACAAGCTCTAGAGATATGTGATGCGCTGACACGTTCCGGTGCTGTTGATGTCATTATCGTAGACTCCGTTGCTGCTTTAACCCCGAAAGCTGAGATAGAAGGTGAAATTGGCGATTCTCATATGGGGTTGGCCGCACGTATGATGAGCCAGGCAATGCGCAAACTGGCGGGTAACCTGAAAAGTTCCAATACACTGTTGATCTTTATTAACCAGATCCGTATGAAAATTGGGGTTATGTTTGGTAATCCTGAAACAACAACTGGTGGTAATGCACTGAAATTCTATGCTTCTGTCCGTTTAGATATTCGCCGTATTGGTTCTGTAAAAAATGGTGAAGAGGTTGTTGGTAGTGAAACCCGTGTTAAGGTTGTGAAAAACAAAGTGGCTGCGCCATTTAAGCAAGCAGAATTCCAGATTATGTATGGTGAAGGTATCAACACTTATGGGGAGTTAATCGACTTAGGTGTGAAGCATAAACTGGTGGAAAAAGCAGGCGCATGGTACAGCTACAATGGCGATAAAATTGGTCAGGGCAAAGCGAATGCTACTACCTACCTGAAAGAACATCTTGAAATTGCTACTGAGTTAGATAAAAAATTACGCGAAATGTTGTTACATAATGCTGGCGAGTTCAGCAGTGCTGCTTCTGATTATGAAGACAGAGGAAGTGAAGAGATGAATAGCGAAGAATTTTAATCTAACTATATCCCCTGTATTAGCAAAAATTTCCGTAAGCCCTGTCTAATTCAGACAGGGATAAAAGTGAGAGTAATGCGTTATATTCTTGAATATACGTGGTGAAATATACTACTTTTGTCTAAGCGGAATCTTATATAAGATCTATTTAGAACAAGCAGCTATGGCCTTATGAAGTAGTAGTAAGTTTAGTGTAATAAAGACTGGAGGTATTACGTCGGTAAAAGTTTTTACTACTAAACTTAGTTTACTATCAGACTTAAACCGCGTTAATAATAGTGCGGTTCTTTCTTAAGAGAGCAAGTGTTATCCGTATAATGCGATCATGCTTTCAGAAAATACCCAGACGATTTACAATGTCGCCAGCGAATGGATGTATCTGGGATTTTACTTCTAATGGAAGAAATTTTATCTTATCCCCACTTTGTTTATTCGTGAGTTGAAAATAGGTGATGAAAAATTCCACCTGACCAATTCATAAATCTGTTTTTTCCAGCTTGATTTCGGGACAATTATGAGCAAAAGCACCGCTGAGATCCGTCAAGCGTTTCTCGATTTTTTTCATACTAAAGGGCATCAGGTAGTACCAAGTAGTTCTTTAGTTCCAAATAATGACCCAACACTACTGTTTACCAATGCAGGAATGAATCAGTTTAAGGATGTATTTCTTGGACTGGACAAAAGATCTTATTCCCGGGCAACAACTGCTCAGCGCTGTGTTCGTGCCGGTGGTAAGCATAATGATTTAGAAAACGTAGGTTATACCGCGCGTCATCATACTTTCTTTGAGATGTTGGGTAATTTCAGTTTTGGTGACTATTTCAAACACGATGCTATTAACTATGCTTGGGAACTTCTGACGGGCAAAGATTGGTTCAATTTGCCTAAAGAAAAATTATGGGTGACTGTCTATCATACCGATAATGAAGCCTATGATATCTGGCAAAATAAGGTCGGAATACCCGCAGAAAGAATTATCCGCATTGGTGATAACAAAGGTGCTCCTTATGCATCAGATAACTTCTGGCAAATGGGTGATACTGGACCGTGCGGCCCTTGTACTGAAATTTTCTATGATCATGGTGACCATATTTGGGGTGGACCGCCTGGAAGCCCAGAAGAAGATGGCGACAGATATATTGAAATCTGGAACATCGTTTTTATGCAGTTCAACCGCCATGCTGATGGCACGATGGAACCATTGCCAAAACCATCCGTAGATACTGGAATGGGGCTAGAGCGCATTGCGGCTGTACTACAGCACGTCAATTCCAACTATGAGATCGATCTGTTTCGTGACCTGATTGCTGCTGTAGCTAATGTTACAGGTGCTACAGATGATCTAAGTAATAAATCTTTGCGGGTTATTGCGGATCATATTCGTTCATGTGCTTTCTTGATTTGTGATGGAGTTATTCCTTCTAATGAAAACCGTGGTTATGTGCTGCGCCGTATTATCCGCCGCGCTATCCGTCACGGGAACATGTTGGGGGCTAAAGATACCTTCTTCTACAAACTGATTGCGCCATTGATAGTAGTGATGGGCGCTGCGGGAGAAGAGCTTAAACGCCAGCAAACAATTGTTGAGCAAGTCTTGAAAACAGAAGAAGAGCAATTTGCCCGTACGCTGGAACGTGGACTTCAGTTGTTGGACGATGAACTAGTAAAACTGTCTGGTGATATCCTGGATGGAGAAACAGCATTCCGTCTTTACGATACCTATGGTTTCCCTGTGGATTTAACCGCTGATGTTTGTCGTGAGCGTAATATTAAGGTTGATGAAGACGGTTTTGAAGTAGCAATGGAAAATCAGCGTCGTCGTGCACGTGAATCAAGTGGTTTTGGTGCCGATTATAACGAACTGATTAAGGTTGATGAGCGCAGTGATTTCTCTGGTTACGATCATTACGAACAGCAGGCAACAGTAACGGCTATCTTTCGTAATGGTGAATCAGTCAATCAAATTCAAGCGGGTGAAGAAGCGATTGTTATACTGGATAAGACAGCTTTTTATGCTGAGTCCGGTGGACAAGTTGGTGACTCAGGTATTCTGAGTAATGCCGATTGTGCTTTTTGTGTCATTGATACACAAAAATATAGTCAGGCTGTTGGCCATATTGGTAAGCTTGAAAAAGGTACTTTAAGTGTAAACCATGAGATCAATGCTGTTATTGATATAGAACGTCGTGATGCAATTCGTTTAAATCATTCAGCAACCCATCTGTTACATGCTGCACTACGTCAGGTTTTGGGTGAGCACGTATCTCAGAAAGGCTCTTTGGTTAACGATAAATATCTTCGTTTTGATTTCTCTCATTTTGAGGCAATGAAACCGGAACAGATCCGTCAAGTAGAGGATCTGGTTAATGCTGAAGTTCGTAAGAATTCACCTGTAATTACTGAATTGATGGATCTGGAAGAAGCCAAAGCCAAAGGAGCAATGGCACTATTCGGTGAAAAATACGAAGAGCACGTCCGTGTACTGTCAATAGGGAATTTTTCCACTGAATTATGTGGAGGAACTCATGCAAGCCGTACCGGTGATATTGGTTTATTCCGTGTTACGGCTGAATCTGGCACTGCTGCTGGTATACGTAGGATAGAAGCAATTACAGGTAAAAAAGCACTGAAATCTGTATATCAACAGTCTGATTTACTTCAGGATATTGCTCAACTGGTGAAAGGTGATATCAATAATCTGAACGAAAAAGTACGGGTAATATTGGATAAAACCAAGGGGCTAGAAAAAGAGCTTCAACAACTTAAAGATCAAAATGCAGCACAGGAAAGCTCTTCTTTGGCAAGCAAAGCGCAAGAAGTGAAGGGGGTGAAATTACTGGTAAGCCAGTTAAATAATACAGAGCCTAAAATGTTGAGAACTATGGTCGATGATCTGAAAAATCAACTAGGTTCGGCAATTATTGTGCTTTCTACTATAAGTGATGATAAAGTCAGCTTAATTGTTGGTGTCACAAAGGATCTGACTGCTAGAATAAAAGCAGGTGAATTAATTTCTTCTATAGCTCAGCAAATCGGTGGTAAAGGTGGTGGTCGCCCTGATATGGCTCAAGCAGGTGGCTCTGATGTTAAGGCATTACCTTCTGCTTTGGATAGCGTAGGGGAGTGGGTAGCATCGCGATTATAAGCGGTGTTACCCAAATTACCTGAGTTTAGAAGGCACCATAATAGGTATTTTTATGGTGCCTTGAAATCTTGTTGTGGAATTGTTAAAAGGTTGAGTGCATATTTATTTATTTTGGCTAAACTATAATATGTAGGAAATGCGCTCAAAATTGCTTATACTTTAAGCATATACCATAGTTTTACGTTTTCACGGTGTTTGATGGACAATAGCGGGGAAACCTAATGACCCGACTCTTTTAAATTTTCAAGGAGCAAAGAATGCTTATTCTGACTCGTCGAGTTGGTGAAACGCTCATGATAGGCGATGAGGTAACAGTTACAGTACTGGGGGTTAAAGGTAACCAAGTTCGTATTGGTGTAAATGCCCCTAAAGAAGTTTCTGTTCACCGTGAAGAAATTTATCAGCGGATTCAGGCCGAAAAATCTCAGCCAACAACTTATTGACTCTAAGTTGGCGTCCTATCTCTGTCAGAACCGGGCGCCATTTTTGAGGTATCTCACCCCTGTTAGTATCCTCTGGGGTCTTAATTCTTAAATTCCTACCTATTACCACCTCTTTTTTTGTTTTTCTGTTGTAAGAAAAAGCAACGTCATGGTGTTATTGTGGTGAATCATGATTTGCATAAACTTCAATTGGGAATGCAATAGTTTATTGCTGATAAAGTACACTTTTTGGTGTTAAACTGGCCTTTTTGTGCGTGAAACATCCAAACAAACACAGGTTTAGAAAAATTGTTTGACTTATAAGTCTGGGAAAGTAATATGTGCGCCACGCAGTGACGAGGAGCTTAAACAAAAGTTCTGAACCACAGTTCGAAAGAAAGCGTACGGTGAGATGGCCGAGAGGCTGAAGGCGCTCCCCTGCTAAGGGAGTATGCGGTCAAAAGCTGCATCGAGGGTTCGAATCCCTCTCTCACCGCCATTTAGACCACGCATCCATAGCTCAGCTGGATAGAGTACTCGGCTACGAACCGAGCGGTCGGAGGTTCGAATCCTCCTGGATGCACCATATTAACCTTGAGATGAAATCATCCAAGGTACCTTCAGGTAATCAAAGCAATTACTGCCTTCTTACCAGAGTAATAAAGTGACCATGCATCCATAGCTCAGCTGGATAGAGTACTCGGCTACGAACCGAGCGGTCGGAGGTTCGAATCCTCCTGGATGCACCATACTTAACCTTGAGATGAAGTCATCCAAGGTACCTTCAGGTAATCAAAGCAGTTACTGCTTTTTACCAGAATGAAAAACTGACATGCATCCATAGCTCAGCTGGATAGAGTACTCGGCTACGAACCGAGCGGTCGGAGGTTCGAATCCTCCTGGATGCACCATATTAAGCCCTGGCTATTTAGTCGGGGCTTTTTCTTTATTCCTAATTCCATGATTAGCTCCCTGTATGAAGCGGAAACGTTTTTGCTTATATATCTAATCAGCGACAATTCGGTTTGTTTAATATAAAGTAAACCCTTATAAAAATTCTTCTAAAACACTACGGGAGGTCGAATTGATCCCGGACGTATCAAAAGCTCTGTCATGGTTAGAGGCGCATCCGACAATTTTAAAGGGAATTCGTCGCGGTGTTGAACGTGAAACATTACGTGTTACTACAGATGGTCATTTGGCAGTAACGAAGCACCCTGAAGCACTTGGCGTAGCGCTTACGCATAAATGGATTACTACTGACTTTGCTGAGTCATTGTTGGAATTCATAACACCAGTCGATAGTGACATAAAAAATACTATTTCATTTCTTAGAGATATTCATCGTCATACAGTGCGTGTGCTGGATAAAGAAAAAATGTGGCCTTTGAGTATGCCATGTTTTATTGATGCAGAAGAAAACATCACTCTGGCTCAGTATGGTACATCGAATATTGGTCGTTATAAGACCTTATACCGTGAAGGTTTGAAAAATCGTTATGGCGCTTTAATGCAAACCATCTCTGGAGTGCATTATAATTTTTCATTGCCAATTGAATTTTGGCAGGCATGGGCTGGCGTTGAAGATGTGGAGAGTGGTAAGGATAAGATCTCTGATGGCTATTTCCGTCTGATCCGTAACTACTATCGCTTTGGATGGGTGATCCCGTACCTGTTTGGAGCTTCTCCGGCGATTTGTTCTTCATTCTTACGTGGTAGAGAGACCTCTTTGCCTTTTGAACAAATAGAAGGAGGTACTTGTTATCTGCCTTATGCTACTTCATTAAGAATGAGTAATTTAGGGTATACCAATAAATCACAAAGTGATCTGAATATTACGTTTAATAACTTACGAACCTATGTAGCGGAACTGAAAAAAGCAATCCACAAACCCTCTGAAGAGTTTGCTAAGTTGGGAATTAAGCAAGGTGATAAACATATTCAGCTGAATACAAATGTCTTACAGATTGAAAATGAGTTGTATGCACCAATTCGGCCTAAGCGTGTGACAAAAGAGAATGAATCGCCTTCTGATGCTTTATTACGCGGGGGTGTGGAATATATCGAAGTCCGTTCATTGGATATTAATCCATTCACAGCGATTGGTGTCGATGAAACACAAATTCGCTTTCTTGATCTATTTTTAATATGGTGTGTGCTCGCTGAAGCACAGGAAATGAGCAGTGATGAGTTAGATTGTTGTCGCAAAAACTGGAATAGGGTAATCCTTGAAGGGCGTAAACCAGAGCAAGTGATTGGTCTTGGCTGTGGAAGCGTGGAAGAGCCGTTAGCAAAAGTTGGCAAAAAATTATTCAATGACTTGAAACGGGTTGCTGTAATATTGGATAGTTGTTCTGGCACACAATATCAGAAGGTTTGCGAAGAATTGATTGCTATGTTTGATGATTCATCACTGACGTTATCGGCTCGTGTGCTGGAAAAAATGAAAACCCAAGGCATTGGTAGTTTTGGGTTGGAGCTGGCAGATGAATATCATCAGCAATTGATTAATGAAGAATATGAAGTTATTAGCGACGAACAGTTCGCTATAGAACGCAGGGCCTCTGTGGAGCGACAAGACGCGTTGGAGCAAGAAGATACCATCAATTTTGATGAGTATCTAAAACAACAGACAGGATGCTAGAAAAGAAAATGGTCACTAGCGCCACTGGTAAGTAAAAGTGACCAAAGAGGATCTTTTAGGAAATAGGATGATAATTACGCGTCTTTCATTCTTTATGACCGGTGGCAGATGAAAAGGTTTCATGTGCTTGTAAAAATCTGAATTTTTTATGGAGATGAAGAAATGCCTTTACTGGATAGTTTTACTGTTGACCATACTCGTATGGCTGCACCCGCAGTAAGAGTTGCTAAGACCATGAAAACTCCTCATGGCGATACCATCACTGTTTTTGACTTACGTTTCTGTGTACCAAATGAAGAGGTTATGCCTGAGAAGGGCATTCATACACTTGAACATTTATTCGCTGGTTTTATGCGTAATCACCTCAATGGTGAGGGTGTTGAAATTATTGATATATCGCCAATGGGATGTCGAACAGGTTTTTATATGAGCTTGATTGGCGCACCGGCAGAAATGCGTGTTGCAGATGCGTGGAAAGCGGCTATGGCTGATGTCTTAAAGGTGAAAGACCAGAGTCAGATTCCAGAGCTGAATGTTTATCAGTGCGGTACTTATCACATGCATTCACTGGCAGAGGCTCAGGATATTGCGCGCCATATTCTTGATTCAGATGTTCGTGTTAATAAGAATGATGAATTAGCATTGCCAGAAGAAAAACTGACCGAATTGCGTGTGTAGTTTGGCAGTGATGAGATAAGATATTAACAGGAATATGCCGTTGGAGGCGGGTTATGTACCTCCAACGGTGTGGGGTTCTCTTTAGCAGCTGTTTAGACTGTTTGTACTTCTTGCTCAGGAAGTTGGCTGATAGGGGTTACTCGAACTTGTTTAATCACATTATCGTTCATTGAAAGTACTTTGAAATTATACTTACCAATCTGTACCTGTACATTTAGAGCAGGTATTTCGCCTAACTCTTCAAGAACCATACCATTAACAGTTCGTGGTCCATCAACAGGTAATGCCCAGTTAAAGGCTTTATTCAATTCGCGGATATTGGTTGTCCCGCCAACTAAAACAGTTCCATCACTTTGTGGTAAAACCTCTTCAGACAGAGAAGGAGACATTGATGTTGTAAAATCACCGACAATCTCTTCGAGAATATCTTCAACAGTTACCAGCCCTTGAATATCACCGTATTCATCAACAGTAAGCCCGGCCTTTTCTTTATTGCGTTGGAAGTTCACCAATTGGACATTAAGTGATGTACTGATCGGGACGTAGTAGATTTTATCCGCTGCTTTAATCAGATTCTTTTTGGTGAACTCTTTCTCTGTCATTAGTCGGTAAGCTTCACGCACACGGAGCATACCAATAGCATCATCAAGTGAATCACGATAAAGCACAATCCGGCCATGAGGTGAGCGAGTTAACTGCCGTATGATAGATTTCCAGCCATCATTAATATCAATACCAATAATCTCATTACGGGGAACCATAATGTCGCCAATTGTTACTTTTTCCAGATCTAAAATTGAAATCAGCATATCCTGATTATGCCGTGATAGCTTAGCATCTGATTCATTCACAATAGTACGCAATTCATCTTTGCTAATTGCATCACTGGAGCTAGCAGGATGGTTGATACCAAGGCAACGCATTAGCATTAAAGTGATTTTATTCAGTAGCCAAACTAACGGCATCATAATTTTCTGTAATGGTTGTAGCAGGAAACTGCTTGGAAAAGCGATCCTTTCAGGGTAAAGGGCGGCTATTGTTTTCGGCATAACTTCAGAAAATATCAGCACGATAAAGGTTAGAACACCCGTTGCGATCGCAACTCCTGCATCTCCATAAAGGCGCATGCCAATGATAGTAGCAAGTGCAGAGGCCAGGATATTAACCAAATTATTGCCGATAAGAATCAGGCTTATCAGTTTGTCGGGGTGACGAAGTAATGTTTCAACTCTACGAGCAGGGCGGCTTCCTCGCTTTGCTAGATGACGTAAGCGATAGCGGTTGAGTGTCATCATACCGGTCTCTGAAGCAGAGAAGTATGCAGAGACAATAAGCATAATGATTAAGATAATAATTAATGTGCTTGTTGAGACATGCTCCAAAGCAGGTTTCCTTCTAAATATTGATTTGAAATCATGTTGTTAGTAAATCATGATTTCCTGCAATAGTCGGTTGCCGAAATAGGCGAGTGTCAGGGTAAATGCACCAATTAGATTAAACCAGATAACTCGTTTACCGCGCCATCCATCATGGTAATGACCCCATAATAAAACAATGTAGACAAACCAAGCGACGATAGACAAGACGGCTTTATGGATATTTTCCTTACTGAAAATATTATCCATATAAAGAATGCCGGTACAGAGTGTCAGAGTTAGTAATATCACGCCAACCTGAGTGATATGGAACATTTTACGTTCAATGAACATCAATGGTGGCATATTTTGAGTAAAAGTCAGTTTCTTATTTTTAAGCTTATGATCTAACCACCCAAGCTGTAATGCATACAGTGCGGCAATGAGTAAAGTCGCATAACCAAGAAGTGCTAACCCGATATGAATGGATAATTCAAGGCTGGCTTCTAAATGGGTAATAAACTCACCTGGCATAAGGCTAGCTAATGCCAGATTTATCATGGCAAAACTATATACTATGGGCAGCAAGAACCAGGCTCGACCATGGGAGGCGACGATTGTCATGATGATACAGATAATCAAGCTGACAATAGAACCTAAGTTAAGTAGCGTGAGATTTTGCCCACTGCTGACGCGAAAAATTTGGTATTTAAGTGCAATAGCATGACAAATTAAGGCTACAATCGCAGAAATCAATGCCAGCCTGCGGTATCCGTTTGGTTTTTGCAGTAAGCCGGGAATAATCAGTACCAGGCTGAGTAAATAAGCGAGTAAAGCAATTATAGAGAATACTGGCATAGCGTTAGTCGTTTTAGCGATAGTTTTAGGTTGAACTAAAACTTAAGTATAGCGCCAGCAAAGGTAGCCTCCAACCGTTGTTAATTCATCAGTGCAAATCTCTGTGCAGAGATCCCTTTATCATCGTGTTATAATTTTCAGAATACGCTTTACAGGCAGCCCATTTTTAAAAATTGAGCAGAGATAATGTTTGATAATTTAACCGACAGACTATCGCGCACATTGCGCAATATCAGTGGCCGTGGGCGACTGACTGAAGACAATATTAAAGAGACACTGCGCGAAGTTCGCATGGCTTTACTTGAGGCTGATGTTGCATTGCCTGTAGTGCGTGACTTCATTTCGTGCGTTAAAGAGAGCGCGGTAGGCCACGAAGTTAATAAGAGCCTTACACCCGGCCAGGAATTTGTCAAAATTGTTCAGAATGAGCTGGTCAAGGCAATGGGAGAAGTTAACAGCGAACTGAATCTCTCTACTCAGCCTCCAGCTGTTGTATTAATGGCAGGTTTGCAAGGTGCGGGTAAAACGACCAGCGTTGCTAAATTGGGTAACTTTCTGAAGGGAAAACAGAAGAAAAAAGTTTTAGTTGTATCTGCGGACGTTTATCGGCCCGCTGCTATCAAACAGCTTGAAACATTGGCGCAAACGGTCGGCATCGATTTCTTCCCTTCTGATGCTCAGGAAAAGCCGGTTGATATCGTGATGAAAGCGGTACAGCACGCCAAATTGAAATTCTACGATGTGCTTTTAGTGGATACTGCTGGTCGTCTGCATGTTGACGAAGCCATGATGGATGAAATCAAACAGGTTCATGAAGTCATCAATCCGGTAGAAACCTTATTTGTTGTTGATGCTATGACGGGGCAGGATGCTGCTAATACGGCAAAAGCTTTCAATGAAGCATTGCCACTGACAGGTGTTGTGTTGACTAAAGTCGATGGTGATGCCCGTGGCGGTGCTGCGCTGTCTATTCGTCATATTACCGGTAAGCCGATTAAATTCTTGGGTGTTGGTGAAAAAACAGATGCACTGGAACCTTTCCACCCAGATCGTATTGCATCTCGTATTCTTGGTATGGGGGATGTTCTTTCCCTGATTGAAGAGATTGAAAGTAAAGTTGATCGTACCCAAGCAGAAAAACTAGCTTCTAAACTGAAAAAAGGCGATGGCTTTGATTTAAATGATTTTCTGGACCAGCTTAAACAGATGCGCAATATGGGCGGTATGGCCAGTATGTTGAGCAAAATGCCGGGGATGTCTCAAGTACCAGATGCAGTGAAATCCCAGATGGACGATAAAGTGCTGGTAAAAATGGAAGCCATTATAAATTCGATGACACGTAAGGAGCGGGAAAAACCAGAAATTATCAAAGGTTCCCGTAAGAGACGTATTGCTAGTGGCTCCGGTACCCAGGTTCAGGATGTTAACCGCCTACTTAAACAATTCGATGAAATGCAACGCATGATGAAGAAAATGAAAAAAGGTGGTCTGGCGAAAATGATGCGTGGTATGAAGGGCATGATGCCACCCGGATTTATGGGCCATTAATTGATAAAGTCTCGAAGAATATCCACTTTGGATTGCTTTTTGCGCCAAAGTGAGTAAACTTTTCGGGCTTTTTATCTGACAACCGGACTTCATTCCTCGATGAAGTCTGGCTGTTTTGTTAACTAATGAGGATGTTATGGTAACAATTCGTTTAGCTCGTGGCGGCGCAAAAAAGCGTCCGTTTTACCAAGTAGTAGTGACCGATAGCCGCAGCCCGCGTGATGGTCGCTTTATTGAGCGCGTTGGCTTTTTCAACCCTATTGCAACAGGGAATGCGGAAACATTGCGTTTAGATCTGGACCGTATTGAACATTGGATTGGTCTGGGTGCAACTGTGTCTGATCGTGTTTCTACACTGATCAAAGATGCAAAAAAAGCAGCTTAATCTGTCGCGGTGGTAACTATGAGCAAGCAAGCCAGTTTTAAGCTTCCTGTGGAACCAATTGTATTGGGAAAACTAGGTTCAGCTTATGGTATTCGTGGTTGGCTCAAAGTTTTTTCTTCCACCGAACACGCCGAAAACATTTTTGAGTATCAACCGTGGTTTATCCAACGGGCAGGTCGGTGGCAACACATCGAATTAGAAGCTTGGAAACACCATAATCAGGATATGGTCATCAAAATTAAAGGTATTGATGATCGGGATGCTGCTAATTTACTCACTAATTGCGAAATTATCGTAGATTCAGGACAACTGCCGGAGCTGGATACAGGTGATTACTACTGGAAGGACCTTATGGGATGCCAGGTAGTGAACATAGCAGGTTATAGCTTGGGTACTATCAGTGATATGATGGAAACCGGTTCTAATGACGTAATGGTAGTTAAAGCAAACCTGAAAGATGCATTCGGTATCAAGGAGCGGCTAATCCCGTTTCTTGATGGGCAGGTTATCAAGAAAGTCGATCTCGCTACTAAAACCATTGAAGTAGATTGGGACCCTGGTTTTTAAACTCCGGTTATAAACGGTTGAAATGAGTGGGACGCTATAATGTGGATTGGGGTTATTAGCCTGTTTCCTGAAATGTTCCGCGCAATAACCGATTATGGGGTAACTGGCCGAGCAGTAAAAAAGGGCCTGTTAAGTATTGAATGCTGGAATCCTAGGGATTTTACCTATGACCGGCATCGTACTGTTGACGACCGACCTTATGGTGGTGGTCCAGGCATGTTGATGATGGTTCAGCCTTTACAAGAAGCCATTCATGCAGCAAAAACTGTGGCAGGCGAAGGTGCGAAGGTGATTTATCTTTCACCTCAAGGGCGCAAACTCAATCAACAAGGAGTTTGTGAGCTGGCAGCAAATGAGAAACTGATTCTGATTTGTGGCCGCTATGAAGGGATAGATGAGCGAGTGATTCAAACTGAGATTGACGAAGAGTGGTCTATAGGTGACTACGTGCTCAGTGGCGGTGAGATCCCTGCGATGGTTATGGTTGACTCCATTTCCCGGTTTATTCCGGGAGTGCTGGGGCATCAGGCATCGGCGGAGGAAGACTCTTTTGCTGATGGATTGCTGGATTGTCCGCACTATACCCGCCCAGAGGTGTTAGATGGTATGGAAGTTCCGTCAGTTCTGCTGTCGGGTAACCATGCTGAAATTAATCGCTGGCGTATGAAACAATCGCTTGGCCGGACTTGGCTTAGAAGACCTGAACTTCTGGAAAACCTAGCTCTGACTGACGAGCAAAGGATATTGCTAGCAGAGTTCCAACGGGAATCTGACTGAAGCAACGAGTTAATCCAGACATATCCCTGAAGGGAATGTCTTTGATATATCAGTTTACCTAGGGTAAGAGAATTATTATGAGCAACATTATTAAACAGCTTGAACAAGAGCAGATGAAGCAAGACGTACCTTCGTTCCGTCCGGGTGACACCGTGGAAGTTAAGGTATGGGTCGTAGAAGGTTCAAAGAAACGTCTGCAGGCATTCGAGGGCGTGGTTATCGCTATTCGTAACCGCGGTTTGCACTCTGCATTCACTGTTCGCAAGATTTCTAACGGCGAAGGCGTTGAGCGTGTATTCCAAACTCACTCCCCAGTCGTAGACAGCATCAACGTTAAACGCCGTGGTGCTGTTCGTAGAGCTAAATTGTACTATCTGCGTGAGCGTTCTGGTAAGGCTGCTCGTATTAAAGAGCGCCTGGGCAGCAAATAATACGCTTTCGTTACATCCGAAAGTTATCGTTAAAGAGGCCAGCAATTGCTGGCCTCTTTTTTTTCTATTTATAATTCATTGATGAATTGTTCGGCAATATCTTATTGTATAAGCGTAATAACCTTAAAGACAATTATTTCGAGTATTTTAGAATGATTTTATACGTGACTAACTAACATAAGGATTTTCTTTGAAAACTATTCAGCTACACAATAAAACAATGGCTTACCGGGATGAAGGTGAAGGTTTCCCACTATTGCTGGGGCATAGTTATTTGTTTAACTCTGATATGTGGGTCCCACAGATCGATGTGTTAAGTAAAAAATATAGGGTAATTGTTCCTGATCTATGGGGGCATGGAAACTCGGCAGAATTACCAGAGCAACATAAGACTTTGGCTGATTTGGCTCAAGATTACCTGACGTTAATGGATCAACTTAAAATTAAAGAGTTTGCTGTAATTGGTTTATCTGCTGGTGGTATGTGGGGAACTGAATTAGCTGCTATAGCACCGGACAGAGTCAAGGCATTGGTGCTAATGGATACCTTTGTGGGGTTAGAGCCTGAAGTTACGCATAAAAAATACTTTGCTATGCTGGATATGATAGAGCAGGTTGGTTCTATTCCTGAGCCTCTTTTACAACAGATAGTACCAATCTTTTTCAGTCAGCAACCAACTCAGAATTTAGTGGATGAATTGACTCAGCGCTTAGTAAAAATTCCTGCAGAAACATTACGTAATAGCATTATTCCGTTAGGGAGAATGATTTTTGGGCGTGAGGATAGAATTCATTTGTTGGAAAAACTGGATATTCCTACTCTTGTCATCACTGGTGAGCAGGATATACCTCGTCCACCTTTAGAAGGTTATTTGATGGCTGAAATACTTTGCTGTGATTACGTTGTCATTCAGGATGCTGGTCATATTTCCACATTGGAGCAACCACATAAAGTTAATCAGGAACTGGTTGCTTTCTTACAGCAAGCTCTATAACGAATATTTTAATGAAAAGGCCGGATTTTCCGGCCCTTAGTTATTCAGTTTGGTAAAGAGCGGTGTAAAGTTTTATTGGAATATAACTTGCGCTTAAGAATTGGTGACACTAATTTCTACATAATCATGCCGAGTAATATAAGAATATAACTATTATTTAATATTCTATTAGTGTAATTCAATAATTTTATATAAATGAATCTAGATGATTTGTTTTAAATGTGAGTCGCAAGGTTGATGTTATTTGTTCTTTTGGTAATGAAGTGTAATAAATATTTTATTATCGTTTGATGGTTTTAATTTTAAATATACAGGAATAACAACAAAATATTACTACTTTTTTGGGGTAATTTCTTCTGGTAAAATACATTCTCATTTGAAAATATAATTATCTCTAATATATTTATATTGGAAATTATTTTCTATTGTTAATAAATATTGATTGTATATTTATTTTTAGGTCATTAAACCAATTGTGTAAATAATTATTTACGATATTTTTATTTTATTTACACAATTGGATTGTATTCTTTACTTTGTGTGATATGTTATCGGTCAGATACATAAAAATAAATTAATACAGAATGTCAATTGGAGGAGGTAACCGAAATGGTCATGCAGAAAGATGCGCTAAATAATGTTCACATCAGAGATGAACAAATTCTTATAACTCCCGAAAAACTAAAGCAACAGTATCCGTTGAATAATGATGATCAGCATGCTATTGCAAATGCACGTAAAATAGTTGCCGATATTATTCAGCGACGCGATCCTCGTTTATTAGTAGTGTGTGGCCCTTGTTCTATTCATGATGTGGATGCGGCTTTGGATTATGCTCATCATTTGAAAGCACTTTCTTCTGAATTAAGTGATAGTCTGTATATAGTGATGCGTGTCTATTTTGAAAAACCTCGTACAACAGTAGGCTGGAAAGGTCTTATTAATGATCCATTTATGGATGGTTCATTTAATGTAGAAGCGGGTCTGCATATTGCTCGCCGTTTACTTCTCCGCTTGGTTAAAATGGGATTACCTCTTGCAACAGAAGCTTTAGATCCGAATATTCCACAATATTTGGGAGATTTGTTTAGTTGGGCGGCAATTGGAGCAAGAACGACTGAATCACAAACGCATCGGGAAATGGCTTCTGGCCTATCCATGCCTATTGGTTTTAAGAATGGGACTGATGGTAGCTTAAGTACTGCCATTAATGCGATGCGTGCAGCCGCTATGCCGCACCGTTTTATGGGGATAAATCAGTTGGGACAAGTGTGTTTGTTACAGACACATGGTAACCCGAATGGACACGTTATCTTGCGTGGTGGCAAGACACCTAACTACGGTGCTGAACATGTCATGGAATGTGAACATCAAATGATGCAGTCTGGATTATTGCCGTCCTTGATGATTGATTGTAGCCATAGTAACTCTAATAAAGATTTTCGTCGCCAAAGTTTAGTTTTGGATTCTGTAACAGAACAGATTATCTCAGGCAATCAATCGATTACTGGTATTATGTTGGAAAGCCATATTAATGAGGGTAATCAATCTTCTGAACAACCTCGTAGTGAAATGAAATATGGCGTATCAGTAACCGACGCTTGTATTAATTGGCAGACTACAGAAGCGGTTTTGAGAAAATTGCATCAGCAAATCAGCCCGCAATTGTCGCAAAGAATTATGGCAATGAAAAAAGCAGGATAATAAATATGGTAGCTGAATTATCTCAATTGCGGGATCAGGTTGATGAAGTGGATAGAGCGTTGCTGTCTTTACTGGCAAAGCGCCTAGAATTAGTTGCAGAGGTTGGTGAAGTAAAGAGCCAGAATGGGCTGCCAATTTATGCGCCTGATAGAGAAATTGCGATGTTTACTTCGCGTCGTCAAGAGGCTGAAAATTTTGGTGTTCCACCGGATTTAATTGAAGATATTCTGCGTCGTATTATGCGGGAGTCTTATACTAGCGAAAATAATAAAGGGTTTAAGACTCTTTGCCCTCAGTTGGGACCGATAGTCATTATTGGTGGCTTAGGCAAAATGGGGAAACTGTTTGGTCGCCTGTTAACTGTATCTGGTTATAAGGTCAGAAATTTGGAGTCACAGGATTGGCCTGACGCAGGGCAGATTCTGAATGGTGCAGGTATGGTCATTATCAGTGTACCTATTCATTTAATGGAAGAGGTTATTCGTCGTTTACCACCATTGCCTGATCATTGCATTTTGGTGGATTTGGCATCCGTTAAACGGGAGCCAGTACAGGCTATGCTTGATGTGCATAAAGGTCCAGTGTTGGGATTACATCCTATGTTTGGACCTGATGTAGGTAGTTTGGTAAAACAAGTTGTTGTTTACTGTGATGGACGCCAATCGGAAGCTTATCAGTGGTTTTTGGAACAATTGCTGGTTTGGGGGGCTTGTTTGTACCAGATAAATCCTGAACAGCATGATAAAAACATGAGTTTTATCCAAGCATTACGCCACTTCACAACATTTGTTTATGGGAAACATCTTGCACAGGAAGGCGCTGATTTGCAGCAATTATTATCAATATCCTCGCCAATTTATCGATTAGAACTAATTATGGTCGGGCGGTTATTTGCACAGGACCCTCAGCTCTACGCTGATATTATTATGTCATCACCAGAGAATATTGATTTGATACGCCGTTATCATCAAAGTTTTGGACAAGCGCTTGAGATGCTGGAAAGTCAGGATAAACAAGCTTTTATCAGTAGTTTTAAAAGCGTTAGTGAATGGTTTGGTGATTATGCATTTCGCTTTATGAAAGAGAGCCGGGTATTACTTCAGCAAGCGAATGATAATCGCCAATAATGAAAAAAAACCGGATATCTTAGTACCCGGTTTTTTTTATTTAGGATGGACTAACAGGAACCACACTTTCTGTTGGATAACAACCTAGTACTTTCAGTGAATGAGTGATTTTCGCCAATGCTTTCAAGACGTTCTGCATATTTATTGAACGGAGGTTGGCTTGAACATCAATGTAAAACATCTCCTCCCATGGATTGCCATTAATTGGGCGGGATTCCAGTTTACTCATAATAATATTATGTTTTTTTAGAACCATAAGTGCGTCTACCAATGCACCAGCTTGTTGTCCAGTTGCCATAATAAATGTTGTTTTGGCCGGTACCTGTTCTGAAACTTCAATAGGCTGACGAGCAACGATGATGAAGCGGGTAATATTATGTGGTTGATTTGCCAAATTTTGAGCCAGAACTTGTAACTGATAAAGTGCTCCGCCAGCTTCACTGCCTAAGGCTGCGATATCTGGTGAATTCTCTTCAGTTACCCTTTGCATGGCTGCGGCAGTGCTTTCGCAATATTCGATTTTCCAATGTGGGAATTGATTAATATACTGGCTACATTGTTGGAATGGTTGAGGATGGCTGTAAACCGTTGTTATCTGCGATAGTTTTGTATCGTTAGCAACCAGTAGGCAGTGATTAATAGGAATATTTATTTCGCCTACAATTGACAGGTTGGTATGTTGCAATAAGTCATAAACATCATTGATAGAGCCAGAGCTGGTGTTTTCAATCGGCAGTATCCCGTAATCAGCTTGACCTGTTTCGACCAGGGAAAAAATATCCTGGAACTTATGGCAACTGCATTCAATCAATTGATCAAAATGACGTGCAGCATATTGGCGAGCTGCGATATGAGAATAGGAGCCGCGAGGACCAAGGAATGCAATGCGGGCTGAATCGTAAGGTGTTTGATTAAGGTATTGTTGCAATAATGCCTGTTGTGTAAGTACAGAATCTTCGATAATCGTTTGAAACAGACGAGTGATATAAAAGCCATCAAGACCGTGATTTTTTCCTTTCGTAATTAGAACATCCAGTAGCTCCCGTTCACGATCCTTGTCTCTGATAGGACGATTATCCTGTAGTTTAGTCTGCGCAATATCAGAAGCTAATTGGCGACGTTCTGCCAGTAAAACCAGTAACTTTAAATCAATTTCGCTGACTTTTTTCCGTATTTTCAGCAAATTGTTTTGATCCATAATGAGTTCCTAATTGGTTATTCATATTCTGATAATAATATGTTTGCAGTGGACAGAAAAAAGCCCCCCGATTGGGAGGCTTACTGTTCGTCTTCTTGTTCTTTCTTAAATGACGAAAGCCTCCCTTAAGAGAAGGTGAAAAAAGAAAGAGAAGAAAAACAGGCTTATATTCATTGTACTTACCGTCTGCATAAACAATATATTCTAATTAACCTCATGTTGTTGTTTCTGTCAATAAAAAAACGCGTCCAATTTGGACGCGTTAGAGACAGGATATAGTTATTTTATTGGAGGTTAAGATTTGATTCTTTAACACTGTTGTGAGTACGACGTGCTTCACCTTTGTGCTGTACTTTATTTAACTGGCGCTCCAATTTTGCTAACAGCTCATTGATAGCAATATACATATCTTCATGTTTTGCACCGGCAACCAATGTACCATTTGGTATACTTATGGTTGCATCAGCTATAAAAGCCTGTGGCCCTTTTGATAGAATAATATGAGGGTTTATCAGATTCACTTGCCACTTATTTAGTTTGTTTAGACGGTTTTCTACGTGGTTGCGAATTGCTGGGGTAATTTCCATTTGTTTGCTGGTAATATTCACTATCATATAGTTACCTCTCATCATTGATGATCCGCCTTTAATGATTTCAGCATACAATTCTTTTTCACAAAAAAGGTGATTTAAATCACTTTTAATCAGGTACTTGTCAATTAGTTGAAGTAATTGTGATTAATAATAAGAATACGAAGAATACCTGTTGCGGGGTGGAAGCTTATGAGCCATTATTGATAAGTTGAGCCATTATTAACCCTATTGACAAACAGTCTTTTTTGAATTTTACGAGTGAAAACAAAACAACAGCCGAAGCTGCTGTCTTGTTTTATACTTCTTTATGCCGGATTGGCAGCAATTAGTTTTGCTACTTTATCTGCCTGTGCTGTTAAGCCTAAACGTGTATAGGCTTTTTCCATATAAGGCAGCACTTTGAGGGTTGATTGCGTATCGGGGTAATCATGCAGCATTTGTTCAGCTCGATTTACTACTGCGACATAAGCTCCACGTTTGTTATAATATTCCACAACAGAAAGTTCATATTTTGCCAGGCGCTCTTTGATAAACATTAAACGTTTTCTGGCATCGGTAGCATACAGACTGTTAGGATAATGACGTACTAACTGGCTGAAATCTCTGAATGATGCCCTAGCATGTTCAGGATCACGATCTGAACGGTCAATCCCGAAGAAACTTTGCAGGGCGCTGTCATCTAGTGCTTGTGAGGTTAAGCCTCGCATGTACAGAACATAATCAATGTTGGGATGAGTTGGATTTAAGCGCATAAAGCGGTCAATAGAAGCTAATGCCATTGGTAAGTCAGAGGATTTATAATAAGCATAAATCAGATCAAGTTGTACTTGCTGCGAGTAAGGGCCAAATGGATAGCGGTTATCGAGGGTTTCCAATTGCGTGATGGCACCTTTATAGTTACCGTCTTGCAGCTTTTCCTGACCCGCAGAATAAATTTCTGAAGGTGTGCTGTCGGGGACAACATTCTTATTACCAGAGCACCCGGAAAGTACCAGGCTCAATGTGGCTGCTGCCACTAGATATTTCATGCGTATCATCACGTGTTGATTATCCTCTGAGTGTTTTTCTGGGAGACTATCCATGAAGCTCCCGGTAAAAGATCGAGTTACAATAGCACACTATATTAAATTAAACGGCTCTGCCGTCAAAATTCAACGTAAGTGTAGAAACAATATATGGCACAACAAATACGACTTAATGCAACAGTCGCCGAATCTCAGCTCGGTCAACGTTTAGATCAGGCTTTGGCAGAATTGTTCCCTGATTATTCAAGATCACGCATAAAAGATTGGATCTTGGATGATAGAGTTCAGGTTAATGGCAAATTAATCAATAAGCCAAAAGAAAAAGTGCTGGGAGGTGAAGAAGTTTCAATTGATGCGATCATTGAGGAAGATGCGCGTTGGGAACCTCAGAATATCGCGTTAAATATTGTCTATGAAGATGATGATATTCTAGTAATAAACAAACCGCGTGATTTGGTCGTTCACCCGGGAGCGGGAAATCCAGATGGTACGGTATTAAATGCTCTGCTATACCGCTACCCTGAAATAGCCGATGTTCCCCGGGCAGGCATTGTTCATCGCCTCGATAAAGATACGACTGGGCTTATGGTTATAGCTAAAACCGTTCCAGCTCAAACCCGTTTGGTGGAGTCACTTCAACTACGCGAAATTACTCGTGAATATGAAGCTGTAGCGACAGGACGAATGACTGCGGGTGGAATAGTTGAAGAGCCAATTTCACGCCATCCAACAAAACGAACGCATATGGCGGTCCATCCGATGGGAAAACCTGCTATTACCCGCTATCGGGTGATGGAGCATTTCAGGGCACATACCCGTTTGCGTCTGAGGCTAGAAACAGGTAGAACACATCAGATACGTGTTCACATGGCTCATATTAGCCACTCACTAGTGGGAGATCCTCTGTATGGTGGTCGTCCTCGTCCTCTAAAAGGGGCTTCCGATGAATTTCGCGATGTGATGCGCAACTTTGATCGTCAGGCATTGCACGCCACAATGTTGCGTCTCTATCATCCGATTACAGGCATTGAAATGGAATGGCATGCTGAACTACCTGAAGATATGGTCATTCTGATTAATGCATTAAAAGCAGATGTAGAAGTGTTCAAAGATGATATGGATTGGTAGATGACATCGCTTATTTTTCCAAACTGGCCACAACCTACAACAGTAAAAACCTGTAGTTCTACTCGCTTGGGCGGAATTAGCTTGCCACCTTATGATAGTTTAAATCTTGGTAAGCATGTTGGAGATAATCCTGATGTTGTTGACCAAAACAGGCAGATATTAGCTGAGGTGGCCGAATTGCCTCAGCAGCCAGTTTGGTTAGAACAGGTTCATGGCACTCGTGTTGTGAGACTCAATGGTCAGCCAGTGGAAAATAATAAAGCTGATGCGGTTTACACCAACATTCCTGGGCAAGTTTGTGCTGTGATGACAGCAGATTGCTTACCTGTGCTATTTTGTAGCTCTGACGGTGATGAGATTGCAGCAGCTCATGCTGGTTGGCGCGGTTTATGTGCTGGAGTACTGGAAAATACGATTAGGCAATTTAAAGCTAAGCCTGATCAGATTCAAGCTTGGTTAGGACCTGCGATTAGCGCGAAAGAATTTGAGGTTGGCAGTGAAGTTATGGACGCGTTTGTGGCCCAAAATTCTGATCTAAGCAAAGCTTTTGTGCATTTTGGTGAGAAATACTTAGCAGATATATATTTGTTGGCAAAGTTAAAATTGCAATCTATTGGTGTAAAAGCGATTTTTGGGGGTACCGAGTGTACTGTCAATAATAAAGAGAAATTTTTCTCTTATCGCCGTGATGGTATCACCGGACGTATGGCAACTTTAATCTGGCTGATATAACCTATTCCATAGGGCGATCCGTTGGCGCATGAGATAATGTCTCACAATTTGCTTTTCAGAATAAACCTTGAATATTTGAGGAATGGCCTCATTTAATCTCCAGTAGCAAAATTCTGATTAGTATTTGGAGGTGTTATGCGTCTGGATCGTCTTACTAATAAATTCCAACTTGCTCTCGCTGACGCTCAGTCCCTTGCACTGGGGAATGATAATCAATTTATCGAACCAATTCACTTGATGAACTCACTGTTGAAACAGGACGGTGGTTCTATTCGCCCATTATTAACGTCAATTGGGATCGATACTGGTCGTTTCAGCAACCAACTTGAGCAGGTTTTAGAACGTTTGCCACAGGTACAGGGTGCTGGTGGTGATGTACAACCATCTAACGATTTAATCCGTCATTTAAACTTGTGCGACAAACTAGCACAAAAGGAGGGCGATAATTTTATTTCTTCTGAATTATTTGTTCTGGCAGCACTGGAAGAACGTGGCTCATTGAATGACATACTGAAAGCTGCTGGAGCAACAAAAGAAAAAATTACTAAGGCAATAGAGCAGATGCGTGGTGGTGAAAAAGTTTATGATCAGGGAGCGGAAGATCAACGCCAGGCTCTGAAAAAATATACCATTGATCTTACTGAGCGAGCTGAACAAGGCAAGCTTGATCCGGTGATTGGCCGCGACGAAGAAATTCGCCGTACTATTCAAGTATTGCAACGCCGTACTAAAAATAATCCAGTGCTGATTGGTGAACCAGGGGTTGGTAAAACGGCTATCGTTGAAGGGCTTGCTCAACGGATTATTAATGGAGAAGTTCCAGAAGGGCTGAAAAATAAGAGGGTTCTTTCTCTGGATATGGGAGCTCTGTTAGCAGGTGCTAAATATCGGGGTGAATTTGAAGAACGCTTGAAAGGTGTGCTGAATGATCTTTCTAAGCAGGAAGGTAATGTCATTCTGTTTATTGACGAATTACATACTATGGTTGGTGCGGGTAAAGCTGATGGGGCAATGGATGCCGGTAATATGTTGAAGCCTGCTTTGGCTCGTGGTGAACTTCACTGTGTTGGTGCAACAACACTGGATGAATATCGTCAATATATTGAAAAGGATGCGGCATTGGAACGCCGTTTCCAAAAAGTCTACGTTGCAGAACCTTCAGTGGAGGATACTATCGCTATTTTGCGCGGTCTGAAAGAACGTTATGAGTTACATCATCATGTACAGATTACAGATCCTGCCATTGTCGCGGCAGCAACATTATCTTATCGTTATATCTCAGATCGTATGTTGCCGGATAAAGCTATCGACTTGATCGATGAAGCTGGTGCCAGTTTACGTATGCAAATGGATTCAAAACCGGAAGTGCTGGACCGTCTGGAACGTCGAGTTATTCAATTGAAGTTAGAACAGCAGGCGCTAAAAAAAGAGTCTGATGATGCCAGTAAAAAACGGCTTGAAATGCTTAATGAAGAGCTGATTGTAAAAGAACGCGAATATTCTGAGCTGGAAGAAGAATGGAAAGCTGAGAAAGCTGAGCTTACTGGTACTCAGCATATAAAAGCAGAACTAGAAAATGCCCGTATCAGCCTAGAGCAGGCCCGCCGTAGTGGTGACCTAGCGAAGATGTCTGAAATTCAATACGGAAAAATACCTGGACTAGAAAAACAACTTGCCGCAGCCACACAAGCTGAAGGTAAGAATATGAAACTTCTTCGTAACAAAGTTACTGATGCAGAAGTTGCTGAAATTCTTGCTCGTTGGACGGGTATTCCTGTTTCCAGAATGCTTGAGAGTGAAAAAGATAAACTGTTACGCATGGAGCAAGAATTGCACAAACGTGTTATTGGTCAGGATGAAGCAGTAAATGCAGTCTCCAATGCGATTCGTCGTAGCCGCGCTGGATTAGCTGATCCAAACCGTCCGATTGGTTCATTCTTGTTCCTTGGTCCGACCGGAGTTGGTAAAACTGAGTTGTGCAAGGCGTTAGCGAATTTCCTGTTTGACAGCGATGACGCAATGGTGCGTATCGATATGTCTGAATTTATGGAAAAGCATGCGGTATCACGGTTGGTGGGAGCACCTCCAGGGTATGTTGGTTATGAGGAAGGCGGTTATCTGACAGAAGCTGTTCGTCGTCGACCTTATTCCGTCATTTTGCTTGATGAAGTGGAAAAAGCGCACTCGGATGTATTCAATATCTTATTGCAAGTACTGGATGATGGTCGATTGACTGATGGGCAAGGTCGTACTGTCGATTTCCGTAATACAGTTGTAATCATGACTTCTAATCTTGGGTCGGACGTGATCCAGGAACGTTTAGGCAGTCTGAATTATAGTAAAATGAAAGATATTGTGATGGGAATTGTTAGCCATCATTTCAGACCTGAATTTATTAACCGTATTGATGAAGCTGTTGTGTTCCATCCATTAGGGCGTCGGCATTTATCAGAAATTGCAGATATCCAATTGCAGCGTTTGTACAAACGTCTGGAAGAACGCGGTTATCAGGTTACAATTACTCAGCAAGCGTTGGAAATGTTGGCAGGAGCTGGGTTCGATCCTGTCTATGGTGCACGACCATTGAAGCGGGCTATCCAGCAGGAGATTGAAAACCCATTAGCTCAAAAGATACTTTCTGGTCAACTATTGCCAGGAAAACCAGTTACTCTGGATATTGAAAATGACCATATTGTAGCAAAACAGTGATTATATACTAAGTTGAAGAAATTGGAGATGAATAGGTTAGGTAGGGAACTGCCTCTTTTTTTTCATTATTATGCAAAAAATCGTGATTTAGCGTTGTTTTCGGTTAATTGGTAATCAAACGGATTTTTTTTGCAAATAAACACTTGCCAGCGCCGAAGAACGCCCTATAATGCGCCACCACTGACCGACACAACGCTGAGAAAACGTGTGAGGTTGGGCAGGGGAGCGCAAATAAGCGCTTGACTCTGCGGGCAAAAAGCGTAATATACGCAGCCCGGCTGACCGAGAATATCAAATTTTAAGGTGGCCTGCTCTTTAACAATTAATCAGACAATCTG
>NZ_RCWA01000041.1 GCF_018448905.1 Photorhabdus heterorhabditis | reverse complement strand
GTTTCTTTAACAACGGCGAGGTGTTCAATCAGAGTCATCATTGAGCTATCTGAAGAGAAATAAGCGTGATTAGATCATGTCATTACTCTACTTTCAATAGGCGTTAAAAAAGTATGCTCGCGCCCTGGGATGATGGGGGGTTGGAGTTCAAACAGGTCCATATCGCCAAACACAAGAAAGCTGTCCTTTGCTCGAGAAACAGCAACATTCAGTATACTATTATCGCGGTCAATAAAACCGCCATCCTCGTGTTTTGAATAGACTGGAGAAAATATAATGATTTGTCTTTCTGAGCCTTGTAATGAATATACTGTACCAATAGTTATTTTGTTTTCGCTGTTCTTATTTAACTCGTATTTGCGGAATACTTGTTTCAGAATGGAAACTTGGGCGCTAAAAGGTGTGACTATGCCAATAACTTCATGGATGCTTTTATTATAATGAGACTCTATTTTCGCCTTATTAGCTGCAACCCAAGCAGCGATAGTTTCTGCCTCTAGTAAATTATGACGACTACTCCCATTTACTGATACACCTTTACCATTAATATGTAGGTAACCCATAGGAGGAAACAAACTATCGGTATTGGCAATACCTCTTTTGGGAAGCAACTTGCCGTGATAACAAAGTGTGTTGCAATAATGAATAATATTATCTACACAACGCCGGTGTTCATAAAGGTACATGCCGCGAATTAATTCAGGATCGTACTGATAACGAGTTGCTAGTTGTGCAATTCGCATGACATTCCCGGTTGCTGCTGTTTTCCCGTATTGGGTCAATTGTTCATATTGTGCCATTGACTGTTCTGGATTATTATCATTGATAATTTTCGCCGCCAACATATTGCCGATGTCGATATGACCTGACACATTCCAAATCGGTGCAATCTGTTCGCTATCACCAATCACTAATGCTTTTTTGGCTAGTGCAAAAGACGCCGCTGCAACTTCAGGTAGTATTTGCCCCGCTTCATCAACTATCAGTAAATCTGCGAAATCATAGAGATAATCATCGTCATGCGGGTTTTGGTTGCGGAATTGTTTGGCGATCATTTTCGTTGGTAGCATATAGCAGGTCATAACAACACAAGGAGTTACTTTCATTCTGCGTTGCCACTGTGATATACAGGCAACTCGTTTGGTTTTACCCTTTTCTTTTCGTATATTACCAATATTCCTCATATCCAGTAACCATCTCCCTTCCCAATAATGCGTGGTGAGTAAAAAGATGGTAAAGCGGATTTGTGTATCTGCTAGTTCATCTGCATATGAGAAGTCCGGCTCTGTGTCTCCTATATAGTCTAATACTTGAGTTGCTTTTCTCCAGTCTTGGGCTGCTTGCTTTTCTAATTCGATAATGTGTTGTGCTGTATCTAGCTGACACTGATGTTCATTACATTCTTTCTGTTTTTGCGTAATAATGTCGTCAATTAATTTTGTTATTTCATTGATATCAGTCCATTTTGGTTGTGAAATTTCTTCAGGCCATAGTTTTTTAAGAAGTAGTTGTATACGGAAATTCCGTTTGCTTTTGACGACTGAAAACCAGGAGAAGAGTGAATAAAGTAAAGGTTCATTTGCACGATATTCTAACCATCGGTCTGATATGGCTTTTAATGCATTAATATGCTTGCGCAGTAATGAAATAATAACCGTTTTCTTTTCAATATAACTCTCGGGATCTATGCCAATAACTTGGGATACTTTTTCCCTGATTTGACAAAGTTTTTGCCAAGACTGTTGTAGGGTAGAGAGCTTGTTAACTTCTTTTTGTAATTGCTGATGTAGTAATTCAACAACAGTTTCTGTTGAAAAATGTGTTTCCCCAGGAAACGCTTGTATTGCAGACATCAGATAATGTTCTTCTGCATACTCAATGAATTTTACTGACTCTATTTGGTTAAAAAAAGTTTCTGTTTGATATTTTTCATCAGCTTTATCTTTTTTGGTTGAGGAAGGGTAATAAGCTCCAAAACTTTTAACTTTAGGCAACCATCGACCTGCCAAAGGTCCCGTTCCATATGAAAAATCCTTTCCAAATGCTTCTATAATATTGGTGACGGCCTGATTATTTGTAGATGTAGCAAGAATAACCGGAGGGGCTGTTTTTGCTAATGCGGCTTTGGCCCATAAGGTTGCAATAACGGATAAAACTAATGTCGTTTTACCCGTTCCTGGCGGACCATTCACGGCCAGAATTTCACCGTGCTGACAATCAAGAAAATGACTGAGTGCATCACGTTGTGCCACCGCTAGTGGGAATTTATCACTTGAATGACCTAATCTGTCGGTAAATTTTGCTCCACATGGTAATAATGGCTCGGTAGCGTCAATATTAGTAGAGGCAAAGCGGGCAAATAATGGAGGAACTTGTTTTGTTTGGAGCATGTGATCATAAAACGCAATAATATGTTTGTTGGTACCACCTGGGTGCATTTTTTTAATGATAAAGCCGTTTTGCGACCGTTCATATTGATGATCATTTCCCTGCCAATCACCAGCAACAGCTTTTAACAGCTCATTACAATCATTCTGATATTCTTGCCATTGCTTTTGAAAACGTTCGATTTTTTCTTGTTTAGTTTGCTGTGAATTGCTATTGCTGATTTGTACATCTTCATAAAAATGGATAGCAGAAACATGATTAACTGTCTTCCAGTTATCGAACTGGGCGATATCTCCAATAGAAAATGTTCCTTTTGCTAGAGGTTCAAGAAGATCACGAGGAATGACAGTCTCTGATGTAGGATAGAGATAACCATCACGTGATAATACAGCCGGAGTAATTAAAGGTGTGATTACTGAAGGCGCACCTGAGGTGCGCTCTTCGCCATGTTCTATGAGGCGTAGATAGACTTGTGGGCGAAGAATGACACTAACGCTTTGTACATCATTAGGTTCTGAAATAAAAAATTGCTTAACTGTATCATCATTGAGGCGACCATTGCGAATGTCAGATGGGGACCAGCGAGAAAATATTTGAGTATCTTTTTTGGTAAAAGCGCCTTGTCCAAATACCGCATCAGCAAGCGAGTTGCGCCAATAAGCCGCAAATGCCAGAGAATTGCTATCCATTGTTAGATCCTGTTAACTTTTCCGTGTATCTTAATAAAGAAATATTTTTTATCATAAAAAATTAATAAACTCTTTAAAAAGATTAATATAATCAATGTATTGGTCAACCAATAATCATAGGTTATTTAGGTTAGAAAACACTCATTCTCTCCTCAATCCTCTCATTAACACCTCAAAAATAAGCAGATTTATTTGTTGTGAGACTTTCGGATCAGACAGATACGCATGTGAATTTTTTTCAAAAGCGCCCATACTTTCTATAACCGCACTCTCTACTGCGTTAGGAAAGTCACCATGCATGATCTGATCAACGCTGTTATTCAATAGTTGTGCCATAACAGATTCATTTTCAGAGACTTTAGTTGCAGTGCCGTACAGCCATGTGAGCTTATCGCCTTCTGTAGTGTCTGCTCCAAACAGGTCATTCATTTGTTCAAGGATGTGCGAAAGCAAATCCTTGGGGCGTTGTGAGATAGAGCTACCTACGCTGGTGATGCCTTTTAACCCTTCACCACCGGCCTGAAGTTTCAGATCCTGAGTACGTTTTTCCCACAAACGGTAATGAGTCAGTTGTATTTGACTGATATCTAAATCGTCATCCAGACGCTCTTCGCGCAGCAGAGGCAGCAAATGGCGGACGAAAACATTTAATCGTTCAAGATCCTCGTCATGTAGATCGACAATCTGTGAAGCAAATTCGTAAAAGCGGGTAAAACTGTTCATATCCTTTTTAAAGGTATCCAGTACATCTTTCGCTTCTCGCGCCTGGTTTAGGCTGCGTTCACAGTTCACTTGCCAGGTCTTATCGCCACTTTGTTTTGCCTGCTCTAAGGTTGAGAGCGCATCGCGTAATACATCTATGGCTGAACGATAACGCTTGGTGAAACGATCCACGGCGGGTTTGCAGTAAGTCGTTAACGCTTCTGGTCCACGTTTTGGGTCAAAGTAGGCATCAGAGAAGTTCGTTACTTCGTTCCATTGCCAGATGTGCTGCTCGTTGAGTTTGTGGTAAATGGCATAGACTAAATTGGGATCTGATACCGTTATCAATTCAGCATTCTGGTAATATTCTTTAAACTCGGCCAGTACATCCTGCGGATCGTTTACGAAGTCCAGCACGTAAGTGGTATCTTTGCCGGGATAGGTGCGATTAAGACGCGATAAGGTCTGGATACAGTCTACACCTTTAAGCTTTTTATCGACGTACATTGCTACCAGCTTCGGTTGGTCAAAGCCGGTTTGGAATTTATTCGCCACCAGCATCACCTGATAATCATCAGTATCGAACGCTTTACGCATATCGCGTCCCTTCAGGCCAGGGTTCATTGAATTTTCTGTGTAGCTTTCTCCTTCATCAACCACTTCACCTGAAAACGCGACCATAGCGGTGAGGCGCTTATAACCTTTTTCAGTGACATAGTGGTTAAATGCTTGCTTGTACTTTACTGCTTCCAATCGGCTGCTGGTTACTACCATTGCCTTGGCTTCGTGGTTAAGTAGCTTTGCCACGTTTTCACGGAAATGTTCAATGATTACCTGTGCTTTTTGGGCGATATTATGCGGATGCAGGCGAATCCATTTGTTGAGCTTAGTTTTGGTTTTTTTGCTGTCGACTTCTTTATCTTCTGCTTCTAGTGCCAATTTGTACGCTTGACCGTAGCTGGTGTAATTCTTCAACACGTCAAGAATAAAACCTTCTTCAATCGCTTGGCGCATAGAATAGAGGTGAAAGGGCTTTGGTTTGTTGTCATTTGCCAATGGCATATCTGGATGAGGCGGGCGGCCAAACAGTTCAAGCGTTTTCGCTTTAGGTGTAGCTGTAAAAGCAAAATAACTGATATCCGATGAGCCCCGACGCGCTTCCAGTGTGGCGTTTATCATGTCCTGACTGTCTATCTCTTCTTTATCAATCTTCTCGGCCATCAGCACTTCGCGTAACTGGCGTGCTGTACTGCCGGTTTGGCTGGAGTGCGCTTCATCCGCGATAATGGCAAAGGCTTGACCTTTTAAGCCAGTGGTTTCCTGAATGGCTTTCAGCACATGTGGGAAGGTTTGAATGGTGACAATGATAATTGGTGTCCCTTGTGAAAGCGCCTCTGCCAGTTGTGACGATTTACTGCCGGATTCTTCGTGGTTAATACGACTAATAACACCGGAGGTATGTTCAAACTGGTAAATAGTATCCTGTAACTGGTTGTCGAGTACCGTGCGGTCGGTAATCACAATCACTGAGTTAAAGATTTTATGACCATCGGGTCGATAGAGTGTGGCTAACTGATGTGACAGCCAGGCAATAGAGTTGGATTTACCTGAACCCGCGCTATGTTGAATTAAGTATTTTTTACCGATGCTTTCTGCCTGCACTGTTGCGAGTACTGACTGGACAGCGCTCCACTGGTGATAACGTGGGAATATCAGGGTTTCTTTGATTTGTTGGTGACCTAGCGGATCGTCCACCCGCTTACTTTCCAGATGCAGATAACGATGGAGAATACGTAACCAATTATCCGGTTGTAAGATTTCCTGCCACAGATAGCTGGTGGCATAACCGTCAACAGGCTGGTCATTACCCGCGCTTCCGTCAGTGGTACCACGGTTAAATGGCAGGAAGAAGGTTTTTTTACCATCCAGTTTGGTAGTCATTGCTACTTCATATTGGCTGACGGCAAAATGTACCAGTGCACCTCGTTTAAAGGTGAGTAATGGTTCTGGTTTATTACCGGTCTTTGGCTGACGGTCGTTGATATATTGTAATTTTGCTGCATCCAGCGTCTGCTTAAAAGCCGATTTCAGTTCCAGAGTTGCTACTGGCAGGCCATTAACAAACAAGGTCAGATCGATACGACCATCGTAACCATTAGGGGAGTAAACCAGCTCTGGCACGATGCGCAAGCGGTTGGCTTTATAGCGGGTCATCAAGTCCGGGTTAAGTTCATGGTCTGGCTTAAAAGTGCAAAGCTCAAACCGTGTACCGCGGTCTTTTACTGTATGGCGCAGTGTCCAGAGCGTACCGTAGTTGTTTAGGTGTTTTTCAATCGCATTAAAGAAGTGTGTTTTAGTATCTTTTGGATAAATGCTACAGAACTTTTCCCAGGCATCAGGCTGGGTTTCTTGTACATAGGTCAATGCATCTTCTGGGTATAAGGCACGTTTGCGGTCATAATTGGCCGAAATACCCAACAGCCAGCCCTGAGATTGCAAGCTGGCGATAATGTCATTTTGGAACAGAAGTTCTGCGGATTTAGATACCAAAATTAATTCTCCTGATAAGCGTGTTTAGTAATGATTTTTACCTTGTTTAACTTATGGTTATTGTGGAATCACTGAATATGACTCATGCGACATCCTTAGCGGCTTGCCAATCGCGCACGTCGATTTTGCCCGTGACCGCAGCGGAGATTAGGGCGGAACGGCGTTCTTTGAGAAGCTCAATAGATTTAAATGACTTTTCCTCTAGTTCGTTAAAACGAGTCATTTTTTTGTTTAAATAGGAGATTATTTGGGAAATTTCATGACTTGGTGGAAAAGGTATTGCACTGTTTGAAAGATATTCAGACTCAATGCTTTCAACTGTAGCTCCTTGCTTGCACCACTCAAGGAGTAATTGAGTTTCATTACCTCGAATGAAATAAGTGAAAAACTCAGCATTTAGCGGAGTTTTGAAAATCAAAGCTTTCATGTCCTGATTTAATGTTACAGGGCAAGTATTAATAGCAACAGGGATAGTTCTCTGAAGAATTCCAGATCTGACAACAATCAAAACTGCACCGGATGCAATTAATTTTGTAGATGATTCAACAATGGCTGTTTTAGTAATTTTATCTTCCGAGTTGCTTATATAAAAGCTTTTCATATCTTTAGGGGATACCCAAGGAATATCACCATTCCAATATTCAAGTTTGTCTTTTGATGGTGTTCCTCCGCCCGAGAATAGGCAGTTATATTTCAGTGGGCTAATTCTCCAATGTTCCGGCACTTCCCCAAGCCATTCAATACCAGAATTCTTCATTTTTACATTAGGATTTAGTCCTTTAGTCACTGCATGAGAAATTACTGCCTGCCGTTTTTCTTTCAGAAGTTCGATGAGTTGTTTTTGTTTGGAGATCAACTGATCGATTTTGAAGGTTTCATAATTGAGGAATTTGCTAATCGATTTTTGTTCAAAGAATGTAGGGAAACAAAAATACTCTTGTAAATAGGATTCTGAGTCTAAATTCTGTATCCCTGTTGTTTGTTTAATTGATGAATAGTTAACCTTTCTTTCATAGAGGTGGTGAAATGCATATGTAAGAAAAGTACTATCATAATTTTTCTTTGGTGTCATTTTGGCTATAAAGTTAGATGTAATCGCAGGAAAAGAGCGATCAAATTTTACAACGCATCCAACAAGATTTTTTTCACCACCTCCAGATTTCTCAATTAAGAGGTCACCAGACTTAAGTAATCTAGATTTTTTTTCACTATCTGAAATAGAACGATATGTTAATTTATCATCTACTATGGACAACATGTTTCTATCAAAATCAGCGACACGAATTACCACTATATTATTTTCACCATCAGGATCATTTCCCCAAATCCCATTAGTGCATCCATTAATAGTCCTTTTTAATGAATGTAATTTCCATTCGGAAGGAACTTTCCCCAACCACTCAACGCCAGAATCCTTATATTCCGGATATGCTTTATATCGACTCATCAAGAATGCACCTCTGCCAACAGCGCCATAATTTCCCGGCTGACTTTATCCAAATCGGCATCAATTTCTTCCAGTGAGCGTGGAGGTTGGTACTGATAGAAATGGCGGTTAAATGGAATCTCATAACCCACAATACCTACTTGACCGTCATACTCGTCAGTTTTGCTGGTATCTATCCAGGCATCCGGCACATGTGGTTTTACTTCACGTTCAAAGTAATCATTAATAGATTCATTTAACGGCACATTTTCATAGTCGCGTAGGCTGGTATTTGCTTCTGGCTGGCCTTTGCTGGTACAAATTTCGGCTTCTTCGTCAGATTCACTCAGATGTTTAACCAGCAATTTCCAAACCGTAGCAGAAACCTTTATCGGTAACGCCTGTTTGAATTTATCGCGTGACAGGTATTTCTCATCGAGTGTATCCAATGCCGCTAGTAGAGTTTGTGGCTCCTCGACTTTTTTCCAGTCTTTCTCCGCCTGCATTGCTTCACGGCGCTCTACGTCATGCGGATAGAATGCCAGCCTGAGTGGGCGCTCAATAGTAATACGGCGATAGCCAAAATCAGACGTTTTAAACAGCTTTGCATTGTCAGTAGGTTGGTAACGAGAATAAAGATTCACAATCTCACTAATTTGCTCTTCCGTCAGATAACGGCGTTTGCTGCCCAGAGACTTACGCATCGACTCAAACTGATCGGTGGCGTTAATCAGCAATACTTTTCCTCTGCGCTCCTGTGGCTTGTGGTTACTCAGTACCCAGATATAAGTCGCGATACCGGTGTTGTAGAACATATCCGTTGGCAGCGCGACGATAGTATCCAGTAAATCTTGTTCCAACACATAACGGCGAATTTCACTTTCACCACTACCCGCACCCCCAGTAAATAGCGGCGAACCGTTGAGGATAATACCGATACGGCTGTTATCGTTCATTTTGCTAATCAGGTGCAGCAGAAACAGTAACGAACCGTCAGAGACACGTGGCAAACCGGGACCAAAACGGCCATCGTAACCCCGTTTTTGTTCATCACGGATGGTTTTCTCCACCTTCTTCCAGTCAACGCCAAACGGTGGATTAGACAAACAGTAGTCAAAGCGTTCGTTATATAACTGGTCATCCGATAGTGTGTTACCCAGTTTGATGTTGCTAATGTCCTGACCCTTAATCAGCATATCTGCTTTACAGATCGCGTAGGACTCTGGGTTCAGTTCCTGCCCGTAGGTTTTCAGGCTGGCGGAAGGGTTAATCTCATGCAGATATTCCATGCCGCTGGAGAGAAAGCCACCGGTACCCGCGGTTGGATCGTAGATACGGCGGATAAGCCCTGGAAGGGTTAATGCTTCGTCATCATCAGCAAGTACCAACGAGGTAGTAAGGCGCACGATATCACGTGGGGTAAAGTGTTCCCCTGCGGTTTCGTTCGAGCTTTCTGCGAAGCGACGGATCAGATCTTCAAAGATTAAACCCATATCGTGATTACTGACAGATGTTGGGCTTAGATCGGTATCGGCAAACTGCTTCACTACTTTATACAGTAGGTTGGCATCGTCCAGTTGTTGCAGGTATTCAGTGAACTTGAAGTGTTCAAAGATTTCCCGCGCATTGCTGCTGAAAGAACGGATATAACGTTCAAGGTTAAGGCGGGTTTGTGTTTCACCTAACTTGCTAAGATCCAACGGTGAGGTGTTATAGAAGTGTTGGTTAGCCGCGTGGCGCAGGATTTTCTCTGCCGCGTTATTATCCATTTTTTCTACTGACACTGTTTTGTCTAATACGGTTTGCTTGGTTGGCTCCAGCACACACTCAAGACGGCGTAACACCGTAAATGGCAGAATAACGCGTCCGTATTGGGATTGTTTGAAATCACCGCGTAAAAGATCGGCTACTGACCACAAAAACGCGGCCATTGAAGAAAAATTAGTCATTGGTATTCTACCTAAAGTTTTTTCTCTATTGTCCATGATGTGAGGCGGCTCGCAAGAACAATGAATACATTTCTTGTCTTGTTACATGAATGACTAAAAAATTTGATAGTAGAAGAGAGAAATAAGTATTGTATTGCTTATGTGTTTATACCCGGCAACTTTCAAGTTGCCTCTTTGTTGGTTGCACTCACTCACCCCGGTCACATCGTTATCTATACCCTTCATCTTTCAAGCTGCTGCTTTGTTGGCTGCGTTCACTTACCCCAGTCACAGAGTTATCTATGCTCCTGGGGATGCGTTCTCTTGCCGCCGCACTGCAACTTGAAATCTATTGGGTATAGGCTACCGGGGATTTGCTCCCTTGCCGTGGCGAAGCATCTTGAAATCCATTGGGTATATGCATATTGTAGTTAGCTTTTTATGAGACGGAATACAACATCTACAGGGAACAGATATTTCAGTAGATAAATTAGTATAGGTGAAGTGATGATGAAAATCTCTCTTGGTAGAAATGAATTATTATATTTTGCTAATAGTTTACCAGGGTTCTGTGATATTGATTTATCACGAATAAGTTCTGTGTTTATTGCTCAAGTTATGCAATTATATTACGGGAGAGTCATCAATATTTTTAATATCATAGATAGGGTTAAATCTCTTGAAGGAATAATGGAATCCTCGTGTATTAAGGATGAAGGGGTATTCCTCTATGAACCATTAAAAGGATTAATGAAAGCGCATTTTACTAATGCCAGGTTTATTTTTAAAAACATTAAAAATCAATGGGGTAGTGATAAGTATATGGGAAAAACAATAAATAAGGCATTTCATAATAATAAATCAGAGTATGTTGATGATGATCTTATTAATTATATATCCTATCAGTTAGCCATTGGTGCATATGATAAAAAAATTAAAGGTAAAGCTATTACAGGTGAATGGATTATATTTCAAAAATATCAAGGTAAAAATTATTATCTGACATTAGGTTATCACAGTGAAGGGGATAAAAATATATACAAAAGAGTCTGTGTGGCGTATGAGCAGGATTTTTCCTTTCTAAAATATGAGTTATAAATTAAATATTTTAATTTATAATGTTAGGGAATTAATTCTTACCTTAATTTATTATTAGAGTCCTTAGATATATTGTTTTCAATATAATAACACAACATATCACTTACAGCTTCAGCCCATTTGTCTACTTCTTCAAACGAATTTGTATGACTGGCAAGTCGTTCTCCTATTGATAACATCGTTTCTAAAAGTAACTTAGAGATAAAATATCGATGCTCATCGGCTATATTAGGAATAGTTTCATTAATGAATCTTAGAACAAGTAACATAGTCTCTTTTTCTTGCTGTGTTGTTTCATCTGAATCACGAAAAAAAGGTGCTGCGTCAGATAGTGCTGTGCGTAATACCGCTTCTTCACATTCGGTATGAAAAAATTTTTTTATTGCCAAACGTAGACGTTGCAGTGGTGGAATAGTGAAATCAAATAGAATATTGGCTAAGTCTTGCTGAGTTTGTTTCCATTCGTTTTCTTGCAGTGAAAAAAGAATAGCCTGTTTATTAGGAAAATATTGATATAACGATCCAATACTGACTCCTGCTTTTTCTGCTATTCGACTTGTCGTAAAACAATGGACTCCTTCTTGGAGTAAAACGCGAGTAGCGGCTTCCAGAATATTCGCAACTAAATGCATAGAGCGTATCTGTTTGGGAGCCTTTCTAATTGAAATAACAGGGAAATTTTTCTTTTGCATAATTCTTTTCCTGATATGCGAATATTAAATGTGAATAATTACTCGTATTCTATCACTCAATAGTTAGCGGAACTATTTATACATAGAGGAAATATGATGAATACATTAACCACTCATCCATTGAGTACAATATTAGAAAAACTTTTCTCCGAATCTGACAATTCTCAAGCCCGGCTTTTTCAAACATTGGGTTATCTACCCGAAACCGAGCAGCAAGCGTTGATGAAAGAAGCGGGTGGTGAGAACTATAAAGTATTTTATACTCGAGCTAAAGAACATTATATGTCAATATCAAGGGATACAGGCAATTTACTGTATATACTTTGTCGAGCTAATAATTCCAGATCGGTAATTGAATTTGGTACTTCATTTGGAATATCTACTCTACATTTGGCCGCAGCCGTGAAAGATAATGGTGGTGGAAAGGTAATTAGTACCGAGTTTGAACATAAAAAGGTGGTACAAGCGCGTATAAATATGGAAAAGGCAGGTGTCGAACATTTAGTTGAAATTCGGGAGGGAGATGCTATCGAGACATTAGGGCAAAATTTACCAGAAAAAATTGATTTTATTCTATTAGACGGCGCAAAAACTCTTTATCACCCTATTTTAATGATGTTAGAAGATCGTATGCACACGGGAACATTGATCGTGGCCGATAATGCAGATTGGGCGCCAGAATATTGCCATTATGTTCGTATTAGTGATAATTATGTTTCTGTCCCCTTTGCTAAAGATATTGAATTATCTATCAGATTATAGTCTGAAGTATAAAGCACATCTGCTAAGGTGTGCTTTACCAATGCACCAGAATAATATCATTATTTTGATAATCTACTTCCAGATAATGAGCAAATTCGTAGCAGAATTCAGTCTCATTTTCATATACCGATAAAATAACCTTTTGATTTATTTTCATGCATAGGTGCCGATTGTGTTGGTGCGATCCAGCTCTATCAAGGCTGTGATGTGGTTTCTGTGACAGAAATTCATGCTGAGCCATTGGGTGAATATGAAATTGGAGAGAATAGTGAATAGAGATAGGCTTTATCTGGCAATTTAGCCAGTAACTTATTTAAGATTACTGGCTGTCAAGTCGAAAATAGCATAACAAAATGATTTTTCTGTTTTTTTATAAGCATTCAACTTTTGTCATTGAAATGCTGTACCCCTTTACCGTTTTTTTCAGTCGTTTTTTAACATATACCTCCCGTGTTATTACTGAATACTGTGTGCATCAGAAGTAAATCTAATTTGGTGTCTGAGAGGAATCTTTCATCTTTTATCTTGCAGCGAGTCGATGAATTATCCAGCTCGTGGCAGATGAAGTTATGGATATGCTTGAAACGTGGACCGTAATCCGTTTCGCTGGCGTTGCGTTTGATAGTAAGTAGAGTTTGTATTTCTCGCATCAGATCTGCATTTTCGACAGTTGCGGCTAGTAAGGCATCGAAGCGCATTGGTGGTGCACCTTTACCTGCTTCTATCCAACGAACAGCCAGCAAGGGGCGCAGTACATAGAGGTATTTTTTCAGCCGTATTTCTTTACCTTGCAGATGACCCCGAAAATTTTTTTTCGCCATGGATAGATAGTGATATCGCGCTCTGTTGTTGGAAAAGTAGTCTGGTAGTAGGGCGCGTAGCGCCGTCATAAATTCCACGTCTTCACAGTAAACCACGGGTGAATCTGTCCATTCCATCAATGTTGGGTTGGCCCGTTTCAGTAGCCCCAGAGTTTTGCGCAGTTCCCAGCCAGAGATATCCAGTTCGTCGTTGATCGGTAATTCGATCACATCGCGTGGTGGGTCTACGCGTAAATACCACGACGGATCATGTACATAAATAAAACGTACGTCGTAGTCACTGTTTGTTGAAGCAAATCCCCAACCACGGCTACCCGATTCACAGGCATAAAGTATCCGTATTTGCTGTTCTGTTTCAAGTTGCGCCAACTTTTGGCGTATGTGTTGTTTCATAGTGTCACTGACGCCGCATTTTTCTTTCATATTTGTTATCCTTTTACGCAAACTACTTGACGCAGGGTGTGAACGATTTCTACCAGTGAAGACTGAGCCGCCATTACCGCCTCAATGTCTTTGTAGGCCATTGGGATTTCGTCGATTACGTCGCTATCCTTACGGCATTCCACGTGGGCCGTGGCGCGTTTCTGATCCTCTATTGTGAAACGCTTTTTTGCTGCCGTGCGGCTTAATACCCGTCCGGCGCCGTGACTGCATGAACAGAAACTCTCTTTATTCCCCAGACCACGGACGATAAAGCTTTTCGCGCCCATTGAACCAGGAATGATACCCATCACTCCTTTGTGTGCGGCCACTGCACCTTTGCGTGTTACCAGCACGTTTTGACCAAAGTGCTGCTCTTGCTGCACATAATTGTGGTGGCAGTTAACAGCTTCTGTCATGGCAGTGAAGGGCTTTGTAATCACTGTAGCCAGTGCTGTTAGCGTATGTTGCATCATGACTTCACGATTATGACGGGCGAAGTTTTGTGCCCAACTGACCGCCTCCATGTAGTCCCTAAAGTGGCGGCTACCTTCTTCAAAATAAGCCAAATTACGATCAGGCAGATTAGTGATGTGCTGTTTCATATCCTGCTGAGCGAGGGTAATAAATAGATGACCAATGGCATTACCGATGCCACGCGAACCGCTGTGTAGCATTACCCATACTTGATCAGATTCATCCAGACACAGTTCGATAAAGTGATTACCGGTACCTAGCGTACCTAGGTGCTGATAATTGTTGGTTTTCAGGAGCTGCGGGTATTTATCGGTCAGGCGTTTAAACCCAGGCTGTAACATATTCCAATGATGGTTGACAGTTGCTGGCGGTTTCTGCCAGGAACCTTTATCGTGACCAGTGCGGTTTACCGTACGACCATGTGGTACGGCGATTTCAATCGCTCGGCGGATGGCATACAGATTGTCTGGTAAGTCACGGGTATTTAATGAGGTACGTACAGCCATCATACCACAGCCGATATCTACCCCCACGGCTGCGGGAATAATTGCTCTATGTGTTGGGATTACGCTGCCGATAGTTGAGCCTTTGCCGAGATGGACGTCAGGCATTACTGCCAAATGGCTAAATATGAAAGGCATTTTTGCCGTGTTTAATAACTGCTCACGAGCTTCTGCTTCGACGGGTACGCCATGAGTCCACATTTTTATTGGTACACTGTTTGGTGCAGTGATCAACTCGTAATCATTTGTTTTCACGCTTCTCTCCTTGTTATTTACTCGTTACTATTACCATGGTTAAGCCCGTCCGGTTAGGCTTTTTAATTTGCCATTCTTTATCGTGGAGAGCGATATGAGTTACCTTCACGTACTACGTGTACGTTTCGCTGTGTGCTCCTGTGCTCACTGTTCATTCATAAGAATGGCTTGTAATAATAACGTTTGTTAAATAGGTAGTTAGAATGATTAGTCTTTTTCCCTTATTTAATCAACTCTTCTGTATTTATTTCCTCATAGAAAGTTAAAAAAGAGTATAAAGAGCAGATTTTTTTATTTGCAATACTATTGTATCTGATGAATATTGCAAATTTTTAATATTGTTGTCTTGCTGAGTAATATTGAAATTGTGATGTCAATCTATATACAAAGGTATTTTTAAGAATTAATATTAATTTGTAAGTGATTTTTTGATTTAATGAGTGATTGTAAAGTTAATAAAAGATTTTTATACAATGATATTGTTTAAATATTATGTGTTAATGTTATTAAATTAGATGGAAATATATGCTGAATTATTGTGTGAGTACAGAATGATTTAATATTTTTTAAATGAATAATATTATCTATTTTTGGACAGGGTAATCCTGTGGTTAATAAGCACCTTTGCGCTAATTCTTTATTTTCAGACGTAACGATACCCAATGTGATGAATGAATGCAGTTAAGTAATTCCTTTGCTCTTGGAATCGCTGTAATATTATCTGTGTTATCAATTTCTTTTCTTTCTATGAATTTGGATATTCTATAACGGGAAGGAGAGTCACCTAAAAAATGAGTAACGGTTTCAGATGTTCTTCTACCATATGCAAACTCTATGACATCGTTGAAATTTAAGTGATATTTTTGAGAAAAATCTAACCCTGTTTCCTGAACAGCTTCCGTAGAATCAATAAAAGTTCCATCTATATCGAATAGAAAGCCAGTTAATGTGCGATACATATTAAGATTCCTTTTTGGCGTGAAAATATTATTTGAGCCAATTAATATCAGACATGATGAATGATGTGTCTAAAAATCTATAGTCATTTTCTGAAAAATAAATGAATTTAGTTGATAAAAATCCTAGGGTCACTATTAACTGATTTAAGTCTAAAAGGAAATTACTATGCAATTTGTTTAATGCTGTATTTATACCTGTTATCTTTCAAGTTGCCTCTTTGTTGGCTGTACTCACTCACCCCGGTCACATCGTTCTCTATGACATAGTTATCTATGCTCCCGAGGATTCGCTCCCTTGCCGTCGCGATCCATCTTGAAATTTATTGGGTATATAGGGGGCTTAATATGAATCTGATTAAATATTAAATCTGTTAACTCATAGAAGTAATAACTTGATGTTATGAATACATTAAAAAGATTAGCAGGGTCTGAAAATAATTTAAAATTACTCCTGTTAACTAAAAAATTCTCTGCTGTGCCAGACGGATAATATATTCTCTGATGCAACAATAAAATCAGGGTGTACTTGACCACAGAACCATTGTAAAAAATCTGCACTATGTTTTATGTCAACTTTTGAAATTATTATGCTCTTGAGGAAAGACGGTATAAATATAGTATTGTATCCTAATTCTTTTGCTGAAAAATAGTGCATTGGTAAAAATAGATTTACATGAATTTATATCGTAAGGATTAATTAAGTTGATACCAATGTCATTAAGAAGATTTAAAGCTAGCGCCGTGATCTTAACTTTCTTTGATTCCGCTGACTTTCTAATTAACCTTATATCTTAATTATCACAGTTGTAACAAACGGCAATTTTGGTTGAATCACTAAAAGCGATCCCTTGGGTTTCAGCCTTGCGTAACGAAAAAAAGCGCATAGAGGAATGAGCGCTCTTTGCTTCAAGGTTAACATACGGGTATCGCTGACTCAGGCACTTAGTTCCCTTCTTAAGCAAATCTCAGGTTAAATTAAGGTCAATACTTTTGTTTTGTTAATCTCAATTTTATTTCATATTCTCAAATTTAATCCTCATTAATACTTGCCAACGTACTTCCTGCCTGTTGATAAGATCCTTCTTTTACATGGATATGAATTTCCCCAGAACGATGTGCGGTCAGTTGTGTTTCCATCTTCATTGCTTCCATCACCGCAATGACGTCACCTTGTTTAATTTCATCACCTTCCTGTACATACCAAGATTGTAAAATGCCGGATATTGGAGCGGGTACCTGATTAGGTGTGGTGATTGTTTCTTCAGTGGCGCTATTGGCGTTTTTAGTCATCGAATTCTGTTCAGGATTGGACAATGAAAGTCCTTTCAATAATTCGGTAGATAGCCCCAATTGATGACGACGGCCATCAATTTCGATAAAAGTACGGGTTACTTTTTCTTGATGATGATTTTCCTGACGCGGAGATATTTTTACTTGGTTGATAAAGTCAGTTTCGATCCAACGTGTATGGACCTTGAATGTATCATCAGAAATAAAATCGGGATGCTGCATGACGGCTTGATGAAAAGGTAGTACTGAGGCGACGCCTTCAATGTTGAATTCCTGTAATGCGCGTCGCGCCCGGGCAATGGCTTGTTGGCGAGTTTTTCCGGTGACGATCAACTTAGCCATCAGGGAATCAAAGGTACTTGGGATCACGGAATTCGTTACAACACCAGAATCCAATCTTATTCCAGGACCAGAAGGTGGAGAAAATAGAGTCACTGTTCCTGGTGTGGGCAAAAATCCTTTACCTGCATCCTCTGCGTTAATACGAAATTCGAAAGAGTGTCCTGAAGGAATTGGTGTTGTTGTTAATGATAAAGGCTTACCTTCGGCAATCCGAAATTGCTCGATTACAATGTCGATACCCGTTGTTTCTTCGGTGATAGGGTGCTCAACTTGCAAGCGAGTATTGACTTCTAGAAAGGAAATGGTCCCATCAGCACTGAGCAGAAACTCTACCGTACCCGCTCCGGTGTAATGGGCTTCAGCACAAATATCCCGGGCTGCCTGGTGGATACGTTGGCGCTGATTATCAGTCAGAAATGGGGCCGGTGCTTCTTCCACCAGTTTTTGATTGCGTCGTTGTAGTGAACAATCACGTGTGCCAAGTATGACGACATTGCCGTGCTTATCAGCCAGAACTTGAGCTTCAATATGACGAGGCTTATCCAGAAACTGTTCAATGAAACATTCCCCACGTCCAAAGGCAACGGTTGCTTCACGAACAGCTGAATTGTAGAGTTCGGTCACTTCATCCAGACGCCATGCCACTTTCATGCCCCGTCCACCACCGCCATATGCCGCTTTGATTGCGATTGGCAGACCATATTTTTCAGCAAACGTCAGGGCTTCCTCTGCATTTTCTACCGGTTCTTCTGTACCTGAAACCAGTGGTGCACCTACACGTTGGGCGATTTTACGCGCTTTTACCTTGTCACCAAGAATATCGATTGTCTCTGGTTCAGGACCAATCCAGATTAACCCGGCGTCAATGACGGCGCGGGCAAATTCTGCCCGTTCGGACAAAAATCCATACCCCGGATGTACCATGTTGGCACCTGAACGTTTAGCGATATCCAGTAGTTGGGAAATATTAAGATAAGTCTCTGCGGGGCTGTTTCCCCCCAGACCATAAGCTTCATCAGCCAACTGTACGTGTTGTGCATTGATATCTGAATCCGCATAAACGGCAATGGATTGTAAGCCATAATCTCGGCAGGCACGGATGATACGGACTGCAATTTCACCACGGTTGGCGATCAGAATTTTCTTCATTGGGTTATCCTTATTATTCATGAGTAGTCAGCGCTTCCTGTATTTCGTGAAATTCATTAATTGGATGGAAGCGGATATAGGCATTGATAGGAATTTGTCCGGCAAGATCAAGATGATAGCTAGCGACTGAGCCAATAACAGGATAACCGCCGGTCAAGGGATGATCCGCCAGAAACAGAACCGGTTGTCCATTGGCAGGAACTTGGATAGCTCCGACAGCAGTTCCTTCACTGGGTAACTCTGCATGGTTGCAACGTGATAACGGTGTGTCTCCATTTAGGCGAATCCCAACCCGATTAGATTGTGGTGTGACTCGCCAGAGCTGATTTTGTAACAGAGATAGCGCTTCTTCTGTGAACCAGTCAGTCCGAGGCCCCAGAATAATATCCAGTGTGACGATATCGTCAGGGGCAGGCATATTAAAAGCCGGGCTTTCATCCATGGATACTGCGGAACTGCGCGTGACGGAAAGAATATTCAGCAGATCGCCTGTAACAACTGGCTTGGGGCCAATATGTGCCAGCGTATCGTAAGATCGGCTGGAAAGAATAGGTTGCTGCGCAAAACCTCCTCGTACTGCCAGATAAGAACGCACCCCCGCTTTGGGCGTTCCTAATGTCACTTTATCCCCTTCACTGAGATCAACAGGTTGGTAGCTATCTGCTTGAAACTTCTGGCCAGATGCCGTTTGGATAACGATAGGACAATCAGCCCCAGTGACCGAGATAATAACGTTGCCATGGGAGATGAAGCTTAATCCACCTTCCGCAATTTCCAGACATGCGCTATCGGAAGGATTACCGACGATACGATTTGCACTTCGCAGCGCTGTTTTATCCAGTGCACCCGCCGCGGAAATTCCTAAACCAGCCTGCCCGGAACGGCCTAAATCCTGAAAAAGCGTTTGTATTCCGGTTGATAAGATTGCCAGAGATAGGTGTTTATCAACCTGTGAAGAGATGACATCTGCGGGAGTAATTAGGCTTTCAGGTTTGGTAATGGTGACTGTTGTGCCTTTGCCTTTATCTCTGAAACGTACTCGAAAGCCCGGTTGTAACAGGGAAGGGGGATTGCGCGAGAGATCCCACATGCGTTCTGGCGTGATGCCGATGATTTGCCATCCCCCGGGGCTGGCTTGTGGATATATACCACTAAATTCTCCTGCTAGCCCTACCGATCCGGCAGAGATACGAGCACGTGGGGTCATCCGGCGGGGAACCCGCAAAACATCAGAATTTGCCACTAAATAAGCAAATCCGGGAGCGAAACCCGTAAAAGCAACGGTATATTCATTTTCTGTATGCCGTTTAATGACTTCTTTAATGGTTATCCCGAGGAGATCCGCCACTTCAGTCAGATCTTCGCCAGTGTAATGCACAGAAATTTCAACGAGTTTGCCTGTTGTTCTATCGCGTGTATCCAGGTTACGACTGTTGATTTCTCTGGCAAGTTGACTGGCGGTAATAATATTAGGACGAAACTGGATCAGCAGTGTTCTGGCGGCTGGAATAATTTCTTCTACTCCTGAAATTGGGCTGGCGTTAAGTGAATCAAATAAAGCCAGTGTTTCATCCAAATCGTAAAGTTCAACAATAATGGTATTCAAATTAACCGGTAGAAAACGCACGGAATACTCCTGGATATCAAACTGCATTGAAATAAGCATGTATACCCTTCATCTTTTAAGCTGCTGCTTTGTTGGCTGTGTTCACTTGCCGCCACACTGCAACTTGAAATCTATTGGGTATAAAACGGTGCGTGATGCTATGACGACTGCTTACTAGTTTGAATAAAAGGCTGTACGGTGATACCGGCTTGTTGTAGCGTCATTTTCACCTGACGGGCCATTTCTACAGCACCGGGGCTGTCACCATGAACACAGATGGAATCCGCCTGAATGCGTGTAAAGCTGCCATCAATCGCTTCAACACCACCTTCTGTCACCAGTTGCAACATTCGTTGAGCGACCACATTGGCATCATGCAATACCGCCCCTTTTTCCCGCCGAGAAACTAGCGTGCCTTGTGGGGTATAAGCTCTATCGGCAAAAGCTTCGGCAATGGTAGACAAGCCTTTTTCCCTTGCCAGATCCAATATTTTTGAGCCTGCTAACCCAACCAGTGTCAGGCTGGCATCTACTTCACGAATCGCGGTAATAACTGCAAGTGCTTGGTATTCATCATCGGCAATGGTGTTATATAAGGCACCGTGAGGTTTAACGTAACTTACGCGGGTTCCGGCGGCGGCGGCCAGCCCTTTTAGAGCGCCGATTTGATAGATAACATCGGCGGTTAGCTCATTGTTGGCAATATCCATATTACGGCGGCCAAATCCGACAAGATCGGGATAAGACACATGAGCACCAATAACGACCTGATTTTTATGGGCCGCTTTTAGGGTTTGAAGAATTCCGGCGGGATCTCCTGCATGAAATCCACACGCTACATTGGCACTGGTGACAATGCTCAGCATTGCATTATCGTCACCCATCTTCCATTGACCAAAGCCTTCACCAAGATCGCTATTTAAATCGATAGTTTTCATCGTTATTGTCTTCCTCAAGCTGTTTTCAGAAATGAAAAGATAGGTTCTATAGAGATAAACCCCATGTACCAGGTCAGTGCGCAGGTCATTGCTCCCAGCCATAACAACCAGCGCGGGTAGTGATAGCCCTGCATCAGGTCTGCTCGACACCAGCCGACATAAATAAAAATAGTTAGTCCGATAGGGAGGATCAGCCCATTAAAGCCACCGGCAAAAACCAATAGAGCAGCGGGAGGTGTTCCTAAAACAATATAGATCAGGAGGGAGATGGCGATAAATATAATGGTTGCAATATTGCGCTTACGTTCAGTGAATTTTTGACTAAATACGGTAATAAAGGAAATAGAAGTGTAAGCGGCACCGATCACACTGGTGATAGCGGCTGCCCAAAGGATTAAGCCAAAAATACGTAAACCAAATTGCCCGGCTGCGGCCTGAAATGCTTGTGATGCCGGGTTTGCATCTTTGCTGGAAATATCGATTACCACGCCGCTGGCAACTACGCCAAGAATGGCGAGGAACAGGATGTAACGCATCAGGCCAACCACCAGAATACCGTTGGTTGCTGCACGGGAAACTGCCTGAATATTTTCAATTCCGGCAACACCTTTATCCAATAAACGGTGCGCCCCGGCATAACAGATATAACCGCCAACCGTGCCGCCAACAATCGTGGTGATAGTGGCAAAATTAATATTGTCAGGTAAAACGGTTTGCCGTAATGCTTCGCCGAGCGGAGGGTTGGAGACATAAGCAACAAACAATGTCAGGGTGATCATAGCAACGCCCAGAACGATGATAATACGATCGAGGGCAATACCTGCACGTTGGGATGAGAAGATAAAAATAGCCATGATCGCGCTCAATAACCCTCCCCACTTAGGTTCTAGCCCGATTAAGGCATTTAGTCCCAAGCCGGAACCGGCAATATTGCCGATGTTAAAAACCAAGCCACCAAATATCACTAATATTGCCAACAGATAGCCGCTACCGGGTATTGCAGTGTTGGCAATATCCGCAGCCCGCATCCGGGTTAAAATCACAATACGCCAGATGTTCTGTTGTACAAAAAAATCAATCACGATAGACGCCAGAATGCCAAATGCGAAGGATGCGCCCATAGTTGCAGTAAATGTTGCGGTTTGAGTAATAAATCCAGGACCAATTGCAGATGTTGCCATCAGGAAAATGGCTGCGATTAATGATGAGCGTCGAGTCTTCACAAAATTAATGGCTTTCGGTGTCGCCATAGATTGTACTCCTGTGTATGTGTAGTAGAGAAAGGATTAAATGGAGAAATAGGGTAATGATTTATTGATTCTATTTATGGCGCCCCTTCAATTGTAGAAAGAAATATCTTCTACCTGACGGCTATCTCTCAATTTGCAATAACATTGTTTATCCTAGACTCACTTTGCTCAAAATAATCCACGGAATTAGATAATAAAATATGATATAAATCACAAAATAAAACAAAAAATAAAATCATACCTAAATCATTAACGTTGTTTATTAAGTCACTAAAAGTAATACGTTTGTTTTTATTATTTTTAATAAAATGATAAAAGTGTAATTCATTGTTTTTATCCATTTCTTAATCAAAACTCCCATTGAGTTACCGGGTTGATAATCACTCACTTCTGACATAAAAAATGGCTTTTTGAAGCCGACGGATTTTTCAGATTCAGCCGGCGCGAAACTTTAACTTTCCCATTTTTATTAAACTGATATTCAGGTTTTCTTGTTTTTCATTTTCCTGTGTTTGGTTTTTTAGCTTTAAAACCAAAAAGGGTGGTAGATTCGTTAATGGTATTAAGAACAAACCCCACTTCTTTAGTCATCTTTCATGTTGTTAAATGTTTTATACCTGTTATCTTTCAAGTTGCCTCTTTGTTGGCTGCACTCACTTACCCCGGTCACATCGTTCTCTATGACATCGTTATCTCTGCTCCCGGGGATTCGCTCCCTTGCCGTCGCGATCCATCTTGAAATCTATTGGGTATAATATCATCTCATATTTTTGTTATTGGGTTAACGCTGTCATTTTGTCATCTGATTAATCGATTTAAAGTCCGTTTTTACTGATGTTTTCTCTTTCAATATCAGTATCGCATCGGATTTTTTTACTTGCTTTAAAAAATGCTTAATTACTTTTTTTACTTTTGATGATTAAAGTTTTTACCTGTTTTTTCATGGTATGCTTGGCCTCTTTTCCAGCTTTTAAAACCATACTGACAGACAAAAAGCGGATTTTCTTAACACCTGTATTTATCATTGGTGAAAACTTAGCAGTGACAGTCAAAGCGTTAAAAGTCAGCAATATGAAGGATGGTTTATGGATTAAAACCATCCTTTAAGCTGGAAAGAATAACGCCTGCGCAGGAGAAATAGACGTTACGGCATTTAGTTTCTGGCCGTTCCTGCTTTTTTACGGCATCTATCCACATCTTTCAACAATTGGTTGACATGATCATCATCGAACATGATTTCCAATGTGGTATTCAATTTACGTCGCCAGTTAGGGTATTCCATTATCGTGCCTGGAACATTGACAGGTTTATCCATATCCAGCCAATCTTCGGGTTGCAACCCCAGCAGAGAGCAAGTGCTATGAGAAATATAACGATGTAATCCCTGATTTATCGCGGGTGACATTGCTACTTCTTTTGCAATGTGGCCGATGTGTTCGGGGATATAGCTGTAGCGATGTAAGCCTTCTAATAACCCTTGTTTGCTGGCGTGACGTTCGGTATATAACTCTTGAAGCAGGTCTTTATCTGGGTATAACTTGAGAGATTCCCCAAGTGTCAAATCGTCGCTTTGCCAGAATCCACGCAAAGTAGGTAAATCATGAGTGGTTATGGTCGCCATTGCTTGTGTCGGGTAATTCTCAGGTGCGCGGTATTCCCCATTGTCATGACGCTCAAAGTAGAACACTTTATAAGAATAAACGCCGCTGTCGCGCAATTTGCCCACAATTTCTTCCGGCACGATACCCAAGTCTTCGCCAATGATCATACAGCGATGGCGTTGACTTTCCAGAGCCAGAATTGCCATCAGATCATCAACTGGGTAGTGTACATATGCCCCTTTGTCAGCAGTTTCACCATAGGGAATCCACCAAAGCCTGAGCATCGACATAACATGGTCAATGCGTAGCGCGCCGCAGTAGGTCATATTTGTGCGTAGCAAATTAATGAAAGGTTGGTAAGACTGGGTTTGCAAAACATGAGGATTCATCGGGGGTAGGCCCCAGTTTTGACCCAGTGGTCCCAGAGCATCTGGTGGCGCTCCCACGGATGCTTTGGTGCAGTAGACAGCCCGATTGCACCAGGTTTCTGCTCCTCCTTCGGCTACGCCAACGGCCAAATCGCGGTAAAGTCCAATCGGCATTTCACTTGCTTGGCTCTGTGCAAAGCAGTCTGCCAGTTGAGTATCGGCCAGCCACTGTAGCCAGAGAAAGAATCCCACTTCCTGCGCATGAGACTGGCAAAACGCTTGTACGGCTTCGTTGTGTGGGTTGTTGTACTTTTCCGGCCACGCTGGCCAGCCCCAACAGGCACTATCTTTAGCGTATAGCTGGTAGTGCAGGGCATCATAGACTCCCTGATAATAAAGACATTTTCCGCCTTGAATAATAAATTGGCGAAAGGACCCCTGCTGAGAATCAAGTTCTGGACGGGTATTGAACTGTTGATATGCCAGACGCAGCGCTGCTATCTTCAACGCCATAACGGTGGTGTAATCCACCCATTCCGTGTTGCGGGCATGTCGTAACATGTTCTGTGTTGTTTGTGTTTGCCACCATCTCTGTGCTTCTTCACTACATTTAAAATCCTCAACCTGATTAACATCAATATAAATGATATTGAGCCAATTGCGTGAAGAAGGACTGTAGGGACTGGCGCTTTCTGGCATGGCTGGATGCAGGGCATGCAACGGATTCAGCCCGATGAAGGAACCACCTCGTGTCGCGACTTCTTTTAGCATATATTTCAGGTCGCCAAAATCCCCGATTCCCCAATTGGTTTCTGAACGCAGAGTATAGAGTTGTACGCAGGCACCCCAGAGTTTTTCTCCCTTTAATAGGGAATCTGGCTCATAACAGCGTTTTGGGGCCACGATAATCTGCATAGACCAACATTGGCTTCCTTGCGTCAGAGTGAGGTGATGGTATCCCAGAGCAAGGGTATTAGGGAGTGTCAGTTTATGGCTGCAATGCCCCTGAAACTCTTCCCCTTGTTCTGTTTGTATCTGCCATTGGTAGTGTTCTTTGTCTTTCAGGGTGACAGTGAAGTCTTGACCTTGAGTAAAAACTTTTACTGTCGGAATGGGAGAAACCGGCGCACTGGTCGGTTTGTTTACACTTATAGCCTCCAGCAAGCGATGACGGGTTTCCGTTGGAATCGCTTGTGGCTTTCCATAAGCATTAATATAGCTGGCGACAATGCCAGCCTCGGTCGCTAAATGATCGAGGCTTTTCTCCTCCATGATTTTTCCTTATCTCTTTGCTTGCCAGATACGTTGCTGATAATCACGGATTGTTCGGTCAGAGCTGAACATGCCCATCCGAGCAGTATTCAGAATAGCGCTACGTGTCCAGCTTTTAGTGTCGCGGTACAAGGTATCGATCCGTTTATGCGCCTCGCAGTATGAGGCAAAATCGGCCAGTACCAGATAAGGGTCGCCTCCATCAATTAGGCTGTGTAATAGCATGTCAAATGCGTGTTTATCGCTGTAGCTGAATTCCCCATTAGCCAGCGATTTGAGTATGTTGTCTAAGTGCTGATTTTCCTGAAGTAACTTCAATGGATCGTAACCGGTAGCTTTCAACGCTTTCACTTCTTCTACGGTGTGCCCGAAGATGAAAATGTTGTCGTCTCCTACCTGTTCGGCAATTTCAACATTTGCTCCGTCTAATGTACCAATAGTCAATGCTCCATTCAGTGCCAGTTTCATGTTGCCAGTACCGGAAGCTTCTTTGCCGGCAGTGGAGATTTGTTCTGAAACGTCAGCTGCTGGGATCATCAGCTCTGCGACGGAAACTTTGTAATCGGGGATGAAGGCGATCTTGATGCGATCCTGGACAATCGGATCGTTGTTAATTTTTTCTGCGGCTTGATTGATCGCAGAGATAATATTTTTTGCCAGATAGTAACCTGGCGCTGCTTTTGCACCGAACAGGAACACACGTGGCACGATATCCAAAGATGGATTTTCTTGAATTTGTTTATAGAGTGACAGGATGTGTAGAAGGTTCAGATGCTGACGTTTATATTCGTGCAACCGTTTAATTTGTATATCAAAAATGGCATTCGGGTCTAGCTTAAGCCCCATCACTTTATTCACATAATTGGACAGACGGACCTTGTTGTCCCGCTTGATTGCCCGGTACTCGTCACAAAAAGCAGAGTCATCTGCATAGGGTTCAAGTAATGTAAGCATATCTAGGTCGTTAATCCATTCACGGTTAAGTGTACGATCAATCAGTCCCGACAGCGCAGGATTACATTGCTTGAGCCAACGACGTGGTGTAACGCCATTCGTTACGTTATGAAACTTGTTTGGCCACAGTTGATGATATTCTGGGAAAAGATCTTTAACCACCAGCGCTGAGTGTAGTGCAGCGACCCCGTTCACGGCAGAGCAAGCGACGACACAAAGATTAGCCATTCGCACCTGATGGTTATAATGTACCGCTAATTTTTCCCATATTGCTTGATTGTCTGGCCAGGTTTGTTCCACTTGCTTTTTGAAGCGAAGGTTGATTTCTTGAATAATGCTGTAATGGCGCGGTAGCAAATGACTCACCAGATGCTCGTCCCAACATTCCAGACCTTCTGGCATCAGGGTGTGGTTGGTATAGGCGAAAGTATGGCTAGTTATCTCCCATGCCGTTTCCCAACTCATCTGGTGTTTATCCAGTAGGATACGCATCATTTCAGGAATGGCAATTGTTGGATGGGTGTCGTTAAGCTGGATAACTTCATATTTAGGTAGATCTTCTATTTTGCGGCCTGCCAGATGATGGCGGCGCAGAATATCTGCTACAGAGCAGGCACACTGGAAATACTGTTGCATTAAGCGCAGACGCTTGCCGTCTTGATGATTATCATTCGGGTAGAGAACTTTCGTCAGCTTGGCGGCCTCAACACCTTGCTGTTCCGCTTTCAGGAACTGCCCGTCGTTGAATTGGGAGAGATCAAATGGAGAGGCATGTGTTGCTTGCCACAGGCGCAGTGGTTGGGTAACGTTGTTGCGGTAACCAATAATCGGTAGATCCCAGGCTTGCCCAATTAAGGTAAATTCAGGAATCCAGGTTTCGCGCCCATCAGCGGTTTTAACGACGTTGCCACCAATATTAACTTCAACATCCAACTGGGCATTGTGGCGGAACCAAGGATAGGATTCTCTCTCCCAGTTGTCTGGTTTTTCAATCTGCTGTCCTTGCTCAAAAGATTGGCGGAATAGGCCGTATTGATAATTCAGACCATAACCCATTGCTGGCTGATTAACCGTTGCCATAGAGTCGAGAAAACAGGCGGCAAGTCGTCCTAGTCCGCCGTTGCCTAATGCGGGGTCTGTTTCCTGTTCCAGAAGATCGCTCAGGACGATATTTTCTTCTGCCAAGTAATCCTGAATGTCTTCATACCAACCAAGGTTAAGCAGATTGTTTGCGGTCAAACGACCAATCAGAAACTCCATAGAGATGTAGTTCACATGGCGTTGTTGGTCGGAATGATTGATGACAGGGCATGCAGGCAACAGCTCTGACAGGGCCGTACTAACGGCTTGCCACCACTGATGCTGAGTCATTTCCTGTGCTGAACCGAGGCCAAAGCGCTGCCATTGACGTGTCAGCGCAGCTTGAAACTGGGCTTTATCTAATCTGGACTGTTGCATGGAGTCTTCATCCTGTAGCTGAAAAGGAAAATTTAGGCACTATGCTGAATGCTCTCAGGATCTAAGGCATCATCCTGGAGAGGTATTAGTCAGGGAGGAGTAAAAGGGCGTAGCGTAGTCAGTAATCATATTTTGCTTCATTTTTTCGTCTATTAAATCCACTTTCTGCCTAGGGAGCTATGCGTTAATTTGCTAGTCGCTTCCACAACTTATCTGTGGAAAATGGAATTTGCTGTTCAAGAATGTGATAGGGCGCGCAACTTAATACTATGGAGGGCGCAAACCTGTTTGCAAAGGCTGTGTATTTCACTAAATTTGGTTGGGCTGATTAATGGCATTATTACGAGCCGTGAAATAAATTATCTCATAATCATTACACACGGTTTCAGCACAAGGTTTTACTTATTGCTTCTTATTGGGCACGGAAATCAATGCTTATCCCATCAAAACTGAGTCGACCTGTTCGTCTGAATAATACGGTCTTGCGTAAGCGTCTGTTAATCAGACTGAATGAGTCGTCTAGCTATCGTCTTGTGCTAATAACTAGTCCCGCTGGTTACGGCAAAACTACATTAGTCTCTCAGTGGGCGGCCGGACAGGATAATCTGGGATGGTATTCTTTGGATGAAAGTGATAACCAACAGGAACGTTTTGCTAGTTATCTTATCGCTGCGTTACAACAAGCTACGCAGGGGCACTGCGTCAAAAGTGAAGTGCTGGCCCAAAAACACCAATATGCCAATTTACCTGCTCTCTTTGCGCAATTGTTTATTGAACTCAATGAGTGGCGGCGTCCGATTTTTCTGGTGATTGATGATTATCATCTGATTATGAATAACGTTATTCATGAGGCCATGAGGTTTTTCCTACGTCATCAGCCTGAGAATCTGACTTTAACGATCTTATCGCGTAATTTGCCTGTTCTTGGAATTGCCAATCTGCGCGTGCGTGAGCAGTTGCTAGAAATCGACAGTCAGCAACTGGCTTTTGACCATCAAGAAACTCAGCAATTTTTTGACAAGCGTTTGACTACATCACTTGGCGCCGATGACTGTAAACGTCTATGCAACGAAGTGGCTGGTTGGGCAACGGCGCTTCAACTTATTGCTCTTTCAGCGCGGCAGTCATGTGATGCTGCTGAACTGTCAGCTAAGCGCTTGTCGGGCATTAACGCCAGCCATCTTTCCGACTATTTGGTAGATGAAGTACTGAATCAGGTCGATGAGTCAACGCGTGAGTTTTTGTTGCGTAGCTCTATCTTGCGCTCTATGAATGATGGCTTGATTGTTCGCCTTACCGGTGAAGAGAATGGTCAGCAACGTCTCGAAGAAACCGAACGTCAGGGGCTGTTTATCCAACGGATGGATGACTCTGGCGAATGGTTTCGCTTTCATCCTCTTTTTGCCTCATTTTTACGTCAACGCTGTCAGTGGGAAATGGCGTTGCAATTGTCGGAGTTGCATCGTGCTGCCGCAGAAGGTTGGTTGGTTCAGGGATATCCGGGTGAGGCTATTCATCATGCGCTGGCTGCGGGCGATACTGCCATGTTACGTGATATTTTGTTGCGACATGCTTGGGCGTTGTTTAACCACAGTGAGCTATCTCTGCTGGAAGAGTGCATGAATGCGCTGCCTTATGAGCAATTGTTGGAGAGTCCGCGTCTGGTGTTGCTTCAGGCTTGGCTGGCTCAAAGCCAGCACCGTTACTCAGAAGTCAATACACTGTTGAACCAGGCGGAACAGGCACTGCAACAGAAACAAATTGCTATTGAGCCGGATCTATTGGCTGAGTTCGACGCTCTGCGGGCTCAGGTGGCGATCAATAGTGGCAAGCCGGAGGTGGCTGATAAGCTGGCAAAAAAAGCCTTGGCGACACTGCTTCCTCAGAATGAATACAGTCGTATTGTTGCGACCTCAGTGGAAGGTGAAGTATTACATTGTAGAGGTGAACTGGCTGACGCGTTGATGCGAATGCAACAAACTGAGCAGCTCGCACGCTGCTGCCACGTTCACCACTATACTTTGTGGGCACTTTTACAGCAAAGTGAGATTTTACTGGCCCAGGGGTATTTGCAGACGGCTTATGAAACGCAGAACAAGGCATTTGAATTGATTCGGGAACAGCATCTGGAACAGCTTCCGATGCATGAATTCCTGTTACGTATCCGCTCACAACTTTTGTGGTGCTGGTCCCGTCTTGATGAAGCCGAAGAGGCAGCACGTCGTGGTTTGGACGTGTTGGCTAACTTCCAACCTCAACAGCAGTTACAGTGCTTAACACAACTGGCTAAATGTTCTTTGACCCGAGGAGATATTGATAATGCCCGGCGTTATCTGGCCCGTTGTGAAAACTTATTGAATAATGGGCAATATCACAGAGACTGGCGAACAAATACTGACAAACTACGAGTCATTATTTGGCAGAGTATGGAAGATAAAAGCGCCGCTATTCGGTGGTTGGCACAGACCGAGCGACCAGAAAGTGTGAATAACCATTTTAATCAGGGTCAGTGGCGTAATATTGCCCGTACTCAGATCCTGCTTGGTTTGTATGATGAAGCCGAACCCATTTTGGATACACTGAATCAGCATGCCAGGAAATTGCAACTAATAAGCGATCTGAACCGAAATCTACTGTTATGTAATTTGCTTTACTGGCACACCGAGCGAAAAGGTGAAGCGCAGAGCGTTCTGATAGAAGCATTAGCTCTGGCTAACCGTACAGGATTTGTCAGCCATTTTGTGATTGAAGGTGAGTTGATGGCCCAGCAGTTACGCCAGCTTATTCAACTCAATACTCTGTCTGAACTGGAGTTGCATCGGGCGCAGCGTATTCTACGGGATATCAACCGTCAACATCGCCACAAATTTGCCCATTTTGACGAAAATTTTGTCACACAGTTGCTGACACATCCTGATGTTCCAGAACTTATTCGCAATAGTCCACTTACTCAGCGTGAGTGGCAGGTCCTGGGGCTGATTTATTCAGGTTACAGCAATGATCAGATTGCTGCGGAGTTGGATGTAGCAACGACAACCATCAAGACCCATATACGGAATCTGTATCAGAAGTTGGGGATTGCGAATCGCCAGGAGGCGATTCAGCAAGCTCAGCAACTGATGCAGATGATGGGGTTAGGTGTGTGACTCGTCACGGAACATGATTTATGAAGGGCGCAGCCGATAAGAATAGCTTACTTGGTGTGTTTTCTTCTTCCATTTTCCCAGTCATTCCGGTGTACAAAATCATTTCTCGGAGTCATTTCTGTGCGATAGATGTTAGGACTTTAGAGAGACGGTTTGTCCCTTAAGGCTACGATTGAGTGAACGTGTTGATAGAGCCAACAAGGCACCTAGTAGCATCACCAGCATCAGAGACTGTTTAGGGGAAAATGGTAGCATCATCGCTATCAACGAGATGATGGAGCCAATAGCCATTTGGATGAATCCTACTAATGCAGAAGCTATTCCCGCCTCGTCAGAATAAGGTTCCAGTGCATAGCTAGTCGCGGGTCCCATAACAAACGCGAGACCTGCGCAAGCGAAAGCAACCGGTAACATATAACTTAACCAGTGTTGGTTGACCATGTTTGGCAGCAGGTATATTCCTGAGAACAGAGATAGGCTGCCCAGTGCTATCAGAATTGAACCTAACAGCAAGCAGAAAGGGCGGCCAGCTCGATGAATGATTTTATTGGCAATTAGGAATGCGATCATAGTCCAGAGTCCGTTGCCACCAAAAATCAATGAGAATATGAGTGGTGAGATATGGCTTTCGGTCATTAGCACTGTTGGCGCAAATGAAATGTAAGTAATCACTATTCCCATGACAACAGCGTTGACTAGTGCAAAATGCATAAATCGAGTATTGCTGAGAATTTGATAATATTGTTTTAGTGGAAGCCCATGAATTTGCTTGGTGTTTGCAGGGCGCGTTTCTGGCAGCCAGGTAGCAATAATAAACAATACAATAACGGAGTAGCAGACCAGAGACCAGAATGGTGCCCGCCAATTAAAAATTTCAGCTAAAAGACCACCGAGCAATGGAGCGAAAGCAGGAACAATATTCAACGTACTGTTAAGAAAACCGTAAGCTTTAGCGGCTTCGTCACCGTTCAGACGGTCGCGTACACCGCTGATGCAGACGATGCTGGTACAACAGACAGCACATCCTTGAATAATCCGCGCAGCGATAAAGACTTCGGAATGGGTTGAAAGTGCTGCGATCATAGAACCGAGGATGTATAAAGTGATACCCATTAAGGCAACAGGCCGACGGCCAAATTTGTCCACCAGTGGTCCGGCGATTAATTGCCCCAGCCCCATGATCAACAGAAATAAAGAAATCGTCGATTGAATAACTTCATTATTAACTTGAAAATCTTCAGCGATAGCAGGAATTGTAGGTAAAAACAGATCGATACCTAGTGGCCCAAAAAGTACCAGACTAAGTAGTAGTAGAATGTAATTTCGCATGTGTATTCTTTTGATATTTCAATAAATAGTGGTGGTTTTATTGGCAAATAGGCTCAGTGGAATGCATTCTTTAGCACGACCAAAGATCTTGGATATACCACACTATTGGCAAGTTATTTCAAGTTAGCGATAGGTATGTTCAAGGATCACGTACGGTACTGAACCCTTTACTTTTTTTGAGTCTGAACTTTATACGAGCTATTCTCCGGTGTAAACCAACTAGCTCGTGTGGGTATTTTTATATCGGTCGAGAGTCTGGCTATCTTCAGATAAAAAAGCACACCGTTTCTGACAAATCAGAAATGATCAGGAATCTTTTAGTACATATCATCATCTATCAGAGAATAGTCTCAGGTCATAAAATGCCCTTATCGCCTCAGCAGAGCCGTAAGATGGAAAATCTTTGGCACAGTTTCACAGGATTTTAAACATAATTTCTTGTCACTAACCCTATGAATCAGCAGTTCTGCTTGTAATTGACAATTCATTCAAAACAATAATGTATTTTATATAAAATACTTTAATTTTTTAAATGTTTTTTGGGTGTTTGTGGGTTTTTTGTTGATCTAAATTAATTTTAAGTCAATATTCTCTTACCTGTTCAAGATTATTGTGCTTTCTTATAGTTAGAAATGGTTAATTAAGGTATGACATCATGGAAAATGGAAAACGGTTTGAAGATATACTTTCTCGCTTTGTTGGAAACGGTCCTTATCTAGAAATAGATGGTGAAAAATATATTGATGCGGCTTCGGGAACATTTAACCTTCCACTTGGGTACACTAATCGCAGAATAACGGAAAAATTAAAACAGCAAATCGATAGATGTACACATCTAAGTTCTGCGTATACTCATGAAATGTCCCAATATATTTTGGAAAAATTAGTTAAACATACTCCTGAAGGCATTAATAAGATATGGTTGCGTGATGTTTCCGGTTCTGGTGCGGTTGAGTGTGCAATTCGTATTGCTCAAAAAGCGACAGGTCGGTCAGGGGTTATCTCCTTCTTTCTGGCTCATCATGGTCAATCCTTAGCCACAGCACAAATTTCTGGTAATGCTTTTAGAATTAAAGATTTCCATGTCAATATTGATGGTTCTTTAAAAGTTCCGACTCCTGCCAGTGTAATGTCTGAATTGGGGCCGAACACAGAGACAAATCAGTATTTTGACTTGGAACAATTTATCCAATTAGGGTCAAATGACAATATTGCCTGCTTAATCATTGAGCCTATCCAGGGAAATGGCGGAAATATCGTTTTTCCTGTCGATTTTTACCGTAAGATCAGAGAGATCTGCCATAAACATAATATTATTATTATCGCAGATGAAGTGCAGACTGGGTTTGGACGCACAGGGACATTTTTCGCCTCAACCGGTTATGCTAAAGAGCTACAACCAGATATTATTGTTTTCGCTAAGGGGGCTGGTGGTATAGGTATTCCTACCGGTGGTGTGCTGATGCGCAGTTCATTGGATGTCTTGGAATCATTCGAACATTCTAGTACATCAGGTGCTAATCCCCTTTCATTAACGGCTCTCAACGAAGTTATCGATATTATTGAAGACGAACATATTCTGGAGAATGTGCAGCGTAACGAAGCTTATTTGCGTGATGGTTTATTAGCATTACAACATAAATACCCAGAAATTACTGGTGTCAGGGGAATTGGTTATATGTTTGGCTTTGATACGCCATCACCGGAATTTGCAGCACAAGCGATTGCAATAGCGAATTCTCATAACTTGATTATCCGCGGTTCTCGTTATGGCAAAGGCCGTGCACTTAAAGTTCGTCCGCCGTTAATTTGTACTGAGGCACATTTAAACGAAATTCTGCATAAACTTGATCTGACTTTCACTGATCTGACTTTAGGGATGCTAGATAACAAGGAGGTAGCATAATGAAAGCACTTAAATTTAATCGCGTGTGGGATGTTGAAATTCGGGATGTTGAACCGTTACGCTGTGTTGAGCCTGATGATGTTGTCGTTGATATTGCGGTGTGTGGTGTTTGTGGTACAGATGTTGGGATTATCACTGGATCTTATCCTGTTGCCATTCCGGGAACCACTCTGGGTCATGAAACAACGGGTGTGGTCGCGCAAATAGGAAAGAGCGTGACTCGTTTTAATGTGGGTGACCGTGTTGTCATCAACCCAACCTATTCCTGTGGACACTGTCGGATGTGTGAGACAGGAAACCTAAATCATTGTGAGAAGAAATTGGGAACCGAAGCTGGAGTTTCCTATGACGGGGCATTTGCTGAGCAGTATCTGGCTAAAGAGAGTGCCCTGATAAAACTGGATGATCATGTCAGTATGGAAGAGGCATCTCTGACTGAACCACTTAGCTGTACATTGACTGGTGTTGACAAGCTGGCGATTACTCACACTAATATTCGTGCAGCGGTCACTGGGGCAGGCCCAATGGGGATGCTCTATATTTGGGCTTTACACGCCAGAGGTGTTAAGGCTTTCATGGTCGAGAAAAACGAAAGTCGTGTTCAGTTTGCCAGAGAAAATTTGCCGCCAGAATGTGAGCTGTATACTGATTTTGATGAAGCTTTAACACAACAATATGGTGACAAATCGGCGCTTATCGATCTATGTGTGGATACTACCGGTCAGTTGACTGAATATGTTTTCGAACATTTGGCACCCGGAGGGAAATTGTTGAATGTTGCACTTAAAGATAAACATGCCAATCTTGATATCCTTAAAATTGCCGATAAGAGCCTTTCTGTGATTGGTTCCATCGATTCTTTGAATAACAGTTTTGAGCGTGCTTATACCATGATCCGTGATGGTGTTATTCCCGCCGGTCGTCTGGTCAGCCAAGTTTTTGATTTTAATGATTACTTGCAGGCTTTTCTCACTGTGGGTTGTGATATTGCGCGCAAAAGCCAAAAACCACTGTTTACTCCGAACTGTAAAGTGCTTATTCGTATTTCCGATCTAAAATAATGGAATGTTTCACATGGATAGATTTAATGTGATTTTTGATATTGATGGAGTCATTGTTGACAGTGAACAGCTGCACTTTGATGTTCTTTGTGATTTGGCTCCTGATTACACAAAGCATGTACAACCCCAGCAACTAATTGGCCTGAGTTTAGCGGAAACGCTGGATTACATTGGGGTTCCAGCTCAGCAACAGAAAGCGATCACCACGCAAATTGTTGCTGTTTATAAGGATAAGCTGTCTCTAAGTTATCTTCGTCCGGGAATTTCTGAGCTGATATCGGTTTTACAACAGCACAATATCCCTTTTGGCTTTGTCTCTACTGCGCCGCGGGAAGTATGCCAGGCTAATATTGGATTATTGGAGCTGCACGAAAGCCCGGCTTTGATCTCTGGCGACGATGTTGTGAGAACGAAACCTCATCCCGATCCTTATCTTGCTATGTTGAAATTGAAGTCTATGGATGTTCATCAGACATTAGTAATTGAGGATACAGATTTAGGGATTACAGCAGCAACACAGGCGGGTATTCCCTATGTGTATGCCTGGCCTCATGCGTTATCTGTTGCAGAGCAATATCAGCAAGCAACCCGTGTTATTGGGGCGCTGACAGATATCCCCCAATTTTCTAAGATTAATTTGGCGTAACTTAATGCCCTCCATTATTAGTCATATCGGAGGGCATTTTATTTACATAGAAGGAACATGAGTTGTCTGATCAGAATATTATCTCTTTGGTAAAACAACCCATCATGGCGACACGCGCCGCTTTTTTTATTGCTGGTTTTAGCCTTGCAAGTTGGGCTCCCCTCATTCCTTTAGCTAAAGAACGTCTGCAACTTGATAATGGTGCTATGGGGCTTCTGATGCTGGCTTTCGGTATTGGTTCCTTCATTATGATGCCGATGGCTGGAATGTTAGCAGCACGTTTCGGATGCCGACAAATTTTCACTTTATGTACTTTGTTGGTGTTAGTGATGTTGCCAGGGCTAAGCGTATTACCTACACCGCTGACGCTGGCTTGCGCTCTATTTATCTTTGGTGCTGGCATTGGTGCAATGGATGTCGTAGTAAATATCCATGCTGTTATGGTTGAGAAAATGGCCCAGCGGCCAATCATGTCTGGTTTTCATGCATTGTTCAGTCTGGGGGGAATAGCTGGTGCTGGCTCGGTTAGTACATTATTGTATCTGGGAGTATCACCTTTTCAGGTGACGATCATAGTGGTGCTACTTATTATTCTTTTGCTGCTGCCTGCATGGAGTGGATTATTGAACGAAGCAGAATCGGGTAATACACCATTCTTTGCTGTACCCCGTGGAATCGTTATTTTATTGGGTTTTCTCTGTTTTGTTGCCTATATTATGGAAGGATCAATGCTGGATTGGAGCGGTATATTATTAACCAGCGTGCATAATATTAGCAGCCATCAGGCCGGGATAGGTTATACCCTTTTTGCTATTGCTATGACATCCGGTCGCCTTTTAGGCGATAAAATCATTGCCCTTTATGGACACCGACGAGTTTTTATCAGCAGTGCTGTATTGGCTACTTCTGGATTTATCCTTATTTATTCAGCATCAACTGTAATGATATTAGGGCTTTCCTTCCTGATGATAGGTGCCGGATTATCCAATATTGCGCCGATGCTTTTTACCGCTTCTGGTCAACAGAAAATTATGCCTGATTCGTTAGCGGTTGCCGCAGTTTCTACAATGGGATATTCAGGGATCTTGTTGGGACCTGCAATTATTGGTGGGTTAGCACATATTGTGACATTACATGGTGCTTTTGCTTGTGTTGCTTTACTCTCTATTTCCTTATTTGCAGGAAATAAATTGATTAATTCAAGTGGAAGAGAATAGAGGAAGTTCCTATGGGTTTATCACAATATCATTGGCTTAATGAACCATCTGATTGGCAATGTGGAAGTGATTGGCTTAATGTCACCACAGATCATAAGACCGACTTTTGGCAGCAAACATGGTATGGCTTTGAACGTCATAATGGTCATGTTTTTGGGCGTTATGTTGAGGATGATTTCACTTTTCAACTCTGTATTGAAGGCTGTTTTGAACATTTATACGATCAAGCGGGAGTCATGCTATTAGTCGATGAGAAACATTGGCTGAAAGGGGGAATTGAATATTCTGATGGTCAGGCCACGATTGGTAGTGTATTGACACGTAACCATTCTGATTGGTCTATGGGAGTATTCCCCGGTAATTGCAATAAATTCTGGTTACGCCTGACCTGTGAAGAAGGGTATTTAAGGCTTCAATATTCTGTTGATGGTTTACTATGGCCACTATTAAGACTATCTCCTTTTTTTGAGGGTAAACAACGTGTCTTCGTTGGCGCAATGTGTTGTTCTCCAGAACGACACGGATTACAAGTGCGATTTTCTGATTTCAGGCTTACACCGCCAATAAAAAAACCGTTGCATGATTTAAGTTAGATGGGGTTTATCTCTACTGGGACAGGTGTTTAAAACACCCGAAGCAATGTGCTTCGGGTGTGATATATGTGCGCCGGGCATGGCGCGTAGCGCCGTGACAGGCGCTGTTCTTTAGCTGTGGTGGCCAAAGAGCGACTAAGAGGTGAAAGTCCTCCACACACCCGGTGAGGGGAAGTGTTAGCTGAACGGCAAGG
>NZ_RCWA01000040.1 GCF_018448905.1 Photorhabdus heterorhabditis | reverse complement strand
AAATGAGGCGTCCTGCATCAGCATCTGCGCCGGCGCAATCGCCTTCTCCGGGCTGGTAAATTCAATGGTGTAGCAAAAAGGCTGGCTTAAATATTCCTGTCCGGTAAACGCCAGCACATCCAGCGGTACCTTGTTGCCCCAGACTTTTAATTTATAGCGGCTGTGATCAAAGATCATTGCCGGAGTTGCATAGTTCATGACGGGTTCTCCGTTTTTTCTGCACACCACCGGTATGCAAATCCCATTTAATATTCACACGGACTTGAGATATTTCGTTTACCACATGAGACTCCTCAATAATAAAACAGAACGCAAGACAGGATGGTCATGCCATAACAAATTTCAGAAATGAAAAACCGGAACCCGCTATTTCCGAACAAGAAATTAGCCGGGCAGAAAATAAGAGAAAACCGACAAGGTGTGTTCAAACAAATATTCAAATTGACCAAATGAATCATTTCTTAACCAAGGCAATTTTCTAAACAGTTTGACATAAAATCAAGCTATTTTTTGCCATAAAGCACTTTTTGTTTAATATAAATAGGATATAAAAACCAAAGAATTCTATAAAAGACACACAATATGTAAACCTAACTTAAACGATATGATATTTATTAAAAAAAAGAGTTGCATTTGTTTTCGAAAAATGGAAGGGAATAAGAAAACCCGTTTAATGAAAATGGCCGAGTTAAATACGAGTCTGAAAACAGTAATACTCTTAGGTTAAAAAGTTTTTCAATGAAAATCATTTATTAGATTCATGTTTAATTAAACAATAAAAAATCCTGCGAAATGATAATTGTTTTACAGGTTAATCTTTTTTTAGCATAGTTTATTTTTTCAATTATATTTTCCTTTTCTCCCATGAAAAGCCCCCTTTTATCGACGTTTAATTCAGCTATTCGTCAACTAAGTGTTAAAAAAACTCGCCATTAATACCAGATTTTAAAAAGGTACGGAGTAGCTAAACATGGCCTATTCCCTGCCATGTTTAATCCATTTATCAGCAATGTTATCCTTTGCTTATTTAAGGTTACCATGACTATTTAAAAACGCGAATACAAAGAGATTAAAGCTTTATATAAAAGGTGGATTTAACTCAGTAAATATGCTTTTTAGCAGGATATACCCAAGATGTGATAATAATGCCATTTTCTGTTTTCTCTGCCAGAAAATGGCTTAAACCCACGCCCCATTATTTAGTTTCCCCGCATTACATAATCTGCGGAAGATCTACCTTGTATGTTATCGACATGTTTGTCCCAATCACGGCACATCGAACGCTTTACCTACTTTACTTAAATTCTGGAACTCACTTGCTGTTCCAGTTGCTTTAGCTTGAATCGAGTTCAGGATGTCCTGACGACTAAAAATCGAAGCCTGCAATAACGCAGTCTGTTGCAATGATTCGTAGACACCATGATCACGGCTGTAAAGCATTGCCCGTTTAATCCCATTAATGGCAACTGGAGGCCGATCAGCAATACGCCGGGCGGTCGTTAAAGCCCCGTCGAGCAATGTTTCTGTAGAAGAGAAAATTTTTACCACAAGACCTAAATCATGAGCCTGAGCAGCGCTCAATGTATCACCTGTGAGTGCAAGATAACGGGCCATACCGCCAGGAATAAGGTGTTGCAGACGTTGAAGAATCCCCAAGTCAGCCATCATACCGATATTAGTTTCTTCTATACGAAATTTCGCGTCATCGGAGGCAAAGCAAAAGTCACATGCGGTAATTAAGTCAAATCCAGCCCCAAGACAGGCCCCTTGTACCGCAGCAATGACAGGAAAGCGTGCACGTTCCAATACAGTTATCGCTTCCTGCATTTGTAATAAACTAAACTGCATTGCTTCCCGCTCATGAGGATTAGCTGTATCGACATCTTTACTAGAAGCAAAGATTTGCAGGTCAAGCCCCCCACAAAATACACGTCCTTGTGCAGAGATCACCATTACCCGCACCTCACCTGAACGACTGAGTTGATCTATTGTTTCAGGAAATAGTTTCCAAAACGCGAGTGCCAAGCTGTTTGCCTTTTCAGGGCGACTTAGTTGTAAATGAGCGACTCCATCATCAACGGTGATGATAAAATGCTCATTGGATTGATTAATTATCATAGAAAACTCCTCTTACCAGTTTAAATATGAGACTAGGATTCAGCCTTAGCATTGTCAAGCCGCTCGTCTATAATAAGCTTCATTTAACAAATTCGTTTTAAGCGCACCCCCAAATTTATGTATGCAGAACGCCTCCATTAAGATATATATCGATGGATCAATAGGTGCAAAGTGACTTGGATGTGGTGTTTTTTATTTATAAGAATTTTTAACTAAAATAATTTCGGAGAATACCATTCCCTCATGGAATAGGATTTCTTTGATTAAAGTGTTACTTAATGGTTTTGTTTTTTTACACTCAGACGAAAATGGGCCGCTTTCTAAAGAGAAAAATTGAAATAATTGGTTTTCATGACAAAAATTTATTCTCTTTCTAAAAAACTTTGTGTAATACTTATGTGGCTACTTGGAGATTAACTTAAATCTAGAGGGTATTACAATGAATCGTACTAAAATTGTACTGGGTGCAGTAGTTCTGGCTTCTACTATGTTGGCTGGTTGTTCAAGTACTGCTAAGGTTGATCAATTGTCTTCCGATATTCAGACTCTGAATGCAAAAGTTGATCAACTGAGCAACGACGTGAACTCAGTACGTACTGACATTCAAGCAGCTAAAGATGAAGCTGCTCGTGCAAATCAGCGTCTGGATAACCAAGTTCGTTCCTACAAAAAATAATTTTTGTAATTAAGTATAAAAATGGTGCACAGATGTGCACCATTTTCTTATTAAAATTTCTGTCAGATAAATATTTTCTGACCTCCCAGTCCACAAAAAATCATTAATCTTTCTGATAGATTGGCCCAGGTTGATATAACGGTGGTAATTTAAACGATTCAAATGCGTCTTCATTCACTTCCTGTTCCACATCTTTATTGTCTGCTACTGAAGTTAAATTCTCTTCTTTCAGGTTCTGTTGTGTTTCAGACTGTGTATCTTTACTTACCAACACCGGCATACCAGAACGGCGTGCAAGAGCTTGTTCAACAATATTTTTATTCGTCTCGCTATTATCAATGAATTTATTCAGATTAATTGATCGGACAATTTGTAACGTCTGAGGATCATCATCCTCTTGTTTAGATAACGGCTGATGTACTTCCACATAGCGTCTACCATCTGGTTCGACTGAATATTTAACGGCTTCGTTGATAATCTGTACTCTCGTTCCACGAGGGACACTGTCAAACAGCGCTTCAATATCATCAGGACGCAAACGGATACAACCAGAACTCACGCGCATACCAATACCAAAATCAGCATTAGTACCGTGGATCAGGTATTCTCCGCGCCCGGCAGCTAAGCGCAATGCAAACAATCCCATTGGGTTTTCTGGACCAGCAGGTACAACCGCAGGTAAGGTAATCCCTTGTTCGGCATAATGCTTGCGGATGTTTTTAGTCGGCGTCCAAGTTGGGTCCTTGATTAATTGGCTGACAGACGTTGTCATCACCGGCGTATTACGGCCAAGCTGCCCAATGCCAATCGGATAGATGATGACTTTATTTTTTCCTTTAGGAAAATAGTAGAGTCTCAGTTCTGCAAGGTTAATCACAATTCCCTGCCTTGGTGTATCAGGCAACAACATTTGTGATGGAATAATCAATTCAGAACCCGGAGCAGGCAAATAAGGATCAGTACCTGGGTTAGCTTCCAGCATTGCCAGTAAACCAATTTTATATTCGGCGGCAATGGCCTCCAGAGAACGCCCGTCACCGGGTACAACAAATATCGTATTTTCGCCAATTAAACGGCTATTGGCAGGTGGTAAGGTATATTCTGTAGCGCTGACTGTATTAATCAACCCACTTAACAATAACATGCCGATAAGCGTTAAAACTTGTTTCATGCTTGCTTCCTGGAATTACTTCTGAATGTTATATACCCGTTATCTTTCAAGTTGCCTCTTGGTTGGCTGCACTCACTCATCCCGGTCACAGAGTCATCTATGACATAGTTATCTATGCTCCCGGGGATTCGCTCCCTTGCCATCGCGATCCATCTCGAAATCCATTGGGTATAGGATAAATTAAGCGTTAAAGGTTGAGATTTTATTCCCCTGTCACGGTTATATTACCAGTGGCTAAAGAAACGTGTAAGACTGGTACTTAAACCATTTTACTTGCCGTATTCCGAATAGCACATATCATCGCATGTAGTCCCTGTGTTCGTGATGGTGTCAAATGTTGTTCCAGAGAAAGTCTTGCAAAATATTCTGTCACATCCACATCCAAAATCTCCTGAGGCGTCCTACCCTGGAAGAGAATAAAGACAACCGCAACCAGCCCTTTAACAATCGCTGCATCACTGTCACCAGCAAACTCTATTTTGCCTTGGTCATTTTTTTTCAGTGAGATCCACACTTGGCTCTGACAACCTGAGATTAAATACTCAGGTTGGCGCTGTTGATCAATAAGAGAGGGCAATCTCGCCCCCAGTTCAATCATATAGAGATATCTCTCTTCCCAATTCTGACAACGGGAGAAATTACGCAATAATTTATTTTGGTCGGGCAAACTTGCCATGACTTTTTCCTTATCATTTTTTTAATCTATAACAAGCTCAACCAAGCAGTTTTTCGATCCGCAGCAATGCAGCAACGAGTGCATCAATATCTTCTTTCGTTGTATAAATCGCCAGTGAAGCTCTGCACATGCTGGGAACCTGATAATGCTCCATTAGAGGAAGTGCACAATGATGCCCGGTACGAATAGCTATTCCATATTGATCAAGGAAACTTCCTACATCATAAGCATGATGGCAACCAAGGTTGAAAGCAATAACCCCCTGACGTAGCTCAGGGCCATACAATTTCAGTGACCTAATTTCCTTAAGTCGTGTAATGGCATAATCCATCAATCCCTGTTCATATTGCTGAATTTCATCCAGCCCGAGCGAAGAAATATAATCAATAGCACCACCAAGCCCAATAATTCCCGCCGTATTCGGCGTTCCTGCTTCAAACCGCCACGGTGGTGGCGCATAGGTTATCCCTGTTTGCAAGCTGACATGTTTTATCATTGCACCACCCCCTTCCCAGGGTGGCATAGCATCCAACAGGGATTTACGCCCGTAAAGCACGCCGATTCCGGTCGGTCCATATAGTTTATGGCCGGAGAAAACATAGAAATCACAATCCAGAGCCTGCACATCAACATTCTTATGCATAATAGCCTGAGCACCATCAACCAGAGTATGTAATTGGGCGCCCTGCTTATCAGCCAATTCTCTGGCCTGCTTTATAATTTCACGTACAGGATTTACTGTGCCAAGCACATTAGATAAATGAGTAAAAGAAAGTAATTTGGTACGTGAATCAATCAAGGATGATAAAACCGATTGATCCAGTTCACCATTTTCATCCAACGTCCATATTCTGATTTCACATCCAATCTGTTCTGCCAGCATATACCACGGAACGATATTGGCATGATGTTCCATCTCAGTAATCACAATATTATCGCCGTCATTGATAAATTTGCGGCCATAACTATTAGCAACCAGATTAATCCCTTCTGTCGTACCTTTGACGAAAACAATCTCTTCAGCACTTTGCGCATGAATAAATTGTGCTATCTGGTGGCGCACGTTTTCAACCATGCGAGTAGCCGCAGAACTCAAGGTATGAATTCCCCGATGAACCGCCGCATACTGATGCAAACAAAATTCGCTTTCCCGTTCAATAACTTGGACAGGTTTCTGAGCACTAGCAGCACTATCAAGATAAATCAACGGATGTCCATTAACCTGCTGAGCTAATACCGGGAAATCCTGTTGCACTTTTTTTACAGAAAAAGTCATTTTTTCACTCCCGCCAAACGGTGTTTAATGTGTTTCATGACAACGGATCTCAGGACTTCATCTTCAATAGAGTCGGTAAGTTCGGCAGCAAAAGCAAATACAATCATATGCTGTGCTTCACGCCGGTTGATACCTCGTGATTGCAAATAGAATAGTTGTTCTTCATCTACCCGACCAACGGTCGCACCATGACTGCATTTCACATCATCAGCGTAAATTTCCAATTGTGGTTTGGTATCCACTTCTGCCTGCTTGCCCAATAGCAAATTGTTATTGGTCATTTGTCCATCGGTTTTCAGTGCATGAGGTGCTACTTTGATCATGCCATTGAACACCGCTTTGCTCTGATCCATCACAATTGTTTTATGCAACTGGCGACTTTCACAATAGCCGTTGTTATGTTCCAGATAAGTGCGAGTATCTGCGACCTCTTTGCCTTGCGGCAACAACAGGCTATTCAGTGATAAATTAGCCCCTTCACTATTAAGCTGCACACTGGTATTGTGCCGGCCAAGCCCCGCCCCTAACAAAAAGCTGGTGCTTTTCACCTGAGCATCTCGACCAATCACAATGTCGTTATGCGCAAAGTGGTAGCTTTCGCTGTTTTCAACGCCCAGTTTTATATGAGTTAAACTGGCATTATCACCTACGTTTGTGGTCAGTCTACTCCCGGTCATATGGGCTTGCTGCTCATCAATACTGACGAAATGTTCGATCACTTTGGCACTCGCATTAGCTCCCACAGAAATGTGGTAGCGGTAATGGCTAGTATTCAATATTTCACCAGAATAGCCACTTGTTATATTTAGCAGATACAATGGCTTTGCTGCGATTTGTCCAGCCTTTAATGTGATCACCAAAGGCTGTTGCGCTAAACTTTCTGTTAGATGTAGAAAAATTTCACTCTGTATCGGTGTCGGAAGCTTACTTTTGTTATCCAATAAGCTGAGCTGATAAGGCCCAAATTCACGGGAACTCAGTAAAGGGGAAAAACAACCATCCACCAGCACAACTCGCCAGCAATCTACGGGAATAGCCAGCTGTTCGCACTGTGCTGCTGTCAATTCCCCAGTTTTGATACTGTATTGCTGATTTAGCAGTCGTTCCAGCGGCGTATAGCGCCAGTCTTCATGTCTGAATTGAGGAAAATTGGTTGTGGTTGCTTTCTCCCAATGCATGCTGGCATGCAATGAATCATCACCATGACGAGAGTGATACAAACCAGCAAAACGTTCTAATGCTTTCTGATTACGTTCTGTAACCTGGCGGGTCTTCTCAGTCCTTTCACTGTTGGTCAATAAGCCAGCCATAACCTTGTTCCTCCAACTTTTTCGCCAGACTGAAATCACCGGATTTAATAATCTGCCCCTGATAAAGCACATGAACAAAATCAGGCTGCACATAGTCTAGAATACGTTGATAATGGGTAACGATAATGAGTGAACGGTTAGGATCACGCAGGGAATTCACGCCATTAGCCACAATTTTCAGCGCATCAATATCCAATCCTGAATCTGTTTCGTCCAAAATACAAAGCGTTGGCTCCAGCGCGGCCATTTGCAGAATATCATTACGTTTTTTCTCACCGCCGGAAAAACCAACATTGACTGAACGTGTCAACAAGTCTTGTGGCATATTTAGCAATTCAATTTTTTCTTCGATAAAATCGGCAAAATCAAAGCGATCCAGAGGCTCCTGATGACGATATTCACGCACAGCGTTTACTGCCGTTTGCAGGAAGAATTGATTGCTGACCCCGGGAATTTCTACCGGATATTGAAAAGCAAGAAAAATCCCTTCACCAGCCCGTTCTTCCGGATCAAGTTCAAGTAAATCTTTTCCTTTAAAAGTGATGCTACCATCATCAATTTCATATTCTTCACGGCCTGCTAATGTTGCTGATAACGTACTTTTGCCAGACCCATTTGGCCCCATAATGGCATGGACTTCACCAGGTTTAACTTCAAGATTTAATCCTTTTAGGATTTCATTACCTTCAACACTGACTCGTAAGTTTTTAACACTTAACATATTACATGCCTTCGAACGACTTAACGTTCTGTCATAAAAAAGGGAAACCGGGAGAACTTATCCAACGCTGTGCTCAAGACTAATCGCCAACAATTTTTGCGCTTCAACGGCAAACTCAAGGGGAAGTTCAGAGAACACATCCTTACAGAAACCATTAACAATCATAGAAATCGCATCATCTTCACTGATACCGCGTTGCAAACAATAGAACAATTGATCTTCACCAATGCGGGAAGTTGTCGCTTCATGCTCAAGTTGCGCGGTATTGTTCTGTACTTCTACATAAGGGAAAGTATGCGCGCCACATTCGGTTCCAATCAGCATGGAATCACATTGGGTATAGTTACGCGCGTTTTCTGCTCCCGGCAGTATTTTTACCAGCCCACGATAACTGTTCTGGCTACGGCCAGCAGAAATGCCTTTTGAAATGATGGTCGATTTAGTGTTACGGCCAATATGGATCATCTTGGTGCCCGTATCTGCCTGTTGAGTACCATTAGTCAGGGCAACAGAGAAAAATTCCCCAATCGAGTTATCCCCTTTCAGGATCACGCTCGGATATTTCCAGGTAATTGCTGAACCCGTTTCAGATTGGGTCCAGGACATCTTGGCATTTTCACCTTCACACAACGCTCTTTTAGTTACAAAGTTGAGAATTCCTCCTGCACTATCACCACCACCTGAAAACCAGTTCTGTACTGTGGAATATTTCACTTCTGCATCTTTATGGATAATCACTTCCACAACAGCGGCATGAAGTTGATAACTGTCACGTACAGGGGCGGAGCATCCTTCTATATAGCTGACATAACTACCTTCATCAGCAATCAGGATAGTACGCTCAAATTGCCCCGTTTTAGCGGCGTTGATACGAAAATAGGTGGATAGTTCCATCGGGCAACGAACCCCTTTGGGTACATAAACAAAAGTACCATCAGAAGCAACGGCTGAGTTCAGCGCGGCAAAGAAATTATCATGGCTTGCAACCACACTACCGAGGTATTTCTGAACTAATTCAGGATATTCCTGTATCGCTTCACTGAATGAGCAAAAAATAATGCCTTCTTTCGCTAGCTTATCCCGATACGTTGTTGAAACAGATACTGAATCAAAAATAGCATCTACCGCAACAGCTTCCCCTTCTCGTACAGGAACACCCAGCTTGTCAAATGCCTCTTCAATTTCTGCCGTCAAATAGTTATTGGTTTGCTCTGTACTTATCTCCTGGACAGTACCGGATTGCGAATTACAGCTATCATCACAAGTACCACATGAGGGTGCTGAATAGTAACTGTAATCTTGGTAATCAAGATTAGGGTAATTCGCTTTTAACCAATGTGGTTCTTCCATTCCTTGCCAATGACGATAAGCCTCTAGCCGAAACTCAAGCATCCATTCAGGTTCATTGCGTTTTGCGGAAATTGCTCGTACAACCTCTTCACTCAAACCTTTAGCTAACTCATCAGTCGCTACCTGAGTGAAAAAACCTTCTTTATAACGATGATCGCTAAGCCAAGTCTGCACATCATCACTGATTTCTACATTGCTCTGAGACATAGATTGGTACACTTATATACCAAAGCTTTCACCACACCCACAGGCATGCTGAGCTTTTGGATTATTGAATTTAAACATCTGATTTAAACCTTCACGTACAAAATCAACTTCAGTACCATCAATAAATGGCATTGCTTTCAGAGGAACATACAAACATGCACCTCCATTTTCATACCTTAGATTATCAGGTGCGGGATCATTAACCATCTCAAACACATAGCCAAAGCCTGCACATCCTGACTGCTTAACGCCCAGATATAACCCTTTGCTTTGTGGGTTTTGTTGCATCAATTTTAAGATCTGTGCTGCGGCTCTCTCTGTGATGGTAATTCCTTGCCATATCGTTTCATTCAGAGAGAAAGTTTCAACACTATTTGTCATAGCTGGCCTCATATTTTTCTGTGGCAATTTTCTGCCGCTGTTATCAGAGTCTTTTCCTCTCATATAATGGTAATGATAACCCTTATCACTTCAACCATTTGTTTTAAGAGGATATACATTAAATAGATTAAATTTTATTCAAATGCTGTGATTTATGTTCATCCCATACGAAAGGTATCTCTTTAATTTACTGTTTTATCTATAAATTATTAGTTTGATCAATTGTGCTATTTTTTACTCAATAGCACATAATAAAAGCACAAAAGGTTCATTAGGGATACTATTTAAGGTGAACTTTCAGATATACCGGAAATGCAGAGCAAGAGTTATCATTATGATTATAATATATACAAATAAAGTTTCTATTTAATTAATTCAATTATACCCAATAGATTTCAAGATGCATCGCGACGGCAAGAGAGCGAATCCCCGGGAGCATAGACAATTCTGTGACCGGGGTGAGTGAGTGCAGCCAACAAAGAAGCAACTTGAAAGATAACAGGTATAAACTCATTCAGGAATAATCTTATCTATATACTCTGCTCTCAATATCCTTTCCTTTATTCTATTAATAACTTTATTAGCCACTAATTTAATTCAAACGTATTACGTGACTATAATAAACATTTGCAAGACCTTGCATCTCATGCGAATAAACGTATACTGCCTCCGGGTGCTTGAGACTTTCTGTCTTAAGCATGATGTTCCAGGAAAATTACGTTCTAGGCAGAAAGAGAAAAGCCCCATCCGACTATAAATCGAAATGAGGCTACTCCTAATGCTGAACAACATAAGGCTAGCCTCTTACCTGATAAAAAGCAAGGAGAGAAGGCTATGAAGCCACAAAAAATCGTAATATTTAGTTTGATCGTTATTTGTGTGACGTTACTCTTATTCACATGGATAACAAGAGGTTCACTCTGTAAGCTCCATATCAAACAAGGTAATACAGAGGTTGCGGCAATCATGGCTTACGAATCCAGCAACAGGTAAGGCAGCCTTGGCGGGAGGTTTTTACTCCCGCCCTTTTAGATGTTGTTATGGCTTGGATCTCAGGCACCCTTCATATTTAAGTGGAATTAAACATAAATTAAAACCGGTGAAATTTTAGCATTAATTGATATATCGGCGTTTACAGACTTAAATAAAAATTTGCAATTAGGTTTTTATCTATTCCAGCATTAATTTACTTAATATAATTCAACATTTAAATTCATCGGATATATATAAGAAAATCAAATAATCCATAACATTATAAAAATATCAACAAGATCCAGGGAATATATATATTTCCTGGATGGCTATCACAATTAAATTTAATTACCGTGAAGGATAACTTTTTCAGTTAAATAGTAGGTTATCATCCATACAATAACCTACTTTTACTTTTGTTTTATATTTTATCCAGGTAAAACTGATGTGGTTAATCGGGAAGTGCAACATAGATGTTGCCGATCATCAAAAATATCGATTTCCCATACCTGATGATTACGCCCAAGGTGGAGAGGTCTACACACCCCTTTCACCTCACCACTGCGAACAGAACGGATATGGTTAGCATTTATTTCCAGCCCGACAACTTTTTCCTCACCTTCAGAACAGAGATACCCAGCCAAAGAACCAAGTGATTCTGCCAATACAACCGACGCCCCACCATGTAATAAGCCAAATGGTTGCTGGGTACGATAATCAACCGGCATTGTACCTTCGATAAAGTTATCACCGATATGCGTGATTTTTATGCCCAGATGGCCCATCATACATTGGCTACTCACTTGATTCAGGCTCTCCAGTTCAATATCACGTTTCCAAATCATGGGATTATCTCCAATAAAGCTTGCAACGGATGCTTAAGTACTTGCCCTTCTATCCGCTTAACCTGACTACGGCAGGAATAACCAGAACTCAGGCAACGCTCCAATGGTAGTTTTTGCAAGGCAGGTTGCCAGGATAATTTATAGATACCAATAGAGTGTTTTATGTTTTTGTTTTCATGACCATACGTTCCAGCCATTCCACAGCAGCCTACACTGATATTATCCAGCTTACTACCCAGCCGATGGAAAATTTTTTCCCACTGTTTACTACTGCCCGGTAGCATAGTCACTTCCGTGCAATGTCCTAACAGATACCATTTATCTCTGGGCGCTTCTTTATTACCTATTTTCTCTGGCAAAGCATTGATCAGCCATTCATGCACAAGCTGAACCTCAAACTTGCCTCGCTGTTCACCAAGAATATCGTTGTATTCATCCCGGTAACACAATACCAATGCGGGATCAACACCAACCATAGGAATCCCCAGCTCAGATACCCGATTAAGGAAATCTGACGTTCTTCTGGCCGTTTTAGCAAAATGGGATAAAAATCCTTTGATATGTTGAGCCTTACCATTAGGAGAAAATGGCAACAATATCGGTTTATATCCCAATTTTTCTACCAAATAGGCAAAGTCAGCCACAACTTTAGCATCGTAATAGCTAGTAAACGGGTCCTGAACAATCAACACATGTTTATCACGGTGGATCTGATCCATTTTTTCAAGCTGTTCTAAAGTGGTAGAAAGCGCATAATGGCCTGCAAGCTGCTGGTGTAATGTCGGGCTGGATAATAAAGGTAAATCCACCATCCCGATGGTACGGCGGCTCAATTCCTGCACCCACGGTTGTTTTAGGAAGAAATTAAATACCCGCGGTGCCTTAGCCATTAATGGCGTACTGCTTTCCGCACCTGCCACAATATGATCACGTAAAGGGCGGAAATAGCGACCATGATATAACTCAAGAAAACGTGCTCGAAATGATGGCACATCAATTTTGATCGGACACTGTGTTGAACAAGCTTTGCATGCCAGACAACCAGACATTGCCTCTTTTACTTCATGAGAAAAATCATACTCTCCACGCCATGCTTGCCAGCTATTACGCGTCTTTTCAATCAGCCCACGCAGGCTTGGTCGTTTTTGTTGCAATCCCTGTTGTAGCAATTTCAGGTCCATGCCCTGTTCAGTTAAAAGACGAAGCCATTCACGCACTAATGTTGCCCGTCCTTTCGGCGAGTGGATGCGCTGTTGGCTAATTTTCATTGATGGACACATCGGGCTTTTCACATCGAAATTAAAACAGAGTCCATTACCATTACACGCCATAGCGCCACGGAATGTATTTCTTATATTTATCGGAATTTCCCGGTCATAAGTTCCTCGTTTGACCGCGTCGATTTTCATCATCGGCGCATCAACGCCAATCGGTGAACAAATTTTACCCGGATTCAAACGGTTATCTGGGTCAAAGGCAGCTTTAATACGACGCAATTCTTCATACAGGGTGCTACCGAAAAATTCAGGGCTGTATTCAGCACGAAATCCTTTACCATGTTCCCCCCATAACAAACCACCATAACGTGCCGTGAGGCGGACAATTTCATCAGAAATCTGTTTCATTAGTATCTCTTGCTGAGGATCACACATATCCAGAGCAGGACGGACATGCAACACACCCGCATCTACATGACCAAACATCCCATAATTAAGATGATGGCTATCCAATAGCTGTCGGAATTCTGCAATATAATCAGCAAGATGCTGTGGCGGTACACAAGTATCTTCCACAAATGGGATCGGTTTCGCAGCACCTTTGCTGTTACCTAACAAGCCAACGGATTTCTTGCGCATCACATAAATACGCTCAATATCATCTAATTCCCGACAAATTTGATAACCAATGACACCCGCCTGCTTGTCATTCATAAGTTCATCAAGACGCTGGCAGAGGGTTGTGACTTGCTGATCTATTAATTGTTGGTCATCACCACTGAATTCAACAATATTCAACCCCTGCATATCCTTGCCAGGCACATCTGTAATCAACTCTTTTACTGAATGCCAGACGATATCCTCACGCGCTAAATTCAACACCTTGGAATCTACAGTTTCAACCGATAAAGCCTTTGCATTCACCATAAAAGGCGCATTACGCAACGCAGAATCAAATGAATCATATTTTACGTTTACCAACCGCCTGACTTTCGGCAACGGTGTAATATCCAGAACTGCTTCCGTAATAAAAGCCAGAGTTCCTTCTGAACCGGTCAGGATGCGGCCTAAATCAAACTTCTGCATATCGTCACTGAAAACATGGCGCAAATCATAACCTGTCAGAAAACGATTAAGCTTAGGAAATTTTTCAACGATAAGTTCACGTTGTTCACGGCAACGGTTAAGCACCGTGTCATAAATACGGCCAGTAACAGAATCTTCTTGCGCAATCGATTCCGCCAGCGCTATGTCCATAGAGCGAGTATCAAGTCGCTCTCCACCCAACAAAACTGCCCGTAAACCAAGAACATGATCAGAAGTTTTACCATATACCAACGAACCCTGACCGGACGCATCAGTATTAATCATTCCCCCCAATGTCGCGCGGTTACTGGTTGAAAGTTCTGGTGAAAAGAAATAACCATATGGACGCAAATATTGGTTCAGCTGATCTTTAATCACTCCGGCTTCTACTCTAACCCAGCCCTGTTCTGGGTTAATTTCAAGGATGCGATTCATATAACGGGACATATCTACCACGATACCACTATTAAGAGCTTGGCCGTTTGTACCTGTCCCGCCTCCACGCGGAGTAAATGTTAAATCATGATATTTTTTTTCACCTGCGATACGGGCCAGCAAAACCACATCTGCTCCGGATCGAGGGAAAACAACAGCCTGTGGTAATAGTTGATAGATACTGTTATCTGTCGCCATTGTCAGACGATCTGCATAACTGCTTGCAGTATCTCCGGTAAATCCTTGTTCTTTTAATGTATCCAAGAATTCCTGTGCCAACCCACTGACGTGAGGTGCTTGTGATATGCGTGGGATCATTATCGTTTTGATCCTTGTAAAATGAGTGTCCACATTGCTTTATTTATACTACCCTTCTTTGAGTTCGATGCCTTAGTCAGCCTTAACGATTAATCACAGTTAACTCACTTATCTGAGAAGGCAAGCGTTTACCTTATCATAATATTCACCTATTTTGAGTAACCTATATACCCTATGGATTTCAAGATGCATCGCGATGGCAAGGGAGCGAATCCCCGGAAGCACAACGAACTTTGTGACTGGGGTGAGTGAGTGCCGCCAACAAAGAGGCAACCTGAAAGATAACAGGTATAGATAACATCTTATTTATTCATTATCTTTATCGCCACTGAATCGTTTAGAGAAATTAACTTATGGACAAATCACAATCGCACTATGATCTACCAAAGTTATTGTTTACCTTAATCTTTCTTTCACTCTTAATCGTTACCAGTTTCTGGGTGATGAAACCGTTTATCCTTGGTTTTGTCTGGGCAGGAATGGTTGTTATCGCCACTTGGCCTTTACTGGAAAAACTACAAAATGGCTTATGGGGTAAACGCTGGCTTGCTGTCACCATTATGACATTATTGCTAATCTTGTTATTTGTGATCCCTATCGCATTGCTGGTCAGTAGCTTGTTGGAAAACAGCGCACCATTAATTCAGTGGGCTAAATCCCCTGCTAATTTCCAAATGCCGGCCATGACCTGGCTGAATAACATCCCTTTAGTTGGCGATAAGCTGTACAGTGGCTGGAACTCACTGATTACTGATGGTGGAAATGTTCTGATTGCCAGAGTCCAGCCCTATGTCGGAGAGGCTGCAACCTGGTTCTTTACTCAAGCGGCAAATGCCGGACGCTTCGTTTTTCATCTTGCTTTAATGGTGCTATTCAGTGTGCTGCTATATTTGAAAGGTGAGCAAGTAACGATGAGTATTCGCCATTTTGCCGTTCGCCTGGCAGATAAACGTGGAGATGCCGCTATCTTGTTGGCAGCACAGTCTATCCGTGCTGTAGCGCTTGGTGTGGTCGTTACTGCTCTGGTTCAAGCTATTATCGGTGGTATCGGCTTAGCTGTTGCGGGTATTCCTTATGCTACATTGCTGACAGTACTTATGTTTGTCTGTTGTGTTGCCCAGATCGGTCCATTGCTGATTTTAGTTCCTGCTGTTGCCTGGCTTTACTGGACAGGTGATACAGCTTGGGGCACCGCGCTATTGGTCTGGAGCTGTGTAGTCACAACAATGGATGGATTTCTTCGTCCATTTTTAATCCGTCTGGGCGCCGATTTGCCTATGGCCCTGATATTAACCGGTGTTATTGGCGGAATACTCTCATTCGGTATGATCGGTCTATTTATCGGACCCGTTGTGTTGGCCGTTGCCTATCGTTTATTAATTGCATGGATGAATGAAATCCCAGAACCTAAAAATGATTTGACTGAAACTGAAAAATATCTGGAAAAAAAATTCTCAGAATAATTTTTCCGACAATTAATTTTGCCACATTTAGCGAAAGAGGATTAACGCTTTCGCTAAATTATAGCTTTATACAGATATATCTAATCATTCATCTGAAATACGCGTTTATTAAACATAAATATTGTCAAATAAATGTTAAAAAAAGGTTAAATAACGCCATTTTTTCCCATAAATAATACGCAAATTAGGACTATTCTTAATGAATAAACTATTCAATTAAATTAGTATGGACGGGCTATGAACGAGACGTTTATTTCTCCTTTTGATGGTTCTAGTAATTAGGAACGCTTATATTGCTGTGTGTAGTCTTTGCCTATCGAGCCCACGATAGGCTTTTTTTTACTATTTTCGTCCTTCGCCAAAATAATGTCATCCGTTGCTCTAACCATTAAAGAAACCCGCCATTATTTTGACGGGCTTCCAAACTCAACTGTGTATTATTCGCAGTTAACTCTCTTTAGCTAATCCTAACCAAGTTTTTACAACAGTATCTGGATTTAATGACAAGCTATCAATCCCCTCTTTCATCAACCAGTGCGCAAAGTCCTGATGGTCTGAAGGCCCTTGACCACAAATTCCCACATATTTGTTTTGACGCTTGGCCGCCTGAATAGCTAACGAAAGCATAGCCTTAACCGCATCATTACGTTCATCAAATAGTTCAGATACCACACCGGAATCCCGGTCTAAGCCAAGAGTAAGTTGAGTCATATCGTTAGAACCAATAGAGAAACCATCAAAGTGTTCAAGGAACTGTTCTGCCAGAATTGCGTTGGACGGGATCTCGCACATCATAATGACTTTCAATCCATTTTCACCACGCCTTAATCCTTGCAATGCCAGCTCAGTAACAACAGCTTCAGCCTGAGCGACAGTACGCACAAATGGGATCATAATTTCAACGTTTGTCAGCCCCATATCATTACGTACACGTTTAACCGCTTCACATTCTAATGCAAAACAATTACGGAAATTGTCAGAAACATAACGTCCCGCGCCACGGAACCCCAGCATAGGATTCTCTTCATCAGGTTCATAAATGTCGCCACCAACCAAGTTAGCATATTCATTGGATTTAAAGTCAGACAGACGAACAATAACCCGTTTCGGCCAAAATGCAGCCGCCAGAGTAGCGATCCCTTCAGTCAGGCGCCCAACATAAAATTCAACCGGATTGTCATAACCCGCCATCAGAGATTTTATCTCTTGCTGTAATTCCGGGGTTTGCTGATCAAATTCCAATAATGCGCGGGGATGAACACCAATCATCCGGTTAATAATAAACTCCAAACGAGCAAGACCTACACCTTCATTCGGTAAACGGGCAAAATCAAATGCACGGTCTGGGTTACCAACGTTCAACATAATTTTCACATCAAGCTCAGGTAATTGATCTACCTGAGAGCTTTGCACCGTGAAATCCAATTGATTCTGATAAACAAAACCGGTATCACCTTCCGCACAGGAAACCGTCACCTGCTGATTTTCTTTCAAACGTTCTGTTGCATCACCACATCCAACAACTGCCGGTATTCCCAACTCGCGAGCAATAATTGCCGCGTGGCAGGTGCGGCCACCACGATTAGTTACAATTGCAGCCGCCTTTTTCATAATAGGTTCCCAATCCGGATCAGTCATATCAGTGACTAAAACATCACCCGGTTGGATACGCTCCATTTCATTTAAGTTATGGATAACTTTTACTATACCTGAACCAATACGATGACCTATGGCACGTCCTTCCACTAATACCTGACCTCGTTCATTCAGTTGGTAACGTTCCATAACCTGCTGGTTTGAGCGGACAGTCTCAGGGCGAGCCTGAACAATGTATAACTTGCCATTATGACCATCTTTGGCCCATTCAATATCCATTGGACGACCATAATGTTTTTCAATCAACAACGCCTGACGAGCCAGCATTTCGACTTCTTCATCAGTTAAAGAGAAACGATTGCGTTGTGATTCTGGCACATCTTCGATACGTACTTGCTTACCATGCTCTTTATTATCAGCGTAGATCATATGCAGCTTTTTAGAGCCAAGATTGCGGCGAACAATTGCTGGCTTACCTTTATTCAGCGTTGGCTTATGAACATAGAATTCATCCGGGTTTACTGCCCCCTGAACAACCATTTCACCCAAGCCGTAAGCCGAGGTAATAAATACAACCTGATCAAATCCTGATTCAGTATCAATAGTGAACATCACACCAGACGAGGCGAGATCAGAACGAACCATACGTTGTATACCCGCTGACAGAGCAACCCCTCGATGGTCATAGCCCTGATGGACACGATAGGAAATGGCACGATCATTAAACAATGAAGCAAATACATGCTTAATAGCAATCATCACAGCATCAATACCTTGTACGTTCAAAAAAGTTTCCTGCTGACCAGCAAAAGAAGCATCTGGCATATCTTCAGCAGTTGCAGAAGAACGTACAGCAAAAGAGGCTTCTGGCTCCCCGTCGGACAATTGTTGATAAGCATCTTGGATATCTTTTTCCAACTGCGGAGTAAATGGCGTATCTATCACCCATTGGCGAATTTGTGCCCCCGCTTTAACCAGTTGATTTACATCATCAACATCGGTTTCATCCAGTAAATTATAAATACGCTGATTGACGCCGCTTTGTTCCAGAAAATCATTAAATGCCCGTGCTGTCGTAGCAAAACCATTCGGGACAGAAACCCCCAATTCTGACAGATTCGTGATCATTTCTCCCAGGGAGGCGTTTTTACCACCCACCCGGTCAACATCATGCATACCTAATTGGTTATACCAAAGCACATTACACGGGGTGAGGTCATTATTGGGCATTAAAACAATCCTTTTAACATTCATGGGGTACAAGTTGGAAAATGGGTACTGCACTTAGCAGTCGTAAATAGACTAACACAATGTTTTGACACACATAGAAAGGTGAATCGATCAACCAAACAATATTATTTTTTTGCAGGTATAATCTGTAAAAAACCGATATCCAGCTTCGCTTAACTGAACAATTTACAAAGACAAAAGGCCACTATAAATATCATGACAAAATCCAGACTAGAAATATCAGGAGAAAATAACAATGTTGAACGCACCGTTTTCTTTATTTCCGATGGAACAGCAATTACCGCAGAAGTATTGGGTCATGCAGTATTATCGCAATTTCCTATTAAAGTAACCTCACACACGCTCCCTTTTGTTGCAAGTGAAGATCGCGCAAAAGAAATAAAGCAACAAATAAACCAAATATATCAAGATACGCGTATAAGACCTTTAGTTTTCTATTCTATTATCTCTTCTGGAGTGAAAAATATTATTACCAGTAGTGAAGGATTTTGTCAGGATATTGTCCAAACACTAGTCGCTCCATTACAGAAAGAAACCGGATTGGAACCAAAACCTGAACTTAACCGCACCCATGGTCTGACGGAGCAGAATCTCAGCCAGTATGATGCACGCATAGCCGCTATTGATTATGCTCTGGCACATGATGATGGTATCTCTTTACGCAATCTTGACCAAGCGCAGGTTATTCTACTAGGCGTATCTCGCTGTGGAAAAACCCCTACCAGCCTCTATTTAGCCATGCAATTTGGTATCCAGGCGGCAAATTATCCTTTTACTGCGGACGATATGGATAATTTGCAACTACCTGCAACATTAAAACAATTTCAGCATAAGTTATTCGGTTTAACTATAAGCCCTGAACGACTGGCCGCTATTAGGGAAGAACGCCGAGAAAATAGCCGTTATGCATCATTAAGGCAATGTAGAATAGAAATTTCTGAAGTTGAAGCTTTATTCCGTAAGAATAAGATTAATTATCTTAATACCACCAATTATTCTGTTGAAGAAATCTCGACCAAAATAATTGACATAATGAAGCTAAAACGCCGAATGTTTTAAGAACATATCAATATGAATAATTGAAAAAAACTTATCATATGACTAACTATATTGTTTGTTCGATTTAGTCATTTTCGTTTATTGTAATTTCAATTATCCATATATACCCAATAGATTTCAATTTGCAGCGCGGCGGCAAATGAACGCATCCTCAGGAGCATAGATAACGATGTGACTGGGGTAAGTGAACGTAGCCAACAAAGCAGCAGCTTGAAAGATGAAAAGTATAAACGCTAGTGTGAAACAAACATTGAGAAAATATATGTCCAGAACAGATGGTTTAAGGACTCATCACGTCGATAGTCTGGTAACACCTCAAGCTCTTACGATTCAATTTTCTGTATCCGAAAAAATCGCCAATAATGTGACAACGTCACGAAAACGTATTGAAGCCATTTTATCGGGTAATGACCCACGGCTTATGGTTATCGTCGGTCCCTGTTCTATTCATGATATTAATGCTGCTTTAGATTATGCTCATCGACTGAATACATTACGTGAAAAATACCAGCATAGACTAGAAATTGTTATGCGTACTTATTTTGAGAAACCACGCACAGTCGTGGGCTGGAAAGGTCTTATTTCAGATCCAAACCTCGACGGCTCCTGTCAGGTTAATCGTGGTATTACCCTAGCCAGGAAATTATTGGTTGACGTCAATGAGTTGGGTTTACCCACTGCAACTGAATTTCTTGATATCGTGACCAGCCAATATATTGCTGATCTGATTAGCTGGGGAGCCATCGGTGCCAGAACAACTGAAAGTCAGATTCACCGGGAAATGGCATCAGCACTCTCCTGCCCGATTGGTTTTAAAAACGGAACTGATGGTAACACTCGTATCGCAATAGATGCCATCCGGGCAGCCAATGCCAGTCATACATTCTTATCACCGGATAAGCATGGTCAAATGACTATCTATCAAACCGAAGGCAATCCACACGGTCATATCATTATGCGTGGAGGTAAACAACCCAATTACAGTGCCGGAGATATTGCCTCAACTTGTGATCAACTACGTGAATTTGATTTACCGGAGCATTTAGTCGTCGATTTTAGCCATGGCAATTGTCAAAAAACACACAAACGCCAACTGGATGTAGCAAAAGAGGTAGGTCAACAGATCCAGAATGGCTCTACGGCGATTGTCGGTGTGATGGCTGAAAGCTTTCTGGTTGAAGGTTCTCAAAAAATCATTCCTGGACAACCACTGAATTATGGTCAATCTATCACAGATCCTTGCCTGAGCTGGAAAGATACAGAACAACTTATTGAAATTCTTGCCAAAGCAGTGAATTCTCGCTTCTGAATCTTTTCCTGAGTTAGCCTTTTTGATTTATAAAAGGCTAACTGACAATACATTAATAAATTGCATTAATATATTGATCCTGAACGTTAAAAATATTACTTGAAGTCATCCCCCCATATAACGATAATGATTCTCAATATGATAATAGTTAGTATTCTCTAATCGGATCTATGACTGAAAATTCCACTAATTTCGCCAAACTAAAACCGATAAACTAATATTAACTAAATATAAAGACAACCCAGCCAGCCCCCAGAACATGTATCAGGGCAGCTAGCTATATCCATAAATCACAAAATATTATTATAGGGATTCGTCTGATGTCTCAATCTGCGAAATCAACACTTAAATTATCAGTACTAAGCCTGGCAATTATCAGTAGTATTCCGACTGTTTATGCAGCAACAAAATCGCCCGATTCCGAAAGCGATAAATCATCCCACGATGTGATAACGGTTTATGCAACGGGTAATGAAAGGGATAGTTTCGAAGCACCCATGATGGTGACAGTGATAAATAATAAATCAGCACAAAGTCAGACAGCTGGTAATGCCAACGATCTCATCAGAAAAATACCCGGCATTAATATAGCTGGTACAAACCGTGCTAACGGACAAGATGTTAGCCTGCGTGGTTATGGCCCACAAGGCGTTTTGACATTGATTGATGGTATCCGTCAAGGTACAGATACCGGTCATATTAATGGTACGTTCCTGGACCCAGCATTAATTAAACAAGTCGAAGTTGTACGCGGTCCTTCAGCTCTGCTCTACGGCAGTGGTGCTTTAGGCGGTGTTATCGCTTATCAAACTGTAGATGCGGCAGATCTTCTGCAAACAGGTCAAGATCATGGATTCCGCGTTTTTGCCCGCGGTGCAACCGGTGACCATAGCATGGGTTTTGGCGGTGCAACTTTCGGCAAAACAGAATCTCTGGATGGCTTATTTGCATTCAGTACGCGTGATGCAGGTAATATCCGCCATAGCAATGGTTTGACGGCTGATAACGATGAATTTATCAGTAACCTAATAGCGAAAGGTAGTTGGAAAATTGATGAAAACCAGTCCCTAAGCAGCCAGTTACGCTATTACCGTAATGAAGCTAATCAACCTAAAAATCCACAAACGCTCATCGGGAAAAATGACCGGCCTAACTCGTGGGCTGACCGAACAACAGCTCAGCGTGATGCCCAACTCAGCTACCAGTTAAATCCATCAGAATATGACTGGTTAAATGCCAAGGCTGATCTTTATTATTCAGATGTCACGATTGATGTCCGCACTAAAGAAAAAGGGTTCGAAGGCCGCGAGCAGAAAACCTATGGCGTAAAACTGGAAAACCGCTCCCGCCTGTGGACAGACAGCCCATTAGCGCATCAATTTACTTACGGTGGTGAAACTTACCAACAGAAACAAACCCCTGGGGGCAACACAGATAGCTTCCCAGATGCCGATATCCGCTTTTATTCCGGTTGGGTACAAGATGAAATAACCTTACGCGACCTGCCAGTATCTATTATCGCCGGTACTCGCTACGACAATTATAAAGGAACCAATTCTAAATATAAGGATGTTAGCGCAGATAAATGGTCTTCCAAAGGTGCTATCAGTATCACACCAACTGATTGGTCAATGCTATTTACCTCTTACGCTCAGGCTTTCCGAGCGCCGACAATGAAAGAAATGTATAACGATTCTAGGCACTACCCAATGGGTCCAGGAATGAATAACGACTGGATACCTAACCCTAATCTCCGTCCAGAAAGTAACACAACATGGGAATCTGGTTTTGGACTACGTTTCGGTAACCTGTTAGCAGAAAATGATGAACTGAAATTCAAAGCCAGCTATTTTGATACCAAAGCTAAAGATTATATTAAGTTAGAGCTTATTAACCCGCTTAAGAAAAAATCAGGTGAGATAGTTAAATTACCATCAGGTGATCCAATATACCTGAACACAACATCTACTAATGTACCCAGTGCCAAAATCTGGGGTTGGGATATCTCTATGAACTATGAATCCAATCTATTCTCCTGGGAACTGGCTTACAACCGCACTGAAGGTAAAGATGAAAAGAGCGGTTATTCTCTTAATAACCTTAGCCCAGATACTATTACCAGCATATTGGATATCCCCATTGCACAGACCAGTTTTTCTGTAGGCTGGGTAAGTCAATTCACAAATCATACTGATTTCAAAGGCAAAGACGACAAAGGTAACGATCCCAAACAACAAGCCGGCTATGGGATTAATGACTTTTATGTCAGTTATCAAGGCGAAGGAATGTTAAAAGGTGTGACCACTACGGCAGTTCTAGGCAACGCCTTTGATAAAGAATACTACTCACCACAGGGAATACCGCAGGATGGCCGCAATGCCAAACTATTGGTCAGTTACCAGTGGTAATTTAATGCACTGTATTTTTAAGGAGTTAAACTGTGAATTCATCACTTTATGAGCGTTACCTACAAGCCAAAGCTGATAACAAAGCCAAATATGCCCGCGATCTGGCTGCTTATCTGAATGTCAGTGAAGGTGAGTTATTGCACAGCCGTGTTGGTGTAGATGCCAAACGTCTTGACATTGATGCCCCCACTTTGCTGGAGGAGCTGGCTGTTGTTGGCGAAACTAAAGCAATTACCCGCAATGATTTTGCCGTTCATGAACAAATTGGCCGGTATGAAAATACACGTTTCAGCAGCCATGCCGGGCTAATCCTAAATCCTCGTGAACTCGATTTACGGATATTTTTTAATCATTGGGGCAGTGTATTTTATCTGGTTGAACCAGCGAAAAATGGTATGCGCCACAGCATCCAGTTTTTTGATCATCAAGGTGATGCTCTACATAAAGTTTATGCCACAAGTAATACTGATATGGCAGCCTGGGAAGCACTGATCGAAAAATACCAGACAGAAGAAAACCCAGCTCTGGTTATCAAACCTGTAGAAGAAACTGGTCATTCAGTTATAACAAATGAACTGAAAACGCAGCTTGATGAAGAATGGCGTGCTATGACTGATGTTCATCAATTCTTCATTATGCTTAAACACCATAACTTGAGCCGTCAGCAAATTTTTAATGCCGTACAGGACGATCTGGCCTATAGAGTGGGAAATTCTGCCCTGAGTGAGATCATTAGTGCCGCTCATAGCGATCAAAACGAAATTATGATTTTTGTCGGCAACCGTGGTTGCGTACAGATCTTCACTGGCAAGCTGGAACGCCTGATGCCATATCAGGAAGAAAACTCAGATCAAAAATGGATTAATATCTTTAACCGCAATTTCACACTACATTTAATAGAGAGTGCTATTGCTGAGAGTTGGGTAACTCGCAAACCGACGACTGATGGTTTCATCACCAGCCTTGAATTATTTGATGCTAATGGCAATCAAATTGTTCAATTGTTTGGTCAGCGCACCGAAGGCACTCCTGAACAAACTAAGTGGCGTGAGCAAGTGGCTGCTCTGCCAAAATTACAACCAGTACAGGAAGAGCGTGTAGCATGAAACAATGGCTTCTAACATTTGTCCTTGTGGTATCGTTCAGTGCTTTTTCCACTGAGCGAATCGTTACTATTGGTGGCGATGTATCTGAAATTGTTTTTGCACTTGGTGAAGGTGAAAAAGTTGTCGCCAGAGACAGCACCAGCCTGAAACCAACAGAGTTGCTTTCTTTACCGGATATCGGCTACATGAGGATGCTTAATCCTGAGGGCATTCTTTCTATGCATCCGACACTGGTTCTGACCAGCGAGCTGGCAAAGCCTTCACTAGCTCTTAAGCAAATCCAAGATTCTGGCGTAGAAGTTATTCAGATAACCGGAAAAGCATCGTTAGAAGCCATTCCTGAAAAAATTAAGACCGTCGCCAAGGCGGTCAATCAAGATGAACGTGGTGAACAACTGATTCAGCAATATCAAAAAGAACTGGCAAAAATACCCACAACCAAATTATCAACCCGTATCCTATTTGTTATGAGTCACGGAGGAATCATGCCAATGGCTGCCGGGCAGAAAACCGCAGCTGATAAGATGATCCGTGCTATTGGCGCGACCAATGCCATGCAAGGCTTCAACAATTACCGCCCACTTTCTCAAGAAGGTGTTATTGCCAGCGCACCAAATTTATTACTGGTGACTGAGGATGGCATCAAGTCAATGGGCGGTTTAGATAAAATCTGGCAATTACCCGGATTGAAACACACCCCAGCAGGTCAGAAACAACAAGTTTTAATTGTAGATGATATGGGACTGCTTGGTTTTGGCCTCAAAACCCCCACCGTGATGAAACAGCTAAGACAGGCGGCGGAGAAAGCTCAATGAGCCGTATGAAATCTCCAGGATTGGGGGTGGCGCTTCTTTGTCTGTTACTATCTGGGTTAGCTATTGGCTCTGCCAATATGGGCGCATTATCACTATCTTTTAAGACATTGTGGGAAACGTCTATCAGCGATCCTCAGTGGCAAATCTGGCTAAACATCAGATTGCCAAGAGTATTATTAGCGATACTCGTTGGCTGTGCTTTAGCGGCTTCCGGTGCTGTGATGCAAGGACTATTTCGTAACCCATTAGCAGATCCTAGCTTACTCGGTATCAGCAGCGGTGCTGCATTGATGGTTGCCGTGGTCATTGTTCTGCCATTTAGCCTACCATCTGCAATTGCTGTATATGGGCATATTATTGCGGCCTTTATTGGTAGTATATTGATTTCACTACTGATTTTTTCACTGAATAAATATAGCTATGGAAATCTGGCTCGTTTATTGTTAGCCGGGATTGCTATCAATGCACTCTGTATGTCTGCTATTGGTGTCCTAAGCTATGTCAGTGACGATCAACAACTACGGCAATTCTCTTTATGGATGATGGGATCACTTAGCCAAATAGAATGGCCAACTCTGGCAATTGCTGCTTCTTTGATTATTCCAGCCACCATCCTCACTTTCAGTCAGGCACGTAAACTAAATCTACTGCAACTAGGAGATGAAGAAGCCCATTACCTTGGTATTAATGTCCAGCGCACCAAATTCCAGTTATTACTACTCAGCGCTCTACTTATTGGTAGTGCCGTTGCATTAAGTGGTGTCATTGGGTTTATCGGGTTGGTTATCCCGCATCTGATCAGAATGCAGTTTGGGGGCGATCATAACTGGCTACTTCCCGGTGCTGCGTTGGGTGGAGCATCTCTTCTGCTTACCGCAGATACATTAGCAAGGACATTGGTTTCCCCGGCAGAAATGCCTGTTGGTCTAATCACTGGTTTAATCGGCGGTCCATATTTTTTATGGCTGATACTCAAACAGCCAGGGAGCCGCACATAATGGATACAATAAGGAATAATATTTTTCTGCAAGCGAAAAATCTCAGTTATTCGATTGGCAATCAGAAAATAATTGATAACGTTTCACTCTCTGTAAATAAAGGTGAGGTTGTCGCCATTATCGGGCCAAACGGAGCAGGGAAATCCACATTATTGCGGCTATTAACGGGATACATAAAGCCTGAATATGGGCAATGTTATTTGCATGGAATGCCTATCGAGCAATGGTCAGCTCAACAGTTAGCTCGAACCCGTGCTGTCATGCGTCAATATAATTCACTCTCCTTCCCCTTTAGTGTGGAAGAAGTTATTGCTATGGGACGCTCCCCTCATGGTATTCATCACAAACAAATAGCAATTGATACGGTTATTGAGCAAACAGATTGCCAGGAGTTACGCCACCGCGACTATCGGCAATTATCTGGTGGTGAACAGCAAAGAGTACAATTGGCCCGTGTACTTGCCCAACTCTGGCACCCAACACCAACGGAATGTTGCTTATTTCTTGATGAACCGACATCAGCTTTAGATCTCTACCACCAGCAGCATACGTTACGTCTGCTTTACCGGCTGACTCGGGAACAACCGATGGTCATGTGCTGTGTTCTACATGATCTAAATCTCGCCGCTCTCTACGCAGATAAAATATTTTTGCTACATAAAGGGGAGCTGGTCGCAGCAGGTACACCAGAAGATGTGCTGAGTGATAAGATTCTAAGGAAATGGTATCAAGCCGACCTGGGTATCACCCGCCATCCTGAAACCCAGCAGCCTCAGATTTATCTGAGGCAATAACGACAAAAGCTAACAGGCAAATTATTTCCGTAATTTGCCTGCCTTATTTTTCCACTTATTCTATTTACGAAGCTTTATTGCATCAGGTAGATACCAGAAAGTTGAAATCAGGCACAAGCAATAACCCAAAAGCTCACACCCTTCTTCAACCATATTTTTTGCAGTGCGATCAAAATGTTCCTGCATTAAACCTTGCCATAATTCCCCCATGCCAAACAGGCGGGAAAAAACTAACACACACAAAATACCCGCAGCCATCATGCCGTAACTTTGATGACGAGCAAAATGAGCAAGCCCCACTAACGTATCTTTACCTCTGCGAACAGCATAAAAAATACAAATCAACGCCAATGGAATGGCTATCCACGCCCAAGCACCATGAAATATTTCATCAAATATGGAGTCTAGTTCTCTTATCAACAAACAGGCAAAAAAACCAGATATCAAAATTAAGGCAGGACGTAATTTGCTATTCTTCCTTGCTTCCCGAAGAAATACAGCAGAAATAACAAACAGTATACTCTCCTGAGAAATTTCAGTTAATGAATTCTCCTTCACTGCATTCTGCAAATAGATAACATCGATAAAAAGTAAGCCTATTACTATGGACAAGATCAGAGCATACAGGATGAAAAATACCAATTTTTTAGCTAAAAAGGCCAAATCCGATTGCATTACAACCTCCTTTAAATTGAACGACGAGCGATGATACTAATTTAAATAAATTGATGGAGAGCATTTGATGCTACTTATTATTAAAATGAAGAAAATTTTTATAAATGATAATAATTATCAATTATAAATAGCATTTTTTGCCTATCGATATTTTCAAATTATTTTAAAATACACCAATTAATAACCTAAGTTATTATCATCATGAAAATAACTAACAAACTCTAATATTTTAGCAACTAGCCCACCTTAGTGGGAGGTGAAAATGTCAGAAATTGTCGTAAACGATATTATCAGGTGGCTTGAAACTCAGCTTCAGTGTAATGAAGGTATAAAAATAGATACCATTGCCGACAGAAGCGGTTATTCAAAGTGGCACCTGCAAAGAGTGTTTAAAGAGGTACAAGGCTGTACTTTAGGTGAATACGTTCGCAAACGGCGTTTACATGAGGCAGCAAGATCTCTGCGTGAAGGAAACCTACCGATCCTTGATATTGCCTTACAGTATGGTTTTAGTTCTCAGGCAACATTTACCCGAATCTTCAAAAAGCACTTTAATACCACACCTGCCAAATTCAGAGAGAATGGTAACCTACCTGAATTCAAGTACTTCTTAGGTTATGAGCGATAATCGATTTCCTAATAACTTTATTGGCAGTATTCTCTAATGGTCAATAGTTCATTGACCATTCTTCTCTTATACTATACCCCTCATCTTTCAAGTTGCTGCTTTGTTGGCTACGTTCACTTACCCCAGTCACATAGTTATCTATGCTCTTGAGGATGCATTCACTTGCCGCCGCGCTGCAATTTGAAATCTATTGGTATATCTGAACTAACGCCCCCAATAAGATATGAATAAGATGGTTAATATAATTTAAAAACAAAAACATTTTCATACAATTCACAACTATAATATATGGTGTTTTTATTCAATCAGTAGGATCGTTTTCACTATCAGCAGGCAGATAATAAACAATCAAAAATATTAAAACACTGTTCCTAAAGTTCAATGTATTTTCAGTTATTAAAGAAGTAAAAACCCTGAAGACTAAACATCAGGGTTTTTATTTAGAATTAATTCCAATTTACTATTTATCCCAATATACCTGTTATCTTTCAAGTTGCCTCTTTGTTGGCTGCACGGTCACATAGTTATCTATGCTCCCGGAGATTCGCTCCCTTACCGTCGCGATCCATCTTGAAATCTATTAGGTATAGACGTTATTTTTCAGAAAACCTGAACACTGTCCAAGTTTAAAATTGAAAATAAAATAACATAATGAGATAGATCTTTAATGCCTTTAACGCAAATAATAACGAATAATATTTTCTATAGGAATTCTTACTCCTGTAATATCTTACTATCATTCCTAATTTTTACCGCCCTTATCATCCTCCAGTTCCACCACCAGTTCCACCACCAGTTCCGCCGCCAGTTCCACCGCCAGTTCCACCGCCAGTTCCGCCGCCAGTTCCCTTATCACTCTGAATTAATACACCATTGATATATCCATGTTTATTATATTCATATCCGGTAGTTCTAAGAGTAACCTTTTTGGAATTAAGGTGTGCAAGAAGCAAAGTTATTAGACTACCATTTCCTTGATAACCCCCGTCAGAGTTATCCAGTAGAAAATCCCGTGAAGTACCTTTGTCATCAATAATGACTACATGAACATTGTTTCTGGCTATTTCCGGAGCAATTTGAATGGAGGACACAGTTACATCAGAAATCGACACATTAGGGGCAACTATGTCATTAGAATTATTTTGATCAATCATAATATCTTATTCCTTATAAAATTAGGTTCATACCAAGTTACGAATATAGAAATTTATATTACACCAAAAAACTCAACTAATTTATCAACATCCATATTAAACCATCATAATCCATAAATTTATAAAAAATAAAAAAACTTTACAACTTTAAAAATAGTTTAGAACCATTAATTCGTCAATAAAATACCAAAGAAAATCAAACTAAAAAAAATAAACATTTAACATTAATTTATAACAACAAATTAAATTACTTTATGTTTTTTTATTTTTAACGTAGTGCTAACACACCTCATATATTTTGTTATTTACACCTAGCATTATAATAAATAAAAAACCTCCTAATGATAATCACTAATAATTATATAATTAGCGAAAATTAAAAAATAACCAGCTGATATTTAAATAAATATAATAGAAACAATATGAGCCAGATATCTCTAATAAAATAATCTGACTCATTATTTATTACTTCATAGTAAATTCAACTAACCATTCGTAAGTCGCAAAATTAATAGAGGTGATAGTCGCATTGCAAATAGCACCACCGCTCGGAGTTGCCCCCTTATTCCACTTAGGCAATTTAACACCATTGACATATGTATTAATGAAAGTAGTCGAAAAAACACAAGTCTTATTTCCAATTTTATATCGCACAATCGCATAATTTCCATCAGGTGAAATCGGGCTTTGAACCCGATAAAGATCAGACTCACCTTGCCTTACGCTAGCCTTGGGCTTGGATAATGCATTTACCTGTGTACTGACTTCATTATTAGTAACGATGGTATAAACAGCATCAGCGCTACCCGGCGCACCGAGATGCTTAAATGTAACTGTTACGGCTGGTCCTGCATGAGCAATACCCGCAGCAGCTAAGGAAGCAGTTGCAAACAGGGCCAACAACGATTTACGTACTAACATTTAGATATTTTCCTTATGTTGTTTAGAGTGGCTTACTGCATTTTGATACAACTTTTTTTTCTACAAGATCACTTAGAGCACGATATATGTACCAACCATATAAAGTTAATTTCCGCTTTATACCTGTTATCTTTCAAGTTGCCTCTTTGTTGGCTGCACTCACTCACCCCGGTCACAGAGTTCTCAGGGCGGGATCTCACATTTTCTATATGGTTATTGTGGATAAAAACAACCCTCTACTAGCTCAATAAATGTTCATGCCAGATATCAAAACCTATCAATAAAATCGTATTGAATGTGAGAAATTATCAATATCTGCGAAATGTATAATTTTTACGCAAAGTAGAATCCCGCCCTGCAGAGTTCTCTATGACATAGTTCTCTATGCTCCCGGGGATTCGCTCCCTGGCCGTCGCGATACATCTTGAAATCTATTGGGTATATATATTTATAATATAGACCATGTTCATCAGAATTTATTCAGAGAGGTAAAATATTCTCAGTTATAAAATCTACAGATACTTTTACCTGAGGAATATAGAGATAAATAGGTAGAAATTATTTCGTGGTAAAATTAAATCTTCCCAATGGATATTAATATTTACTTATAGCAACATCCAGAATTTAAATTTTGGCAGTGTAAATATATCAAAGTAAATTAGTTGCAACGAACAGTTTTAATATAAACAATGGTACCAAAACTGGATTACCCATACACCATTAGGCCAAATCAATCATTATTGCACAGGAATTTCGACATAGCCTGCTTCCAGCCCGATTACTTCTACCCCCTGAGGAACAGCATATCCTGGCGTCACCGTAATCTGTTGCACTGGATCGTGTAATTCTCGTCGATAGGTGACAAAAGTCTGCCCGTCAGGACCTGTACGTAATGCATCCGTTGGCACCGCTAAGCCATGTTCATTACGATACGTGACAATAGCCAGTTTCGCACTCATGTTCAGACGAATACGCTGTCGTTGCTCAAGTGTTAATGGATCAATCGCGACCAACACGTCATAAGTTACACCAGCCCCCTGAGATTCGGTTGAACTCCCCTGTACGCCAATTGTCTTAATCTGCCCTTGCAAGGACAACCCAACAAAACCCTCTCCTGTGATCTGAACCGGCATTCCTTCATATAATTGATGTAGATCTGCCTCTTCAATGCGAGCCACCGCCTGAACTTGCTCCAAATTGATTATCCCAAAAAGCGGCGTTCCCTGAGTTACCCGTGTCCCTTTTTGAATAGATAACGTTTTATCTGACTCGGCAACAAGAGGACGGACAACAATTCCGTCAAAAGACGAAACCAGTTCCCGTTGCGCTTTCTGAGCTTGAAGTGCTTGATAACGGGATTGAGCATTGGCTAATTCCATATCAGCAATCTGCCGATACTCACCGGTGCCTTTGTCCAGCGTAGCTTGTAGTTCCACCTTAGCCGCAGCAAGGTCGAGCCGTTGAACTTTGACCTGCTGCTCCAGTGTATCAACCTCCATACGGGCAACGATGCCTCGTTCAAACAAAACTCGAGTATCAGTCAGTTTGCGTTCAGTATCATTCAGGCTTAGCTGAGCATTGGTTAAAGCCCTACGTGCTCTGGCAACATCCTGGCTGTTCTTCCAATCCGCTAAATCCTGTACGGCTCGCTGGGCTTTCAGCAATTCTGTAAGTGCCTGTCGCAACTGAATATCCAGTTGTGCAGTATCAAGGCTCAATAATGGTTGTCCACGCTTAACTCTCTGACCTTCTATCACCACCACCTCGGCGATAATTCCGTCGAACGGCGCAGTAATAGTCAAACTGGTGGCGGCCTGGATGCGGCCAACTAAACCCAGATGGTTTTCTAACAGTTGGGGTTCAACACGTACCCATTGCTTCGGTAATGATGTATTAGTTGGAGAGGGAAAAAAAACATAGGCAATAGTTGCCCCAGTAACTAGAATCACAGCGAATACCACAAGCCAATGAATGTTATATCTGAAACGAGCAAGTGCCCTGATTTTAATCATTAAGTGCAATATCCCAACTCCCCAGAGTAGTACCTAGTGTTTCATCCAACTCCGCCTGTGCATTTAGATAAGCAATCAATGCATTAAGACGAACATTCTCAGCGTTGCGCAGATCAGTTTCAAAGCTTAATACCTGAAAGTTGCTGGAGCGGCCTACCGTCAATTTTTCACGTTCAATTTCCAGCTTACGCCGGGATAAGTCCAAAGCACGCTGTGCTATCTCGTATTGACGCCAGCGTGTACCAATATCACGTGCGGCATTACCTACATCACGCTCCAGTGACTGTTTTGCTTCAGTAAGACGGATATCCTGATTCTGCACATCAACCTGCGCCCGCACTTCCGCCTGGCGCTGACTCAAATCCCCTATAGGTATCTCCACTTGGACACCCGCGTAATTTTCCCAATTACGAGAACTATTTGATCCTGTTCGATCACGGACTTGACTGGTCCTGCCAACCAAAGAGACATCCCATAAGCGATCATTACGAGCAACTATCAGGTTTATCGCCGCCTGTTCTGCGGTAATCAATTGAGTGAGGTATGAGGGTTGATGTTCTTGTGCCAAATGTTGCGCCTGGAGGAGATTGATATCTATGCGTTTAGCCTCCAGTTTGTCAGTTGCTTTTACTTGGGTTTGCAAGTCCAAAGCAAGTAAACGTAGTAACTCTAATCGACTGGTATCCAGTTGATTGGCTGCTTCCTCAGCAGCCAATTCTTGCATGGCAACCTCAGCCTCAGTCTGGACAATTTCAAAGGCCGCCATTCTGCCCGCTGCAATCATGGCTTTGTTCACTTCCAGCAATTGGCGCGACCGTTCCAGAGCATCACGCGCAATTTGCAATTGTTCTTGCGCACGCAGCAATTCACGGTAAGCCATAATAACCTGTGTGATAGTCTGGGATACTGTCGCTTTCAGGTTCAGGCGATTTATCTGTTCCATCATTTGAGCAAGACGTACAGGTGCTGTAGCCACATCTTTGCCAGCACCTTTCAACAGAGGCTGAATGACAGAAAAAGAAACACCATCATTACGATTACGACCAGCATTGTTTGCCCATGTTGTTCGGCTCGTCCATGACAAACTAAATTGGGTACCATATTCTCCAAGCATTGTAGATGTAGGCATAATCTCGCTCTGGCGGTAACGATCACTTTGATTACGGACAACAGCATAACGACTATTAAGCAACAACTTGGGCGTAAAACGATCCTCAGCAACCCGCAAATCGAATTTCTGGGCAATGCGATCCAAATAAGCACTGCGGATAGAACGATTGTTTCGTAATCCCAAATAGATCGCATCACCAAGCGTTATATCAATAGTCTGTTGGCTAAGAGAAATTGTATTTGTTGCAGACATTGTACTTGTTATAGATATAGTTGCCTGTGACGGAACCAGCTGCTCCGCTAAGAGCGGTTTCACAGGCAAGGCTATTACCAGTCCAATGACAGCCCCCATAATACGTAGGAAAATTTGGCTAATCATCACGAAGTGCCTCTATAGGTTGTAACTTAGCAGCAGCCAACGCCGGATTAATGCCAAAAAACAGACCAATCACTAATGAACTGGCAATACCCAGAGGCACAGAGAATAAGGATAACGTAAATACCCAGCCAGAAAATTTTACGAACAGGTACCCAGCAGCCACTCCCAACAATGAACCCACTATTGCACCGGCGATTGCCAAAGTAGCAGCTTCCAGCATAAAAAGTATACCGATATCAATGGGTCTGGCACCCAGAGCCATACGAACACCAATCTCACGCCTGCGTTCCGAAACATTCATCAGCATGACATTCATGACACCCACACCGCCCACCAACAACGAAATGCCTCCCAAACCAGCAAGCAAATAAGAGAATGTTTTAGTCTGGCGCGTCAATCCATCAAGCAATTGTTGCGGGATTTGAACTTCGACATTACGACCTTTTGATAATGAAACAAGATAGTTACGCAATAATACAGCGTCACTGTTTAACGTTGTTGTTGTGTCACGTGTTTTGGCAATGACGCTGCCAATTTCTGGAGCAGGCCGCAACCGTCTCATTCCCTCAATAGGCAGTATCACAGAATCATCAACAGAGACAGGAAGTAAAGGGTTCGCCCCCTGAACAGCGAGAATGCCTATCACCTCAAACAGATAATCCCCAATTTGTAGTTGGCTGCCTACCTGGACCTTTGACTGTTTCGCTATATCTGCACCAATTACGGTATAAGTCGTCTGACGATCATAGTCCGATAAAAAACGTCCCTGCTCGATTTGTAAATCAAGCACCCCAGCCAGATCGGAGGATGTACCCGTAATATTCGTATCGATCCCTTGCCCCTGAAAACGAATACGAGTTGAATGTAATGTGATAGGCGCAGCATATACGATAGTCGGTAATACACGAGTCAGTGCTTGAATATCCAATGTAGATGGTGCGGGTTTAGCATCGACGCCGGGAATAAAACTAAAATGAGCGACCAGAATATTGCTTCCCATACTTTTAAAAGTGCTAATAGCTTCATTAGCAGCGTTGTAACCAATGTTCAAAAGTGCAATAACTGAAGCACATCCGACAGCAATACCAAGCAAAGCAAGTAAGGATCGCCTTCCCAGAAGACGCAGACTATCCAACGACTCACGCAATGCTTGCGCGAGAGAAAGACCGTGACGACCAGAATTCATGTTAAGCATCGAATATCGGCAGATCAGTTTCGGAAATTCGCCCATCTTTGACATACAAACAGCGCTGCATATTTTTAGCTATTTCCCCATCGTGTGTAACCATGACGAGCGTAGCACCCTGCTCACGGTTTAATGACAGAAGGAGTGTCATGATATCGCGTGCCGTGACACTATCGAGATTGCCTGTTGGTTCATCAGCCAAAATGAGAGAAGGCTTGCCGACCAAGGCTCGGGCGATAGCAACACGCTGCCGTTGCCCACCAGAAAGATCTGCCGGACGATGGTGAATACGATTAGCCAAGCCAACCAACTCAAGCTGGTATTGCGCTTCCTTCCGGGCTAGTGAACGTGAATATCCACGATATAACAATGGCAGCGCCACATTATCCAATGCCTGCATTCTGGGAAGTAAATTAAAACTCTGGAATACGAAGCCTATTTCCTGGTTTCTTATTTTCGCCCGCTCATCAGAAGTCACTTTTGTTACATTAACATCATTAAACTTAAAACATCCAGAAGTTGGCTGATCCAGCAAACCAAGGATATTAAGCAAAGTACTTTTACCCGAGCCGGAAGCGCCGAGAATAGCACAACTTTGCCCACGCATTATAGTAAATGATATTTTATCAAGTACGGTGTGATACTTTTCACCCATACGATAGGATCGACAAATATTTTCCATGTAAATCAAAGATTCCAGACACTGGGAAGTCGTGATTGTCATGTTTGATTTATTCATCGTTTTTCACATCCATTAAATGTTTCACTGACTCCATTTAATCGTTTAATCAGGTTTATATCATGGGACGAATCTCTTGTAAAAGATTGCTGCCTGAGCATGGCATAAAAACAGCAAACATTAAAAACAGATTAGACTTACTTAACAAAAAATCAGATTTCCCGTTGCATTTAAAGATTATCCCATCCAAATTAATCGTGCCTCCTTTGGCATATAGTGAATATTTTTATGAAAGTTCAAGAGAAAAAGGGCGCGAGATCGAAATATATCTCTAAGTTCTCGCAATAGAAAATTATCAGATATTGGGGTAATCGCTATGAAATTAAAAAGAATCTTTGGAATCGGCAGCGCATTACTGTTAATGATGTTTTCGCAAACTGGGTTTGCGGCAAGTGGAAGCTATCAATCTTCGGTCACCCTACCAACGATATATTCCAGAAACTTCACAGAAACGGCTTATCTTCCTGTTGTCGGATCTCCACCCGCGGCGGGCAGTATTAACAATGTATCTTGGACTTGGAACGTCGTTGGATGGCCTCAAGGATTGTCTGTTTATCTTTGCCAAGGAAGTACCAGCAATTGCATAGATATATCACGCGTTCGAAGAATGTCGACAACTGCATTCAATAATAGAAGCCCAGCACAACAGTTCTTTTATGCTATGAGTGTTGCAAGTGGTGGAACAGTACCAGTGGCAGGTCAAACCGGAGAAATTATTGTCAGTTGGCAGTAATATTTCAATTGTTCTCCAAAAATTGCCGCCAGCATTATAAGCGGCAATTCTCATCTAATTTACTTTGAATATTTGGTATAGTTTGAGAAATATATACCCAATAGATTTCAATTTGCAGTGCGGCGGCAAGAGAACGCAGCCAATATTGGCATTACCAAAGCTAGTCAGCGCTGTCCAGTTAATTGCAGGAAAGTCAACGCTATAGACTTCTGGCAAAGATAATGTGAACACGTTTTTTAAACCTCGCGTTATTTGTTCAGTTAACGATAATTGCGTTCCATGACCATAACTGTTGGATTGCCCAAGTATGATAAGTAGCAGGGCATCATTAGGTGCCCATGCAGGACAGTTTATTTCAGGAGAATGCAGTTGTTTATCTCTCATCAGTTTTCCTCTCACGAGGATTTAAATTATTGGATTAGTTCTACTCGCAAAAATATAATTGATTTCTGGAAAAGAAAATAATTCCTGATTAATCAATCATATTTATGGCACGAAAAAATTTTCTTTATATATTAATTTTATATTTCTCACTCCAAATTAAATTAAATTAAATTAAATTAAATTAAATATAATTAATTATTAACTTGCGATTTTTATCATCTTACCCTCTTCCTTTAAAATATAAATATGATATTATTCTTCACAAATAAAATAATACTTCATAATATATTTTTCTTTGGATCACAACATACTGAATTATAATAACCATTGCTCCTCTTATTAAAAATATACTTATTAACCAAATCCAGAAAATTAAAATATCACTTATAAAAACAACTTGGTTTAACAAATAATATCTAAGTTTTTTTGTCATAAAGACAAATAAAAATGTTTTTTATTTCATTCTGCTCTAGTGGTATTTTATTTATGAACAAAAGTCCATTTAAAAATATATCTTACGCAATGGAAAATCACCATATTAAATTAAAACAATCTTATCAATAAGATTTGAATTTATGACTAACTTTAAATACATATCAATGAGGAAAATAACATGATTAGATTTAAAAATAAGTTGCCTGTGGGAGAAAATATCGTGCTTACTCGTAGAAAATTCACGAATATTGCATTAGCCAGTATAATTGCAGTTAATATCTTCTTGATAATTCACGCCCATGAAGTTAAAGCAACTGAAGCACAATCACTCTCACAAATATCACATCTTAATGAAAACACTATTACCAATGGTATCGGAGGAAGAGCAATTATTAATAATACAGGATCTATTCTAATCACAAAAATAGCCCTACCAGAGATTAAAGAAGGATCTTCCTTTAAAGCAGAAGGTGGAACACTATATGTATATTCTGGTTTTTCTGGTCAAGTAGAATCAGATATTGGCTTTCAATATAGTACTACCTATAATGTATGGAAACCAATTATGAAAGTAGGAAGCCGTGGCCAAGAAACTGTTCAATATATTGAAGGAAAAGATAATTTTACTTATACAAATGGTTTTAAACCTGGTAGTGAAGTACAACTTACAATATATAAAAACCTAAATGGCGCAACTAAATAAGGTTTCATAATAGTGCTACACCCATTCTTTGTCTTCCTGGTTTTTGCTGTGATGAAAACGATGCCAAAAAGGCATCAACATAATTAATCAACTGCCACATAAATTGACAGCTATGATTTC
>NZ_RCWA01000039.1 GCF_018448905.1 Photorhabdus heterorhabditis | reverse complement strand
TGGGGTAGATGCGGACTTTGGTCGCTCTTAACATATTCAGCGCTCATTGATAAAGTGCATTCATTTTAGCCTGTTTTACAGGCAGATATCAATTCAGTCAGGATACGTTGGAGTAGCCAGACCTAAAGCCCTTTGGGCTTTTCGCCTTATATCCCCGCCCGCACTGGGCAAGGGTTTACGGCGGTTTTTGCTAACTTCTAACTCGAACCAGCCAGGTGTTACCTCTCTCGCTCCTGCCCAGCGGTGATAAAATCGAGCCAAACATTCGTCATTAAGGGGTGAATCAACCAAGGTATTAACTTGACCATAAAGCCAACTACCCGGCCCAAGCATTTCCATAGTCACTTTTGCCAATAGATAAAGAGGAGCAAATGGATTAGCAAGTCCCTGGCGTTGCCGGGTTCGGCGCAACATAATGATCCAAACCCTCGGTGCATCATAGCGCCAGGCAATTTCACAGCCTTCACACCGCACACGCCAGCCAAGAGGAATTGAGCTATTCCCCATACAGTGAGGTAGCACCGAATAACCGTGCGCTTCAAACCACGGGGTAAGCGGATCATGATTCATAGACAAACCCTACCAAGAGGCTGAATATTAATCTGTTGAGTCAACTCTTGGTATGAAAGGACTGGTAAACCATGGTGATCACCCTCAATTAACTTACGTACATAGCGACGAATATCCATTGATACGATCAACACTGGCTTATTCTGCATCTGCGTTAAATCGCCTACAGTTTTCTTCATCTGTTCAAGGAAACTTTGAGTCACCGCCGGGTCCAGCGCCAAATAACTCCCTGCACTCGTCTGGCGAATTCCTCCCCGGATCTGTTCTTCTACCTGTTGGTCCAGCAGATAAGCAGGCAGAATGTTATTGCCGTTAGCGTATTTGTAACAAATGTAACGTTTGAGGCTACTACGAATATACTCCGTCAATTGCACCACATCTTTCTCCTTTTGCCCCCATACCACCATGGCTTCGAGAATCGCACGTGTATTGCGAATAGAGATATCCTCTCCTACCAGTCGTTGTAGTATCTCTGTCATCCGTTGCAGTGGGATTATGCGCATAGCCTCCTTGACCAACTCACCATAGCTGCCTTCCATCTGCTCCAAAAGATAACGGGTTTCCTGAACACCAATAAAATCTTCCGCATATTCCCGCAACACATGTGACAAATGCCAAGTTATTACCTGAGACATTGATAAAACCGCCAATCCAGACTTAGATAAACGCTCTTGGTGTGCTTCAGCTACCCACAAAGTAGGTTGATTCGGTAACAACGGCTCTCCTTCCTCATAGGGAATAGCCAACAATTCCAACTGACTGACCGGTTCCTGTACCAGCAAATGTGCCAAACGCAACCGACCACGGGCAACAGGTACCTCTTGTAGTTGGATCAGGTACTCTCCTTCCTTCATACCCTCATTAAAGCGTAAATGGATACCTGGAAATGGGACTCCCAAGTCTAAATAGAGCGCGCGTCGTACCCGTATTAATTCATCATTAAGCGAAATAGCTTCCAGCTCAGCTTGTAACCCAGCATCCACATCAATAAGTAAAGGAACCGTCATAGCGAATTCCTCTTTCTCACTAAGTTTCCCACCTTTGGCCTTACTACCGATCTTAGGCTTAGATTTAGGTTTAGCAGCCGGAGCCCCCGCCCCTTGAGCTAACAAACTAGGAAGGTCAGTTTGCTGGCTAGCGTTGACTTGCCGCTGACGTTGGAACAAAAAATAGCCTCCACCAGTCACCACCAGTGCAAGCATCAAAAAGGTTAATGTAGGGAACCCGGGAATAAGTCCAAACAATACCAATAAAACACCACCAATCAGCAGCGCCTTAGGTTGAGCAATGATCTGCTCGCCAATCTCATTACCCAGATCCAAGGAATCTTCCGATGAAACCCGAGTAACAATGATACCCGCTGTGATAGCAATCAGCAGTGCCGGAACCTGAGCAACCATGCCATCACCAACGGTCAAAATAGCGTAGAGTTGCAATGCCTCAGAAGCTGTCATCCCCTTCTGAGTAACACCTATAGTTATTCCCCCCAAGATGTTGACAAAGATGATGAGGAGACTAGCAATAGCATCACCCTTAACAAATTTCATTGCGCCATCCATTGAACCAAACATCTGGCTCTCTTTTTCGATAATGCTGCGCCTCTCCCTAGCTTCATTGACGTCAATCACTCCAGCACGCATATCTCCGTCAATGCTCATCTGCTTACCGGGCATAGCATCAAGGGAAAAGCGGGCGCTGACCTCAGCCACACGTTCCGAACCTTTGGTTATGACGATGAATTGTACGATAGTGATAATCAGGAAGATCACTATCCCTACTATCAAATTTCCACCAACAACAAAATTACCAAAGGTATAAACAATCTTCCCGGCATCAGCCTGCAAAAGGATCATTCGGGTGGTACTCACTGAAAGCGCCAAGCGAAACAGCGTTGTTACCAACAAAACTGCCGGGAAAGCAGAAAATTGCAAAGGTGAATTTATATAGACCGCCATCATCATTAGCACGACAGAGATAGTCATATTAATGGCGATCAAAATGTCAAGCAGGACAGGAGGAAGTGGCAACACCATCATGAAGACAACAGCCAGCAACAATATTGCTAGCATAATATCTTTACGCTCGCCGAGCAGACTTAATAACTCAAACCCACGATTCACAGTGGCGTCCCTTGGGAGAGATAACGCTGATAAGCACTACGAGCCTCTTCCAAATCTCCCTCTTGTTGGCAGGCTCGGCTGACACAAAGCCAGAGGGCTGCACCTTGTTCTCCCTGCTCCTGTAAGAGCGTACAATGCTCTTTTGCCACACCTCCCCGTTGCAGCTTAAGTAATGAAACTACCAAAGCTCGACGTCCTTCTTGATGCTCAGGATGTAAAGCCAGCAACGCATCCAACAAAATGCGAGCTCGTTCAGGATGACCGTACTGGAGTTGAAGCCAACCTAGCAGTAGCAAAGCGCTCTGCTGTTTAGAACTGAGAGTCATGGTCATACCTTGTGTAACAGATGCAGAGCCATCTGCAACAACTGTTCATCTTGATTCATATTTTCCAACAAGGAAACGGCATTCCGTACCCTAATATCATCACCTTGTTGTAAAGTCGCTCGCAGGCTACTGACAGCCTGACGGAAGTCCTGCGGACGCAACAGAGAATGAAATCCATCTTTTGGGCAAGCAAAGGCCAGTAAAGCCTGATCAGCTTTGTTAGCTGGATAAAGACGTGCAGAATGGGTCTCAACGGATTGACCATCAGGCAATAACGCATAGCGTTCGGGCAAACCAACTGCTATCTCTTCCCGGCTGATCGCCGTCAGTTGCTCAATTCCTATATGGGCGGAAGCGATTCTACTCACGAAGCGAGCACCTCACGCTGTACCCTTAATAAAGAGCAAAATGCCTGATGCAGCAAAGGCAGCGTTATGCACCGTTCATCTAATGTAACAAACAATAACAGACGATCATCCCCCAACCAGCCACAACGCAGAGGCAATTCAGGCCCCAGCCCGCTAAAAGTAAGCGACATTGCCTTAACCATCACGTCGCCCCCCTGATGCCAAGGGATTTCACGGGCCAGCCAAAGCGTTAATAACTCACCATAACGCTCAATCTGTAACGTGCCAGAGTACTCAAAATCTATTTGGATCAAAGGACTGGAAGCATCAGACATTTCCACACCCAAATCCTGACAAAATTGAAGCAATTGTGGCTCTACCCAGTTCATGATGTTCCTTCTCCTGACCACAATTCATCTTCGCTCTCAATTGCCGTATCAAGTGCCGATTGACAAGAATTAAGCAGGTTTTGGCGCTGTTCCTCATCACTAAACACTTCCACCGGAATCAGCCGAATCAATCGTTTCAATTCCCGGTAGAAATGAATTTGAGTTTGGCTATCCTGCAACCCTAAAGCATGACAGAGCATTTCAACATCCCGCACATTGGCCCAGCGTTTCTCGACCAAGGAAACAACATCTCCCATAAGGTCAGAAGGCCCGTATGCCATGACTTTCCCCTTCGATCACGCTTTTCCACAACTGCTCAACCTGAACTGACAAACTGTTAAGCAAACGGAGCTTATGCATGTCACTCATCACGCGCTCCAGCTTCACAGGATCAAGGTGCCGCGGTTGGCTGTCCAGATCAGCACTCAAGGCTTTCATGATAAACCCGGTCACATCCATCACAGAACTACACTTGAAATGGGACTGGATATCCCGCCAAGCAGCCGATAACCCTTGATAATCCATAACTGCATCACGATAGATATTACGCAATGCCTGCAATTCACCCACTCCATCTTGAGCCGCTATTGTCGCATCAGGAGTAATGTGAGCACCTAATTCAATAGCTACACCTTGCTCTTGTGCTAAACGTGACAATTCATGTTCAATCAATGTCAATATAGCGCGTGCTTCTGGCTTACCTGTTAACGCTTCGCGGGCTTGACTTAACGCATAAAATTGCTCACTCACCTCTTCAGAGAAACTCTCTAGGTAAGCTTGTAGCTGAGAAATATTAACCAGTTGACCGTTATTTAAGTGAGAGATCAATGACTTGATCTTTTGTTGACGCTCTAAATCCGGTATCTTCTGAAAATATTCACTTACCAATGCCTCAATTTCCCTCACCCGGGCATGCCCATCACTAACCTTACGTCTGGAGAGCGGCATATCCTTACGTTCCGAAAATGCAAAGGTAAGTTCTTCAGCTGCATCAGCAAAAGATTGGGATGCAGCTACCAGCACCGCTTTTTCTCCCTGAAACTGACCGACCTCCGGTCTCTGTTGTGCTGCAATCCCGGCATCAGGTTCTGGCAAAGTCATCGAATGAAGATGATTTTGGATAATACCCACGGTTTAACCTGTCATATCAGAGTTAATAATGGACAAATTATAAAGATACCAACCCAGTGTCTATGCCAAAATCAGTCGTGAATTTTTAGCAAAATCCGCCAGAAACTGCCCCTAAAGCGATTGGGGAATCGTCATGTCAACTACAACCATTTTCTAAAAACTCCCGACTCAGACTGTAATCCTTCTTTCATTCCCTACTTTATAGTGTTGGTAGTAAAGATTACATATAACGACTATGAAGCTTTCCCTAGACCACATTCCTGGCCAAATGCACCACGCCATTAGGGAATGTCGACTGATTCAGATTCGCGGTAGAGTTACCCAGGTTACAGGCACCCTGCTCAAAGCTGTCATTCCTGGTGTACGGATAGGTGAGCTTTGTCACCTGCGCAATCCTGATAACACATTGTCGCTCTTGGCGGAGGTTATCGGTTTCCAGCAACATCAAGCTCTGTTGACACCACTTGGTGAGATGTTTGGTATCTCTTCGAATACAGAAGTGAGTCCAACTGGTGCTATGCATCAAGTTGGAGTTGGTGATTATCTATTAGGACAAGTCCTTGACGGATTGGGTAACCCATTTTCTGGCGGCCAATTACCAGAGCCACAAACTTGGTATCCAGTTTATCGAGACGCTCCAGCACCAATGAGTCGTAAACGGATTGAACACCCGCTCTCACTTGGAATCAGAGCTATTGATGGCTTGCTAACCTGTGGTGAAGGGCAACGTATGGGGATTTTTGCCGCTGCGGGTGGTGGAAAAAGTACGCTGTTATCTACATTGATTCGTAATGCCGAAGTTGATGTTACCGTGCTAGCACTCATCGGTGAACGAGGTCGAGAAGTACGAGAATTCATCGAATCGGATCTGGGCGAAGAGGGATTAAAACGCTCAGTGCTAGTAGTAGCTACCTCAGATCGCCCAGCAATGGAGAGGGCTAAGGCAGGATTCGTAGCCACGTCAATCGCCGAATATTTCCGCGATCAGGGCAAACGAGTACTACTATTGATGGATTCCGTGACCCGTTTCGCCCGCGCTCAACGAGAAATAGGTCTGGCGGCAGGTGAACCACCAACCCGACGAGGATATCCTCCATCAGTCTTCGCGGCCTTACCACGGTTAATGGAACGTGCGGGTCAATCTGACAAAGGTTCGATTACAGCCCTTTATACTGTATTGGTAGAAGGGGATGACATGACAGAACCTGTGGCAGATGAAACTCGTTCTATCCTAGACGGCCACATTATTCTGTCACGCAAGTTGGCCGCTGCTAATCACTACCCGGCCATTGATGTATTACGTTCGGCTAGCAGGGTGATGAATCAAATTATCACCCCCGCGCACCAAGCTCAGGCCAACCTGTTACGCCACTGGCTAGCTAAATATGAAGAGGTTGAACTTCTGCTCCAGATTGGGGAGTACCAAAAAGGGCAAGATCCTGTTGCCGACAACGCTATTGCGCATATTGAAGCAATACGTGGTTGGTTGCGTCAAGGTACTCATGAGCCAAGTGATCTGCCGCAAACTCTGGCGCTCTTACAACAGATAACGAAATAATGATTGATCGCTTACAACGTATAAAAGCGTTACGTGTCAAACGCGCTGAACAATATCTGTCACTGCAACAAATGAAGCTTCAAACGGCTCATCAGCGACACCAACAAGCCTTGCAAAACGTACAAGATTACTATCAGTGGCGAATAAAAGAAGAACAACGTCTTTTTAAACTGTGTCAAGGCAAACCCATTGACCGCAAAGGGCTTGAGCGTTGGCAGCAACAAGTTGCCCAGTTGCGCGAAAATGAAGCGCAACTGGAGAAGAAAATCGCTGAAATACTCGAACAAGTGGAGCTAGAGTTCCACCAATTACAAGAGTGCCAACGCGTATTGCACCACGCACGCCGTCAACAAGAAAAATTTAATGAATTGAGTCGCCAGAAACAAGAAGCGCTCCGTATCCAAAGTGAATACCAGGAAGAGCTGGAACAAGAAGAGTTCCATCGTCAAGAAAGAGTATAAAACAGAAAGCATGAACCCACTGACAGCTATCGGCAAAGGTGTATCCTCCCTCCCAGAGTCCTCCGTGGCGGCAGACGCAGACTTGCAACGCCGTTTCGAGCTGGCTATCACCTCACACACACGTCAGCCAACACCACCACGGTCGGAACAATCGTTAAATGACACGAAGACAAATAACAGAACAGCGAATTTGCATTCCACGGATGACTCAAATGAGGAACTTTCTTCATTCGACTCCATGCACCTAACAACCAATGACCCGGGTATACATTCTTTACCACAGCCACACCATAGTATCTCTCCCGTTTCACATAATAATAGAGAAGAGAGCCAGGCTAGCCCAAATCAGAGGGAAATCTTACCAACATTTGTTTCTCCCCCTGCGGAGACAATCATTGAACACAAACAGAGAAACACCATAGCTGTACAGAAAGACGCAAACGGTGAACCAGCACATTATCCAATGACTAAAACAACGCCAAACATATTCGCCACCCAACCAGATACACAGCAAACGACTCTCCAGCCACGGCTAAACCGTGATGCACCAACCCTCTCTCAAGGAGGTGATATAAACTCTAGCTACTGGCAAGCTGAACTGGATCAGAAAGAAAATCTATCGGCATCTGTTCATCACCTCAATGAAATCACGATTGAAATAAAACAATCTCTGACACATAAATGGACAGGCTCTCTGGCAATACCTGATCTCCCTACGCGTCAGACAAACCAGAACACCCAACCCATTTCTGATCTAGAACTGGTCGATATCACCTCTACGATTACTTCTTATCCTGACACGGTAGCTATCCCTGTATGGGAAGACCCAAACAATAAACCGACAGACTACCCGGCGACTCGGACAACACCTGATATATCCACACGACCAGACACACAACAAAGGGTAATTCCTCGCCAGCAAGCAGATCTGACTTTACCTATACCTATCTACCATCCCAATGAACTTGGTATTGCAGAAAGCAAGCTCCTCAACGAATTAGAGATGCCCCCTCTGTCGGCGTCGAAGCCAACAGAATCTGACACTCAGCCCTCTTACCCTAACGAATCAGATGGGAAAGGGCTTTTCTTGCCACAAACACAACTCCTGCCAGGAGAGCGCATACTAGCTACGATGCAAGCAGCCTCAGCCTCTTCTCCCCTTTTAGCGGCGCTGATTGATAAACTGGGTATAGAGATTAGTATAGAACTAACACGACATCCACATCCGACGACATTACATCTGACACTGCCTAACCTAGGCGCTCTTGAGATCCAACTAACCAACGAGAATGGCAAACTTCAAATAGAGATTCTGGCGAATCCGACAACCCAACAACTACTGAAGCAGGCACGCTTTGAGTTGCTTGAACGTTTACAGCTCCTTTATCCAACACAAACGATCGAACTCTCTCTTCCCTCTCAAACGGATAGCGAGCATGGTTCACGCCAACGTCGCAACATATATGAAGAATGGGAAGACGATGTATGAATAACCTGACCTTACCCAAAGTCTCACTGGAAGAATTGACCGTGCGTCAAACCTTGAGTCGTCATCAGCAACAATTTAGCTGGGCTAATGGTCACCTCTCCCTGGATGTCGTCTCTCCCCCGCAAACATTGGACAGAGTACTACTTGCCCATTGGAAAGGGCATACATTCTGTTTTTATTGCCATGCAGCTGAACTGAGCCTGTGGCTTACTCCTGAGCTGCAACAAGCGGACTTATCCTCACTTCCTCAGGATCTACTGCTATCACTACTGGAACACCAGAGTAAGATGCTATCCGATCTATCATGGTCAGCACTGCGTACCACATCGGCTCCCTCTTTGTCAATCTGCTTACTATTGCGCTTTGAACGGCAAGGTGCCACATTACCGCTCTGGTTACCAGAACCCTCTCCCTTACTTGCCATATTGCCAAAACGTCAACCGGGCGAATACCTGACCATTCCATTACTACTTTCTCTACAATGGGGAGCAATAAACCTGACCTTGAACGAATTTCGCACCCTGGAATCTGGGGATGTACTGCTATTGTCCCCCCAGCTGCAACCAGATACTCCTCTGTTAGGGTACCTGGAAGGGCGCCCCTGGGCCTACTTTAAATATCATGAATATAAACTGGAGTTAATCACTATGCACACACCCTCTCCTGACAGTCCCAGCAACACTTCGTCAGTAACGGACTTAGACAGCTTAGAGGTTCATGTCAGTTTCGAAGTAGGTCGCCAGATTATTGATTTGCATACACTTACCAGTCTACAACCCGGTTCATTACTTGATCTTGGTATCCCGCCAGATGGCGAAGTGCGTATTCTCGTCAACCAAAAATGCCTCGGCTCAGGAAGGCTAGTGGATATTCAGGGACGTTTGGGAATAAGAGTTGAGCACCTTGCCATGGAAAAAGAATCATGATCCAGCTACCGGACGAGCTAGATCTCATCATCGGACTTGCACTACTATCACTGCTCCCTTTTATTGCCGTGATGGCCACCTCTTTTCTCAAACTGAGTGTGGTATTTTCCTTATTACGTAATGCCTTGGGAGTACAACAAATCCCGCCCAACATGGCTATGTATGGGCTGGCAATTATCCTCACTATCTACGTGATGGCTCCTGTGGGGTTTGCTACTCAGGATTACCTGCGTCAGAACGAAGTTTCATTTAGCAACGCACAATCAGTAGAAAAATTCCTGGAAGAGGGCATGGCGCCTTATCGGAACTTTCTCAAACAACATATTAAGCCCAGTGAACGCACTTTCTTTATCGATAGCACCCGACAAATTTGGCCAAGCCAATACGCAGACCGGCTAGAACCAGACAGCCTGCTAATCTTACTACCAGCCTTTACCGTCAGTGAGTTAACCCGAGCATTTGAAATTGGGTTTCTTCTTTATTTGCCATTTATTGCGATCGATCTCATTATTTCTAATATTCTGCTCGCAATGGGAATGATGATGGTTTCTCCCATGACCATTTCTCTTCCTTTCAAGTTACTACTATTTGTCCTGCTTGATGGCTGGACACGCCTGACACACGGCCTTGTCATCAGTTATGGAAGTTAAATATGAGTAACGCTGACATTCTACATTTCACCAGTCAATCTCTCTGGTTAGTGTTAATCCTTTCCCTGCCACCTGTACTGATGGCTGCCGCAGTGGGAACACTGGTTTCTCTGATCCAAGCACTCACCCAAATACAAGAACAAACATTAGGTTTTGTCATCAAATTAATTGCGGTCATCATCACTCTATTTGCCACTGCTACCTGGCTTGGCAACGAGCTCTACAGCTTCGCCAACATGGCCTTTCTCAAGGTGCCATTGATCAAATGACGCTACAAGAGCTTCAGCAACACATACTTGCCTATACCCTGCTGTTACCACGCATTATGAGTTGTTTCGTGATATTCCCTGTCCTCAGCAAACAGATGCTGGGAGGTGGAATGATTCGTAACAGTGTAGCTTGCTCACTGGCCCTTTATGTTTACCCAACGATAGCCGGTAGCGCCCTGCCCACTTTTGGCAGCCTGGAATTGATGATGCTGCTTGGCAAAGAAGTCTTGCTTGGCTCACTAATCGGCTTTATCGCTTCTATCCCATTTTGGGCCATGGAAGCCACAGGTTTTATTGTGGATAACCAGCGGGGAGCAGCAATGGCTTCAGTACTTAACCCTTCCCTTGGAAGCCAAACTTCACCTACCGGTCTGTTATTAACTCAAACTCTGATCACACTTTTTTTCTCCGGCGGTGCTTTTCTTAGTCTACTTAGTGCCCTATTTCAGAGCTATAACAGTTGGCCGGTAGCCCAGTTCTTCCCCCAAATCACCAACCAGTGGATCAGTTTTTTCTATGGTCAGTTCAGTTATCTGCTACAACTTTGCGCCTTGATGGCTGCCCCCCTGTTAATTGCCATGTTTCTGGCAGAATTTGGATTGGCATTGATTAGCCGTTTTGCTCCCTCTCTCAATGTTTTCGTGTTAGCAATGCCGATCAAGAGTGCAATTGCCAGTCTGCTACTGGTTATCTATATCTGGTTACTGATGCACCATGCCTATGATAAGGTGCTGTTAACCCTCTCTCCTTTGAACATGTTAACCCCGATCCTGGAGGTCCCATGAGTGGAGAGAAAACTGAAAAACCTACGCCCAAGAAACTCAGAGATGCCCGCAAAAAAGGCCAAGTAATCAAGAGTGCTGAAGTAGTATCTACCTCCTTAATCCTGGGACTGATTGGTATGATAATGGTTATGTCTGATTACTATCTGGAACATCTGAGTAAACTGATGTTGATTCCTACTAACCTGCTGGAGAAACCCTTCCCCCAAGCCCTCAATCATGTCGTTGAAAACCTGATGCAGGAACTGGTCTACCTTTGCCTGCCAATTTTGAGCGTTTCCGTTTCATTATCGCTGGTATCACACTTCGCTCAATACGGTTTCCTGCTGAGTGGAAATTCAATCAAACCTGATATTAAAAAAATCAACCCTGTCGAAGGTGCCAAGAGAATTTTTTCTATCAAGAGCCTGGTAGAATTCGTCAAATCAATACTCAAAGTAGGTCTACTCTGTACCCTAATCTGGGTTACTCTGGCAGGTAATCTACAGGGGCTACTAAACCTACCGGAATGCGGGTTAAGATGTATTATTCCGGTACTTGGTATGATGTTAACCCAGCTAATGACTGTATGCGGTATCGGGTTTATTATCATTTCTATTGCCGATTATGCCTTCGAACATTACCAACATATTAAACAGCTCAGAATGAGCAAAGACGAGATTAAACGGGAATATAAAGAAAGTGAAGGCAGCCCAGAGATCAAAAGTAAACGGCGCCAGTTTCACCAGGAATTACAATCAAGCAATATGCGCGCCAGCGTCAAGAATTCATCAGTGATAATTGCTAACCCAACTCACCTAGCCATCGGTATCCGTTATAAGAAAGGAGAAACACCTTTACCTCTCATCACGCTCAAGTTTACCGATGCCCAAGCCCTACAGGTCCGGCGTATTGCCGAGGAAGAAGGTATCCCCGTATTACAGCGAATCCCTCTCGCACGGGCACTTTATCAAGATGGTCTCATCGACCACTATATTCCAGCTGATCTGATCCAAGCCACCGCCGAAGTTCTACGCTGGTTAGATCAATGGCAGGATCGCTCTCCTGAATTATAACCTTCTCCATATATTATTAGACTTTTGATAATGCAAAACCGTCCATACTGATAACACCACAGGTAAATGTTCACTATGTTTCGATCATCGTCGGCAACTCTATTTATTTAAGGTTTGTTCAATTTATAGCTTGTTAAACCACTTTTCTTTTAAGCGACGAAGCAACTTGATAAAAACTCGACTAATTACGTAAAACGATTTGCGTGTCTTGCATTAGTATCTCTCTAAAATTCTTTTGGAGAGTATCTAAAGATGCAAATTCAAATTAATCCTTTAAAAATATCTTCTCCTGCTCATGAAGCAACAAAAAATTATACGTCTCCAACAAACGTTACCAAAGACCCCGTAGTTCAAAGTCTCACCAATGCTTTGAAAAGTGCAGCGGCAACTTTACGTCTCCCAGCCGAGACGGCCGTTCGTAACCTAATCCAGTCTCCAGCCGCACGGGGCAACGCCACTGTTATGGCAGAAGATGCTGGAAAACGACACATTACGTTAAAACAATTTGAAAATGGTAGTGTCAGCCTGGAGTTGAATCGCCCGCCATTAACTAGCCTGGTACTCAGTGGAGGAGGAGCTAAAGGCGCCGCCTATCCCGGAGCTATCAAAGCCTTAGAAGAGCAGGGAATGTTAAAAGGCATCCGTACCATGTCAGGTTCTTCTGCGGGCGGGATTACTGCCGCACTATTGGCATCGGGTATGAATGCGGCAGGCTTTAAAAAACTTTCTGATGAAATGGACCTAATTTCCTTGTTAGATAAACCCAACAGCAAGACACAATCAAACTCGCCCCCTATCACCCGCTCCGGTAAACAGTTTGCGGGTCCTTTTGGCGCACTAGGAAAGCTGGTTGACCTACTTTATAAGCTGCTTCCGCGTATACAGTCCAAAGCTATACCACTGGAAAAAGTTATCCGCCAGGAATCCGCTAAATCAATGCTAAAGCAGATAGCAGCCCACCCAGAACTTTCCAATAAACCTGACATTACGTCCATCCGTGATCGGCTCAGCAATGGGGGAGGAGTAACATTTAAAGATTTGGATATTCTGAGTAAACACATTCCCGAAATAAAATCACTGAATATTACCGGAACCGCAATGTTTGATGGTAAACCACAAATGGTCGTTTTCAGCTCAACGCTCACCCCATACATGGAAATTGCGCGTGCTGCCCATATTTCAGGCTCTTTCCCCATCGTATTTTCCAAACCTGAAGAGCACAGCCAACCTTTCCAGACAGAACAAGAAATTACCCAATTCCAAGACGGCGGTGTGATGTTAAACGTACCGGTCCCTGAGATGATCAACCCACATCATCAACACTCTCCTATTCGGCAAAATGATAATCTGATCCTGGAATTTGAAGGAGAGAAGGTACATGTACCAGCCAAAGGTAGCCTTGGCTCCACAATAGTAGATTGGATCGTCGGTGCACCTGTAACCGCCAGAAGTGCATTACAGGTCAAGGATCTGAAAACGTACAAAGAACAAACCGTCACAGTCCCGCTAAAAACAGAGATGGGTGATTTTAGCAATACGCTCAGCGGAACGTTGAATTTCACCATGAGCGGCGAGATAAAAAACCACCTACAAGAAAAGCTGAGTTCCACAGTAACAGAACACTTGCAGAATCGGGAAAAACAAACAGAACAGCACCGTTTTGATAACCTGGAACAAGCATTACTATCTCTGGATGATGAAATGTTCTCAGCTGTTACGGCACAATCCCGAGAAGCAACCTCAGACATTGCGCAATTCCGTGCTGAAGCCCGGGAATTCCTGTCTGAATTAGCGGCTGTGATTATCAGTGAAGAGAACGATCATCAGTTAACCATGACCCCATTCATGCAATCTACATTGCAGAAACTGGATGCCTTAGCGACGACACCTGAGCGTAAAGCATGGATTGCTGGCGAATTGAATCAGAGCGATAACCCAATATTCCAACGATTACTCAGTGCCAGTGCAGGGGAAAAAATTGACTCCCCTGTATTAGGACAAGCACTGACAGAAGCAAGACGCAGAGATGTCGCTAATATTGCGTTGAATATTACACGTGAAGTCGTTTATCCATCATTATTCCGAATGGGACAACCGGCCTCTAATATCGCACTATTACGTAAAGTCGAACATAGCCTTGCCAGAGCAACAACCGCCGAGCAAGTCAATCAAGCTCTCACAGAACTGGCGGATAACTATGGAGCAAGAATGAAACCTTGGAAAAAACCGTTCTCTTCAACAACGGTAGAACTGGCTAAAGCCTGGATGATCAAAACGGCATAGGAATAATATATGTTACAAGAATGGTTAAAAAAATATCAACTAGAGTTGCCTGTAGCGGGAGAAACGCTGTGTATCAAAAACAAACAAGCTCCCGATGTCCTGCTAGAACGGTTTGATGAGAATTATTTGCTAGCAGTGAAATTAGGTGATTATCCAGGTAAAGTTCTGCAAGGCGTTATGCTGCAATTATTGCAAGTGAACAATCCCTTTTCAACTTTATACCCTGTACGGCTCACTGCTGATGTTGCCGGGGATTTGCTACTATGGCTGCCCCTTTCCACAGAAGCAACAGAAGACGAATGTGATTCTGCTTATCATAAATTACTTGATGGTCACCAAGCCCTAAGTCCTATATTAAATCCACCTGACGACGACATTACTAAACCAACGGAGATGATGTTTGTTTAATTCAGATAAACATCACCACCGTGAATACAGTAAACATAATATAATATGAATTGAGCATTGGCGTTAAAGTATTTCCCAATGCTCAATGCAAACAAAAATGACTCAGGCTATCGTTACCAAATTGTATAATTACAATAAGTTTGAGATAAAACAATAAGTTTAAGATAAAACAATAAATTTAATAAAAATTACCAATGATGGCGTAGTATTCTTTAAACGATATTAAAATAAACAATTCAATGCGCTTGGGTTGATTTCTTATTTTTATTTATCAATCAAATCGTTCAAACCAAATTTGAATTTCTTATCAAATGATCTATTATTATGCGAGGACTATTTGAGCTATTAAGTTTCATTTTATACTGATTTTGTATCTTTTAATCAATAACATTCAGCTAATCATTACAATAATTGACATATTCTGAATTATTTATACATCATTTGAAATAAAAAGGAGAAAATTTAAGTCTGGATAAAAACTCAGTTTATACCTAATGGATTTCAAGATGCATCGCGACGGCAAGGGAACGAATCCCCGGGAGCATATACCCAATAGATTTCAAGTTGCAGTGCGGCGGCAAGAGAACGCATCCCCAGGAGCATAGATAACTATGTGACTGGGGTAAGTGAACGCAGCCAACAAAGCAGCAGCTTGAAAGATGAAGGGTATAGATAACTCTGTGACCAGGGTGAGTGAGTGCCGCCAACAAAGAGGCAACTTGAAAGATGACGGGTATATGACTAACTGCTTATCCATTAGGTTATCTTATTTATTTGCTGCGTTGTTTTAATGTAATAACAATGCAAATCTGAGCAGTGTTTACTACTCATACATAAGAATGTCATTCAAAAAAACGGTATGCAACAATTCACACTTACTGAGATAAACGCTAAGAATACTAAATCTATAGGTACTTGTTATTATGAATAAAAATTTATCACTTTTTATCTATCGTTTATAAAACGTAAAAATAATACTATTATTTAGGTAGGGATAGTAAACCCACCAAAAGAAAAACTATTTTAATCAAAAGGCATTACAATTCACTATCCAATTTAAGTATGCAAAATTATTCTTCCTGTCTATTACAGGTAGTAAAATTAAAGAAAACATATAGTTAATATCAATAAAAATAACGTGATTTATATTTTTTTAAGACAACACCAATAGATCCAGGACAATAAAATGAACGGCATCATAACATCAGGGAAAGGAATGGATATCACTCTATTCCAGAGTAGCATGCCTGCCTTCAACGTTATAGAACATCATCAGGAAGGGATATATATCCTGCTCGAAGGTGAAATGACATGGCAGGACAGTACCAATACCTACGATATCTCCCGCAACGAGCTGCTTTTTGTTCGTCGTGGCAGTTATGCAGCAAAAACTCGTAGTAATACCTGTAAGGTACTCTGGTTGCCTCTGAGTACAACTTTTCTTCACGGTTTTCTGCAACGTTTTGGTACTCTACTTAGTGAAGTCGAACGACACAATGTGCCAATGCCCGAATTAATTACATTTACCTCATCCCCTCTATTATCTCAAAGTATTCACGGACTGGTTGATCTATTGGCTCATGATTACCCTCCAGCCTTGGGTCAACTAAGAACAGAAGAATTGCTATTGTTGTTAGCATTTGGGGAGCAAGGTACTTTGCTCATGTCAGTGTTACGACAACTAAGCAATCGCCAAGTAGAACGTCTGCAAAGTTTTATGGAAAATCACTACCTCAAAGAGTGGAAACTCAGCGAATTTGCGAAAGAATTCGGTATGGGATTAACCACTTTCAAAGAGCTGTTTCGTTCTGTATACGGAATATCACCACGGGCCTGGATCAGTGAGCGCCGTATTCTTTATGCACATCAGCTACTCCTCAATAGCGAAATGAGTATTGTTGATATCTCTATGGAAGCTGGATTCTCCAGTCAATCCTACTTTACTCAAAGCTACCGACGGCGCTTTGATTGTACCCCCAGTCGGGCCAGATATGGCAAAGAGTAACGATTGGCTAAAATAATCTGACGTTTTTTACAAGTTAACCATTGGCCTGACAGATAAAATAAGGCCATTCCTAATTTAATCGACAAAAGTGACTAGCAGCAAGATGAGCATAGCATGAGCCAGCAAGACCATAATCAGACTCGAACCAGCATGTTTCTTGGTCGCAAAATCTCTGTCATGCAGTCTGGGATTCCGCGCCGGGATCAATTACTCGGAAAATCACAGGCAGCTCAGTGTCAGACTGCTGACATTATCAATAGCCAGCAGTCTGTTTTATTACAACGTCTCCTACCAAGACACCGTCTGGAAAGCTTGGTGAAATCGGTCTGGTTTCGCCGAAGATTAAATTGTGGGCAAATTTTGAGACGTGATGAACTACAACAACTCATCAGAGCAGCTACGCAACCAGAATGCGACTGGAATAAAGTACTGGGCGACCACATTAACCTAGCCGACAAATGTCTTTTACAGCACTGGGTACTACAGCCACTATTTAACTGGTGGCTCTGCCTGCTAGAACCAGAGATTGAACTCTGGTTCACCGAACTTGAACAGTTACAGATTCAAGAACGGCAATTACGTGCTAAAGCACATTTTTGGCAGCAAGCTGAAAACGTACCATCACAATATCGGGAACGACATCAGCAAGAGGTTATATCCTTGCAAACAGAGCTTAACCAACGCAAGCAACAGCTAGAAAAACAGCTAGTTACAATTGAAACCCAAGCCCGCGAAGCATGGCCAAATTGGTTTACTGGGCTAGATGCACTCCAGACCGACGGCAACCTGATGGCTTTTATGCCAGTACCCAAAGCATTGTCATCATGTTGGGCTTGGTTAGCGGCCGTAGAATGTGACTCCGAGGCGGCCAACCATTTGCAACAATGGCTTTGTGCCCAGGCTTTATGTTTACCACAGGACAATTTTTACTGGCAATCGACGATAGCCTAATTATTCAGAGGAAACATGCAAACTCTACTCAATCATTTGGCCAATCACTTAGGCCATAAGCCTTTTGTTTCCGACAGACAAGGACACTACCATCTGCACATTGATAACTACAACCTGTTCCTTCGCCAACAGGGAACCGAACTTGTGTTATCCAGTCCGCTAAACTGGCGTCATAACCTAAAAGATCCGACAAGCGCTGAATTACTAAAAATATTACTTCAACAAGTCACTCACTGGGGACGCTATGCTCCTCAAGCACTCGTCCTGGATGAATCAGAGAATCTTATTCTGGAAGCACGTCTTGATCCTGACAATCTGGATGTTCAAATACTGGAACAGATGATAGCCATGCATATCGACCTACTGGAACAGGTAATGATTTTATTACCAGAAACGCCATCTGCCCCACCATGGAAACAGGTAATATGGCAGCCATGAAGCAGTTCCAACGGATATGCCGTTTCTTACTGTTGTCATTAAGTATCAGCGGAATGATGCTCCCCTCTGCATTTAGCCAGGATCTAGACTGGTTGCCCACACCTTATAACTATCTGGCTAAAGGAGAAAGCCTACGGGATGTGCTGGTTAATTTTGGTGCTAACTATGAAGCATCAGTGATTGTCAGTGATAAAGTGACTGATCAGGTTAGCGGTCATTTTGAGCAAGATAGTCCTCAGGCATTCCTGCAACATTTATCTTCTCTCTACAATCTGGTCTGGTACTACGATGGAAGTGTGCTTTATGTATTCAAAAATAGCGAAATACAATCGCGTCTCTTTAAGCTTGAACAGACCAACGCAGCAGAATTAAAGCAGGTATTAATACGTGCTGGCATCTGGGAATCACGCTTTGGTTGGCGCCCTGACTCAACCAACCAACTAGTTTACGTATCTGGCCCTCCCCGCTATCTTGAACTGGTCGATCAGACCGCTTCTGCATTAGAACAACAGTCACTATTACGTAGCGAAAAAACGGGCGCATTAACCATAGAAATGTTCCCACTTAAATACGCTTCAGTTGTCGATCGCAAGATCCAGTATCGTGATACCAATATTGAAGCTCCGGGTATAGCCACCATCCTCTCCCGCCTGCTTAGTGATGCCAATGTCACTACTGTCACTGGTGAAAAGTCATCATCTATGGGAGGAAACCATTCAAGCCGTGCTGTCATACAAGCAGAACCCGCTTTAAATGCAATCATTGTACGAGACAATCCTGAAAGGATGTCCATGTATGCGCATTTAATCAATGCACTGGATAAACCATTAGCTCGTATTGAAGTTGCCCTTTCCATCGTTGACATCAACGCGGACAATCTCTCAGAGTTGGGTGTCGACTGGCAGGTAGGCATCAACACCGGTCCACGTCATGTGATTGATATTACAACCTCAGCTAGGGAAAGAGAGAAGAGCGGAGGAAAAAGCGAAAGCCCCAGTTCAACTGCATTGGGTAGTTTAGTCGACCGCCGTGGCCTGGATTATTTACTGGCCAAAATAACCTTGTTAGAAAGCAAAGGCAGTGCTCAGGTAGTTTCCCGCCCGACACTTCTCACTCAGGAGAACACCCAGGCAGTCATTGACCACAATGAAACCTATTACGTAAAAGTTGAAGGTGAGCGGGTGGCTGAACTTAAGAGTCTTACCTATGGCACCATGCTACGCATGACGCCCAGAGTCGTCAAAATAGGAGATGCCCCTGAAATCAGTTTAAATCTACACATTGAAGATGGTAACCAGAAACCCAATAGTTCAGGCTTAGGTAGCATTCCTACAATTAACCGAACCATTGTCGATACAGTTGCCCGGGTTGGGCATGGTCAAAGCCTGCTAATCGGCGGGATCTACCGTGATGAGATGAGTGAAACTGTACGCAAAGTACCATTCTTAGGCGACATCCCCTACTTGGGTGTCTTGTTCCGCACTACCACTGAACAGGTCAGACGATCAGTACGATTGTTCATTATTGAACCACGACTAATTGATAGCGGAATAGCTAATTATCTGGCTTTGGGTAACGGTCAGGATCTACGTACCGGATTACTGGCAACACAAGATATCTCTAATCAGAGCATTTCTCTGAGTAAAGCACTAAGTAGTGCACAATGCCAACCATTATCCCCTGCCCGTCAAGTACAAGAAACGTTACGGCAAGCAGGTAAAAGCTCATTTCTGGCCTCATGCCGAATGGGCAAAGTTTATGGATGGAGAATCATCGAACAACAATGTTCACTTAAGGATAATTGGTGCGTTCGTGCACAAAATAAGGCGAGCAGATGAGTTGGAAAATTCGCTTTTACCGCGGGCTAAATAAAAGTATTGAGGTCAATTTAGCTGAAGGACGTCTAACCATCGGCTCCGACCCTCTACAAGCAGACATCGTCCTGGTAGATGAGGATGTTGCCCCTGTGCATCTCATCTTAGAAGTAGAACCAGACGCAATCCGTCTGTTGGAATGGGCTGGTGAAGCACCACCAAATCAGAACGGCGAACCGTTGTCGCCGGGTGCCTTATTGCAAGCGCTGGCCCGTCAGGAAGCAGGCCCATTGCTATGGGCTTTCTGTGACCAACAACATACCTTCCCAAACCAACTTGCCGAGCCAGTGACAACCCCATACCAGCACCCCGCCCGACAAAATCGCAACCGAGTCGCCGGCTGGATGTTGGTATCCTGTTTGGTACTGGCACTCGGTTTTCTGGCTCTACTTGGGCATGAAGGATGGAAAAGAAGCAACACGTCCAATGGTATAGCCGAGCAAGAACTACGCCGTTTTCTTAATGACGACTCAGCCTATCGTCAAGTTAGTGTACAAATGACACCTAATAACGGGCCTCTACTGATAAAGGGTTATGTGGACCGCAACCACCATCGGCTGGTACTGCAACAATATCTTGATACTCACCCTCTTAATTACCGCCTAGAGTTACGTACTATGGAAGAATTACTTCAGGGAGTAGATTTCATCTTACAGAAATTAGGTTATACCCACATCCAAAGCAGCAATAGCAAACAACCTGGTTGGATTCGCCTTACCGGAGAATTAACTGATGCTGACCAGAACTGGAATGACATCGAATCACTGCTTAAACGCGACGTTCCTGGATTGCTTGGCATAGAAAACCAGACGATGCAAACCGGTAGCCATCTCAAGAGACTACATACGCTACTGGCTAAACATGATTTACCCAGCACACTAACCTATCAGGATAAAAGTGATCGTATCGAGTTCACAGGTCAATTGGATGAACACCAAACTCACAGCTTCTACCGCTTACAGCAAGTATTTCAACAAGAGTTCGGTAACCGGCCAGCTCTGGTATTACTGAATAACAACCGGCTCTCCCGCCATGATGAACTGAACTTCGATGTCCGAGCAGTTTCCTTGGGACGCGTACCCTATGTGGTACTAAAAAATAACCTGCGTTACCCGGTTGGAGCAACGACAGAAAATGGTTTAAGGATCGAAGCAATCCGCAACGATGCCATTGTCATTATCAAAGGTGAACAGCAATTTATCATCAAACTTAACAGGAGCCCCGCTTTATGATGACATCCCTGGAGGCCCGACTGTTCGGTGCTGATCCCGATTATGTCAACGAAATACAACACCGCCTCTCTCAGGCGCTAAACGATATCAAACAACGCTTGAGACGTGGAGGTTCGGTACAAGAATACCAACAGTGGCAGTTGGAAGCTGATGCCATCCAAGCTGCAATGACAATACTTAACACAACAGAAGGGGGCCATCATGGCTAAAATTTTTGAACACACAGGCACAGTCAATACACTCGATCAGGTTGCTGAAAAGCTTAGTACCCAAGCCAACACAGCTAACACCGACGTTAGTAATGCAATCACCGCTCTTAATAGCGGCCCTGATAACCCCGCGTTGCTGGCTGAATTGCAACACAAGATTAACAAGTGGTCGGTAATCTACAACATTAATTCTACTGTCACCCGGTCTATGAAAGACCTGATGCAGGGTATATTACAGAAGATCTAATCATGACACGTTCACTCAAAGGGTTACTGGCAGATATTGCTCTGGTTGGAAGCGGTCATCACTGCCATAACGAAGCCAACATTATTGCCGATTGGCTGATGTCAAGCGATGAAGGACAAGAAGCAGCAAGCCTGATTCGGCTCTCTTCTTTGACGAACCAAGGTAAATATCAACAGGCTCTGGATTTTGGCCGGGACCTTCCCTGGTCTGGCCTCGAACCTTGGTTAGCTTTGTGTGAGTGGCGTCTGGGGCTGGCATCAGCTCTGGAACAAAGGCTGACGCGAATGGCGGGCAGTGACGATCCACAATTGCTCTCCTTTGTTGACGGCATGCGGGAACAACTGACTCATGAATAGGATAGAAGGGTCATCCTATAACACCGTGTCGCAACCAACGACACAGACTCCGGTCAGCTCTGGGCATCAACACAGCTTCGAGCAAGCACTGGAAATCCTGCCCGATCAGCAAATGCTGAAAGAGCGGCAGCAACGCTGGATTCAGGGCGAACCGCTGGAAACTGTCTTAGGCGACTTCGATTCAACGACACAGCGTAAAACTATCTGGCAGTGGTATCAGACCTTATCGCCTGAAAGCCAACCTTCGCAACATGCCCAGTTAGAGGCCAAACTTACTACCCCTGTCCAAGAACGCTTGTGGTCGCAGTTTGGTGGCTTGGCATTGCCCGTCAACCCATCCCTAGATATACCAGAACTCAGAGCAATTGTTCGTGAATTCGCGCCTACAGGCCGCCAACAGGAAACCGTACTTCTCAAGGTACTGGGTAAAATTGAACCGTTAGCAGGTAATGAGTACCTGAATGACCTAATCCAACGTGAGTTAAAAACACTGATCCCCCGTAACGGTATGATGGATAACCTGCTACGAAACTCACACAAACTCGATTTGGAGGAATAATGGACCTACCACAAATAAGCGAGACACTGATAACCAACCTGGATGAACTCAACACACCTCAGGCCAGTGCCGAAAATATTGCCCGTTTTGAACTTGCTATGTCCAATCAAAATCAGGGAATTGAAAACAACCTGATCAGTGAATTGGGTCAGCTCAAACAACAGATTACTCAAGCTAAACAAGAACTGGAAACACAGCTAGCTATCCCTGGCAGTGATCCCAATAGCCTGATGCAAATGCAGTGGTCTCTGATGCGCATCACCCTGCAAGAAGAGCTGATTGCCAAAACGGTAGGACGACTCAATCAAAACGTTGAAACTCTAATGAAAGCCCAGTGAGGAGTTGTGAAGAAACCCTATATAATCTGCGTTATGCTCGCTGTCCTGATGCTAACTGGCTGTAAAATCGAACTCTACACCGGAGTTAGCCAAAAAGAAGGCAACGAAATGTTAGCCTTGCTCAGGGAAGCGGGCATTTCCTCTGATAAGCAGCCAGATAAAGATGGCAATATCAAATTGTTAGTTGAAGAATCTGATGTCGCACAAGCTGTTGAGGTGCTCAAGAGTAAAGGGTATCCACGAGAAAACTTTTCCTCTCTACAGGATGTCTTCCCCAAAGATGGCCTTATCTCCTCCCCGGTAGAAGAACGCGCTCGGCTCAACTTTGCCAAAGCACAGGAAATTGCCCGAACACTTTCGGAGATCGATGGAGTACTCGTGGCACGAGTACATGTGGTTTTACCGGAGGAGCAAGACAGACTGGGTAAAAAATTATCACCGGCCTCTTCTTCCGTGTTCATCAAACACGCGGCTGACGTTCAACTGGACACTTACATCCCCCAGATAAAGCAATTGGTCAATAACAGCATTGAAGGGCTGAGTTATGATCGTATCAGCGTCGTATTAGTTCCTGCGGCTGGCGTGCGTCAAGTACCATTAGCACCAAGGTACACGACTTTATTCTCTATCCAAGTCACTGAAGAATCACAGGGGCGCTTGGTTGGGCTTTTGGTTTTATTATTAGCCTTGCTATTTATCAGCAATTTAGCTCAGTTCCTGTGGCACCGAAGCAAGGTGCAATAATGGCAACAGAATTAACCCCCTACCAGTTCCGATTCTGCCCTGCCAGCTATATTCATTCTGACCATCTGCCACCAGAATGGCTTTCAGTCTTGTCCTCCCTTCCTGAATGGCGTAGCTCTCCTAGGATCAATAGGCTGTTGTTGACTCAATTTGATCTGAATGTGGACTATGAATTTCCGACCCGGTTGGGAAATATCGCCCTATTAAAGCAATCCTATCTAGAGCAGATTCTTACCTGGCTGGGAGCCTTACTTCATGGACAAGCTATTCGCCATTGCCTGCTGGCGACAGAACTTCGCCACTTGCATGACTCACTCGGGAGAGAGGGACATCATTTTTGCTTAAAGTACCTCGATATCATCATCGGCAACTGGCCGCCTGGTTGGCAACGTCCATTACCGCCTACAATTACTGCGAACTATTTTCGTACCAGCGCGCTACAGTTCTGGCTAATGGCAATAAGTCCCCTTCCCGCTGACTTCGTTAAATGTCTGAACCTGCGGCTTCCTCTCCATGAAAACCTCCCAGACTGGCCGGTCAATCAGACCGAACGACCATTGGCACAAGCATTGTGTCTCAAATTAGCTAAACAAGTGAATATAGAATGTTACCTTTTATTAAAATAACAAAAGAACACCTTCAACTATCTCCTGAACTTCTGATACTACGTAAAGCAGACTATCAGACCTGTCTCAGTGCCGAATCATTGCTTGATGCCGCCCGTGCCCAAGCGAGAGAAATTGAACGAGAGGCTCAAACAGTTTATGAACAGCAAAAAGAGCTGGGTTGGCAGGCAGGAATTGATGCCGCTCGTGCAGAACAAGCTAGCCTGATTCATCAAACTCAATTGCAATGCCAGCAATACTACCGGCAAATTGAGCAACAAATGAGCGACGTGGTATTACAGGCTGTACGAAAGATCCTGAAGAATTACGATCAAATTTCCCTTACCTTACAGGTGGTTCGAGAAGCGCTTTCATTAGTCAGCAACCAAAAACAGGTCATCCTACGTGTTAATCCTGAACAGGCCGCAACAGTGCGCGAACAGATATCTCGAGTACATAAAGACTTTCCTGAAATTGGCTACTTGGAAGTTACTGCTGATGATCGCCTCGATCAGGGCGGTTGTATTCTAGAAACAGAAGTGGGGATCATTGATGCCAGCTTAGATAGCCAGCTCGACGCGCTCATGTCCGCGATTAATAGCAAATGGAAAAGTTAATGATTTTGTCACCTTGATAGATTCACAAACAACCATTTTCAACGCGATAATCCATGAACTCATTACCACCAAACACGTCAGATTCGTTATTTCTGAAACATACACAAAAATGAGGTTAGTACGTTTTAAAGAGAGTTTTACAACACTGCGGAAGGGCTAGACAGGAGTTCACTCTAAAGGTGAAAGCACCTTTAATTGGAAGTCAGAAAAGACGATTCCATGTTAATCCTCTAGTTTCTATTTAAACAGCCAATACGAAAAAGCCGAACAGAAAATCAAATAAAATACGGCTACCACCAACAAAAAACCCGCAATCAAGCGGGTTTTAACTTATTAACAACTTTAACTGCTCAGGATATCACCTTCATCGCTATCGTAAAGTCGCTAATGGATTCAAGCAACTAAGTCAAATCAGGATAATACGATAACATTTACTGCTGCTGGGCCTTTAGCACCATTCTCAATAGAGAATGAAACTTCCTGACCTTCTTCTAGTGTTTTGAAATTATTGCTCTGAATTGCAGAATAATGGACAAAAACATCCTTACTACCATCTTTTGGAGAAATAAATCCAAAACCTTTATCGTTATTAAACCATTTTACTGAACCAGTCATTGCATTAGACATAACGTTTTCCTTTAATTTTATTAAGTTGCCACGAGGCGTATGAGGTCTGTTTTTCAGTTTTACTTATGGGTACTAATTAGAAGGAATTCGCAATGAAGAGGTATCAGGGATAACGCTAAATGGTGAACTGCTTTAACTTTCTTTTTCATAAATAGGTCTGTACTTCCAAACCAGTGACGCTATTAACTCACATTTATTGACCATTAGCAAGTTTTAATTTCTTTTATTTTTTCTATTAGTGTTCCCCTTTATCTTAAATTTCGGCTTTACCATAGCCATAACTAACTAATTATAAAAAATTTTTATCCACAATCTCTATTTGCCAAGATTACGGCACTGATTTGAATTTCCAATTTTTCCATAACACCCTAATCAAGCTACAATCCGTAGCCTGAAATTAATGAAAATAAAGTTAACATCTATAAGTCTTTAAATAACCATCGCAGTTAACGAGCTGTGATACCTTAGAATATGGGAAAAACCGAGTACCATTCTCAACAACTGGTCCATGAGCAACACGACATATACCTGTCATTTATCATATATTGTTAATGGTTAAATATAGCTAAAGTTCCATCCTTTACCACTAAATTCCTAACATTTTATCCAACATTCATATTCATGGCTAAAGGGGAAAAAATACAGGAAAAGCCGTCATTGATGTTGCACCAAAAGATGCTAATGCTTATGGTCTGAATACCATGTTGCGTAAGAATTTCACAGCCATCAACGGAAAGGTAGTAGAAACCGTAGACCAGATGAAATATTTTGATTTTAATTATGGAAAAGATATCCGCAACGGTAATCATGTCGGAACTATAACTATTTCTCTTAGAAATCCTGACCTACAATTACCTTAGCAAATAGATTAAAGGTACGACATAAAATACCATGTCGTACCTCTCAGCATTACCAAATTATCCCGGCACCATACACCTATAAGGCTAGAGTTAATCAAACCCATTAGAAGCCCTTCACACTTACCCATTTTCGCCCTTGCTCCTGCTCAACAACACTTTCTATACTCCCAATCACCGCTTTCCCCTTACTCTGAACGGCGAGGTTTTTCGGAGGCTAATTGATGAAGCAGGAAGTCAATCAACGACACCGTGCCCTTTCCGATAGCTACGGCTGGGAGCGGATCTTGACTAACAGCCCCAAAATGATGGCCTTGTGCCGAGATACAGCGAAAATTGCCCGCAGCCATGCGAGGGTATTGATCACCAGCGAAAGTGGCACCGGTAAAGAACTAATCGCTAAAGCCATTCATTACAACAGCCCACGGGCTAAAAGACCGTTCATCAAAATCAACTGTGGAGCTTTACCTAAATCTTTACTGGAAAGTGAACTGTTCGGCCATGAAAAAGGGGCCTTTACTGGCGCACAGATACAACGTCAGGGTCTGTTTGAACGCGCCAATCAGGGCATTCTGTTGCTGGATGAAGTTGGCGAGATGCCACCTAACTTACAAGCCAAACTACTGCGTGTATTACAAGAAAAAGAATTTGAACGCCTAGGCGGCAACCAGACTATTAAAACCGACATTCGCTTGATTGCAGCAACCAACCGTAATCTGACTGCTATGGTGGAAAGAGGAGAATTTCGTCATATAAGTCAGCTTCTGTACATCATATAAGGGAATAAATATGAAAAATAAATGCATTAGCATCCAGCAAGCCACAAAGCATTTTTATGATGGCATGACTATCATGATAGGCGGTTTTATGGGCATAGGGACACCTCCCCGGTTAGTCTCCGCATTACTAAACTCCGGTGTAAAAGATCTGACCCTCATTGCCAACGATACTGGTCACATCGGCATGGGTATTGGTCTTCTTGTGACGAATGACAGGGTGAAAAAAGTCATCGTCTCACATATTGGTACTAACCCAGAAACCGGACACAAAATGATTGCTGGAGAACTAGAAGTGGAACTGGTTCCTCAGGGGACGTTGATTGAACGTATTCGCTGTGGCGGAGCAGGTTTAGGCGGATTCTTGACCCCTACTGGAGTGGGTACGGTTGTAGAAGATGGAAAACAAAAAATAACCCTCAATGGAACAGACTATTTGCTGGAACTGCCACTGCGCGCCGATCTAGCACTCATTCAAGCCCATATTGCCGACTATCATGGTAACTTGACCTACCAATTAAGCGCGCGGAATTTTAACCCTTTGATCGCTCTGGCTGCTGACGTCACGCTGGTTGAGCCGGATGCGCTAGTTGAAGTGGGAGAAATTGCACCGGATTGCGTTATCACACCTGGTGCACTGATCGACTACATCGTTTATCCAGGAGAAAACAATAATGAATGCTAAACAACTTATTGCCCACCGCGTTGCTCTCGAACTACAAGACGGCGACGTTGTCAACCTTGGCATTGGCATTCCCACGCAAGTCGTGAACTATCTGCCCGATAATATTCATGTTACCCTCCAATCAGAAAACGGTTTTCTCGGCTTGGGTCCCATTACAGAAATCCACCCCAATCTGGTTAACGCCGGTGGAAAACCCTGTGGCATTCGGCCCGGAGCCTCCATGTTTGATAGTGCCTTCTCTTTTGCTCTGATCCGAGGTGGTCACGTAAACACCTGTGTTTTGGGCGCTCTTCAAGTTGACCAGCATGCCAATCTGGCGAGCTGGACAATACCGGGAAAAATGGTCTCCGGCATGGGGGGCGCCATGGATCTTGTCACGGGTGCCCGCAAAGTGATCATTGCAATGGAACACTGTACCAAAGATGGTTCTGCAAAGATTGTCAAGCAATGTACTCTGCCACTTACCGCCATCAACAAAGTCAGCATGATTGTCACTGAACTGGGCGTCTTCTACTTTGAACAAGGCCAGTTAATCCTGAAAGAACATGCACCAAACGTCACACCAGAAGTTCTGCGGGAAAAAACTGAAGCAGAATTTAGCATTGCGCATGACCTCAAAGTTATGCCTATTCCGGTACAAGAGAACGGCGCATAATTAGCAGTAACCAGCTGGTTTTATAAGCCATTATTTCACCAGCCCACCAAATTGCCATACTATTGACCATGGACGTTCACCTGATACAGAATATGTTTTTAACATAGAGCTGTGCCTCGCCGGATTATAAATAAAAGAAAACCGAACAACAGTGAATAAATATACCCGTCATCTTTCAAGCAGCAGCTTGAAAGATGACGGGTATATAATTTTTTATCGATTATAAGTTACGTATAAACTGATTTATTTTTTCACCAACACATAATACGCATAAAACAGAGTGAAATGATATAAAAAACATATTACTTAGAACAAATTCAATATATTTTACCTTACTAAATATCCATACAAAATATAAATAGCTTAGATATATTTCTGGTTTAAAAATATTAAATAATTTATTTACACCAATTATACAAAAATAGTTAACCATCTAAGTTATAAGAACATTTCATTATTCTCACTTCGAACTAAACTGTCATTAACGTGCATCTCAGAGAGTTACTTTCATAATAATTTAATACATTTACCATAAAACGGCATTATTTAATTTGAGGAGAGTATATGAGTACGAAGAATGATTTTAAGGCTTTTTCTATTAGCAATAATGCAAATGTAGTAAGCCAAGAAAGATATGAAGAAGAACAAAGTTTGAAAACTGGGTTTCCTCCAGAGCATATTACCACTCATGTGTTAAATAAGGTATTACGTCAGTCATCAACCATATCATCTGTCGTAGCTAATTTTATAGAGACACAATCTGGCAATGATGTTCTGGATGATGGAAATATAGTCAAACTCACTACTCAATTAAATAAAGCCTTAGAACAAAAGATCGCAACAGAAGTTCCCAGTGCTTCATTAACTCAAAAAGGAATAGTTCAACTCACAGACAAAACCGGCAACAGTAATTCACTTGCAGTCACTCAGAAACTTGTTTCTGATGTCAATGAGAATGCTAACAACAAATTGGCAAAAAACCAAAATGGCGCAGACATTCCTGATAAAAATGCGTTTGTGAAAAATATCGGATTAACGGAAACGGTGAATCAGGCCAAGAATGCCGTGCCGAATAGTAGAAAAATTAACGGCAAGGCGTTGACCGGAGATGTCATTCTGAATGCCGGGGATGTGGGAGCATTTAAGCTCGGATTAACAGAAAGATACACTGTTAATAATCAAGTCCCCTGGAACGCAAACACAGGGTTATATGATTTGCTGAACCCTGGAATAGATTCTTCGCATATCGCTCATTTCAATAACGGCATTGGAAGTTGCCCCGCTTTTCAATTGAAAGTGCAATACAGAAATGGCGGAATTGCTTATCGCTCTGCCCGTGATAGTTATGGTTTTGAGGAAGATTGGACTTATATTTACACAACAAAACATAAACCAACTGCGGCGGATATCGGAGCATATGCAAAATCCGAAGGATCTGAATTTATCCAACCAAAATATGTGACTCAAGCGAATATAACTGATTTTACAGCATGGATAAAATCATTGCCGCAGGGCGGTCATTCATTCAGATTTAACGGGGATCATGGTATTGGCTATCCATGGTCAGGCGGCTATATAACCAGAATGCATGACATATGGGCAGGATTTGTCGCGCATTATGACTATGCCGGTATTAGCTTTATCCACGGAAATGATGGGGGCGGAAATACAAAAGTTAGCCGACTTTGGACAGACAAAAACGCACACCCTGACGCTAACGGCATTCTTAGAAAAGCCAGCCCAGTTGTAGATATTCATCCAGACGGAACTTACGAGTTAACCTGCGAAGCTGAAGGAATGACTGTTAAGCGTGTAGATACCGGGAAATATCGTATCAGCGGCTGCAACGGTTTTGCCAAAGATGGAGCATGGGGAATTCACGGTGGCACTGTCGTTCCAGCAGACAGCAACGGGTTAAATCTTATTTGGGTTCGCGAATCGGTAGACACATCCAGCGGCGATATAACTATCGAATGTTATCATCGTCAAAATACCGACGCGCCAGAGTTTGCTCAAAACAAGCGCGTCAAAAGCATAACTGCCATAGGAGAAATCGTTTATTACAATGATGGTGAACTATGCGATATTCCAGACGGAAGAATGATCAATGTTCGTGTGCAAGCACCTGAAAAACCATAATAATGGCAATCAGGGCTATATAGCCCTGTAATAGAATCTCGGTATTCCTCTCCAGGAGAAATAAAAGCTGTGTAAATATGTATTACCAATAAAGCAATAAACATTCTCATTGATATAATGCCAAGTGAAAAATCACATTATTTCACTTGGCAGACAACAGCCCACAATTCCCTATTCTTACTTTTGGCATCCCCGGCCATCCAACATTAGTAGCTTGTAAAATATCTACCTTGCTTAGTAATACTCTGTATTACTTCCATTCCGGTAAAGTTGCTTCTTGTGTTTTTTGGGCTTTCAATAAGCATATTTTTGTTCAGTCATTATGCTGCTCTTACTATGTAATTAAAGGCAATATTGCGGGGACGGGTTTCGTGCTCACCATTCATTCCAATAGACTTTCTTTCCCCTAAACCCCCTCGATAGCTAGCTCCTCCAATCAGACTACCACGCACGGGGTCTGTATCCTCAAGAGTTTTACTCGGGCTATTAGTAGTCGAAATACTGTGATTGTGCCTTTTAAACGCATCAGCCTGAGTACTCAATAGATTACGTCCAATATCGATGCCACGCCCATCATCCCATCCGCGGATAAACTCATCTCTTAAATCGGGTAATCTCCCATCAGGATAAGCTTCAGCTAATTTTGGGTACTGTAATTTATTAAAAGCTGAACCGTTACAAGTGAAATAGCCAATAGGTGGATGGGGCAACAGCCATGGAATAGGAGAACCGATAGGAACTTCACTGGCTATGTTAATCCTATTATCTATCTCTTCACGGGTATATTCACGTAATGAACTTATTACCTCCTGAATAAGCTTTTGTGTAACCGCCAATGTGTCGCTATTGCCAATCACATTTGTCAGTTGGACAACACCTTTTTGTGTTAATGAAGCACTGGGAATATCTGTTGTAATTTTTTGCTCTAAAGCTTTATTTAATTGACCGGTGAGACTGGCTATATTTCCATCATCCAAAACATCATTGTCAGATCATGTTGCAATAAACTCAGCTACGACAGATGATATGGTTGATGCTTGACGCAATACTTTATTTAACAAATGAGTAGAAACATTATCCGGTGGAAATCCAGTCTGCAAACTCTGGTTTTCTTCATATTTCCCCTGGCTTATTACATTCGCATTATTACTAATAGAAAAAGCCTTAAAATCATTCTTGTGACTCATACACTTTCTCCTAAAATTAAATAATGTTGATAGATTCACATAATAAGTGCAACATCATTAATTATATAAGCCTTCACTTTGAGTGACTTTTTCTCTAGCAGGAGTATTTTATGCTTGATTACCGCCCTGAAAACTCAGAATAAGTACTCGACCACTGACGGGCACTTATTAACAGTATTATTGAGCAAAATCATCTCACATTTAAGTAAATCCTGACTTTCGTTTTATGAGAACATATTGACTGCTCAGTAAAAGACACTCTCGCCCACTGTTCTTGTAGCTCGGGCGAAATTAATATTATTGCAGTGCTTTTCTATGATATAAGTAGATTTGGTTATTTTCAGGATAATGAATATTAAGATAAACATCTTGCCTGTATAGAAAATGCAATTTAGTTTTTAAAGTTAATATGCTTTGAAAAATAGATCCTAGGAGTAATTGAATAATGTTCAACAAGTTTTTTCCATGACTGTAAAGCCAGTAAGAATTGAATAGAGTTTTTTTCAGTTATCCGTTTAATATCCTGTTCAAATACGAACCAAAGAGATGCATATTTAATTTCCTTATCACTTTTAACCCCCCCATTTAGGATCAATTCCAGTGCATCCTTCGACTGCTCAATGTTGTAAATTAGCTCTTTATCTTTAGCAGAGATTTTCACAGAAATTATTTCCCCATCTTTATATAAATCAGCAATTTCAAGCTTATATTTCTTCTTTTTATTTTCAATAGAATTTATTAGCGTTAGCTCTCTATCTAACAATTCATAGCCTTCTTCATTCGATTTCTTCTCATTAAAATAATATTCCCTGTAAGTTAATTTGTTTTCAACATACTCTCCTTTTTCGATCTTATCCTTTTTGACTGAAAGCCATTCCAAATAATCATTTTCATCTAAAGGATCTTGGATCTTTAAATCAATATTGTTTAGAGAGTCCCTTAAATAGCTCAAAAAAGGTTGATTAAAACAACACCAATCACCATTACTTAGAAAATAGTGAACATCACCGCTCTGGATATATATATCTAAAATTTCCTTAAGTGGCCTCGTAAACTTACTGCCTTTATCCTCTATGTCAAATGTGATTACTAAGTCATTTAAAGATTTTATTTTAGGATATGCTTTAACGTATTTGGATATAGCTTCAATACTGATAGAATTGCCGAGTTCTTCTTTAAGAAGATGTTTCCTACCAATCTTTGTTGCAATTTTATAATTATATTCTGTAAAGCTAAAACAAAAGTTAACACCATAAACTTGGAACTCTTCTAATCGAAGAGAAGCATCATTTCGCTTTAAATAATCAAATAGCACACAATCTAAGTTTAATGTTAATTCCTCATCAGTCACCATCTCTCTTTTTGGAAGGCGGATGCTTTGCGTATCCGCCATTGCCAATATTATCTTATCAAAAATATGTGCTAACTCTTCTGGTTTTTTATCAATATCCATTTGGATGGAATCAGCAAAGATAATATTTTTCGCTCCCCAAACATCCTTGTCCGTAGCTTTTAATTTCAAATGGTCTACTGATTCTCCCGGTTCATAACTATCTTTTATGAAATTTTTATATGACGATATCTCTTGCTTTTTTGATCCAGAAAAATACGTGCTTTTCTTTAGCAAGATAGTTTCTTCGTTCGCAATCCTGATAGCTAACTCAATACCAAAGTTCCGTTCGATAAACTTATTAACATAAAAATGAGACTTACCAAGTGTTATTGCAAATCCAAAATCAGGGTTTTTGATATTTTTTATACAAATAAGCAAACCATAATAAAATTTATTTTTAGGTTCATCCACTGCCTCATCAAAAAACTGCCTATACGTTTCCCACCACCATATTGGACTCCCCTCTAATCCTTTAGAAAAGTAAAAACACATTTTATAATCATCAATATCTTTTTCCTTTTGTTTGATCAGTCCAACTGAAATGGCTTTATCAATCAGTTTTTTAAGATTAGAAATGCGAAATCTATAAATATTGTATGTGTTAACCATAAATACTTATCCTTCTTTAAGAATCAACGAGCAAGAATACCCAGTGAATTAAGTATTTGAGTATCCAAAGTTTCGGTTGTAGGAGAAGGCAATCCATTCTCAACACGATATGTTCTTAAAGCTAACCGTGTTAAGGGTCCCATCTTTCCATCGATTGTTCCATTGTAAAATCCTTTATCAAGCAATGCGAACTGAACCCGCATAATGAGTCTTTTACGCTTTTCTGAATCTGAAACTAAATCATTTGATGATCTGTCTACTCCAGTGATGCTTGATGAGTTAGTTGTGGAAGAATTGTTGTGACTGTTTGAACGAAGAGAACGGACTGAAGAAGATGAAGAACCTGAGCTCGAGTTATCAGATGAACTTGGTGAGCTATATTTTTTTGGATAGTAAGGAGCACTACCTCCATAATAACCACCGCCTGATGATGACCTGTGAGAACTATGGCTACGGTGTGAACTGTGACTACGATGCCCAGCAATGTAGAACGGAACTTCTGTATTCAATGGAGCTATCACCAAATCATGCTCGTTAAGTGTCATGCCAGGTAGCTCACTCGCTCCAGTAGAAGAATCACTTGCCCAAACGGAGTTATTGAGTGCAAGAAATCCCGGAAGTAATGCAGCAAAATTGAATTTTTTCATTTAATTGGACTCGGAGGTTGATGAAAACGGCCTTTTGATGAACTGAAATAACCAGCACAGGAAGATTTCTGAGTGCATTCATCACATTCTTTTGGGTAAAAATTTTTCCAGTCAGAGATTGATTGTGTAGCTATTCTCCACGCCTTTCTGGGTAAATGACAAAGAGGAAAATTAAATATGGCCAGAGGGATACCACATCTGTGAGCACTATCAATGGCAGATAGCAGACTATCAGTATAACTTTCATGCTCAATGAAAATCGCTGACCAGTTTTTTCTTGCCCAACCAATCGACTCCAGTCCCATGAGTGATATCTGGTTGATATTTGAGAAAACCCTCCCTGAAAACTCAACTATTTCGTTTAGTTCGTTATGGTTATCTTGAGTAGGAATGATCCTTAGTTCAATGTTAATGCCAGAATTTCCGGCATTTATGAGTCCTCTTACCGTTTCGTCAAATGCTCCTTTACTACCTACTAACTGGTCATGTACCGCTTGCCTGGATGAGTAAAGTGGAATTCCAAAGGTTATCTTAAGCTTTTCGCATCGATCTTTAATCTTCTCTGCAAAGCTTGCATCTGAAAATTTTCGTCCGTTAGTCAAAATATGCAGAGAAGTTTCAGGCGAGTTTTCTATGATGAAATCGAGGAAGTTTAGAAAATCATCCCCATACAAAAGAGGCTCCCCACCGCTTACCCCTACCACTCCATCTAAAGCGAAGGAGGCTATGGCAAGTGCAGACTGGTTGAGTAACCAATCATCATTTCCTGTTTTTGGAGGTTGAGAACAGAAAAGGCAAAGGTTATTACATCTCTCTGTAACTAGAACAGTATTGTGGTTGGCTTTACGAGACAGGATAACCCTGATCATATTGCCATTATTAACTATCCCAATATCTCCATCTTCAATCGAATCGTATAACTGCTTACTACACACTGAACCTAAGTAATAAGGAGGATTACTCGAATCATCGAGATTTTCCTTGATTAAGAGGTTTGGAAGGTAAAACTGCGGATTCACTGGCTTATACTTACAAAGACGATAGAACCCCCGCTGAACAATCTCTTCAGATGAAAAGTGAAAAATATCGTTTCTCAACACCTCAGACATAAGCCCAGCCTTTGAGCATTTTTGCCATCGCTCCATCCTTGGAAATCTCGTTTAACAAATAACGGAACATTCCTTTGTGGTAATGGCAAAAGGTAGACCGACTTTTGTCACCTACTGGTTCTCCATGAACACTTATGCTCTGGCAGGGATCAGACCCGCAGAAAGGCTGATAAGCACAGGTGTCACAGCCAGGCATGGCGAAGTTGAATGATGATACTAACGAAGATTGATAATATTCATTGCTACTGAAAGACAGTGATGAGAAATTCCCTGCACTGAAATCCGCTTCTGGATTTGCTTTCTGAAGCATACGGCTTTCATCACTACCATACGCCCTACCGTCATAGTTGAAAAGGATACAGTTGAGCACCACCCCACTCGGTGATTTCAAGTCTGCATAACCGCTAAAGCCCGGATTGAAGATACGTTTAAGGTGTATCGCGGCTGAATGCTCAACTACAGGGATTCCCTCCTGGTTCTGCCAGAGGATTTCCTGCATTAGTTGATCATAAAATTCAAAATACTCTGGCATCGAAAACGTACAACTTTGCTTGTGAGCAAAACCATAGGGACTAACAGGTCTGATAAACATATCCTTCAGACCTAACGACAAGTGAGCTTCAACTATTGAGGCAGGATCAGCAGTCAGTTCTTTGGTTACGGTAGTTACTGTTGCTACACGACTTGGACCAAGTTCATCACGGATAGTCTGGATTCCTGCGACCACCTTAGAATGGGCTTTTGCTCCGGTCAAAATTCGATTTTTATTGTGAACATCTTCCTTACCATCGAGGGAAACAGAAAATGTAATGTTCCGATCTTTCACCCAGTCAATGATCGAAGCATCCAGAAGCGACAGGCTAGTTGCGATCACCATTTCAAAGGCATCATGCCCAAGTAAACTTTGGCATTCGTCATATATCCTCTGAACAAGATCAAACCTAAGGAGAGGTTCTCCTCCCTGAATCTCAATTTTATATGGGGTTGTTCCAAGTTTCTTAATAACACTGACGATTTCAGGGATCAGTGCAGGGTCCAAGTCGTAACCATTCGCCCCAACCGCTGCTCTACTGACCTGACAATACTTACAGGTATGGTCGCACCTCAGTGTTGGAACGATCATAAAGATAGGTCTGACAGCCAACTCATTCATCAATCGTTTAGCGAAACCAGAACTTAATGAAGCTTTGGCTAAAGCTTGAGTAGAATCCCCTGTTATAAACAGTCGCCCTTCCAATTTTGCAGAGGACGGATGATCGCTAGGGAAACGGTTTTGAGAAAGAAGTCGCAGCTCTTCGTCTTCTACGAAGTTATGGAAGCCCGCCAGGTTGCTAATGAAGATTTTGCCATCATTCAACCGGTCAAAGTTAAACGGCATGGTGTTCATTGAGCAAGTCTCGAATCAATGCTTTTGAGGACATTCTCGATGATCGAATTCCTGACCTGCTCTGTCTGGCTCTGGAGTCTTTCTCGAAGCTTATAGTCGTTGAGAAGTCGTTCGAATTCGAACTCAACCTCTCCACTATAAGTATCGAAGGACACGATCCAATAGTCATCATACTCATCCAGCTTCCAACGGCTATAGGCACTCATCCAGTAAAGGCTGTTTCTAATGACCCATTCTGAACATGCTGTTTTTCTTATGTTTTTAATCAAAGTCATTACCTCAAAATATACGAGTAAATCTTCCAATCTACTTGGATTAAACTTTTTTAATAAAGCGTCGTGCTTGTTTAAAACATTAAAAATGAAAAAAAAACACAATCAACTGTTTTCTAATAATTTTTTTTCAAAGCGATTTTACGGATGATTCTCATTGAAGGAATATTAATCACTATATTTTCAGATGTAAATTTTTTTTACCAAAATTGATAAGCCATGAAGATATATTTAAAAAATATAATGAATAATTTGTCATCTAATCTTATCGTTTTTTGCGGTGTTAAAGTGAGAAAACTCGATGTAGCTTACTGATAACATGCTGTTTATGAAGAAAATATGAGGTTGGCAGAAACGATTTTTTTAGAGCTTTATAGAACAAAGAACATGGGCTTCAGTGACACTCACCTTCGTTGCTATGTGTTGTATGATGATTATAGTAATCTAAGATTAATAAATTTCTTAATCTCAATCTCAGAGATATCTTTTCTTGGGAAGATATTCTTTTTACGTCTTTCTTCAGCTAAAAATTGTTTGAATGCCTGATAAAGCACATCATCTTTTGCAGCCAGATTAACACTAAGATACCATTCAGAGCGGCTATCTTCGGTTCCTTTATAAGTAATAACGTTGTCATTAACATAATTTTCGTCTTTCTCAATGAGAACCTTATGTATGAATTCATCAGATGATAAATCACCAATGGAATGCTGATGAGCGGTAAACTGGAGATCAACATCACTCATCGTATGTAATGGCAACTCCATATATTCACGAAGAAATTCTTTGTTATAATTTAAATAATCAAGAGATAAAACAGTTTTAATTTCAATATCATTGATAAATTGATTATATTTTTCAACCTTGTCATCAATAATATCTGACCTATAGTTTTTTTCCTTATAGAAAGAACGTAATTCTTTTATTTTTGTGGGAAAATTCCAATATTCATGCCGTATTTTCAAAGCCAGAAACCATTGTTCATGGTTTAAGGAATGAACATATTCTTCATATTTATCGATATCAAACCAATTTAAACAGCAATATTCATTCATCAGCATTGTTCAAAAGCCATCCTAAAATGTTCAGTTAATACAGATTAACATATGGAACTTATCCACTACGCCCTTTTGCCAAATTTTCCGATCAACACATTTTCACCTCGCTCCAACATATCCATATAATCCGCATACCATTGCAGCATTTCCCTACGACCATCCAGATATTGAGCGTGATTGTAAGTTCCCCGAATACTGTTCTTATCAACATGTGCAAGCTGTGTTTCAATCCATGCAGAGCTATAGCCTTGTTCATGCAAAATTGTACTCATTGTATGGCGGAATCCGTGGCCTGTTGCCCTTCCATCATAACCTATACGCTTAAGAACCTGATTAATGGCGGCTTCACTCATTGGCTTGCCTACGTCATTCCTACCATGAAAAGCAAAGTTAAATCGGCCTGTGATCGCTTCCAACTCTCTCAGCAAAGCCAAAGCTTGCTCAGAAAGCGGAACAATATGAGGCCGACGCATTTTCATGCGCTCTTGTGGGATTTCCCAAATTGCTTTGTCTAAATCAATTTCTGTCCAAGTAGAGGCTCGTAGCTCTATTGTTCTTAATCCGGTAAGTAAAAGTAATTTGGTAGCGATTTGAGTAATTTTACTTCCACTATAGAGGGAAAGCGCCTGTAAAAATGCAGGTAATTCATCAACATTCAAATGTGGGAAATGCTTGGCTTTTGGTGTCGCTAATACGCCAACCAGTTCAGCCGCAGGATTATATTCTGCTCTTCCCGTGACAATTGCGTATCTGAAAACTTGATTACATGCCTGTCTGATCTTTTTCAACTTATCAAGAACGCCGCGTTGTTCCATTTTACGCAGGACGGTGAGCATGTCTAAGGAATTGATATCGGTGATAGCGTGTTTACCGATATAAGGGAAAATATCTTTTGTGAAGCCTTCTAAAAGATCATCTGCGTATCCCTTTGACCAGTTAGGAGCCTTGCAAGCGTGCCACTCAAGGGCAATTTTCTCAAAGCTATTATTTACGATGAGAGCCTTTTCCCTTTTTTCCTGCCTTTTGACTAGCCCTGGATCATCGCCATTTGCCAATATTTTCTTGGCGTCTTCTCTTTTGTTTCTGGCTTCTGCCAAAGTTACGGTGGGATAAGTACCAAATGCCAATCGCTTTTCTTTGCCAGCAAAACGATATTTTTGCCGCCAACATTTGGAACCATTCGGGAAAATTTCTAAGTACATGCCCCCACCATCGGAGAGTTTGTACGATTTGTCTTTGGGCTTCGCGGTCTCTATCTGTCTGGCTGTCAACTTCATTTGGGAGCATTCATTTTGATTGAACCTAACAATGCCCCCTATTATGCCCCCAGAGATCTGTGGATTTCAACATACTCTAGTAGACATCGATAGATTGTAGTTTCTTGATTTTTTTGTTTTTTAAGGAATTTGTAGACTTCAAAAGACGTTTGGATACTTGGAGATGGCGCGCCCTACAGGATTCGAACCTGTGACCTACGGCTTAGAAGAGAGTAGAACCACTTTTTAAATCAACAAATTACCGCATTTATCAGTGCTCACACACTCCATCTTACCCAAGGTTACCTGTTGTTGCTTTGGCTTACCCTGCGATACCCGTCCCATATATGTCCCATCACTTCGGCGCTGGTGGCCACTCAACATCAGGCGCTTGGTTCACGTCTACACGAGTGAGTAGTACTCTGTATTTTCTCCATTCGAGTAATGCTTCTTTATCTGCATCTGTCGCAATCTCTAAGTCAACAGAGTCTTGTATCAACTCTATCGTGTTATTTGCTTGCTGTAACAGTGTTGCTTGTTGCTGCTTCGCTTCGTTTATCTGATGTGCTTTGAGCAAGTCTTTATCAACGACCCAGCCTTTTCCGTCCCATTTGTCGTAATCAGTATCAGGCTTTTTGAATGTGAGAGTATCGGGTAACTCGCCGATTTCAGTTATCTCAATAGCCGCCCGCGTCAATGTGTCATAAGCCACTTTACCCCGGTAGTCAGGCACGATTTCCCAACAGCGTTTATCTTCACTGCGGCGAACGGCTACATCATGAGATTGAGGAAGTTCTGGCGCATCGGGATAAGCCCCGGCTGATACACTGACACCCAGCATGAGATATTCAATATCAGAGTTTGTGAACTCTCTCGTGATTTGATTTGAGTGATAAACCTTTATCCAGCCTGCTTGAGTGGCTAATCCATCTTTACCCAATACAGCGGTTTCATGTTCTAAAGAGTATTTCTGTTCTGTCATTATGCTGCTCTCACTATGTAGTTAAAGGCGATATTGCGGGGGCGGGTTTCGTTTGCAGTACGT
>NZ_RCWA01000038.1 GCF_018448905.1 Photorhabdus heterorhabditis | reverse complement strand
ATGGCAGTGATATCGTCGCGAAAAAGGACCTGACCCTCACCGGTCAGAGCGTCAGTATCACCAGTGCGGAAAATCATCACACCACCCTGACGAAAACCGAACAAAAGCAAAGCGGCTTAACCGTGGCGCTGAGTGGCACGGCAGGCGGCGCCATTAACAGCGCGGTACAGACGGCCCGGACCGCACAGCAGACCGCCGACCCGCGCCTGAAAGCGTTGCAAAATACCCAGGCCGCGCTCAGCGGGGTTCAGGCTACCCAGGCGGTCCGACTGGCGGAAGCGCAGGGCAGTGACGAAAAAGGCAATAATAATCTGGCCGGGGTTCGCCTGTCCTACGGTCGCCAGTCTTCGCGTTCAGAACAGCAGCACCGCCAGACCACCCAACAGGGCAGCCACCTCACTGCCGGGGATAACCTCACCATAACCGCCAAAGGGGATGGCAAAGGCGCATCAGGACCGAACGGCGATATCCGCGTGCAGGGCAGCCAGTTACAGGCGGGTCAAGACCTGCAACTCAATGCCAGCCGAGACATCCAACTGAGTTCCAGCCAGAACACCGAACAGACTATCGGCAAAAACAGTAGCCACGGTAGCGCGTTGGGCGTGGGTGTCACCGCCGGCCCGGGCAGCACCGGCTTGACGGCGTCGGCCAATGTCAGTCGGGGCCGCGGCCATGAAAATGGCAACGGCATCAGTCACACGCACACCACATTAGAGGCGGGACAGACCGTTACCCTCAACAGTGGCCGGGATACCACGCTGCAGGGGGCGCAGGTCAGCGGCGAACAGCTGACCGCCGACGTGAAACGCCATCTGACATTAAGCAGTGAACAGGACCGCCAGCGCTATGACAGCCAGCAGCACAACGCCCGAGCCGGGGTCAATGCCACCGTGGGTCCGCAGCCGGACGGCACATTAAGCCTGAATGCCAGCCGCAGCAAACTGCACAGCAGTTATGACAGCGTGCAGGAGCAGACCGGGCTGTATGCCGGTCAAGGGGGCTATCAGGTGAATGTCGGCGACCACACCCAGCTGGACGGTGCGGTGATAGCCAGTGCCGCCGACAAAACCAAAAACACCCTCAACACCGGCACACTGGGCTTTAAAGATATTCAGAATCAGGCGGATTTTAAGGTTGAACAGCAGAGTGCGGGCATCAGCGTTGGCAAACCGACCACCAGTCAGCGGCTGAACAATCTGGCAGTCAATGCACTGAGCGGTTCCAATAACCAGGGCCATGACAGCACCACCACGCACGCCGCCGTCAGTGACGGCACCCTGATTATCCGGGATAAGGCGCATCAAACGCAGGATGTCGCGACCCTTAGCCGCGATACCGATAACGCTGCCAATGTCCTGAGTCCGATATTTGATAAGGAAAAGGAACAACAGCGGCTGAAACAGGCGCAACTGATGGGCGAGCTCAGCGCCCAGATGACCGAGATAGCCGGGACGGAAGGGAAAATTATCGCCACCCACGCGGCGAAAGCGAAGCTGGACCATCTCAGTGAACAGGATATTGAAGCTGCCAAAGCCACCCTGGCGAAAACGGGTCACGCCGACCCGAGCATGGAAGACATTAAAAGCCAAATCTACACCACCGCCTATCATCAGGCGCTGGCTGGCGGGGCTTCACCGTATCTGGCCGGGGTGATTAAGGAGATGACCACCGACCCGCAAACCCATCAGGTGGATATCGCCACCAACACGCTGGCCCACGCGATTTTAGGCGCGGTGGCGGCGGAAGTGAGCGGTAACAATGCCCTGTCGGGTGCCGCGGGGGCGGCTTCCGGTGAACTGGCGGCGCAGGTCCTGATAAAACAGCTTTACGGCGACGAGGCCAACGTCAGTGAATTAACGGAGGCGCAGAAACAGACTATCAGCACCCTTTCCACGCTGGCCGCGGGATTAGCCGGCGGCATTGCCGGTGACTCCACCGCCAGCGCCGTTACCGGGGCACAGGCGGGGAAGAATGCAGCGGATAATAATGCCCTAGCTGTACCAATGCCACCCCCACCGATAGCGGGTTCAAACACGGGTGAAGCCGTGAATGAAGCAAATCAGACAATAGCTTCAGCTTTGGACAAAAAATTGAAGGAAATGGGAGAGTCTATAGATAAAGCCACCCAATGTTCTTTTGGTCGGGTATGTTCGTCAGATTATATAGATGGTGAAAACCAACCAAATGTGGGAAAAAATCTGACAAATGAAGAAAAGGCTAAATATGGTGGAACCGGTTCTGGAACACCAGATGGTTGGGAACCGCAAGATGAGGAAAATGCACGTAACAATAGTGGGCTTCCATCTAGGGATAATCTTAATCAAGCTGCTTCAACCCCCAATCGTAATGGCTTGACGGACGCTGGGCGTGCATTACAAAAGCACGGGGGAAGGGAAGGTTCTGTGTATTCATATTCTAGCCAGAAAGCATCTGTTTTAAATAAGGAAGCTCAGACTATAGTTAGTGAAATACTAAGCAATCCAAATACCAAAATAGAATCTAGGTTTGTTTTTGAAAATAAACAGAGGATTGCTGTAGTTGAAGCAATTGCTCCTGATGGACGAGCGTTGCGATTTAATGCTGATGGTACAAAATTGATTGGATTCCGTGAGCCGCCCAGTAAATGACAGAGAGGAAGAGTATGTTGGAATATAGTGTAGGTAGTTCCGCTGGCCGAGATGATCTTTATGCTGAGCTATCTTTTAATAGGGTTCAGTGGGGGGAAATATCATTATCGGAGGACAAAAAATCAGTGAATATTATTATTTATCCTGACAATAATATTCTAGAGTTCAGGTGTGATGAATTTTTGCACATTATAGAAAAGGCAAAAGCTCACCTACTTAGTTTGGAACCATTATCTGAGTGACAAAAATCCCAGCCACTGGGCTGGGATTTTCTCCGCTGTTAGTTTGTTGTAGACAATAATCACCTAAGCGTTGACCAGAATCGTTCAAGAAGTGAGAAACTGGTTAATTGTCAGGGTGATAGCAGTTGCCGTGCGACTGTCAGGGATAAATATCGGCAGGAATATGACCAGGTTCAAGAGCGGATAGCAACGTGCTCAGGGGCTGACCAATGCGTTGCCGTAGCCAAAGAGCTGCGGGCATTGCAAGGTGACTACAGTGCTCGGATAAGTGAAATTCAGGAAAAAGCCAGAATGCAGGGGCTGGATTCCCTCACACCAGCGGAAGTACGGGAATGGGCTGATTTACGGGGTGCTATGTCGAATATTGACGCATCACGGAATTTAGTGCTCCATCGTGCCCAAGTCACTGGCGGCTCAGAAGAAACGACCCAGGAAATCGTGAAGATTATGGGGCAGACGGGAATTGCGGCGTCTGCGGGAGTGGCCGGAGGGATCAGTAAGGCTGGAGCAAAAGGAGTCAAGGGAAGTGCTGTACCAGTACCTAATCCAGTGACAGCGAATAATGGGTTAGTGTATAAATCAAATCCTAAACATACTCTTGGTGGTGATGGAAATCGCCGTAATGCGGGAATAGAACCAAAAGACTCATTGAAACTTTTTGAAAATTCAATTCCAAGCTCCAAAAATTATGGTAATAAAGAAGTTAGATTTGCTAAGGATGAAAAAGGTAATGTTCATCGGTTCGAAGGGACCAATGGGGAATATCACTGGAATGGAAGTACCGGTGATGTAAAAAATCCATTGAATAAAAATGACATTCCTAATGAAGTCAAAAAACAACTTGGTTTGTCCGGAAAATGGAGATAAAAATGATTTTTGGTGATCCATATCGTTTTGCAGTGTTAATACAACATCTTCCAGAATGGAGTGATGATACTTATAAAAATGGACTTTTCCATTTTTGTATTGATGGTTTTTTTTTCCCTGAAGAAATAAGGACATCTACCCTTTGGGTAGATATCTTTTCGTTGAAAGACAATACTAATGCTTTATTTTCTTTTCAGGAAAATAAAGCGTTGTTTGAAAAAGAAACTAAAGATGCTTTTAACTTTATGTTAGGAATGATTTCTCCAGAGTTGATAGGACAAGATGAGCCCGAGAATTTTGAGCAATCTTATCAATATCAAGCGTCAACAGAAAATATTAATGATGCTGGTTTTATTGTTTTTGCTGTTTCTTATGGTGATATGGTTAGGATACTTGGCGCTAAGTATAGTGAATTAAAACAAGACGAACATGGGAATAGTTTTTGGGAAACGATCACTAATCCTGATATCAGAGAGGCTATTCTTTATAAGAGTGAAGTTAATGAAATAATTTCAAAAGCATTCGAATATTATTCAACCATTTAACTCACAGCCTTTTAACAGCATCAAAGCAAAATGGCTTATTAGGCTCAAAAGTCGCGTCAGGGCGTTGTGGCACGGGCATCAAACCGTACTGGGAAAAATGGGTTGTAACTGACTGAACGCATGGGGAAAATCGGTGTTCGGCGGTCAACGTCGCAATGGAATGCGTTGTTACTGACAATAATGCCCTGAGTTTACCCAAAGGAATGATGGATTACGGTCGGTCAGCATCCAGTCTGGCTACCGCTATGCTAAATGAAGGTAAATCTCCTCAAGAGATTTCGGCAGCATTGTCAAAACATGCCAAAGGTGATCACCCGGAAGGACAAGATCCGGTAAGAGGATTGTGAGTCGCTTGGGGAGCAGGTGTTTCTGCTGTTGGAGGGACTATAGTTACCCCTATTCTTGGGGATGCATTCACTTGCTGCTGCGCTGCAACTTGAAATCTATTGGTTATAGTATTTAATGGATTTGTCAGCATGATTATTTAATGTCGGTATCAATGTTATGGTTGAATTTATTTGTAGAAAATTAAGCTACCTAATCAAATAATGGTTGAAATTAATATCGTATTTTTTAATTAATTGTATTGATATGATGATGTTGTTAAATGACTTCTAAAATTATTTATTCCAATTAATTGTTAATGATTTGCATGATTACCTTGTGTGATTTTATTTTAATGCTGTTAATGATTTATTCAGGGAAAATAAAATGGTAGAAATAATTTCATTTATAATCTGTTTGTTTCCTTCCTTTTTCTACCCTTGCCGGAAATCCATTAATTTAAATAGAATTAAATGTTTGTGTTAATCAAAGTTACTTACGATAATTTGAATTTAAACCTTTGGATTCTGGAAGGTAACTATCAGAAAAAGAATAGTTAGTGAGTAAATGATCTGAGTGGGTTAATAAGCAGAAACCGCAGTGTCTGAGGGGCTATCGGATCTTTTACAATGAAGTTGTTCACGAAGTCTTCAGGCATGAATGACATATAATAGCAAAATGTTATCTTAATCTTGTAGAAAAGTTATATCAGTACGATTTTTTATTAACAAAAATGAATATGATTATCAAGATAAGGCTGTTTAACTTACATGCAGTAGTTTTAAATCTATCTTTCCACATCCCCCATCCGACCAGTTAACTTATTTACTCTCTTATTAGCAACTCAGATCGGACAAACTCATGCCCGAGTTAATAAAAGAATTTCTTACTCCCAAATTATTAATTTTTTTATTTGATGTTATGGATCGCATTTTGGTGATGAAAAGCGGCGTTATTATGCGTTAGTAAGATCGCTTAACGATAGATGAAAATAAAGTCGTGGCCTATTTGGTCAGTATAATGATGAAACTTGTCATTTAATCTATCACTATGATTTATTTAGAGGTTTACTATGGGCAGTATTGGAAGTGTAAGTACATGGGATGAAGCGTTATTAATTGCGGCTATTCAATATCCTGTTCCTATACCCTTCATCCTTCAAGTTGCTGCTTTGTTGGCTGCACTCACTTACCCCAGTCACAGAGTTATCTATGATCCCGGGGATTCGCTCCCTTGCCGTCGTGATGCATCTTGAAATCTATTGAGTATATATACGATAATATTTTCAATTTTTAAACAACGATTCTGAAGCTGTGGTGAATCTTGGGAGGAAAGAACAACTTATACTTTAGTATTGATTGTAGTGGAGGGTAATTTTATTGTATATGCAGACGAGTATTAGCAAACTAAACGGTATAAAGCTTGAATCCTGTTTGCACCATCCGATAAATCATATCAAAGAATAACTCTCTTAGAATATGTTGCCTGATAATCAATACGGTATTGCATTAATGGTGATCTTAGCTATATTATACTAAATAATATATAATAAGGTTGATTTTAATTTGAAATTATTTCTTTACGAAGTTAAATGTAATTAACTTTCACATTAATCATAGGATTTTATTATTAAATAACATGTGGTGAAATTGATTCTAACCTAAACTTATATCTTTGAGTAATTAAATATACAAGATGTATTTGTAAATGTTTAATAAGTTGCTTTGGCAGGGGTTTTTTGTTCATTATTAGAATGATAATCTTTATTTTTGGAGCGTGATCGAAGTCAACTCATACCAATTAGTCGTCTATAAATCCTTTTTAAGTCATGGAATTAAACGCCAACTCATCATAGACATTGATATAAAAAACAGGGACGAAACAGAGTGCTTGTTTACGGTTCATAGAATGAATCATTTATTCCATTGTTAGGTGAATTATCACCACAGCATGGTTAATCAAGCGATTATTTACACTCAATGCCAGAGAGAAAGTATTGTCTGAGTATCTTGATTGATGCTTGGCAAGTCCGTCTTTATTCCTCCAAAGATAAAACGGGGAAAAGTAAAAGAAAGCACTTTGATGACTGTCGGGAAAGACAGTTTTCAAATATCTAACAGAATTGTTGAGGTTGTAAATGAAAGATAGCATTGCTAACGCGGGAAATGTCCTTAAAGTAGCACTCCCCTCTCAGACGTCAGAAAATATAATCAATAACGTAAATAATATTCCTACTTCATCACGTATCTGTGTCGTGGTGGGAGGAACAACTCTTGCAGTATTCTGTGCCGAGCAAATTCAATCGGCTGGGCATACAATACAAGCGGTGCTAACTGATGATGATGTTTTGCAAACCTGGGCTGTCCAGCAAGGAATCGTTTGTGTGGACTCTGTTGACGCATTACAACAGCAAATCATGCTACACCCTGTCGATTGGCTTTTCTCAATCGCTAGTCCGATCATTCTGCCTATGTCGTTGATTGAACAGATTCGCGGCGGCGCTTTTAACTATCACGATAGCCCCTTACCCCGCTATGCGGGTTGTCATGCCACTTCTTGGGCGTTGTTAGCGCAGGAGGCACATTATGCTATTTCCTGGCATTGCATTGAAGCGGGTGTGGATGCCTGCGATATTGCTGTGCAATGGCCGGTATCTATTGGGGAACACGATAGTGCATTTTCATTGAATCTAAAATGTTATCAGGCTGCTCAGGAAGGATTTATTAAATTGTTGCAGGATCTTGGTCAGGGCACGTTGGTGACCCATCCACAAGATCTCTCGCAACGGAGTTTTTATGCTCAGTCACATCGGCCTGATGGTGGGGGATATCTGTGTTGGGAGCAGCCGGGTGAAGTATTGTCAGCGTTGGTACGGGCTTTAGATTTTGGCGAGAATTATCTAAATCCACTGGGCTGTCCGAAAGTGTTGCTTAAGCAGGGCACCGTGCGAATTTCTTGGCTTGAACGGTTGAACTGTTGTTCTCAGGCGGCACCAGGTACGTTGATTGATGTAGAAGAGAACGCCTGGCAAGTCACGACGGGCAGTGGAGATGTGCGGATTGGTGGGTTTACCACTCTTGAAGGCAAATTATTATCTACTGGTGAACTGGCTGCTATATCAGAACTCAGTCCGGGTAAATCATTACCTTTGCTTTCTCCACAACAAGCACAGAATGTAAAAAATACTCTCCAGTCATTGGCACCCAGTGAATCATTCTGGTGTGAGCGTCTTGCCTCTTGGCAGCCATTCCAATTACCTTTCGAAATTGCCGGGGAGCAGGTAGAACCCAGATGGGCAATGAGTGTCTGGCAACCTCCGTTGCCGAAAAACAGTGAAACAGATCCATTGCCGATGTTGTTGCAGACATTCGCCATTTATCTGGCGCGTTTGACTCATCAGACCAAGTTCCAAATCGGTTGGTATGTGGATGAAGCAAAAGATGAACTGGGTTTATTGGCTGGTTTGTCACCAGTGGTTCCCATGGCGATTGAGGTAGCATTTGATAAGCCGTGGAGTGTAGTCGCTGACTGGATTAGTAACGAACTTACATGCTTAGCGCAACACCGTACATTTTGTTGTGACCTTCTTTCCCGTTCTCCTGCATTAAGTGTTATTCCAGCGTTAACAGCCTGCCAGCCATGGCGGATTGCTGTCTCGGTCATAAAGGATGACAGACAGTGGGAGAAGGATGTGTCAGGTGAACTTCTGACATTGCAGATTAATGCACAGGGTGGTTTTCGCTGGATCTACGATGCAACTCGTTTGCTCGTAGAAGATGTTCAGCGGATGAGTGAACATTTACAGGTGTTGGCATCAGCGGAAAAAGTAGGTGATGAAATACCAGTTTGGCAGCTTAATTTATTACCTGAGTCCGAACGCACACTACTGTTGGAAACCTGGAACGCCACTGAAACAATCTATCCTGACCAGCTGTGTATTCATCAGCTATTCGAACAACAGGTGGAGAAAACTCCGGCGGCCACCGCATTGATAGCAGGAGATAAGACCCTTAGCTATGCTGAACTCAATGCGGGTGTTAACCGACTGGCTCGTCAATTGATTGCTCTGGGGATTAGCCCGGGTGATCACATTGTAATCCTGTTAGAGCGTTCGATTGAACTGGTGGTAGCACAGTTGGCTATCCTCAAAGCGGGGGCCGTTTATGTTCCTATCGATCCTAGTGTGCCGGACGAGCGGAAAAACAGGTTGATAAACGATTGCTCAGCTCGGTTACTCATCACTGATGTACAGTCTGATATCCCGATTGGCCTGATTGTTCCGTTATTGTGTATTTCTGCGGAGGTAGATGCGTCCGGGGAAGATGAGACGGATTTCAATCTTGATTTACCTTGTCGCAGTTCAGACGCTGCTTATGTCATGTATACCTCTGGTTCGACGGGTACACCCAAAGGAGTCATCGTACCTCATCATGCGGTAATTCGGCTGGTTATTGATAATGGCTATGCAGAAATCGGGCAGGATGACCGGGTTGCTTTCACCGCTAACCCGGCTTTCGATGCCAGTACCTTTGAAATCTGGGCGCCTTTGCTTAATGGTGGAGCGTTGGTGGTGATTGATCATGCCACGTTGCTGACGCCGCAAGCGTTTATACAGGAGTTACAAGCTCATCACATCACGATTTTGTGGTTAACGATTGGGTTATTTAACCGATTGGTAGCTGAGTTGTCCTCGGTGCTTCCACAGATAAAAATGCTGATTTTCGGGGGGGATATTCCCGATCGGCATGTAATTGCTAAGGTTTTGGACAAAAATTCGCCTCAACAGTTATTGCAAGCCTATGGCCCGACGGAAGGAACGACGTTTACCACGATGTATCGTATCGCGTTGTTACCTCCGGGGATGGCGAAGGTTCCCATTGGCCGACCGATAGCCAATACGCGTGTTTACTTGCTGGATGATTATGGTCAGCCAGTGCCGTTGGGGGGTATCGGTGAGATTTATATTGGCGGTGATGGGGTGGCCAGCGGTTATCTCAATCGCCCGGAATTGACCGCTGAGCGCTTTCTGGTCGATCCATTTAGTCATAAGACGAATGCGCGTATGTATCGAACCGGGGATTTAGCGCGCTATTTGTCGGACGGTAATTTGGAATTCCTTGGCCGTAATGACCAGCAGGTTAAAATTCGGGGTTTCCGCATTGAACCGGGAGAAATCGAAGCTCGACTAACGGAATATTCTGCGATACGTGAGGCTGTTGTGCTGGTTCAGGATGATAGGCAGGATAAGCGGTTAGTTGCCTACGTGGTGGCAGACGCGGATGAGGAGTTGGTTAATAATCTGCATACCTACCTGAGTACAATTTTACCTGACTACATGGTGCCAGCGGCTTTTGTGCGTCTGGATGCCTTCCCGCTGACTCCTAATGGTAAGTTAGATCGCCGGGCGTTGCCTGCTCCGGGTGAGGAGGCTTTTGCTCGTCAGATTTATGCAGCACCGCAGGGGGAAATAGAAGCCACGTTGGCGACTATCTGGCGTGAATTGTTGGGTATTGAGCAGATTAGCCGACATGACAACTTTTTTGCGTTGGGTGGTCATTCTCTCTTTGCCTTACGGATGATTGAGCGTCTGCGTAACCTTGGGTTAACGTTGGTTGCCCGCGATTTATTCCGATATCCAGTATTGTCTGAGCTTGCTCATATGTTGGGGCAGCATCAGGCTATAGTAGTGGTACCGCCTAATGTGATTACATCGGCAACGACAGTATTGACGCCGGAGATGCTGCCACTGATTGATCTAACTCAGCTTGATATTGACCGTATCGTCGGACAGGTGCCGGGAGGGATCGCCAATATTCAGGATATCTATGCTCTGTCGCCGCTACAGGACGGTATTTTGTTCCACCATTTACTCACAAATGAAGGTGACCCGTATCTGTTGGCCTATATGATGGCCTTCAATGATCGGCCTTTGTTGGACCGTTATCTGGCAGTGGTTCAACAGGTGGTTGATCGTCACGATATTTTACGTACGGCTTTTCTCTGGGAAGGATTGTCAGTTCCGGCTCAGGTTGTTTGGCGTCAGGCACCTTTGTCAGTGACTGAGTTGATGCTGAATCCCGCTGATGGCCCAATTATTGACCAGTTAACCCAGCGTTTTGACTTACGTCAGCATCACCTCGATTTGGGCCAGGCACCGTTGTTGTGCTTTATAGTGACACAGGAAACGGATGGTCGCTGGATAGTATTGCAATTGCAGCATCATTTGACTGGCGACCATACCACGATGGAAATCATGAACCACGAAGTTCAGGCGTATTTTTCCGGGCAGGAGGGTAGTCTGCCTGCACCGGTACCTTTCCGCAATTTAGTGGCTCAAGCCCGATTGGGGGTAAGTCAGGAAGAGCATATCCGCTTCTTTACTGACATGCTGGCTGAGGTAGATGAACCGACGTTACCGTTTGGATTGGTGGAGGTCCATCGTGATGGTTCACAAGTCACCCAATTGCACCGAATGCTGACAGCCACGCTGAATGACCGCTTGCGCAATCAGGCGAGGCGTCTGGGCGTTAGTCTGGCTGCTTTGTGTCATTTGGCTTGGGCGCAGGTATTGTCGCGTACCAGCGGGCAGCAACAGGTGGTGTTTGGCACGGTATTGTTTGGGCGTATGCAGGCGGGTGATGGGGCTGATAGCGGGATGGGGCTGTTTATCAATACCTTGCCGTTGCGGTTGGATATTGATGACACTTCGGTACGGGACAGCGTACAGGCCGCACATACCCGATTAGCAGCATTGTTGGATCATGAACATGCATCGTTAGCGCTGGCTCAGCGTTGCAGTGGTGTACAGGGCGAAATGCCACTTTTTAGTTCCTTATTGAACTATCTGCATAACGATCAGCCGATGACGCCGGATAAGGTTGTGCCGGGTATTGAATTCCTTAGCGAAGAAGAACGTACTAACTATCCGTTTGTGCTGTCGGTAGAGGACGGTGGTTCCACTTTGGGGTTGATCGCCCAAGTGGTGCAGCCGTTTGATCCAGAACGGGTATGTGGTTATATGCAACAGGCATTAGAAAGCCTGGTGGAAGTGCTTGAACAGGCGCCAGAAACACCGGTACGCAGATTGAACATCTTGCCAGAAGCAGAGCAACAGCTGTTGCTGAAAATCTGGAACGCCACCGAGGCGCCGTATCCTGACCAGCTATGCATTCATCAGTTGTTTGAACAGCAGGTGGAGAAAACCCCAGAGGCCATAGCGCTGATAGCAGGAGATAAGACTTTCAGTTACGTGGAACTGAATGTTTGTGCGAATCGACTGGCTCGTCAACTGATTGAACAGGGCATCTTACCAGATGACCATGTGGCGATCTTATTAGAACGCTCTGTTGAGCTGGTGGTGGTACAACTGGCTATTCTCAAAGTTGGTGCCGTTTATGTTCCCGTCGATCCCAGAATGCCGGATAAGCGGAAAAATTGGCTGATAAACGATTGTTCAGCCAAATTGCTGCTCACTGATGAGCAGGCTGATATCCCAACTGGTCTTGCTGTGCCGTTATTTCATCTCTCCAGCGATCCCATTACGGACAGGGAAGAGGAGCGTTGCAATCTTGACTTACCCGGTTTCAGCGCCAAGTCAGCGTATATTATGTATACCTCCGGTTCGACCGGTACACCAAAAGGGGTGGTAGTGCCTCATCGTGCTGTGGTCCGACTGGTGATGAATAATGGCTATGCGGAAATCGGACAGGATGATCGGGTTGCCTTTACCGCGAATCCCGCTTTTGATGCCAGCACATTTGAAGTTTGGGCGCCGTTGCTCAACGGTGGAACATTGGTGGTTATCGACCATGCTACTTTACTGACGCCATCGGATTTTGTACGAGCTTTACAGGCTTATCGAATCACTATTCTGTGGATGAGTGTTGGCTTGCTTCACCGGTTGGTGGCGGAGTTGTCTCCGGTGCTTGCTCAGATCAAGATTTTGATTTTCGGCGGAGAGGTCCTCGATCCGCATGTGATCGCTCAGGTTTTGGACAAGAATCCGCCGCAACAATTATTACAAGCTTATGGCCCAAGTGAAGGCACCACCTTTACCACGATATATCCCATTACGGCGTTACCGCCGGGAGTAGCAAAGATCCCTATTGGCCGGCCAATTGCTAACACGCGCCTCTATCTGTTAGACGCGTATAGGCAACCGGTGCCACTAGGTGCGACCGGTGAGATTTATGTTGGCGGCAATGGGGTTGCCTGTGGTTACTTTAATCGCCCGGAATTGACCGCTGAACGCTTTCTGACAGATCCATTTAGTGATGTACCGAATGCACGCATGTATCGAACCGGGGATTTGGCCCGCTACCTGCCGGATGGCAATCTGGTGTTTGTTGGTCGTAATGACCAACAGGTTAAAATCCGGGGTTTTCGGATTGAACCGGGAGAAATCGAAGCGCGTTTGACCGAGCATCCGGCGGTGAGTGAAGCATTGGTATTAGCGGTAAGTGATGGACAAGATAAACGGCTGGTTGCTTATGTGGTGGCCGAGCCAGATGACGGGTTAGTGGTTGGTCTGCGTGAGCATTTAAGTACAATTTTACCTGACTATATGGTGCCAGCGGCTTTCGTGCGTCTGGATGCCTTTCCGCTCACACCTAACGACAAACGGGATCTCCGGGCGCTACCGGCTCCGGGGGAAGAGGATTTTGCCCGTCAGATCTATGAAGCGCCGCAAGGGGAAACTGAGATTGCTTTGGCGACTATCTGGCATGAATTGCTGGGAATTGGACAGATAAGTCGGCATGACAACTTTTTCGCACTGGGTGGTCATTCACTATTGGCTGTTCGGATGATGAACCGGATAGCCGCTTTAGGCATCAAACTGCCGTTGAGCACGTTATTTGAATTTCCTTCATTGTCAGCTTTTGCCGAGAAGATGAGTGTTCAGTTTGGTGAACCAGATAGCATATTACCCGCAATCATGCCGATATCCCGCGATAGCGAGTTACCTCTGTCATTTGCGCAACAGCGTTTGTGGTTCCTCGCCCAATTTGACGAGGTCAGTAATACCTATCATATCCCGGTAGCATTGAGTTTGCGTGGTCAGTTCGATATCGCTGCCTGGCAGCGCGCACTTAATCACCTATTTGCTCGTCATGAGGCTTTACGTTCCATATTTGTGACAGTTGATGGTCATCCCCAGATCGAACTGTTGCCGACGGAATTTGGCCTGCCGATGAAAAAATACGATCTGCGTAAAGTACCTGATGTGGAGAAACAACTTAAATATCTGCGCATGCAGGAGTCTGAAACACTGTTTAATCTCGCTCGTGGGCCGTTAATCCGCTCTGCTTTGATACAACTGGCTAACGATGATTACCTATTCCTGTTGACCCTGCATCATATTGTTTTCGATGGCTGGTCTGTCAGCATACTGATGCGTGAATTAAGTACTCTCTATACGGCTTTTCTGACCGGGCAACCTGATCCATTGCCTGCATTACCGATTCAGTACCCTGATTACGCCGCCTGGCAGCGTCAGTGGCTTTCGGCTGAGCGTATTCAGAACCAATCTGACTATTGGCGCACGATATTGGCTGATGTGCCGGTATTGTTGGATTTGCCAACTGACCGACCACGTCCTGTCCAGCAATCATTTGCGGGGAATTTATTGCCTGTCAATCTGGATGCCGAATTAACCCAATCCTTGAAGCGTTTGAGCGAGCAGCAGGGGGGCACATTGTTCATGACCTTGCTGTCAGCCTGGGCTACGGTCTTATCGCGTCTGTCAGGTCAGGAAGATCTGGTTATTGGTACACCAAGTGCGGGTCGCAGTCGCCAGGAAGTGGAATCGTTGATCGGCTTTTTTGTTAATACGTTGGCCTTACGTATCGATTTATCGGGTGCGCCAAATGTGGTTGAGTTGCTTGCTCGTGTGCGTCAGACAGCATTGGCAGCTCAGGAGCATCAGGATCTGCCATTTGAACAAGTGGTGGAAATAGTGCAACCGCCGCGCCGATTGGCGCATACACCCCTGTTTCAGGTGATGTTTGCCTGGCAGAACAATGAGAATCCAGATTGGAAACTGCCGGGGCTGGCAGTCTCACCTGCCGAGCAATGCCTTGATACCGCTAAGTTTGATCTTGAACTGAACTTGTCTGAGAAGGATGACAAGATTGTTGGTTATTTGAGTTATGCAACGGCCCTGTTTGATCAACAAACCATCGAGCGGCATTTGGGGTATCTGTACACGGTGCTGCAAGAGATGGTGACTAACCCTCAGCAATCAGTCGGGGAGATCGATATTCTGACGTCGGCGGAGCGCAGGTTGCTGTTGGAAATCTGGAATGCGACTAAAGCACCGTATCCTGACCAGTTGTGTATTCATCAGTTATTTGAACAACAGGCAGAGAAAACCCCGGTAGCGACAGCGCTGATAGCGGGAGATAAAATCCTCAGTTATGCGGAACTGAATGCTTATGCTAACCGATTGGCCCATCGACTGATTGAACTGCGGGTTTGCCCGGATGACCACGTGGCGATTATGTTAGAACGCTCGGTTGAATTGGTGGTGGCACAATTAGCCATTCTTAAAGCTGGTGCTGTTTATGTGCCGATAGATCCCAGCGTGCCGGACGAACGGAAAAACGGGTTGATAAACGATTGTTCAGCCAAATTGCTGCTCACTGATTTGCAGTTTGATATCCCGATTGACCTTGCGGTTCCGCTGTTTCGTCTCTCCAGTGAGATGGACACCATCAGGGAGAAAGCGTGTTTCAATCTCAATGTACCTTGTCTCAGTTCAGATTCAGCTTATGTCATGTATACCTCCGGTTCGACCGGCACACCGAAAGGCGTGGTGGTGCCTCATCGTGCGGTAATCAGGCTGGTTATTAATAACGGTTATGCCGCAATCGGGCTGGATGACAAGGTTGCTTTTACGGCGAACCCGGCTTTTGATGCCAGTACGTTTGAAGTCTGGGCGCCTTTGCTTAACGGTGGCACATTGGTGGTTATTGATCGCGCTACTTTGCTGACACCACAGGAATTTGTACAAGCGTTACAGGCTCATCAAATCACGATTCTGTGGCTGACTATTGGGTTGTTTAACCGGTTAGTGGCAAGGTTATCCCCCATTCTTCCGCAAATAAAAGTTCTGATTTTCGGGGGGGATATCCCCGATCCACATGTAATTGCTGGGGTTTTGGACAACAGCCCGCCACAGCAATTATTACAGGCTTACGGTCCGAGTGAAGGAACCACTTTTACGACGATGTACCGTATCGCAACATTACCATTGAGAACGGTGAGGGTCCCCATTGGCCGACCGATAGCGAATACTCGTGTTTATCTACTGAATGGTTATGGTCAACCGGTACCGTTGGGGGTGATCGGTGAGATTTATGTGGGGGGTGATGGGGTGGCTTGTGGTTACCTCAATCGGCCTGAACTGACGGCTGAACGCTTTCTGACAGATCCGTTTAGTGATCAACCAAATGCGCGGATGTATCGAACCGGGGATCTGGCCCGCTTCTTGCCTGACGGTAATCTGGAGTTCCTTGGCCGTAATGACCAACAGGTGAAAATTCGGGGTTTCCGCATTGAACCGGGGGAAATTGAAGCGCGGCTAATGGCATATCCTGTGGTACGGGAGGCCGCTGTACTGGCGTTGGGAGATGGGCAAGATAAGCGGTTGGTTGCCTATGTGGTGGCAGATGCGAATGACGAATTGGTTAATAATTTACGGACTTATTTAAGTGCAATTCTGCCTGAATATATGGTGCCAGCGGCTTTTGTGTGTCTGGATGCTTTTCCGTTGACCTCTAACGGTAAATTAGATCGTCAGGCATTACCGGCTCCGGGAGAGGACGCTTTTGCTCATCAGGTTTATGAAGCACCGCAAGGGGACACTGAGGTTGCTTTGGCCGCTATCTGGCGTGATTTGTTGGGAGTTGAGCAGATTAGCCGGCACGATAGTTTCTTCACGCTGGGAGGACATTCGTTGCTCGCTGTGCAGATGGTTGAGCGTTTGCGTAATCTGGGTTTAACGTTGGCAGTGCGTGATCTGTTTAAATCTCCAGTGCTGTCTGAACTTGCTCAAACGTTGGCACAATATCAGGCTGTGGTGGTGCCGCCTAATATCATTACATCGGTAACTGAGGCGTTGACGCCGGAGATGTTGCCGTTGATTGCGCTAACTCAGTCAGAGATTGATTACATCGTCGAGCAGGTGCCTGGCGGAATTAGCAATATTCAGGATATCTATGCTTTGTCGCCGTTGCAGGATGGTATTTTGTTCCATCATCTGCTGGCGAACGAAGGTGATCCGTATCTGTTAGCGAGTCAAATGGTTTTTGCTGACCGACCTTTGCTGGATCGTTATCTGGCGGCGGTTCAGCAGGTGGTTGATCGCCATGATATCTTGCGCACTGCCTTTATTTGGCAGGGATTATCTGTTCCGGCTCAGGTGGTTTGTCGTCAAGTTCAATTACCCGTGGCGGAACGGGTGCTGAACCTGGCTGACGGACCGATCTGCGAACAGTTAGCTCAATTGTTTGATCCACGCCAGCATCGTATCGATTTGAGTCAGGCTCCGCTGCTACGTTTTGTGATGGCGCAGGAGACTGATGGCCGTTGGGTGGTGTTGCAATTGTTGCATCACTTGATTGGCGATCATACTACGATGGAAGTCATGAACCGTGAGGTTCAGGCGTATCTTACCGGGCAGCAGAACAGGCTGCCGGTTCCGGTACCTTTCCGTCATTTGATTGCTCAGGTTCAATTGGGTGTCAATCAGGTTGAGCATACTTGTTTCTTTACCGACATGTTAGCGGAGGTGGAGGAACCGACGTTGCCGTTTGGGTTGATAGAGGTACACCATGGTGGTTCACAGGTAACACAATCGCATCGGATGCTGACGACTGACTTGAATGACCGTTTACGTGATCAGGCTCGGCGTCTGGGGGTAAGTTTAGCCACATTGTGCCATCTGGCTTGGGCGCAAGTGTTGTCTCGTACCAGCGGCCAGAAGAAAGTGGTGTTCGGCACGGTGCTATTTGGGCGTATGCAGGCGGGCGAAGGCGCTGACAGTGGCATGGGACTGTTTATTAATACCTTGCCGCTACGATTGGATATCGATGATACCCCGGTGCGGGACAGCATACAGGCGGTACATACCCGGTTGGCAGGGCTGTTAGAGCATGAACACGCCTCGCTGGCATTGGCTCAGCGTTGCAGTGGTGTGCAGGGTGGAACCCCGCTCTTTAGTACTCTGTTGAACTATCGGCATAATGCGCCGTTAGCAGCTTCGAATGAAATGATAAACGGTGTTGAGTTCCTTGGTGCGCAGGAGCGGACCAACTATCCATTTGTGCTGTCGGTGGAGGATTTTGGTGATGCGTTGGGACTGACAGCGCAAATCGTCCAGCCGTTTGATCCGGAACGCGTATGCGGCTATATGCAACAAGCACTGGAAAGTCTGGTACAGGCGCTTGAACAGACCCCGGAAAAACCCGTTCGGGCGCTGGAAATCTTGCCGGAAGCAGAGAGGAATTTACTGCTGAAAATCTGGAATACGACGGAAGTCGCTTATCCTGACCAGTTGTGTATCCATCAGTTATTTGAACAACAGGTGGATAAAACCCCGGATGCCGTCGCGTTGATAGCAGGAGATAAGGCGCTGTGTTATGCAGAGCTGAATGCCAGTGCTAACCGGCTGGCCCGTCAATTGGTAGCACAAGGGATTTGTCCGGGTGATCGCGTTGTAATCCTGTTAGAGCGTTCGATTGAACTGGTGGTGGCCCAGCTGGCTATTCTCAAGGTCGATGCTGTATACGTGCCGATAGATCCCAGCGTACCGGACGAGCGGAAAAACAGGTTGATAAACGATTGTTCAGCACGGTTACTGATCACTGATTTACCATTTGATATTCCGACTAATTTTGCAGTTCCTCTGTTCTGTCTTTCCAGTGAGATGGGAACAATCAGAGCGGAAGATCGCGCCAATCTTGATTTACCTTGTCATAGTTCAGATTCAGCTTATGTCATGTATACCTCCGGCTCGACCGGTACACCAAAAGGCGTGGTGGTGCCTCATCGTGCGGTGGTCAGATTGGTTATTAATAACGGCTATGTTGCAATCAGGCCGGATGACAAGGTTGCTTTCACCGCTAACCCGGCTTTTGATGCCAGTACCTTTGAAGTCTGGGCGCCTTTGCTTAATGGTGGGGCGCTGGTGGTAATTGACTATGCCACTTTGCTGACGCCGCAGGAGTTTGTACGGGTGTTACAGGTTCATCGAGTTACGATTCTGTGGCTGACTATCGGGTTATTTAACCGGCTGGTAGTAGAATTATCCTCGGTTCTCCCGCAGATAAAAGTCCTGATTTTCGGCGGAGATATCCCCGATCTGCATGTGATTGCTAAGGTTTTGGACAACAGCCCGCCGCAACAATTATTGCAGGCTTACGGTCCGAGTGAAGGAACCACTTTTACCACCATGTACCGTATTGCCGCGTTACCACAAGGAACGATGAGAGTGCCTATTGGCCGACCGATAGCCAATACGCGTGTTTACTTGCTGGATGATTATGGTCAGCCGGTGCCGTTGGGGGTGGTTGGTGAGATTTATGTTGGCGGAGATGGGGTGGCCTGCGGTTATCTCAATCGCCCGGAATTGACGGCTGAGCGTTTTCTAACAGATCCCTTTAGTGATGAACAGAATGGGCGGATGTATCGAACCGGGGATCTGGCTCGCTACCTGCCGGACGGTAATTTGGAATTCCTTGGCCGTAATGACCAACAGGTTAAAATTCGCGGTTTCCGCGTTGAACCGGGGGAAATCGAAGCCCGGTTAACGGAACATTTTGCGGTGCGTGAAGCCGCGGTGTTAGCTCTCGATGACGGACAGGAGAAGCGGCTGGTTGCCTATGTGGTGGCAGACGCGGATGACGGATTAGTTAATAGTTTGCGTACCCATCTGAGTATGATTTTGCCTGATTATATGATGCCGGTGGCTTTTGTGCGTTTGGATACATTTCCACTGACATCTGGCGGTAAACTGAACCGTCGGGCATTACCCGCGCCGGGAGAAGAAGCGTTTGCTCGTCAGGTTTATGCAGCGCCGCAAGGAGAGATGGAAACTACTTTGGCCGCTATTTGGCGCAAGTTATTGGGGGTTGAACAGATTAGCCGCCATGACAACTTTTTCGCACTGGGCGGTCATTCACTATTGGCTGTGCGGATGATCAATCGAATAGCCGCTTTAGGTATCGAATTGCCGCTGACCATGTTGTTTAAATCCCCTTCTTTAGCCGCCTTTGCTGAGGTGATGAGTAAGCGACTGACAGAACAAGGCAGTAAACTACCCGCCATTATGCCAATATCTCGTGAGGGTGAGTTGCCGCTGTCATTCGCGCAACAACGCTTGTGGTTCCTAGCTCAATTTAAGGGAGTCAGTGATACCTATCATATTCCCATAGCACTGCGTTTGCAGGGGCCGCTTGATATTGCTGTCTGGCAGCAGGTGCTTAATCGCCTGTTTGCTCGTCATGAAGCGTTACGTTCTGTATTCATCTCTGTTGATGGTCAGCCTCAAGTTAAACTGTTGTCAGTGGAATTTGGCTTGCCAATGAAAAAATACGATCTGCGTAAAGTGCCTGATGTGGATCAACAACTTGAACATTTGTGTATACAGGAAGCTGAGACGTCATTCGATTTGACCCGTGGCCCGTTGATCCGTGCCTGTCTGATACAACGGGCTGACAATGATTATGTATTCTTGTTGACCCAGCATCACATTATTTCAGACGGCTGGTCTGTTAGCGTGTTAATGCGTGAGCTGAATGCCCTCTATTCGGCTTTCTTGCTAGAGCAGCCCGATCCGTTGCCACCGTTGGCGATTCAATACCCTGATTATGCCGCGTGGCAACGTCAATGGCTTTCAGCTGAACGAGTCCAAATCCAATCTGATTATTGGCGTGCTGCGCTAGCTGACTCGCCGGTCCTATTAGATTTGCCAACTGATCGGCTACGTCCATCTCACCAGTCGTTTGTCGGACATGTATTGCCTGTTAATTTGGATGCAGAGTTAACGAAATCCCTTAAACATTTGAGTGAACGGCAGGGTGTCACTCTATTTATGACCCTGTTGTCAGCCTGGGCTATAGTCCTGTCGCGCTTGTCAGGTCAAGAAGATCTGGTTATCGGTACGCCGAGTGCGGGCCGTAGTCTCCAAGAGGTGGAATCGCTGATCGGTTTCTTTGTCAATACGTTAGCTTTACGTATTGATTTATCAGGTTCGCTGAACATTACCGAGTTACTTACGCGTGTGCGGCAAACCGCGCTGGCGGCACAGGAACACCAGGATTTGCCATTTGAACAGGTGGTAGAAATTGTGCAGCCACCGCGCCGATTGGCGCATACCCCGTTGTTTCAAGTGATGTTTGCCTGGCAGAACAATGAGAATATGGAATTGAGGCTACCGGGGTTGACCATCTCACCCGTTGATCACGCTTTTGATGTGGTTAAGTTTGATCTTGAGCTGAATCTGTCTGAGGTGGATGGCAGGATTGTGGGTTATCTGAATTATGCCACCGCATTGTTTGATCGGCAGACAATTGAACGACATACAGGTTATTTGTATACGATACTGCAAGAGATGGCCGCTAATCCTCAGCAGTTGGTTGGAAAAATCGATATTTTGGCGTCAGCGGAACGCAGGCTATTACTGGAAACTTGGAATGCCACAAATGCCTGGTATCCTGACCAATGGTGTATTCATCGGTTATTTGAACAACAAGTTGAAAAGCATCCTGATGCTATTGCGTTGGTGCATGAAGGTCAGCGTTTAAGTTATGCCGAATTAAATACCTGTGCTAACCGGCTGGCCCACCAGCTTATTACATTGGGTGTGGTACCGGATCAGCGAGTAGCGATTTGCGTAACACGCTCACCTGCAATGGTCATAGGGCTGTTGGCAATACTAAAAGCTGGCGGAGCCTATGTACCTCTGGACCCGGCTTATCCGGGTGAGCGTTTAATACATATTCTGACCGATGCCGCGCCAGCGATTTTGCTGGCGGATAGTGCTGGATGTGATGCGTTAGGCGAGAAAGCGTTAGCCGGATTAACTCTATTTGATCCGAATTCATTGCCTGACCAACCGGACAGCAATCCCTTGGTGTCTTCATTGACTTCCCGTCATCTGGCCTATGTGATTTATACCTCTGGCTCAACCGGCACACCGAAAGGGGTGATGATTGAACATCGTGGGTTAGTTAATCTTATTCAGGAAAAAATTGTTCAGTTTGATGTTCATTCAGGCAGCCGAATGTTGCAGTTCGCCTCGTTTGGTTTCGATGCCAGTGTTTGGGAAGTCATGATGGCGCTATGTGGTGGTGCCACTTTAGATATTCCTGCCGACATGGTTCGTCAGGAGCCACATCACCTTTGGCATTACCTAGAAGAGCAGGCGGTGACACATGCCTGTTTGACACCAGCTATGCTCCGGGAGGGGGCGGGTTTGCCGGTGATGACGATAAGACCGACATTAATATTGGGTGGTGAAGCACCCAGTGCAGCACTGCTTCAGGCTCTGAGTGGTCGGGTGAATCTGTTCAATGCTTATGGCCCGACGGAAATTACTGTTTGTGCGACTGTCTGGTCTTGCCCGCTAGACTATACCGATGAATGGGTGCCGATGGGTCGCCCGACGGCCAACACACGTGTTTATTTACTGGGTACCGACGGTCAGCCGGTGCCGCTGGGGGCGGTAGGTGAGCTGTATATTGGCGGTATTGGTGTAGCACGTGGCTATTTGAACCAACCAGAACTGACCACTGAACGTTTTCTCACGGACCCATTTAGCAATGACCCGAATGCGCGCATGTACCGAACCGGAGATTTGGCGCGTTACTTGCCGGATGGCAATCTGGTGTTTGTTGGCCGTAATGATCAGCAGGTTAAAATTAGGGGCTTCCGTATTGAGCCGGGGGAAATAGAAGCTCGGTTGATGGAGCACTCTGCGGTACGTGAAGCACTCGTGTTAGTTGCTGGTGACGGGCAAGACAAACGGTTGATTGCCTATGTGGTGGCGCAAGCGGATGACGGGTTAGTTAATAACTTGCGTCGCCACTTGAGCATAATTTTGCCTGACTATATGGTGCCGGCGGCTTTTGTGTGTCTGGATGCCTTTCCGCTGACGCCTAACGGCAAACTGGATCGCCGGGCGCTGCCGGTTCCGGCAGAGGAAGATTTTGCTCATCAGGTTTATGCCGCCCCGCAGGGGGAGACAGAAACTACACTGGCGGCTATCTGGCGCGAATTGCTGGGAATTGAACAGATCAGTCGGCATGATAGTTTCTTTGCGCTGGGGGGACATTCGTTGCTTGCTGTGCGGATGGTTGAGCGCTTGCGTACTCTTAGATTGACGCTGGCCGTGCGTGACTTGTTCCAATTTCCGGTGTTGTCTGAACTTGCCCAAACGCTGGGACAGTACCGGGTTGTGGTGGTACCGCCTAATGTTATGACACCGGCAGCGACTACATTGACACCAGAGATGTTGCCACTGATTGATCTGACTCAGGCGGAAATTGACCGTATCATCGGGCAAGTGCCGGGCGGGATGACCAATATTCAGGATATCTATGCTTTGTCACCGTTGCAGGATGGTATTTTGTTCCATCATCTACTGGCAAATAAAGGTGATCCGTATCTACTGGTCAGCCAAATGGCTTTTGCTGACCGGCCTTTATTGGATCGTTATCTGGCCGCGGTTCAACAGGTAGTTGATCGTCACGATATTTTGCGTACCGCTTTTATCTGGCAAGGGGTATCGGTTCCAGTTCAGGTGGTTTGGCGTCAAGCACCTTTATCCGTGACTGAATTGACCCTACACCCGGATGATGGTCCGGTTGGTGATCAATTGATGCGACGTTTTGATACACGCCAACATCGTATTGGCTTGGAACAGGCGCCATTGCTGCGCTTTGCGGTGGCACAGGAGCAGGATGGCCGCTGGATAGTGCTGCAATTACTGCACCATCTGATTGGTGACCATACAACATTGGGGGTGATGAACCGTGAAGTTCAGGCGTATCTTGCCGGACAAGGGGACAATTTGCCTGTTCCGGTTCCCTTCCGCAATCTGGTGGCTCAGGCACGATTGGGGGTAAGTCAGGAAGAGCATACCCGCTTCTTTACCGACATGTTGGCTGGAGTCAATGAGCCGACGTTACCATTCGGATTGACAGACGTGCATCATGATGGTTCGCAAGTCACAGAATCACACCAGATGCTGGCAGCTGAACTTAATGACCGCTTACGGGGTCAAGCCCGGCGTTTGAGTGTGAGTTTGGCTTCTTTGTGTCATCTTGCCTGGGCGCAGGTGTTGTCGCGTACCAGCGGACAACAGCAGGTGGTGTTCGGGACTGTCCTGTTTGGGCGTATGCAAGCGGGGGAAGGGGTTGATAATGGAATGGGATTGTTTATCAATACCCTGCCATTACGACTGGATGTAGATGATACTCCAGTACGAGATAGTGTACAGATAGTACATACCCGGCTGGCTGAGTTGCTGGAACATGAGCATGCATCTCTGGTGTTAGCTCAGCGTTGTAGTGGTGTGCCGGGTGGAACGCCACTCTTTAATACTCTGTTGAATTATCGACATAATGCCTCTTTGCAAACTTTGCATGAAACGATAAGTGGTATTGAACTCTTTGGTGGACAGGAGCGTACTAATTATCCGTTTGTCATGTCGGTGGAGGATTTTGGTGATGCACTGGGGCTGACGGCTCAAATTGTTCAGCCGTTTGATCCGAAACGTATATGCGGTTATATGCAACAAGCACTGGAAAGTTTGGTGCGAGCACTTGAACAGACCCCGGAAATATCGGTGCAGATGCCAGATATCCTGCCGGAGGCTGAACGCACGTTATTGCTGGGAACCTGGAATGCCACTGAAACAATCTATCCCGATCAGTTGTGTATTCATCAATTATTTGAACAACAGGTGGAGAAAACCCCGGAAGCCACGGCATTGATCGCAGGAGATAAAACCCTTAGCTATGCCGAACTGAATACTCAAGCTAACCGGCTAGCCCGTCAATTGATTGCACAGGGAATTTGCCCGAATGACCATGTTGCACTGCTGTTAGAGCGTTCGATTGAACTGGTGGTGGCACAGTTGGCGATTCTCAAAGTAGGTGCCGTTTATGTTCCTATTGATCCCGGAGCGCCGGATGAGCGGAAAAATTGGTTGATAAACGATTGTTCAGCCAAATTGTTGCTTACTGATGGGCGGGTTGATATTCCGATTAGCCTTACTGTTCCGTTATTTCGACTTACTGATCAGGCAGACACAAGCAGGGAAGAAGAAGGTTTCAATCTTGATTGGTCTGGTCACAGTTCAGACCCCGCTTATGTCATGTATACCTCCGGCTCGACCGGTATACCAAAAGGCGTGGTAGTGCCTCACCGCGCGGTGGTTCGGCTGGTCATTAACAATGGCTATGCGGAAATTAAGCAAGATGATCGGGTGTCCTTTACCGCTAACCCGGCTTTCGATGCCAGCACCTTTGAAGTCTGGGCGCCTTTGCTCAACGGTGGGGCGCTGGTGGTGATTGATCATGCCACTTTGTTAACGCCGCAGGCGTTGGTACGGGTGTTACAGGATCATCGAGTCACGATTCTGTGGCTAACTGTCGGATTATTTAATCGGCTGGTTGTAGAGTTGTCACCGGTTCTTCCGCAGATAAAAATTCTGATTTTCGGGGGAGATATCCCCGCTCTGCATGTGATTGCTGAGGTTTTGGACAACAGTCCGCCACAACGATTATTGCAGACTTATGGTCCGAGTGAAGGAACTACCTTTACTACCATGTACCGTATTGCCGCGTTACCACCGGGGGCGACAAGGGTCTCCATTGGCCGACCGATAGCCAATACGCGTGTTTACTTGCTGGATGATGATGGTCAGCCGGTGCCGTTAGGGGTGGCTGGTGAGATTTATGTTGGCGGTGATGGGGTTGCTTGTGGTTACCTCAATCGCCCGGAATTGACCGCTGAACGCTTTTTGACAGATCCGTTTAGTGATGTACCGAACGCGCGTATGTACCGAACCGGGGATCTGGCTCGCTACCTGCCAGATGGTAATTTGGAATTCCTTGGCCGGAATGACCAGCAGGTTAAAATTCGCGGTTTCCGCGTTGAACCGGGAGAAATTGAAGCCCGGTTAACGGAGCATTTTGCGGTGCGTGAGGCGGCTGTGCTGGCGTTGAGTGATGGACAGGATAAGCGGTTGGTTGCTTATGTGGTGGCAGACACAGAGGACGGGCTGGTTAATAGTCTGCGTACCTATCTGAGCACAATTTTACCTGACTACATGGTGCCGACAGCCTTTGTGCGTCTGGATGCCTTCCCGCTGACCACTAATGGTAAGTTAGATCGCCGGGCGTTACCTGCTCCGGGTAAAGAGGCTTTTGCCCGTCAGATTTATGAAGCTCCGCAGGGAGAAATAGAAACCACATTGGCGGTTATCTGGCGTGAGTTATTGGGTATTGAGCGGATTAGCCGACATGACAACTTCTTTACGTTGGGAGGACATTCATTACTTGCCATGCGGATGGTAAACCTTGCCGCAGGTTATGATTTGGTATGTACATTGAATGATTTGTTTCAATTTCCGGTTCTGATGGAACTGGCAGCAAAAATGACCTCAGATTGGCTGTCTCAGCCACGGAGTCATGCCATACCTGTGCGACCTGACGGAATCGGGTTACCGTTGTTCTTTGTTCCCAGTGGGATGGGTGATTATTCCTATGTTTTTGGGCTGGCCCAGCATATTCAATCAGGCTATCCAATTTACGCGCTGCCTTGGCCGTCTATCAGTGAAGGACCCATGTCAACGATAGAGCAGCAGGTGACAAGAATGATCATCTTTATGAAGGCCATTCAACCGGCAGGCCCGTACCGAATATGTGGTTACTCTTCTGGCGGTATATTGGCTTATGCCATTGCTCAGCAACTTTTGAATGCCGGTGAGACGATCAATTTTCTGGGGCTAATTGATACGCCTGCGCCTCACTATTCCAGGAAACAGATAATACCGCCTAAGCTTCAGTTCTTTATTGAATTGGTAAGGCACTTAGGGGAAGAACACATTGAAGAGATTGCCGCATTGTACCAAAGAATCGACGAACTGAGTTTGGTGCAATTTATTGCCGCGGCGCAGGAACTGGCGTTATACCCGTTAAATCTGAGTCCTAATTTGATCGCGAAGCGTTGGGAACAGATAGAAAATTATGCACAAATCGTCAGGGATTATGAACCGCAAGTATTAACGGTAACTCTTCATCAGTTCTATGCAATGGAACCTTCTCCACTCGTTCCTTTGGTTACGGATGACAACCCACGGCCTTTAAGTATGGAGCCGTCATTAGGTTGGGCGCAGATAGTACCGGCTCCTTTGCTGCGGCTAATTCCTATTTCGGGTAACCATTTTAGTTTGCTGGAAGATAGCGAGGATAAAGTCGTTTTAATTCGAGCTTTAAATATGGCACTGACAATCAGTTGTGACGGAGAGGTTCAGTGATGATTTAATTGAGGCTAATGATCCTGTGTTTGTTTCATAATCCGGTATATACCCGTTATCTTTCAAGTTGCCTCTTTGTTGGCTGCACTCACTCACCCCGGTCACAGAGTTCTCTATGACATAGTTATCTCTGCTCCCGGGGATTCGCTCCCTTGCCGTCGCGATCCATCTTGAAATCCATAGGGTATAAATGGCTTATGCCGGATTTTTTCTATGTATTCATTATCTTACCTAATTTCTTCAGGTAGATTACCATTATAAATTTCTTTATGTAATTATCTCAAAATAATATTGTTTCTTAAGTATTAATTGCCGTTAGTAATAAGTGTAATTAATATTTTCATAAAGAGATAATAAATAATTGGTCATAATTTGTAAAACGTTATATCTTAGTTTTAATTCGTTATATTCTTCGTTAAACATTGTTTTTGAATTTTTATTTTATTCGATTTATTTATTTAAACGTGTTTATAGATACATCAGATTAATATTTTTCTGAGTTTAATGTTGTCGTTGTTGTGCATTATTTATTAATAATTTGTTCTGTCGGCTCTTTTTCTCTGGAAGGCGCAGTGGGTTTGTATTGTGCGTGAAATAGGATATTCAACATTGTCCGTCGGATACAGTTTTAACTTTGATATCAAACTAAGGGATTGCTTATGGGTAAATCATCAAACAGGAGTGCAGAATATTTTTTTACCGGGAATTATTTCGCTGATGATGATGATAATGACATTGATGCTATTGGATTTGGTGGTTACATTTATGCCCGCGGAGGGAATGACTATATTACGTTGGGTTCGATAGCGGCTAAGGTATATACCGGTACAGGTAATGACACAGTGGTTAGTGGTGCCGCGTATTTAGAAATCGAGGATTCTACGGGTAATTTGACCGTAAAAGGAGGGGCAGGTTACGCTGATATTGATAAAAGAGGTGATGGTGATGTTTTATTTTCTGGCGTTGCAGGTGGCGCTTCCCTGAATCACACAGGTAACCACGGTGAGCTGGATTTTGCTGGTGCGGCTGTTTATAACGAAATGATCCGTAAAGGTCTGACTGGTGACGTAAGCTTTAAAGGTGCTGGTGGCTACAATAAATTATGGCATGAAATTAATCAGGGTAATTTGTACTTTGATGGCGCAGGAGCAGGTAACCAAATCGATCACACCTGGTATGACCGTTACAGTGGAAGCAATGGAGATGTAACGTTTAATGGTGCTGGTGCTGCAAATAGCATCAGCTCGCGGATTGAAAGCGGTAATATTAATTTCACTGGCGCAGGAGCAGATAATCACATTATACGCAAAGGTAAAGAAGGTGATATTACTTTGCGCGGTGCTGGAGCATCTAACCGGATTAAGCGTATTCGCCAAAAAGAAGATATCTACGTACGGACTCGCGGTGATATTACTTTTGAAGGTATTGGCGGTTATAACAAAATTTATTCTGATATTGGGCACGGCAATATTAGCTTCTCCGGTATCGGTGCTTACAACGAAATATTAAGAATAGGCGCAAATGACCGCCCTCGCGGTGAATCACTGGAATATGCTAAAGCTGGTGAGATCGTCTTAACGACAGCGACGATGGGAGGAAGTTGGATTCAGGAGTCCCAGCCAGTGACAGGCATTAAATCAACGATTGAGCCTGATACTTATCTCTTTGCGTTTGTTGACGAAATATATACCAAGATCAGCAAAGTGCATCTTTTTAACGATCCTGAAACCGGTAATCTCAATTATTACTCTACCTCTTGGTATAAAGAAGGCGATCACCTTAAAGATCTTGCTTCAACGGATATATCTTCAGCTAATGGATTTATCGATATAAACATTAATGGTGCCTACCGTCTTTCCAATTTAATTGTTGAGCACCGTCAGCCTATTACTATTTGTTGTTGTGTGGTTGGGGAGAGTTTATCTGAAAACGAGTGGGTTGTTTATGCTGGCGGAACGACGGTTAAAGTAGAAGATATCATGCTCCTTAATGCAAAAATGGGGGGACGATCGATCTTTTACAATAGTCAAAAAGTTGATGTTTCCGCAGTGAAATCGAATCGTCAGCCGAATACTTATGTGTATGCCAAATATCTGGAATCATACACCAAGGTAGTCGTCGTTGAGCTAGAAAACGATCCAATTACGCAGGAACTCAAATACTTTGCTAGCGCGTGGTTCAAAGCAGGCGATCATACCAGTAATCTGGCTGATGAAGATATTTCATTTGCAAACGGTTATCTCTCTATGAGTGCGGGTGGCTACATGTTGAGCCAGCTTCAATATAGCCATAATACAACGGTACGTCGTGCCTTTGATCGGTTAGCACATACCGAAGAATATAGCCAGCAAGAGCTTGTGAACTCATTAACCAACAATGGTGATAGTTCCGGTAACATCCAGTTTAACGGCGTGGGTGGTGGAAACGTTATTAACTCTAGTGTTACCCGTGGCAATGTCGATTTTGCAGGCGGCGGTGCTGCTAACGTTATTGTAAAAAGTGGTGAAGAGGGCGATTTAACATTCCGTGGTGCTGGTTTAGCAAACGTTATCGTTAACCAAAGTCAGCATGGAGAAATGGATGTTAACGCTGGCGGTGCAGCAAATGTTCTTGTACGAGTCGGTGATGGCCGCTATCTGGCCCATCTTCTGGCGGTTGGTAATATCTCGATTCATAAAGGCAATGGCAACAGCCAAGTGATGATGTTGGGTGGTTATAATACGCACACGCATATTGGTAATGGTAGAGCGAACTGGTCAGGTGCTGGCGGTTTTAATCTCATGGTCCAAAAGGGTAACGGTAATGTGTCCTCGGTGCTGGTGGGCGGTGCTAATGTGCTGACTAAGCTTGGTGCAGGTGATTTGGTTTCTGGCATGTTAGGGGGGGGCAACATTATTACTCATATTAGTAGTGATGTTGAAATGTCCAATACCAAGGCAATTGCGTTAGGTGGCGCTAATATTCTTACCAGGAAAGGGTGGGGAGATGTGTTAGCTGTGATGGGGGGTGGCGCAAACGTTCTAACCCATATCGGTAACGGCAATACGACGGGCGTTATGCTGGGTGGTGCCAATATTCTGACCAAAATAGGAAACGGCGATACGATTGGTACCATACTGGGTATCGGTAACGTGCTGACTCATGTTGGTGACGGTCAGACGCTGGGGGTGATGGGTGCGGCAGGCAATATCTTCACTAAAGTTGGGGAGGGTAGCGCGATTGCCGCTATGATCGGCGCGGGCAACCTCTTTACCCATGTTGGCAAGGGTGATGCGTGGGCGTTGATGGGCGGCGCAATAAACCTCTTTACCAAAGTGGGTGACGGTAATGCACTGGCGCTGATGCTAGCTGTCGGCAATGTGTTTACCCATATTGGTGACGGCACGAGCGTTGCTCTGATGTTAGCAAAAGGTAATATCGCGACCAAAGTGGGTAGCGGTATGACGCTATCGGCAATGATAGGTGAGGCTAATATCTTTACCCACGTGGGGGATGGCAATACTTTTGCTGCCATGATCGGAGGTGCCAATGTGCTGACCAAAGTCGGTAATGACCTGACCGCGGCCTTAATGATGGGTAAAGCTAATATCTATTCGCATATAGGTGATGGTACCAGTATTGGCTTGTTCGCCGGTGAACTGAACGTGATGACCAAAGTCGGTGACGGTACAACGCTGGCGGCAATGTTTGGCAAAGCCAACATTATGACCCATGCAGGCAATGGCTTAACCGGTGTTTTAGCACTGGGTGAAGCGAATATTGTTACTAAAGTGGGTAATGATTTTATGGGAGTTGTTGCCACAGCGAAAGCTAACATCATCACGCATGTGGGTGACTCGGTAACCGCTGGCGTACTGCTTGGCAAAGGCAATATTCTGACCAAAGTGGGAGACGGTACCACGGTTGGCCTGCTTATTTCCGATGTGGGTAACATCATGACTCATATTGGTGATGGTACTACGGTCGGTTTTGCCAAAGGTAAAGCCAATATTATTACCAAAGTTGGAGGCGGCACTGGGATTAATGCTGTCTGGGGAGAGGCTAATATCCTGACACAAGTGGGAAATGGCGACCGTTACAACTTCGCGAAAGGTAAAGCGAACATTATTACCAAAGTGGGGGATAAACAGGAAGTTACGGTTGTTCAGGGGGATATCAATATTATCACTCATGCGGGTAGCGGTGATGATTATACTGGGGTCTGGGGCGAGGCGAATGTTATCACTAAAGTGGGAGAAGGCCGCAATGTGGTGCTTGCTAAAGGTAAAGCCAACATCGTCACCCAAGTGGGGAAGGGAGACAGTTTTAATGCCTTATGGAGCGAAAGCAATACCATCACCAAAGTCGGTGATGGTGTACAGGTTATTGCAGCAAAAGGGAAAGCTAACATCACGACAACGGTAGGTAACGGCTTAAGTGTGACCGCAACGCAGGGTGATCTTAATGTGAATACCAAAGTGGGTAATGGTGTTTCAGTTAATGTGGCGTGGGGGAAATATAACGTCAATACCAAAGTTGGGGATGGTCTTAATGTTGCAGTTATGAAAGGCAAAGGTAATGCCAATATCCATATTGGTGATGGTTTGGGTATCAATGCTTCTTATGCACACAATAACGTGGCGATTAAGATTGGTAACGGCGATTTCTACAGCCTTGCAGTTGCAGAAAGTAGTACCGAAAGTAATAAACTCGTTGCCTTCTTTGAAAATATCAAACAGACGGCATTAGGTGTAGGTGGCAGCCAGGCGATCAACTATCTGATTCAGGGGAATGAGGCTAACACATCTGGCACCCATAAGGGGCGAGGTGCGATTAATGTAGCTGAAGTCTCTGCGATTGATGGTTTTAAAATAGGGGAAATTGCCCCGATAAGTTCGGATTTAAACCGTCGCTTGAGTGGTTCTGTGACAGAGATAGCAACGCCTGATCTTGATAAGATTCATCGTTCATTAGATATTAATGAAAATTTTGGTTCAGGCCAGGAATCCAATCTGATCATCAATGGTAATTTTGAACAAGGTAATCATGGCTGGTTAGTAACCAATGGTATGGAAGCAAATCACTCAGCGAGTGTTTACGGTCTGGATAATGTAGGTCATGGAGATCGAGTCAGTGAACTTGATGCGGATAAAAACACGGCTATTTATCAGGACCTGCGAAACTTGTTTGCAGGAGAAGTGATTGTACTGAGCTTTGATTTTGCCAATCGTTCCAAGGCTTTTCTCACCAGCAATGGTATGGAGGTTTTTTGGAACGGTAAATCTGTATTCTCAACGTCTGGAGATGTCACTCAATGGCAAAATAAAACACTGGAGTTGACAGCAAAAACGGGTAGTAACCGAATTGAGTTTAAAGGTACCGGTTTGAGTGATGGGATAGGCTATATTGTGGATAATATCGTTGCAAAATTTAAGAATTCCCGACAAGCCAATGCTGTTACCGAACAAGCGAAACAGGATAAAGCGGCGCAAGGTGCGTTAAACGATAAAGAAAAAGCCGAAAAAGATCACCGTCTTCTGGAGCAAGAAAAAGATAAACAACTGGCAGCGATTGCAGAAACACAATCTCAACTTGAATCAACAGATCAGACGGTGTTAAACACCAATGGGCAAATGCAGTGTGATGCAGTGAAAGAAGAATCACAGGCCGTCACTAACGAACTTATCTCAATGACTCAAGGTCTGGATGCGCTCAATGGCTATGCGAATTACCACGGCGAATCAGGTGACCAGTGGCGTGATCAATTTGCTAGCGAATTATTAGGCAGTGTGCAGGATAAATTGAATCACACTAAACATATTGCACAGGAAAAATTAGTTCATGCTCAACAGATTATTACGGATAACCAACAACAAGTAAAAGAAGCGGTTGCGAAATCAGAGGTCGGCGTAGCACAAAGTGAGCAACATCGTGTCAGCGTGAAGCAAGATATTGCAGAGGTTCAGGAAAAAGCAGCGTTAAGAAAAGCAGAGGCGTTGTTGCAGCAACAGCAGGCAGAAAAAGCGGCAAATGACGCCAATATCGTCTATCAAGATGCAGAAAATCGGGGCAAACGTGACATTACACTGGCTGAGAATACAGTGGCTCAGGTACAAACCGATGCAAAAGGGGCAAAGCAGAATGAGCATACAAAACCACAGCGTGTAGGTGCATCTGGTAGTAGTTTATCTGGCAAGGCTTATGAATCGACGGAGATAGTAGAAACTGGCAGCCATGTTAACGCTGAATCTGTCATACATGCCGATGGACGATTCAGTACAAGATTGACAGAAGAAGATCTGGACGAGCTGAAAGAGGCGAAAGGTGCCATCAACCGATTGCAAATTAATGCCAATTTCCGCTATTCGATGAACGATCAATTCTCAGTAGAGAAAAACCGTAAAAATTTATCGACGGATACACCAATCGACAAGAAAGAAAAAACATTACTTGCAATATCGGCATCTGATAAACAAATCGCTAATTCTCAAAATCGTGATGTTATCAAGGGAGATGTGTTACAAAAAATTGACAACAAAATCTTTGACTTTATGGCACGTGGGAAAGAGCTGAAGGCTTCTTCATTCCATTTCAGTCAGGGTGATAACCTGCTGGAGAAACTTGATAAGATTATTCCAGAAATTGGCAGTGTACTCTTGACGGACGGAGATAAAGTTAAGTCAAAATCATTGCGTAAGGGATTATGTTTTGCCCTATCTGCCCGTTATCTGATAGAAGAACGGGTACATGGCTCAGGGGGGGGTAAAGCTTATATGATGTGGTTGAAGGATGCTGTTAAAGCTTACAACGACACATCAGTTAATAAGAAAACCGATATTAACTCCATTGAATCTTCTTTGCTGGTTCAATATCGTCGCCAAAATATCGGCCCACTGATTGAAGATTTATTGTCGATGCAGTACAGCCAATCGATGGATAGCTCTACGGTTGCTGCGTATCACAAAGCCAACGCCGCTTATGGCGGAAAATTAAAAGCCAATGGGCTGACCGGGCCGAATATCCACGCTGCATTGAATTATGAAGCAGAAGGCTATGAATCTGTCATGGATAAGTTGCGCAATGTAAGAAAATCAACTTACATGACATTTATGTCTGAAGATCATGCCATGTCGGTTGTGGTGGATAAAAATAGCACTCAAATGGTTTGGTCATTCTACGATCCTAACTATGGTGCCAAATCGTTTGCTAATTATCATGATTTCTACCGTTTTATGGACTCTTTCCATAACGGGTACCTTAAAACGTACTTCACGGGTTACAAATTCCAGGCGAGTGAAAAACCAGACCAAAGTTTCTATGTTCAATTCAATAAATTTGAAAAGGGAACCATTGCGAGATATGACGGTGTTTGGAAACAGGCGCGTGAGGGCGAACAAGGTTACATACTGCGCGCTCTGAAAGAGCAGGGCAAGATCTTTACCTTGGGTTCAGATGCTACTGGACGCGTGGTTGATTACGGTGAGCGTGAGATAACGTTGGAAGTCACAACGAAGCAAGGTAAGAAAAGTAAGAAAATCCTAGTCGAAGTTGAGAACAATAATTTTAAACAAGCTGCTGGTTTCGTGCAGTCGAATATCAACAAAATACTGACTTATCCGGCAGCAAACAAACTGATACTAAAAGCGTCGGCTGACGGTGACATGATATTCCCCGGATTGGAAAAACTGGCATCAAATGACAGTGTTAAAAACAAAAATGTCGAAAATTGGGAACGTGTTGCTATCACATCCCAAACTGATAATCGTGAAACACGTTTCACTGGTCAGGTTATTATTCAGTTGGAGGATGACCCGGTAGTTGCTAAAGCTGCCGCTAATTTGGCGGGTAAACATCCTGATTCTAGCGTGGTTGTACAGCTCGATTCCAATGGTAAATACCAGGTGGTTTATGGAAACCCGTCCAAATTATCAGGCGTATTACGTTGGCAGATTGTGGGTCATGGTCGTGACGGATCAGCACACAATAACACTCGCCTGAGTGGTTACAGTGCCGATGAACTGGCAGTAAAACTAAAACAGTTCAGTCAGGATCTTAAGCGGGCCGGTAAACCTATCCATATCAGCATTGTGGGTTGTTCTTTGATCAGTGATGACAAACGGGACGGTTTTGCCCGTCGTTTTATCGTCGCTATGGATAAACAAGGTATTCGCAGTGATGTTTCCGCTCGCCGTAGCGAAGTGGCGGTTGATATCAGTGGTCGTAAATTTACCCGTGACCAAAATAACCAATGGGTCAATAACCTGCCTGATAACAAAATCGTATTCAAATGGAATAAACAGAGTGAACTGACAACCAACACAGAAAGGGTTATTCGCGGTGTTGATGAAAGTGATATCACTCTTTCTAAGGTAGGTTACACATCCGCTGATGCCATGGCTAAAGGGGCGGTTGCGGATCACCATCGTACTTTTACAGCACCTAAAAAACGTACAAAGAATATTGAGATTAACGCAAACGATAAACTGAATCGCTCGCTCAGTTACACTGGCAATATTCAGATAAACGTAGGGGAAGGTGAGTTTACTGCGCTCAATTGGGGAACATCGAATGTAGGCGTTAAAGTGGGAAGTGGTGGTTTTAAATCACTGGCCTTCGGTGACAACAATGTGATGGTTCACATTGGTCATGGTGATAGCAAACACAGCTTCGATATTGACGGTTACCAGGCATTTGAGGGAGCACAGATGTTTATCGGTAACCGTAACGTCAGTTTCAACCGGGGGCGAAGTAATGATCTGATCGTCATGATGGATAAATCCATTCCAACGCCACCACTGGTCAATCCATTTGATGGTGCGATTCGTGTTACTGGTGTACTGCAATCGATAGCCCGTTCTGGTGAAGAATGGAACTGGTTGGTGGCGCAAGATCAGCAGTGGACGTTATCTGGTGCGGAGAAGTTTGTGCAGGATATGTCTGGTTTAGACCAAACCAGCAGTGTGGACTACAAGACACTGGTTAATCTGGATTCACAACATGAACGAAGCAGTCGTGGTTTGAAGAGTGACGCGGAAGCAGCGTTGAACAAGAGATACTACCAATGGCTAAGTGGTAATAGTACTGATACAGGCAAAATGAGCCGCGCAAATAAATTCCGCCAGGCCAATCAGAAGCTGGCTTTCAACTTTGCTGTTGGCGGACGTGGGGCAGATATCCAGGTGACAACCGGTAACTGGAACTTAATGTTCGGTGACAATATCCAGTCAATTCTGGATACCAACTTGGGTTCACTGTTTGGTCTGATGAGCCAGCAATTCACGACAACCGGGCTGGTAAAGACCACCTTCACCTATAACCCGCAGGACTTGCCGCGTCAGCTTAAAAACAAATTACTTGGTCGGTTGGCGGGTGTCAGTGCGGATACCACCTTATCGGATATCTTTGGAGTGGATTACACCGCAGAGGGGCAAATTGTTTCCCGTACAGGCGAGCCTGTTGATGGAGAGGCTATTCTGCGAAAGATGCTGGAAGTGATAGGAGAATTTAGTGGTGACCAACTGAAAGCCTTCACTAACCCAGAAAAATTACTTAATGGTTTGCGAGCTGGCATCGATATGGGGACAGAGGGTGTCAGGTCATTTGCGGAAAGTCATGGTCTGATGGAGAAAACGCCTGATGAAACCCCGGTACAGGGATCTCCGGTTGTTATTAACAACAGAGCGGATGCTCAGGCTAGCGACGAATCAGAGCGTAAATTTGGCTTTAATTCACTGAATTTACCTAACCTGTTTGCGACGATGTTCAGTCAAGATAAGCAAACAGAAATGCAGTCATTAATGGCTAACTTAAAAGAAAACTTAACGGCAGATCTGCTTAACATGGAGCAAAAAACCTTTGATTTCCTGTGTAACAGCGGTCATCTGCAAGGGGATAGTGACATCCATATATCGCTGGGGAACTACAACTTCAACTGGGGTGGTGACGGTAAAGATCTCAGCGCTTATCTGGGTGATAACAACAACTTCTGGGGTGGTCGTGGTGATGATGTTTATTACTCGATGGGTACCTCCAACATCTTTACGGGCGGCGAAGGGAATGACATGGGCGTCCTGATGGGGCGTGAAAACTGGATGTTTGGTGGCAATGGTGATGATACCGCCGTGGTAGCCGGACGTATTAACCAAGTCTTTATGGGAGAAGGTAATGATCAAGCTTTTGTCTTTGGTGAAGGTGGTTTTATTGATGCGGGTAACGGGCAGGATTACGTTGTTGCTTCCGGTAACTATAACAGGGTAGATACCGGGGCCGGTCGGGACTATACGGTGATCATCGGCAATAACAACTGGGTTGATTTAGGTAAAAGCAATGACAGTGCCAGAGTGTTTGGCAACGATAACCGAATCGATGGCAGCACGGGTAACGATGGGATCAAACTAATGGGCTACCATGCGGTGATTAATGGTGGAGAAGGTGATGATCACCTGATAGCCGCTGCGATTTCGAAGTTCAGCCAATTTGACGGTGGTGATGGTCAGGATTTGTTAGTGCTGGGCGGTTATCAGAACCGCTTCCAGGGTGGGGCAGGCGTAGACAGTTTTATGGTCAGTGGCGAAGTGATTGATAGTCGGGTTAGTGATATCAACGCAGAAGATATCATTCTGTTACACAATGTTGACTGGAAAAACCTGTGGTTCCAACGCAGCGGATATGATCTGGTGCTATCGGTGAATCGTCATCCCAGGGACAAAACCGCTCAAGGCGTATTTGAATCAGTGGGAGCAGTCACCTTTGATGATTACTTTAATGGTCATCGAGCCAAATTGGTGAGGCAGATGGGGGATAAAGACAAATCAGGTGAGAGAGAATTTACTGCACTTTCTGACAATGCCGTTGATTCATTGATTCAGGCAATGAGTAGTTTTTCTCCGACAGCGGGTGATAATGGTTTTATTGCGAGTTTGGACAGTAAAGCAAAAATCGCCATAGCGACCGCGTGGACTGATGCAGCGATTGGCAAAGGGAAATTTGCTTAATAACGTGAAGGTAATGGTCGGCTGTCTGGTGCTCATTCCTGACAGTGAAGCCACGCAACAGCAGCATCAGCAGTACCAGCGGCAACAGGCTCAACTGCGGGTGCTGATAACCGGTTTTATGGGTTAAGGGGAGAGGATGAGATGACGATAGTGGTTGAACATTTACAGGACATTAACCTTAACCACACCGAAGCATTGGCCCTAAGCGGCTGAACTGGGCGGAGATACGGGCCTGTGCCGTGAATGACGAGGAAGCGTATCAGATCAAAGATGCGATCGCTAAGCTTCAATCTGCTCTGGCTTACCGTGGGTATTGGCCAAGATAGATCATAAGAAGGCCGGAAGATAATAAAGATCTTCCGGTTTCAAATTTTATTTATTACGTATTAAATCAATTTCCCTTTATATCAAGTAAATAATTAAGTTTTGGTTTCCATATGTTTTCCCATTTACTTTCTATATCTATTGAATAATTCTTTATATGGTAATAATCATTCTCATCATGATGAGATAAAAAGCATTGTTCAACACAGCTAATAATCCATTCCAATAATTGTTTAATTTCAAGATCATTATTATAACTCAAGAAAAACTCAGAAATTTCAATAAATTCCGTCATCAAATTCGGGCAAAAAATGGATTCTTCAAATAATGAGTAACAAAATGTTCCCTCAATTAAATCATCCTTATTTTCTAGAAGACGAAGTTTAATATTCTCATTCATATCAGCAACCTGGCCCTTTTCTTTTTGCTGCTTTAATTGATTTTTTCTCATTATAGGAGCCATCTAAATTGAACACTCCTTTGGACTTATCCAATGATGAAAATGTCTCGTAGTGATCTTTGTGAAGATTATCTAAATAAAAATAATCATTTTTCTTAAAAGCTACGCCTTCAACTTTTACTTTGTTTGTAAATTTATAAATTTCAGCCCCTTGAAATTTCTTTCCAGTTGTTTGGGCCGCATCACCAACGATTTCAAGAAAACTCCATCCCCAAGGATCGATCCATGTCATCGGATTGGGGGCATACGTGTATAGGTTTATGCCCCCATTCAGCCCGATCGGGTCTTAGGGACTATCCCGACGCCATCATACGGTTGAGCGGACCTTTCCCCCTGATTTAGCAGCCTTTTTCTTCGCCGGCTTTTCCCATCCTGTTAAAGAGCATGCCAACTGGCCCCGACGAGCACTTTGCTGATTTTAGCTCGCTTTTTCCCCGATGTCAGCGCCGGGGCAGCTTGCCTGCGCCGCTGATGCGGGCTGGCGAGGCCCGCAGGTAAAGCCGCCGGTGAAGTGACACCAAAAAGTTGGGCGACTGTCTGGTGCTCATTCCTGACAGTGAAGCCCCGCAACAACAGCATCAGCAGTACCCGCGCCAGCAAGACCAGCTTAGCGAAATTAAGCTGAGAATGCGGGAACTGATAGGCGATTATAAAGTACGCTGATATATACGGGTATTAGCCACGGTAAGAACAAGAAAGCCGGAAGAATACGTATATCTTCCGGCTTTCTTTTTTATAAACACTGAGTGGATTATTTTCACTCATTTGTCTAAACGGTTATTTCAAAAAAATTATGCCGTTTGTACAAAGAAGATACCTTCTATTCCATTTTCTGTACTTTTAATAAACAAATAACCAATAGCATCAGATAACCCTAATGCATCTTGAAAAGGTTTAGGGAAATCTGCCGAATATATCTGACATACAAAGTGATAGCTATTTCCGATGTCACCAATATCATCTAATCCATTTGGCACATTATTTGAAAATAGCGAAATCATTGGATATTCATCGTCACCCATTTCCATATCTAAAAAATTAACACTTCTTTCTGGTATGAATTTATCGTTGTTTTCCAATGAATCATTGGTTAAAGAATATGAAACGAACGTAAATCCTGACTGAATAAGCTTTAGTTCTTGCTCATCACCAAAATAGGTTATGTTATCAAGGAAGTAATCATCATCAGAATAAGTTGAAAAAACAGATAAATATCCAGATGTTGGCAATACTCCTTGAGAGATTCTAGAAGATAACTTCTCGCAATCTATAGAAAAAAGATGAAGTAGTTTTTCACCATCTGGGTTTACAGGCCACTGTGATACATATCCTCTTTTCCCACCAAGAATAAAACCAGAGTCATTATTCGAAGTTTCTTCTACAACAATTCGCGTAAGACTATACATGCAATATTTCTCCTATTTACAAGTACCAGCATTTTTAGCCTTGTTTGATAACCCGTTAAAGAATTTTCTAGCTTGGTTTCTTAACTGTTTTACTCTGCTAGCAGGAACACCAGATTTTCTTAACCCACCAGAGGTTATATCTAGTTCTCTTTTCGGTGTTGATGCAAACTCATTTTTCCCGAGGCCTTGACTTGCCCTAATTTGATTCTCATGCCAATGTGCACTACCAACACCACGTGTATCTTTTTGTGGGCCACGAGTGTGGTGATCTAAATCTAAAGCAATAGATGGATTTCCTGATAATCGGCTATTACCTGCAAGTCCCTGCTCACGTAAATATTCATGTCTTAACAATTCATGCGCTTGCAATTTATCACCAACGTGAGTTGGTCCATTCAATTCACCATATGTTCCCAATTCGAATAACTTTGCAAGCCCAAGCGGGTCGATCCAAGTCATCGGATTGGGCGCATAAGTGTATAGGTTTATACCCCCATTCAGCCCAATAGGATCTTAGGGACTATCCCGACGCCATCATACGGTTGAGCGGACCTTTCCCCCTGATTTAGCCGCCTTTTTCTCCACCGTTTTTTCCGGCCCTACTAAAAAACACTCCAACTGGCCCCGACGAGCACTTTACCGATTTTAGCTCGCTTTTTCCCCCGATGTCAGCGCCGGGGCAGCTTGCCTGCGCCGCTGATGCGGGCTGGCGAGGCCCGCAGGTAAAGCCGCCGGTGAAGTGACCCCAAAAAGTTGGGCGACTGTCTGGTGCTCATTCCTAACAGCGACGACGCCCGCCACATAAGGCAACAAGTATCAGCTCCAGCAAAACCAGCTCAGTGAAATTAAACTGAGGATATGCGAACTGATTGGCGACTACAGTACAAGATAGTAATTAAAAGGAAATTGCTCAAATATTTATATATGATTTTTCTTTCAGTTATGAAACTCGACCTAGTAAAAATACCTTAGCCACTTTTTTAGGTCCTTCATATATATTAAAATATTCATTTGTTTCCATACGCTCGTTAGGAGCATTTTCCATAAGAAAACGAACAGTTCCTTCACTTACATATTCATTGTCTTTCTTTTCCGTTGATTTGAATTCAAAGACAACGCTCCAAGCGTTATTTTGCCAATTAATATCTTCAGGAAATCTTGATACCGCAAAATAACGGCCAGCAGGAGGGGGATTTTTTCTTCCGCCATTTTGTTCAGATATCCATTCAACTTTGATCTGATACATCGTTTAGCACCTTTTAGCTTGAACTCTTTTACTCCACGATACTTTAACTCTCGGATCATTTAACTGTTCCAATTGAGCATATCTAGCTGGGCCAATTCCATCTAATTTTGGATCGAAGTGCATGTTTTTAGCTATGTCGTCTGGAACGTTTATTTGCACAACCTGGAATGAACTTCCTCCATGTCCCATTTTATTACCCCAAGTAACAGCATCCCCATAGGATTGTGCAAACCATTTACCTTCCATAGTACCGTGTCCCACAGCCCATTTTCCTGTTCCCTTCAATTGGTTATATTCATCAAGGTGCATCCCTCTGTATAACATCATCAATCCAAGAGGGTCGATCCACAACAGCGGATTCGGCGCATAAGTGTATAGGTTTATGCCCCCTGTCAACCCCAGAGGATCTTAGGGACTATCCCGACGCCATCATACGATTGAGCGGACCTTTCCCCCTGATTTAGCAGCCTTTTTCTTCGCCGGCTTTTCCCATCCTGTTAAAGAGCATGCCAACTGGCCCCGACGAGCACTTTGCTGATTTTAGCTCGCTTTTTCCCCGATGTCAGCGCCGGGGTAGCTTGCCTGCGCCGCTGATGCGGGCTGGCGAGGCCCGCAGGTAAAGCCGCCGGTGAAGTGACCCCAAAAAGTTGGGCGACTGTCTGGTGCTCATTCCTGACAGTGAAGCCACGCAACAACAGCATCAGCAGTACCAGCGGCAACAGGCCCAGCTGCGGGAGATAAAGCAGCAGATGCGGGTGCTGATAACTGGTTTTGTGGGTTAAGAGGAGAGCATGAGATGACGATAGCCATTGAACATTTACAGGACATTCAGTTAACCCACATTGAAGCGCTGGCCCTGGCCCAACTGGTTAAGCGGCTGTGCTGGGCGGAGATACGGGCCTGTGCGGTGAATGACGAGGAAGCGTATCAGATCAAAGATGCGATCGCTGAGCTTCAATCTGCTCTGGCTTACCGTGGCTATGCACCTCGGTAAATCATGAATAAGGCCGGAAGATCACGGGGATCTTTCCGGCTTTTTTACTACTAGGTAGTGTCCCTTAATTATATAATCTCCGGCAAAAGAGTCGAATACAGCCTAATTTCACCATCGACAGATAGTTTCGTGCTGTTTTTTCATAGCGTGTTGCAATACGTCGATTACCTTTCAAAAA
>NZ_RCWA01000037.1 GCF_018448905.1 Photorhabdus heterorhabditis | reverse complement strand
GAAGCGAAACTGGGGTTATTACCCCGCCCTTATCAACATTCCCGAACAACTCAAGCCGCCTTTTCATTTCCTCATAGTCATCCCCTTTATCAAACAGCAAGGCAAACTGATAATTCCCTTTCTTACTAATTTCAAAATCAATTTTGACTGATTGACCAGACTTCGATACGTCAATCGGTCTGTATATATCAATGAACTTAGAGCAGGCCATTAATAAAGTGCAGCTCATAAAAACAATAATATTTCGCCAATTTTTAAATCTTTCGTGTATATGTAATACTTTCATTTCATCACTCCAAATAAAGTAAGACTGCGATAAACCATCTTTAACCATTAACAGTCACTTATCTCAAACACGAAAAACGGTGAATATGGCGAACCGGGTTCACAAAGCTGTTCTTACGACCCGCCGTTTTCTCACCGCTCTCTCAGACTTTCATCTATATGCTGCTGCAATGGACTCAAGAAATAATCGATCACGCGACGTTGATCGGTTTTTATTTCTGCCGTGATTGACATGCCCGGAGACAGCGCGACTCGCTGACCGTTAACCATCACGTGATCAGACTTCAAGCGAATACGGCTGCTATAGATGAGCCCATGCTTTTCATCCTCGATGGCGTCGTTTGATACGTTGAGCACTTCGCCGTCAACAGTGCCGTACTTGGTGAAAGTGAAGGTTTCCACCTTGACGGTAACCGGTTGACCAACATGGACGAAACCTACATCCTTGTTTTCCAGCATGGCCTCCACTTCTACCGGTTGATCTGCGGGGACGATGACCATCAGCGGCTGAGCAGGTGTCACCACGCCACCGACAGTATGGATAGCGAGTTGTTGAACTGTGCCGGCCACCGGGGCTTTAAGATTGGTCAAGGTTTCTTGGTAACGGGCCTTCGCCAGCTCCTGAACCAAAGTCGCTGCCTTTTTGTTGGCTTCCTGTTGCAGGTCGAGCATGGCGCGGCGATTTTGCGCAACAACAGCCTCACGCCGACGTCGCGCCTCGTCCTGAGCAGCGGCATGCTGTAAGACACTGGCCTGCTGTACGCTTAACTGACGTTGCATATCCAATCGCGTCTGCTCTTTTTCCAGATATTCATGCCGCGACACATACTGTTTCGTCAATAACCGTCGGTAATCTTCGGCTAATCGTGTCGCAATCGGTAGCGTTTTTCGCAGGCTAGCCACCTGGGCTTCGGCAGACTGGATTTCGGCGCTGCGTTGGAGGATTTCTGCGTCCACCAACTCCAGGTTGCTGCGGTATTCCTGGTATTGTCCTTGAAGCCAGCGTTGGGCACTGAGCACCTGCTCAGGGTTGGCGTTGTCAATCGTGCCTACCAGCGACGCTGGCGACTTTTGTTGATTGATCGCGTCGAGCATGGCGGCACTCCGCGCACTGTCGATACGAGCAGCCAGCAGCTCGCTCTGAATCCGGCTGACTTCGGCGCTCGCCGCCGTCGGATCGAGTTCGACCAACAATTCGCCAACTTTCACCGACTGACCGTCATTGACGTGAATCGCTCTGACCACCGCCGTTTCGCTAGATTGAATCAACTTGGTCTTGCCATTGAGAACAACCTTTCCCGGGGCAATAGCCACGACCTCGATTTTGCCGATGTAGGCCCAGAGCAACGCCAATACAGCGAAACCCATAATGCCCCAGGTGAAAATCCTCGGGGCTGGGTGCACCGGTGTTTCCTGCAACTCCAAAGCCGTCGGTAAAAACTGTAATTCATGAGCCAGTCGCGGCGACACGTCCATGTTTTTACGTTGGCGCCAAGACTGACGCCACGCGTGACGATAACGCTGCAATAAGGAAAGGGTGGCGCTCATTTGAAATTATTTTCCCTAAATCGGAGTATGTTTATCTTGGTCACATCTACCTCTGATGGTGTTATTAACCCTTGATTATGTTATTAACCATTGATTACGTTATTAGCCGTTTGCATCGTACGTTCTGGAAATGGGAGCCTTTCAGCCTTGCTGCATTCGATACAGTCGTGAATAGTGGCCGTCCTGACGCGCCAGTAACTCGGCGTGAGCCCCCTGTTCAACGATCTGCCCGCGATCCATCACAAGGATACGATGCGCGTCGCGTACAGCAGACAACCGATGAGCGATAATGATGACCGTGCGTCCCTTGCAAATGCTTTGCATGTTCTGCTGCACCACCCGCTCAGACTCGTAGTCCAGCGCACTGGTCGCCTCGTCAAAAATCAAAATGCGAGGATTGCCGATCAAGGCTCGGGCAATGGCTACCCGTTGCCGCTGACCGCCAGAAAGTGACGCGCCGTGCTCACCCACAATGGTGTCGTAACCTTCGGGCAGTTCAAGGATGAATTCATGAGCTCCAGCCATGCGGGCGGCGTGCATGACCACTTCGAGCGGCGCACCCGGATCGCTCAAGGCAATGTTTTCACGAATACTGCGGTTGAATAGCATATTGTCCTGCAATACCACGCCAATCTGCCGGCGCAGCGAGGACACATCAGCCAATGCCAAGTCCATGCCATCGACCATGACCCGTCCGCGCTCCGGAACATAGAGCCGCTGCAACAAACGGGTCAGAGTACTTTTGCCGGAACCGGAGCGGCCCACTACACCAATGATTTCTCCTGCACCAATGACCAAGTTGACTCCGCGCAACACCTCAGAACCATCAGCCCGATAACGAAAATGCACCTGTTCGAACTCTACCTGCCCCTTGAGCGGCGGCACCGTGCTACGTGTAGCCTGAGACAATTCAGTACGGGAATTGAGGATGTCTCCCAGACGCTGCACGGAAACCCCGGTCTGCTGGAAGCTGGTCCACAGTTGCGCCAGGCGCATGATCGGGCCACTGACACGGCCGGCCAGCATATTGAATGCGATCAGCTCCCCCACCGATAGCTGCCCCTCTATCACGAGATGCGCACCGAGCCAGAGTGTAGCGACCGTCACTAACTTGCCGATAAGCGAGACGCTTTCATTGGCGATAGTGGATAAGGTCTGTGTTTTGAAACCTGCGGCAACATAAGCCGCCAGTTGGTTATCCCACTTGCGGATAGCCTGCGGTTCAACCGCCATTGACTTTAGGGTATCGATGCCATTGACCGTTTCGACAAGGAATGCCTGATTCTCAGCATTGCGTGTGAAGCTATCCTGTAATCGCTTACGCAAGAGAGGTGTAACCAACCCTGAAACTAGTGCATAAAGCGGCAATGATAACACCACAACGAGAGTCAACCAGCCGCTGTAATAGAACATCACAAGGATGAATACCAGAGAAAAAAGCACGTCGAGCATCAAGGTAATGGCGTTGCCGGTGAGGAAGCTACGGATGTTTTCCAGTTCGCGTACACGAGCCACAGAATCACCGACTCTCCTTGCCTGGAAGTAAGCCAACGGCAGATTAATCAAGTGCCGAAACAGACCCGACCCCAACTCCACATCAATACGGCTGGTCGTATGAGCAAACACGTAGCTACGCAAACCGCTCAAGGCCGACTCGAACAACATGATGCCCAGCAATCCTACCGCGACAACATCCAGTGTGGTTAGGCCGTGGTGTACCAGTACTTTGTCCATGACCACCTGAAAGAACAACGGAGTCACCAAGGCAAACAACTGCAAGGCAAAAGACCCCAACAAAACTTCACCCAACAACTTGCGGTATTTGACGATAGCCGGGATAAACCAAGTGAAGTCAAAGCGCGAAGTCTCTCCAGGCAGACCGTTACTTGAACGCACAAGCACCAGTTGCCCTGTCCAACGCTGCTCAAGCTGTTCGAAGCTGATAACTTCGGGGCGCGCCGAACGTGGGTCCTGAATCAGAGCCTGTTCTTTATCCAGTTTAGCCAAAATAAAAAACTTTCCATCTCGGTCAATGGCAATGGCTGGCAAGGGAGTATGTTCAAGTCTGACAAGTGTTGTGTGTACAGCCTTGGCTTTCAACCCTGAATGACGGGCAGCCAGCAGCAGCTCTTTCAGGGTAAGACCTTGGCTGGAAGTGGAAAATTCGTGTGAAAGTTGTTCAGTCGATATAGCGATATTATGAAACCTAGCCAACATAGCCAGGCAAATCAGGCCGGTATCCAGCTCCGAGGAAGAATGGGGTGGCTCAGTACTCATTTCATTATCTTGCATCAGACAACTTAATCCTTAAATCAAAAATCTGGATATTCATCTCACCCCTAGCAAGCTATCCAGACATATCCGCAATCCGTTTAGTAAACAAATCACAATTTATATAATTAGGCGTTTATATCATCAGATAATAATAAATTTCATTTAATACATTCACAAACTGTGACATTAACCACACAATAATATTAAAATTTATTAAATTTATAATTTTTCCGCTTACATTGATAACAAAATATAAACATCAACAATTTGATTCAGTCATTGCAACTATTTTTGAATCTTTTGAATCGGTGAAATTAAGATATCGATCGGTATATAGCCATCACGATGAAACTAATCGGTATTACCGACTGGACAAAGCGGCTAATAATCGCTCAACAAAAAAGACTAGAAAAGATATTTCAATTATAAACTAGCCAAAATTTGGCATACAGGTAGGTTTAAGACACATTTATCTTGTATAGGCTAGCTTATTGCACGAGAATTTTTCAATCACCCAATCGAGAACTTTTTACAAAAATAAAAAGGCATATTTACCGAAGTCAGCACGGTAAATCAGAAATCTCATTAATAACATTAATGATATACTTATCAGAATTAAAAACCCCAATCCAACAACCGAGCAAACAATGATCAAAAAACGTCAAGGAATATATGACCACATCATTAATATATAAATTTTTTTGCACAAATCAATCTATCAAAGCAAGCGCTAATCCGTCTGTAAGCTAAGCCGCTCTGCTAATCCACTGCGCCTTTGAGTGGGAGTTTGAATGGCCTGACGTAATACCGCATCATGTGCATAAAGAGTCAGCTTTTCTCTAGCCCGAGTCATCGCTGTATAGACCAGTTCTCGGCTAACAACCGGTGTAAACTGCGTTGGCAGTACCAGAGCCGTGTGTTCAAATTCTGAACCCTGCGATTTGTGTACGGTCATCACATATGCTGTTTCATGCTGTGGCAAACGACTTGGCTGAATGCCTTTAATCTGTCCATCAGGTAGTTGAAAATAAGCACGTAGTTCATTATTTTCATCCCTGAGCATAATACCGATATCACCATTAAACAGGCTAAGTGTGCTGTCATTACGGGAGATCATAATGGGTCGGCCTGCATACCCACGGCTGAAAATCCCAGTAGGACGACGGATAAGCCCCTGACGATGTAATAGCTGTTCTATACGCTCATTAAGTCCACTAACACCAAATGGCCCTTCTCTAAGTGCACATAACAGGCGGTAGCGGTTAAATTCATCCAAAATCGCTTTAACAGATGCTTGCTTTGCGACCAATTGCAAATAAGAGCGATAACCCGATACTGTTTCAATCAACAACCGCTGATAATCCTCATCATCAAACAATCGGTAAAAACAAATATCATTCAATGGCTGTTGCAGAATAGAGAGAGCTTGCTGGCTCTTTCCCTGATTAACTGCCGCAGCAAGTTGACCAATCCCCGAATCTACATCAAAACGATAACTTCTGCGCAAAAGGCACAAACGGTCACGAACTTCAGGAACATTCTCCTGTTCACCTGCAACTAACTGGCATCCAGTCAATCGGCTTAGCTGTTCTGCCCTTACTGCGCTATATCCCATCTCAGCAAAACGGCATATATCTCCCAATACAGCTCCAGCCTCCACTGACGCCAATTGATCACGATCACCAAGCAAGACAATTTTTGCATAGGACGGCAACGCATCAATCAACCGGGCCATCATGGGTAAATCCACCATTGAAGCTTCATCCACCACCAATACATCCAAACTCAATGGGTTATCTCGGTCATAGCGTAACCGTTGGCTATCCGGCTGAGCCCCCAATAAGCGGTGAATCGTCTGAGCCTGATCTGGCATAGATTCAAACTGTTTCTCCGTCAGAGGAAGCTTTCTGACAGCACTGTTAAGAGATTCCGTTAATCTGGCCGCTGCTTTTCCCGTCGGAGCAGCCAGTCGGATCACCATATTTTTATCAGGATTAAGTTTGATTAAGGCCGCCAATAACTTAGCAACAGTGGTTGTTTTCCCGGTTCCCGGCCCACCAGAGATAACCGAGACTCTGCTAGTTGCCGCGACAGCAGCAGCCATCTTTTGCCAGTCCATGGCCTCACCAGATGGCGTAAATAATTCGTCCAGAATCGCTCTCAGTTGCTCTTCCTGAATATTATCAGTTGATTGATTGGCAGAGAAAAACGCTGCGACTTGGCACTCACTTTGCCACATCCTTTGCAAATAAAGTCGGTTATGTGAAAGAACAACGGGTGCTGGCTGGGAACCATCACTAACAGCTGCACAATGCTCCAATGCCTCGCGCAAATTCGGCTCATCAGGGTTCCCCGCAACTTGCCATAACTGTTCTGCAAATTCACGTTGCCGCCCATCAAAAAAATATTCAGGCATTATCCGGTTAACCGGTAGACAAACATGACCAGCCCCGGCCTCAGCACTCAACAATGCCATCACCAACAACAGAGCAGGATCTTCATCCCCAATCAATGCATGAGCAAACTGTAAATCCAATGGACGCAGAAGCCTGAGATCTACTGCCTGTTGTAATAATGAAATCATCAGTTTTTCTCTTTCTCAGGTTGTTCATTGCCACCGAAAAGCAGATCCAAAGCATTAACAAATTCGGCTGATGGCCGACAACTAAAAATACCATTTCCCGGTTGTTGTTTATCAATTCCTCTCAAGAACAGATAAATCACTCCGCCAAAATGTTGTTGGTAATCATAATTAACCAATCTGTGACGCAAGTAACGATGTAGTGCAAGTGTATAAAGCTGATATTGCAGATCATAACGATGCTCAATCATAGCGGTTTCCATCGCTTCACGAGTATACGCTTGGCTACCATTTCCCAACCAGTTTGATTTGTAATCCAACACATAGAACCGATCTTGCCAACAGCAGACTAAATCAATAAACCCTTTCAGCATCCCTTTCACCTGATGAAACGCCAATTGGGGACAACGGGCAGAAACAGGGTCATAACGACGCGTCACGGCATCTAGCTCCTGAGATCGCAAAAGTTGCTCAACTGGCAGATAAAACTGCATTTCATCCTGCTGGTGATGAAGAGGAATTTCTGAAAGCTGCATCCCGTCACTATTCAATGGGGTCGTAAAAACCTCTGCCATCCATTGCTGTAATATCCCACTCCAATGTTCATCAAACCCGGCTGATTTCAGCTGTTCAGCCAACCATTTCTCATCAGGTAATTGGCTGAAATTCAGCTCTTCTAATATCGAATGCAAAAAAGTGCCGGCAGAAGCTCCCCGTGGAAACGTATGTGGTGTCATTTCAAGTTGTTCTGCTATTTGTTTTTCACCATTGGCGTCAACATCCAACTTTGGTGCAATAGACTGAACAATCACATCTACAGATTCTTCTCCAGCAAAATAAGAGGAAGCACTGCCACGATGGACAACGGAGTTTTGTAAACCGGAATAACTGGTAATACGCCAGTCATCCTGAATGCTGCGTTTAAATTGCTTCGCCGACAACACCAAATCATGTTGGCTTTGTGACTTCCAGGGATGCTCACCAATGTCATTGATTGATGATACGACGATTCCATCCCCACTTAATTCTTTAAGGCATGTCGTCAAAAAATCAGCATCACCTTTAGCACCATTTTGCAGAAGATAACCCAGAGCGCACTGATGCAGATCGGTATCCCCGATCTTCTTCTTATTGCCTTTTATCAGCGGAGCCACGCCGACACTGCAATGGTAAACAGAACGCGTCAGTGCGACATAAAGTAAACGTAAATCTTCGGCCAACCGTTCTTGCTCAGCCAGTTTGATAGTTTCCTCATCAGGGAAAATATCAAGACAAGCATTAAAGCTTACACGATCATGATATATCGCCTGTTTCTGCGTTCTGAAATTACAGGCAAATGGCAACCATACCAGCGGGTATTCCAGACCTTTAGATTTATGGATAGTACAGATTTGTACCAAATGACGATCACTTTCCAGCCGCATCTGCTGGTTTTCTGATTGTGGATCAGGATGAGATATTTGCTGAGCTAACCAACGAGTGACTGCATGTTCACTATCGAGTTGTAAAGATATCTCTTGCAACAACTCACCAATATGCATTACATCCATCAAACGTCGTTCACCGTCATAACTGGCAAGTAAGTTCTCAGCAATACTATGGTTTGCCATTACCGCCCGTAACATAGGCAGTACTCCACGACGCTGCCACAGACGAAAGTAACCATCAAACTCATCAACTAGCTGATCCCAAGCTTTTTCATCATGATTCAGTTTGTCTATCTGCCGAGCAGTCAAACCAAATAAACCACTAGCAAGCGCACTTCTCAAAACCCGTTCTTTCTCTGGCGACAACACAGCTTGCAATAACCAAAGAATATCCTTTGCCTCTGCGGTATCAAATACACTCTCTCGGTTAGAAAGAAATACAGAAGGGATAGATAACAAGTTAAGTGCATCACGGATCAGTATGGCTTCTTTTCTGCTACGCACCAGAACCGTGATGTCAGCCGCAGTAACAGGCCGAACCTTCTCATTTTTATGTAACAGAGCATGCCCTTCACTGCCAGCTTGCAACCAATCACGAATTTGTGCCGCACAGAATCGTGACATCGTTTGCTCGTAATCTCCGGTAGAAACACCTTCCCCTGGCTGCAACCAGAAATTCAATGCGGCCTGCTCCTTAGTATCATAGCTAAAAGCAAGTCCCCGGTTTTTCTCCGCCGCAGAAACCTCGACAAAAGGGATCTGTTCAAACAAGAAGGGATTTTCTGAACGCATAAACAACTTGTTTACTGCCTGTACCATTGAATCAGCAGAGCGCCAGTTTGTCTCCAAAGTATAGTGAGCACTTACCTGAGAGCGGGCGCGGATATAAGTGAAGATATCTGCGCCACGGAATGCATAAATAGCCTGTTTGGGATCGCCGATAAATAACAATCCATTTTCAGGCTGATTGCCATAGATGGTGTGGAAAATCCGATATTGCTGTGGGTCGGTATCCTGAAATTCATCAATCAACGCAACCGGATAGCGCTGACGGATCGTCTGGGCAAGCAAATCACTACCTGGACCTTTCAGAGCATCATCAAGGCGGGTTAATAAATCACCAAACCCCATATGACCACGTATTAATTTTTCCTGACGGATTGACTGGCGAATCTCAATAATAGCTCTGGAGATAATCAAATCACGTAAAGTCAGTGGTTGCTGATACAAATTATCTATCGCAACAAAAAGTGAATGCTCAGGTGCATCACCTTTTTTTGTCTTTTCTACTAATACCGACTGCCGGAATTTCTCCAGCTCTTTTGGTAACTGATAATCCTCTGTAGGTTCCTGGGCCCAATCAGTAACTCTGTTCAGCCAGTTTGGTAAGTGCTTACTACTATAACTTCTTTTATCTACACCAGAACCCGCGATTAAATCATGCAACTCTCCGACAACTTCATTCCATTGACATTTAACTCCATAAATCAACTGCGTAATTTTCTCATGACGGCTTAACAGCGTTTCATCACTGTTTGGCGCATCAACGATATATGGCATATCCCCTTGCAAATAAGGATGTAATTCAGCCAACAATGCTTCCGGCCCACTCCAATCCTGGCTGATAACCTGAGCCATTGATAACGATAATGGATAGCAGTGGCGCCGCCAGAAATCGGCACATCCCTGCCTCTCTAGTGGATGTTCATCCTGAATTAATGTCTGTTCAAACAATATCCCGGACTCAAAGGCATTATGTGCCAGCATTCTCTGACAGAAGCCATGAATGGTATAAATCGCGGCCTCATCCATCTGTCGCTCGGCAGCCAGCAACCAGATAGTGGCTTGCTCTCTATCCGAAATTTCATCCAGTAGCTGTTGATAGGCAGACTCTGAATCTTCTACTCCGTTTCGAATACAAGCAAGGCGAAGTTCATGAATGTTTTCACGGATACGCCCACGTAACTCATCTGTTGCTGCCTCAGTAAATGTCACCACCAGGATTTCTTCCACGCTTAAAGGCCGTGGAAAAGCAGCATCTTTCCCCAGCCCAAGTAGAAGACGGAGATATAAAATACCAATGGTGTAAGTTTTACCCGTCCCGGCAGAAGCTTCGATCAGCCGCTGACCATTCAGCGGCAGAGTTAATGCATTAAGCTTGTGGGCAGATACCTCTGTGATCACCGAGCTTTTACCTCAACAGGTAACTGTTGCTGAAATTCAGTAACATCATGATAGGTTTTCCAACCTTTCAATTTCGCATATCCATCTGAGTTCCCTGATTTACCAATCACTTGTGAAATAAATGACAGCCCCCGATGTTTGTTTACGGCATCCCGGTAAAAATTAATCAGTTGTTTCTGTGTGGTTTTCTTTAGTACCTCAAGCATTTTATCTCTACTGTCGAAACTAAAGTTATTACGACTGAAATCACCAGAGAAACGGGCAACTTCGGCATAGAACGTTTGCGGCGGTTGCTGACTTTCATTAATCAGTGCGTTCTTGTACTGCTCAAAATCAGTTTGGGACATGTCTTCCAGTTTACTGCTCGCCTTTTGGTAGAAATCCTGATAACGCTGATTCAGATATTTTGGTTGCTTGCTATTACTTTGTAATAGAAAACCCAGCCCCCACTGTTCCCCAACACGGGTATTGAAAGCAAACACTGCATATCCCAGTTGTTCTACTGTTCTCAGCTGCTCATAGAACCACGGCTTGAGCATATTGCTTAGTAGACTCGAATAAGCATAACCCTCTATACGGTTATAACCGTTCGGAATATAAATTTCTGCCAGGGCACTATCAGTACTGCTACCAACACGCTGAAAATTAACTTGGTAATTTTTATCAATCACCACCTTATCCCCACTCCACCAGCTATTTCCTTGATTTGCCAGTTGCTTATGGGCAGATTCAGCAATCACTTTGCTCTGCTGTTCGGTCAAGTTTCCAATTATCATCATCTGCAAAGCAGAATTTTTTATTAATTCATGACGATACTCAACAATATCCTGAACGGTGATAGCTTCCAATTCTTTCAAACGAACGGACTGTTCTGTGTAAGGCACCACAGAAAGACGTTTCAGCGGCTGCATAGCCATGTCATAAGCTTTACCGTTATTAGAAACCTCTATTTGTTCACGATACCAAGATTTAGCTTGCTCCAGTTGATTCTCAGTTGGCGCAAACGCCATGTAATCATTAATTAAAGAGGTTAGAAGTTCCGGCAGACGCTGAGTGTAACCACTTACTCCTAATTGCAGCCCGTCTGCTGAACCAGTCGAAATACTCATTCCTGCAACAGAAGCCTGATAACCAAGTTGATCAAGGGAAAGCAGCGCCAGATAGTCAAGTAAAGAGAAAGTTACCTGCTTACGAGCGCTATTCAGACTTTCGGCGTTGCGCAAATCAAGAGCGATACTGGCTTTCGGTTCATCAGCAAAATACTGGCTTGGCATATAAAGCAGACGAAAATTCTGCTGTTCAAGAATCATCTCTGGATGTTTCTGATTTTTACCTGCCTTTATTAACTGCAAGTCATCGGGAATATAAGGATTTGGCGCAGGTAGAGAAAAGTTCATCTGTTTTTCTAACTGTTGCCATTTCACCATTTGTTGTGATGTGATTCGATCAACTTGATAAGGTGCCTGAACAAAATAAGCCTGTTTATTGTGTGGCTCTTTTGGACTGATATACCAGATACGTGCATTCTCAGGGGTCAATTCATCAAGTCGGTTGACGATTGCTTTTGGATTATAGTCATCAGCCAAATAACCGGCATTGAGTACATTAGAAACAGGAACCCGCAGCATAGCATCCGATAACCATTCGATATAATTCATATTACGAACAATAGAGCCGTACTGGAAAGACAGGTTCAAAACCTTAGCGATTTCATCAAAATAGCTTTTCTGAATGCCTTTTTGTTTTAGCAAATGAATATAAGTGAAAATAGCAGCAACGACCTGATCCCGCTGTTCCAGTCCTTTATCTGTCAAGGTAACATAAATAAAAAATATACCTTTGTTGCGGTCAACCATCGGTTCAGCTCCGGCACTGATACTTTCTGCCAGCCCCTGAGTTTGCAACCAGTCTGATAATGTATTCAGGCTACGATTACCAATCATATAACCGAGATATTCATCCGTTTTACTGCGGAAATCAGCACTGTTATTGTCAATACTGAACTCTAATTGCAGCGCTTTTTGCGGCTGAGCAGGAACATAATGGATGACAATCCCTTTCTCTTTTTCTGTTACTGCTGGGACAGTAATAGCGGGCACACTGGCTTTTCTGTCAGGTATCCGACCAAAAGTATCAACAGCTATCTGAGTTAGTTTATCGATAGACTGATTGCCGTAAATGACACCTTTCATCAGATTGGCTGAATAATAGCGTTGATAGAAATCCACTAGCTCTGTCTGCAATTTACTCCCTGGTTTATCTTTCAATGTTTCTAGATTACCACCAGAAAAACGAGCATTTGGATGCGCAGGATTCAAGGTTTCTGATCGTATTTGAGCAACCCGCATCCCATCACGAGAACGCGCCATTGTCAGCTCTGCATTGACGGCATTTCGTTCCCGATCTGCATTGACTGGGTCAAGCAAAGGTTCTGCCAGTGCATCAGCCAGACGATCTGTCGCATTAGCTAACGCTTTATTTTCCACTTCAAGGTAGAAAGCGGTGCGATAAGAAGCAGTGCTGGCATTATAACTACCACCGTGTTTTTGCAAAAACTCAGATAAACTGCCCGACTGTGGATAACGCTTAGACCCCATCAGAACCATATGTTCCAGATAATGAGCAAGCCCAAGCTGGCTGTCAGGGTTTTCCATACTACCAACTGGAATTGCTACCGCTGCCAGAGATTTCGTTGCCTTTTCATCAGACACCAGCAAAACCGTCATATTGTTTGCTAATTTTATTCCCTGATACTGACGATGGTCATTTTCGCTTTTATAAATTGTCTCTTGCAGTGGCTGCCACTGTTGTGTTTTCGCATAGCTTGCCGTTCCCCAAACAAGCAGGAACATCACAACAATCATGCGGATAAAATGTTTATGCATTATCTGGTATTCTCCCTATGTATTCTGATATTGCGCTATCGGTAACAAATAACTGAGCGCTTCCTGTTTAAGTTTTGCCAAAAATAATTTATCAACTTGCCTGAAAGCCCGCTGAACATAAGGATCATCACCTTCACCTCTGCGTCCTTGATCTCCAAGCCATGCTTTCAGTAACTGGCTTTCAGCTTTTAATTGAATTTCATCACTGTCATCAATCTCACCGGTTTCTTTATTCATGCATGCTGAAAGCCACATCCAACCACTTTGACAAAATAGCGGCAAAGGTGCCGATATTCCTCGCTGATAACCTTCAACCAATTGATTCAGATAATTTTTCGCTTGTTCTGACGCTACAGGAGCAAAACGCCACTCGTTGTTGTCACGCCCATAACTACGGCTTTCACCCTCACCACCAGCAAGGCAGTAAGCCAGATGCTCAATCCATAATTGCATACCATCATTTGCTGTCAGACTAGCTGGACGCCAACGTAACAAACCATCCAGCTGCACCTTACTAATTCGCCCGGTCAGAAGAACCTGCCCTAAATCATGATGTAAATCGACAGACAAAGTTTCCATTTGTTGTTCACGAATCTTATCCGCCAGAGGTTGCATCTCCTTTTGCTGCTTCAACCAATAAACCTCACCAAAAGCGCCAAAAGGCAACCCTCCAGCAGCACGAAGACGATTAAAAAGCGGTTCAGGTGATTGCTGCTCAATCAGCGTATTCAGCAATAACTGATTAAATTGATAACGTTGAAGGTTATCCAAAATGAAAGGCTCTTCCTCTGGTAATTCCGTTTCTTCAATAACAAAGTTTACTTTCAGACAACGTTGGAAAAAAAACCTGACAGGATGACGGTAAAAACGACTCAAATCATCCAGTGTAATCTCCTGAATTTGTTCCGCTTCAACAGGCTGACAAAATTCAGAATGCGCAGCCCCTTGTTCAGACGCTGCCGGCAGCCATTCTCTTGCATAGCTTTGCTGATAACTACCCGGTATAAAATTTTCCGGTGCAAATGGAACGCGAGTATGAAGACACAACAGGTGTTTTCTGACATTAGTGGCACTTTCATCAACATTCAGCTTTTCATTTCCCGGCAAGCAGAAGCTTTGGCAAACATAATCCAGTAATTCATTAACCAGTACTGAAGGATTGCATTCCGTATCATCACGAATGGATTTACCAATGTAACTGATATAGAGAAACTGTTCGGCAGATATCAGAGCTTCAAGGAATAAATAGCGGTCATCATCCCGCCGTTTTCTGTCTCCTCTTTGGCTTTTCTCTGCCATCAAATCAAACCCAAGCGGTGGAATTGAACGGGGATAAATACCATCATTCATACCCAACAGACAGACAACCTTAAAAGGGATAGAACGCATCGGCATCAGGGTACAAAAGTTGATAGATCCAGCAAGAAAACGCTGACTGATTTTTTCATTATCAAACCGAAGCGCCAATTCATCCCTTAACAGAACCAATGGCACACTTTCCTGATAGCGGGCATTCATCCCATTGCCTATGACTTTCTGCCACTGCTGTTCTATCATTGCCAGCACTAATTCGGTTTCACTGTCTGATGCAAAAAATGTTTCCAGCAACTGCTGGCAGACAGGTAACCAATCCTCTAATGTCTGGCTCTCACCAAGAATTTTGCGCCAATGGCTCAGTTGCATTAAAAACTCAGCCAATTGACCCGCAAGCTCCGCAGCTAACCCGCTGGATTCATCATAAGGCAATACATCTTTCCAAGGGCCTGACCGGCTATCCATTGCATAACCCAACAACATTCTGGTCAGCCCAAAACGCCATGTATGCTGGCCTGTTACCGGTAAGGATAACTCTTCCACATTATCGTCATCTAATCCCCAGCGAATACCTGATTCATCAACCCAACGCCTTAATAAACGCAACCCATCTTCATGAATTCCAAATTTATTTGCTAACGCTGGAACTTCCAGCAACGCTAAAACCTGCTCAGTAGTAAAACGGCTTTGGGGTAAATCAAGCAGTGTAATAAATACCTGTAAAACTGAATGCGCCTGACGAGCCTTACGATCAGAAATGGCAAATGGAATATAACGTTCAACAGAAGCATTACCAAACACCGCCTGAACATAAGGGGTATAACTGTCAATATCCGCAACCATCACAATAATATCCCTTGGCGTCAGTGACGGGTTATCTTCCAGTAACCGTAGAAGCTGATCCTGTAAAACTTCCACTTCACGTTGAGGACTATGGCAAACATGGAAAGATAAAGAACGATCCAATGGATTAAGCAGTCGTTTTTTCAGGCTATTTTCAAATGTTTCCTTCGTTGAACCAATTTGAGCATGATCTTCCAAATAAAGGAGATCCCTTTGGAGTTGATGTAATACATTATCTGGTTCTAACTCAACAAAGGCGTGGACATCTGAACTTTGCTCAAGTTGCGACAATAAATAAAGATTATCACGACCTAATCGCCCCCATGACGCTAACAGAGGATTACTGACATCTTGTTCACCTTCATCATTAAACAATGATTGAGCATTTCTAGGATCTTTAAAATATTCCAGCTCTTGCTCACTCTTATAGTGACGTGGCTTACGGCTACTCATTTTTGCCAGAAAAGTATAATTCTGAATATCTCCCCAATAATATTGACATGGATTAGTAAACATCAGGTGAATATCAATATGCCGTCCCAATGCCTGTAAAGCCTGTAAATAAACAGGCGGTAAGGCAGAAATACCACAGATAAATACCCGTTTTGGTAAACGGGCTGAAAAATCAGTCCTGTTTTCCAGTGTCGAAATAAAACGCTGATATAAGTTAGCACGATGCCATTGAGGTTGTTGCAACTGGTGAGTATATTCCGTCAGTTCCAACCATAATCTTTTTTGCCACAACTGGTTATCACTCAAACCATCAATAAGTTGTCCTTGCTGCCAACTTTCCAACCATTGCGGACGATAAACAAGATATTGGTCAAACAGGTCAGCAATTCGTCCAGCCAATTGATGAATCTTTCGTTTATCAACATCTTGATCAAGGTAGTGCCTAAGTGCGACAAATTCTGCTTCTGGCAACAATTGCGGCAATAATGCCATCAATTTCCATGTCATAGCATCTTTACTGAAAGCGCTTTCTTTAGGAATATCAGGCAATACTTTAGTAAACATATCCCAGATAAAAGTCGCCGGAAGTGGAAACGAAATATTAGCTGATATGCCTATTCTTTCAGCTAGTTGGATTTGTAGCCACTGTGACATTCCTGGGCTTTGTACCAAAATGACTTCCTGTTCAAATGGATCAGGCAACGGATTATCCCCGATAAATATTGCTATCAATTCTTTAAGAAGATCTAATTGATTAGAATGATAAACTTTGAACATCAGGACTCCCGTTTGAACAAATCCACCGGCTTGCTTTACTTTGCTGATTATAAGGCGTTGTTACTATAACTGTAAGCTGATAGCAATCAGATAACTGATATGCCGTCTGAAATTCAGCGTGCCATCCCGGTGGCGGTGTTAATTCTGATAAAGCACTTTGACCTGCAATTAATTCATATTGTTCCAGGTATCCATAAGATAATTTGTCTGCCTTTGATTGTTGCCAGTGTTGCTGAAACCCAGATAATAACGCCTGATGATAACGTATTAATCCTAACAAAGAGATAGAAAAGACCATAACGGCAACCATAACTTCGGGTAAACTCATTCCTGACTGATGATCATGACAAAGATCTGATTTCATGAGCAAAACCCCATATCTACTTCGGGACAGAAATCTAACCAACCGCTTTCTACCGGAATAAGAGAATCACTTCCACCATAAGAGACTAATTTCATCCATTGATATAATCCCACAGATTGCCCGGATGTCACTTCTGCCACACCTTTCAGCAGAAAAAAATTACTTGAATACCTTTTTAAACAACTTGTCAGATAAAATTCATTCTGTTGCTGACAATACCACTCTTCTGTTTTATCACTATGAAGTAGCCATGACTGAGCCATTCCCCAGGCCAATGCAGATTCTGCTTGCTGAAAAGCTTTTAAGTATCTGCGTTCATCAACCATCATGATTAATGCGTTATCCAGATGATAGTGCAAAGCTTTCAGCATCATAAGACTCACAACCAACAACATTAGTACTGAAATCAGCAATACATTACCTTGCTGAAATTGAGGACAAATATTCGGAGAATGCTCAGCCATGGTACCTATTCCCTGATATTGCGCAAACGTGTTACTGCCTGATATTGGTAGTTTATTGATGGATGTTTAAACCAATGTGCAATAAGCACCAATTTAATAAAAACTAAGCCATCATTTGTTCGTAATTTTTCAACTGTAAATGAATCTACTCCTATTTCATTTGGATCAAATAGTCTTTCCCAACCATTTTCCTGACAGTTACCGGCACCTCTTTTCCACTCGACTGACTTATTACTGAGACGATAGCCGAAGAATTCCGATTCACTGTGTTCTGGTGGTTCCCATTGGTTATTAATGTTGAGATCATAGGCAATAATCAGGCATGAATTCTCACTTTCATCACTTTTATTATTGATTAATATTGGATTCCCATCGCAATAATGTTGACAATATCCAGCACGACGAATGTCTTTCTCTATAATATGCAATGTTTGTTTAACGAAGTAAGCCAAACGATATCGCTGATATAATTCCATTATTTGTTTGGTGAAAACGGGATAACTTTTGGCAATCGCCAGTAAGATAATACTGCCAATAGCCATTGCTACAATCACTTCTAATAATGTCATTCCATATTGGTTTTTATTATTCATTATTCCAATATACCCGTTATCTTTCAAGTTGCTTCTTTGTTGGCTGCACTTACTCACCCCGGTCACAGTGTTATCTATGCTTCCGGGGATTCGCTCCCTTGCCGCCGCGATGCATCTTGAAATCCATAGGGTATATATCCGTCATCTTTCAAGTTGCTTCTTTGTTGGCTGCACTCATTCACCCCGGTCACAGAGTTATCTATGCTTCCGGGGATTCACTCCCTTGCCGTCGCGATCCATTTTGAAATCCATAAGGTATATAACACCACTTATTTTATAGAAAAAATCATAATTAACCACAAGCTGGAATACTATTAAACTTATTATTACTACATGTTCTTACCCTGCCCCGTGAAGAAAAAATAACAGATATTTCACCAGCGGAATTAACCAAAGTAAAACTCGCAGGTATCATCGTGTTTCTTATTCCATGAAACGCTATCTGCTCCTTAGTTGCTGAAGTTATAACAACATCCTGATAAGGTGATTTTATTCCTTCAATATTCTCCAAATCACAATCAACAGATGCGGGGTTAGAAAGCGCTATGCACCAACCTTTACCCGTTTTTAACCACAGTATTACCTCTTTGTTCAGATAATTTGCTAAAGATTGCTGCCTGGCTATAAATGTCAATATTTTCTGTACTGACTCCTGTAATCTAGCCCTTTCTTGGTGATTGCCCCATTCTTGTACCCCCCATAACGAAAATATTGAAACTAAAATAATAACAATCATCAATTCCAATAAAGAAAAACCCAGTTGATTATTAATACCATAACTGCCAATTATATTAATATTATTTCCCATTAGTAATTCCTTATATTCTTTCGCAAGACATTTTATTTATTTAAAAAACAGAATAAAGACATAATTAAATTTTATGCGAGAGCGAATCAATAAAAAAATAATAACATATTATTGTTACATTTAAATTGCGTAGAGCTTCGCAAAAATCAATAAGGATAAACGTTTTTGTTTCTTATTATTGTAATACACAGTAAATTCACATGATTATGAGAGAAAGGGATTCCAAAAATGCAATCGAAGAAAAAACAATGTATTTTCAAATAAGAAACTCATTTTATTAAAGAGTCATACCCTATGGATTTCAAATTGCAGCGCGGCGGCAAGGGAGCGAATCCCCGGAAGCATAGATAACGATGTGACTGGGGTAAGTGAAAGCAGCCAACAAAGCAGCAACTTGAAAGATGAAAGGTATAGATATCAGCAGGCCCTAAGCACAATGGCCCCATCAGGACATGTTTGACCAATATGCCATTCTGGTTGGTGCCTTGAACAGTTTCCGGTACCGATCCCTGTAGAGTCTATTTTATTAATATCTATTTAATATTCACATTTTGCAAAATAAAAATTCACATATTGTAAAATTTTGTTTTTAGAGTATACTATCCGAACAACTAAGGAAGGGGAACAATGCGGGTTATATCCAGAACACCATTTATTGAGGCGCAAAAGCGTTTCCCCAATGAACGTGACGCTATACAGGGTGTATATCTCCTACTTAAGTCACTAAATGTCAAAACCCCGCTTGAATTAAAGCAGTACTTCCCCAATCTTGATCGTTTTAAGTATCGCGCTCGATGGTGGTGTATTGATATTGGTGGTAACAAAATCCGGTTACTGGCCTTTATCGAGTTTTCAATGGGGCACTGTTACATTAAACACATCATATCCCACACAGAATACGACAAGTTAACCGACTACTACCGGAGAAACAGAGCATGATCAATTTTGTAGTCGTTCAGGAACGGGCTAACGCTCTGTTTTCAGAGATCCCTTGGCTGACCTACATCAATACCTCAGAACAGCACAAAGAAGCACTGGATTTGATTGATGAACTTTTTAAAAACTATGAAAATAACAAAGGGTTAATTGAAATTCTAGCTACTGCAATTGAACGCTATGAAGATACTGCCCCTGAATTTGCAGAATTTAATCAGGCTATTGAAAATATTCCTACGGGAGTTGCAGCCCTGAGGGTTCTGATGGATCAATACGGTCTTAAACAAGCTGACCTTAAAAACGAAATCGGGGGAGCTTCCCTCGTATCACAAATTCTGAGTGGAACGAGGTCGCTGACAGTAACCCATATAAAAGCCTTGAGTACACGCTTTAAGGTTTCTAGTGCAATTTTTATCGATTAGCTTTATCTGTTCCCTCAGGGAGACAATTTATAATAAATTGTCTCCCTCCAGATTATTGCTAATAACCGAATGACTAAATAGCAACCGGCGCTTTTATTCCTGGATGCGGGTCATAATCAACGATTTCAAAGTCATCAAATTTATAATCAAAAAGTGATTCTGGTTTACGCTTAATCACCAGCGTTGGCAATGAACGCGACTCACGGCTGAGTTGCAATTGAGTCTGCTCCATGTGGTTACTATAAAGATGTGTATCACCACCGGTCCAGACAAAATCGCCCACTTCCAGATCGCACTGTTGTGCCATCATATGTACCAACAATGCATAGCTGGCGATATTGAACGGCAAACCAAGAAATACGTCACAGGAACGCTGGTAAAGCTGACAAGAAAGTTTACCGTCAGCAACATAAAACTGGAAAAAAGCATGGCATGGCGCTAATGCCATTTTATCCAGTTCACCTACATTCCAAGCCGAAACGATAATTCTACGTGAATCTGGGTCACTTTTAAGCTGTTCCAGTACGGTTTTCAGTTGGTCGATTTGGTGACCATCCGCAGCCCCCCATGCACGCCATTGCTTACCATACACAGGCCCCAAATCGCCATTTTCATCCGCCCATTCATCCCAGATAGTGACATTATTATCATGCAGATATTGAATATTCGTATCACCATTAAGGAACCAAAGAAGCTCATGAATAATCGAGCGAATATGGCAACGTTTGGTTGTAACTAGCGGGAAACCATCCTGCAAATTGAAACGCATCTGATGCCCGAAAATGGAGATAGTGCCAGTCCCGGTGCGGTCTGCTTTCGGAGTACCTTCTTCAAGCACTCTTTTCATTAAGTCCAGATACTGTTTCATTTTACCTCTTGTACCTTATTACCTTGGCATTTGTATGCCCATACCATCATTAAAATTCCTGCCAGAATCATTGGAATAGAAAGAATCTGTCCCATGCTGATCCCATCAAATAGTCCCAGTTGTGCATCCGGTTGACGGAAGAATTCCACTATTATCCTGAAAACACCGTAACCAATTAAGAATAAGCCAGAAACACTGCCCATTGGACGAGGTTTACGGATAAATAAATTCAAAATAATAAACAGGACTATCCCCTCTAACACCATTTCATAGAGCTGTGAAGGATGGCGGGGAAGAACACCATATTGTTCAAGTATTGATAGCAATGAGGGATCAGCTGCTGCCAGGGCAATATCTTCACCACGGGAGCCGGGGAACAACATAGCCCATGGCGTATCCAATGTGACACGTCCCCACAATTCGCCGTTGATAAAATTACCGATTCTTCCCATACCTAAACCAAAAGGTACTAGCGGTGCAATGAAGTCAGAAACTTGTAAGAAGTGGCGTTTAGTTCTACGGCCAAACCACCACATGGCGCAGATAACCCCAATCAAACCACCGTGGAAAGACATTCCTCCATCCCAGACTTTAAACAGATAAAGAGGATTATCGAGAAATACCGAAAGATTATAAAACAGCACGTAACCAAGACGGCCACCAACAAAAACACCCACAAAACCCGCATAGAGTAAGTTCTCTACTTCGTTTTTTGTCCAACCACTATTCGGTTTTGCTGCCCTGCGTGTTGCCAGCCACATGGCGAATACAAACCCTACCAAGTACATAAAACCATACCAATGGAGGGATACGGGACCTATTGAAAAAATTACCGGATCAATATTAGGAAATGCCAGGTAGCTGTTACTCATCGTTCCCCACTTAATATTTAAAATTAATGCCCTAAAGCAAATGATTGCGAACCACAGCACAGGCCGTTAAACGGATTAAATGCCACCTCTGACCAAACCGCCAACCCCATGCTGCTCCATAAATGTTGCAGATAACTCCTTTACTCTTACACTAGTTTCAGCCTGTAGCACTTCGGCCATTAACTTTTCAACCTGAGCTATCTCTAGATGGCGTAATAAATATTTAATCCTTGGCACACTACAACCACTCATGCTCAAACTGCGATAACCAAGACCAATCAATATCAGAGCTCCCATAGGAGAACCCGCCATTTCACCACAAATACTAATAGCAAGACCTGCTTGCTGGCTATTTTCAAATACCAATTTTAATGCCCGAATTACAGCCGGATGCAAGCAATCATAAAGGGAAGCAACGTGAGTATTATTTCGATCCACTGCTAACAGATACTGCGTCAGGTCATTGGTTCCAATCGAAACAAAATCGACCCTGTTTTTTAATTGTGGCAATAAAAAAATCACCGAAGGAACTTCAATCATCACACCAAGCTGCGGCATAGGTATCTGGCACGCCAAAATTTGCTCAACTTCTTCTTTAGCCCTGTCTATCAACCGCTTAGCTTCATCAACTTCCTCCATGCTGGTCACCATGGGCAGTAATATTTTCAAATTACCCGTATTGACATTAGCTCTGAGCATAGCTCTAAGCTGAATAAGAAAAATTTCCGGTTGATCCAAGGTTACTCGTATACCACGCCACCCCAAACAAGGATTTTCTTCTCTAATAGACATGTAAGGTAGTTGCTTATCTGCACCGATATCCAGTGTACGCAATACCACAGGTTTATCAGGAAATAATTGCAACATTTCCTGATAACGGGCTTTTTGCTCATCTTCTGAAGGGAAACCTCTGTGCAGCATAAAGGGTATTTCGGTTCGATAGAGACCAACACCGTCAATACTATTACCTATCTGTAATTCATATTTTAGGCTTAAACCAGCATTGAGCTGAACAAGGATGCGTTCACCACTTTTGAGCCGAGCTTCCTGATCAACATCTCCCTCAGCCAGCTTATTCAGTGCTTTTTCTTCTTCAATAATCTGTTTATATTCCTGAGAAATCAGTGGCTCTGGCTCAATAAAGACTTCTCCACGGAAACCATCAAGAATAAGTATACGATTATGAAGGAGTTCTGGCTGAATATCAGCGCCCATAATGGCAGGAATACCCATTGCACGAACCAATATGGCAGAGTGTGAATGAGTCGCGCCATCACGGACAATAACCCCCGCCAATCTTTCCTGCGGCATTTCTGCTAACAAATTAGCACTCAATTCATCAGCAACCAGAATAAACCATTCAGGCCACTGATAGCTGACAGTAGGTGAATCATCCAGATGAAACAGTAATCGCTGCCCAAGTGCACGTAGATCTGATGCTCTTTCCCGCATATAGGCATCCTGCAAGCTGGCAAATTGCTCTGCGTATTTTTCAATGACTTGTTTAACAGCCCATTGCGCAACATATCCCTGTTCAATACAGGAAAACAGATCTTGTTTTAATTGGGGATCATTCAAGATGTAGGAATAGAGATCAAAAATAGCCGCAGTTTCTTTCTGAGAACCAGTAGTAAAACGCTTACTCAGCCGTCGGCATTCTGCTGTCGCATCTTCAAGTGCCTTAATCAACCGAGAACGTTCTGCCGCATGATCAAGGGTCGATGCTTCAAAAACTTGTTCAAGTGAAGGTTGGGAGCAATCCTGCCAGCCTTGAGCCATGACTATTCCATTGGCAATTGCCAGCGCTTTAATTCTGGTCTGCCGGTAATGACCAAACAAACCCTTTGTTTGAGCCTGGGCAAGAATCACAGCCAGTTGCGTCGCAAGCGTCACCATAAAAGACTCTTCGCTTTCATTAAACAACCGCTGTTCCTGCTGCTGAACAACTAAAACACCTTGCAACTGGCGACGATAAATAACCGGAACACCCAGAAAAGCACGGAAGTTATCTTCTTTAACTTGGGGTAAGTATTTGAAACTTGGGTGACTACGTATATCAGCCAGATTGATCAGTTCAGATAATTGCCCGACTTGTCCAACGACCCCCTCATCAAAAGCCAGACTGATAATCCTTCCCCGGGGTTTCTTCAAGCCCCGAGTTGCCATCAGGTAATAACACCGCCGTTGATGATCAGCAAGATAGATAGAACACACATCAGTGTTCATAGCCAAGCAGGTTTCGTTCACCAATAGCTCAAGCGCTTCGGCTAGATTAGTCGCCATAGCAACTTTTTCAACAATTTCCCGTAAACGCATCAGCATAGAGCTAACCTAACTTCTCTTACGACGATGAGAATATGAAGGACGCGACAGCGATGGTGTTTCCTGCATTGGCATCACAACCGAAGCAAATTCTTTCATCACACGCCGGTAAACATCACGCTTAAAAGAGACAACTTGCCGCACAGGATACCAATAGCTGACCCAGCGCCAACCATCGAACTCCGGCGTATTACTGTGCTGTACATTAATATCTTCTTCATTACAAAGCAGTTGTAATAAGAACCACCGCTGTTTTTGGCCAATACAGACAGGTCTTGTATCCCAACGCACCAAACGCTTGGGTAATTTGTAACGTAACCAATTACGAGTAGAAGCCAGAATACGTACATCTTTCCGACCTAAACCAACTTCTTCATACAGTTCCCGGTACATAGCCTGTTCTGGTGACTCCCCCGGATTAATGCCTCCCTGAGGAAATTGCCAAGAATGCTGCCCGTAACGCCGGGCCCACAAAACCTGGCCTTGCCGATTACAAATTACAATTCCTACATTCGGGCGGTAGCCATCATCATCGATCACAGACTACCTCGATAAACTAAATTTGAAAGATGACTAATTGTTTCACACTACCCTCAAGTGGTAAACCTCTATCATTGGACTTTGCAGTAGCTAGCTAAATCTCTACAATAGCATCATCTCAACGGGGTGCTGGCTGTTTAAAACAGCCTTGCTGAGAAGTAAACCCGCCGAACCTGATCCGGCTAATACCGACGTAGGGATTTGAGCTGCTAATCATTTCACAACAGAAATTATCTTGCTGTTTAGCGCTTCCAGATCCTTTGCCAATCCTCTTGAATTAAGGAGAGCAAAGTGTTTAAGACGTTATTTTCCAAATTAATCGTACTAGCCATATTACCAACCTCTGTTTTGCTATCTAGCCAGGTTGTACAGGCAAGACCGGTATTAACTGTTTATACCTATGATTCTTTTGCCGCTGAATGGGGTCCTGGGCCTGCAATTAAAAAAGCATTTGAGGCTGAATGTCACTGCGAACTAAAACTGGTGGCTCTGGAAGATAGTATATCTCTACTCAATCGCCTAAGAATGGAAGGGAAACGGGCCTCTGCCGATATCATTATTGGATTGGATAACAACTTGATTGAAGCCGCGCAACAAACGGGTCTGTTCACTGAAAGTAAAGTGGATCTCAGCAAACTGAAACTCCCTGAGCAATGGCATAACAATGTATTTATTCCTTATGACTATGGCTATTTTGCTTTTATTTACGACAAAAATACTTTGCCACATCCGCCTAAAAGCATGGATGAATTGATTAATAGTCCCAATAATTGGAAAGTTATCTATCAAGACCCTCGTACCAGCACACCAGGACAAGGTTTGCTGTTATGGATGCAAAAAATTTATGGTAATGACGCCCCACAAGCTTGGCAAAAACTTGCTAAGAAAACCCTAACAGTCACCAAAGGTTGGAGTGAGGCTTATGGTTTGTTCCTGAAAGGGGAAGGTGATCTGGTCCTGAGTTACACGTCTTCACCGGGTTATCACATCTTATCTGACAAGAAAGACAATTACGCTGCGGCAATTTTCAGTGAAGGCCATTATCTGCAAGTCGAAGTTGCTGCTCAATTGGCTTCCAGCAAGCAGCCGGAACTTGCCCAAAAATTTATGCAATTTATGCTGACTCCGGCTTTCCAACAAGAAATCCCAACCACTAACTGGATGTATCCAGTCATTGATATCCAGCTCCCTGAAGTGTATTCGCAATTTTCATTACCAAAAAACTCGCTGCAATACAGCGCGGAAGAAGTCGCCACACACCGTAACAAATGGATTCGTACATGGCAAAGCGCTGTCAGCCACTAATTGCCGGATGGCTGCTGCCGGGGGCTATCGCCTCCGGTCTTTTACTGTTAGTCGCCTTGCTGGCGTTCGGTACACTTTGGTTTAACGCACCTGAGGGTAGCTGGCACCTACTGACAGAAGATAGCTATTTGTGGCATGTCGTACGTTTTACATTCTGGCAGGCTTTTTTGTCAGCGCTGTTTTCTGTTATTCCGGCTATTTTTCTTTCCAGAGCGCTTTACCGACGCCATTTTCCAGGCCGAACCTTATTTCTGCGCCTATGTGCTATGACACTGGTTTTACCCGTACTAGTCGCTTTGTTCGGCATTCTGACTGTCTATGGCAAAGTCGGCTGGCTGGCGCAGTTCTGCGAATGGATCGGCATCAATTACCATTTCACACCTTATGGTTTACAAGGGATTTTGCTAGCACATATCTTTTTTAATATGCCACTGGCAACACGACTTTTACTGCAATCACTGGAAAACATTGCGGTGGAACAACGGCAGCTAGCAGCTCAGTTAGGTATGAATGAATGGCAACATTTCCGTTTTGTTGAATGGCCTTATCTGCGCCGCCAGATCCTGCCAACTGGTGCACTGATTTTTATGCTCTGTTTCGCCAGTTTTACCACTGTACTTGCTTTAGGTGGCGGCCCTGCTGCAACAACTGTCGAACTGGCGATCTATCAGGCGCTAAGCTATGACTACGATCTTAACCGTGCTGCTTTGCTAGCCTTGATTCAGCTTACCTGTTGCCTTGGCCTTGTACTCCTCAGCCAGAAGCTTAACAGCGCTTTGTCTGTCGGCTACAGTAACCAACAGCAATGGCGTAATCCACAAGATACTTTGCCGAGAAAAATCTGTGATAGCCTGTTAATTATCGCAGCCTTATTACTGCTGGTACCACCATTACTAGCTGTCGTCGTGGATGGTCTAAATAGTGGAATATTTAACGTATTACGCCAGCCTGCATTGTGGCAGGCATTTATCACATCAGTCGTCATTGCTTTAGGGGCGGGGTTTCTGTGTGTTTTGTTCACTATGATGCTACTGTGGAGCAGCCGCGAGCTATACCTGCGCCATTCCCCCCGCTGGGGACAAGCAATGGAAATGAGTGGCTTGTTGATCCTGGCTATGCCCGGCATTGTGCTAGCAACTGGGGTCTTTCTGTTGCTTAACGAAACCGTTGGCTTGCCTCGTTCGCCCTATGGTCTGGTGATTTTAACTAACTCGCTGATGGCAATCCCTTATGCACTGAAAGTTCTGGACAATCCGATGAAAGATTTAGCCGCCTGCTATAATCCTTTGTGTCGATCCCTGAATATTCAAGGTATTAACCGATTGCTCTGGATTGAACTAAAAGCCCTAAAAATCCCGCTGGCACAAGCTTTAGCCTTTGCCTGCGTCCTCTCGATTGGTGATTTTGGCATTGTGGCGCTGTTTGGTAATGAAGATTTCCGTACACTGCCCTTCTATCTGTACCAGCAAATAGGGGCTTACCGTAGTCAAGATGGCGCAGTCACTGCCTTATTGCTGTTATTATTATGTTTTATGTTGTTTAGTTTACTTGAGCGCTTACCAGGACGACGTAATGCTTAAACTAGAGAATCTGACTTACACCTATGAACATCTGGTGATGCTGTTTGACTTGCAGATTCAGGCCGGGGAACGTATCGCCATTCTTGGGCCCAGTGGAGCAGGTAAAAGCACATTACTGAATCTGATCGCCGGTTTTCAAACAGCAGAAAAAGGCTCTCTATGGCTGAATGGGGAAAATCACACCAATACGCCACCTTCTCAGCGCCCCGTATCCATGTTATTTCAAGAAAATAACCTCTTCTCCCATCTAACGATTGAACAGAACATTGGGTTGGGATTACATCCCGGATTACGTCTTAATAGCAAACAGAAACAGACGTTACAACAAATAGTCTCCCAAGTTTCGTTGGAGGATTGCCTTACTCGTTTGCCTGCTCAACTTTCTGGTGGACAACGACAGCGGGCAGCATTAGCGCGTTGTTTAGTGCGCCAGCAGCCAGTTCTGTTACTTGATGAGCCCTTTTCTGCTCTTGATCCAGCACTGCGTAATGAAATGCTGGTATTGCTGGAGCAAGTTTGCAATGAACGCCAACTTACTTTGCTGATGGTTTCGCATAATCTGGATGATGCCGCCCATATAGCTGACCGCGCTTTATTAGTTGTTGATGGCAATATTCATTATGACGGATCAACAAATGCACTGGTTGCCGGCACTGTTCCTGAAGCGACTATTTTGGGTAGGAAGGTCGATTTTAATTAGACGTTATTACTGCCTTCGCTATCAGAATAAACGAGAAGAGGATATTGCTTAGTATTTCGATTCTTTCCTTCTGTGACTAATGCCTATAGCCTTCATTTTAATCCCCCAGGTTATTTACATATGAAAGCCTTATTGACATCCTCCCCACCCAAAGGACGAGGATTCCTACTACGTTCAGACCGAAGTCTAAATCATTTCGGTGGGTTCCTGCTTCAACGGGCGGTCTGACTGCCCCCGCCCTCCACAGGCAAGCACGGCATGCCCTGCCGCTAAAATTGCGTGCACCGTTAATATCGGCGTTTACGGTATAGCCACATGCCTGACACTCGAATTTATTCTGTGACCGGCGGTTTTCTTTTGCGGTATGACCACAGCTAGCACCTTGTTGACTGGTATAGGCGGGCGGTATTGCTAATAACTGACCTCCGCGCCAGAGCTGCTTATACTCAAGCTGACGGCGCATTTCATACCAGCCCTGATCCAGTATCGCGCGGTTTAAACCTGATTTTGCTCGTACCATTGAGCAACAGCAAACACCGAGTTAGTCTGAAAACCGCGCCTTATATCCCCGCCCTGAAGCTGTCTTTTGATCATATTTCATAGATCAAGAGACAGCTGAAGCACGGGGTTTTACGGCGCATCGGATAAACATTTTTGATTTAAAAGCCCCCTTGAGTTGGAATTTAAAACTCACTATCGTCGTTTTCTAATGCCAACTATCCGTGGTGCGGAACAAGGCAGCACAAATACGTTACTCCAGTCTGAGTAATGACCGTATGGTATACAAAAGATTGGAAACCGCCCGCACCGACTGGACGCCTCTAGCACAGGATTTCCAGAAGCAACTGTATTCACTGATTTTTCATCAGCAGCCTTATCAGAAATTTATTCGTCGCTATATTACCAGTACCCTAGAAGGAAAATTTGATGATAAACTAATCTACCGTGAAAGGTTGCGCCATAAACTGTCTGACTATCAGCGTAATGTACCGCCACATGTAAGAGCAGCAAGGCTGGCAGATGAATATAATCTGCAACATAATCGGCCTTTACAGTATCAAAATGGTGGCTGGATAAGATATGTCATGATGCAATCCGGGCCAGAACCGTTGGAAAACCTGCATTCGTCACCAGATTATGATCACTATATCAATAAACAAATTCAGCCTATCGCTGATGCTATCCTGTCAATTTTACAGGATAATTTTACAACTTTGTTCACCGGGCAGATAGTAATGCCTTTTAGCTAATCACTATTTAACTAATTACTATTTTTTGCAGGTGACGACTGGCTTTGCTTCCATTAACATATCGCCCCTTTAACGAGTGATAAGGGGATTAAAGGGGCATCTTTGCTATCTGCCCATTATCTCCGTTAGATCAAATAAAAAGCTGTCGTCCTTCACCTTCAATAACATTTATCTAACAGAAACTGAGTCAAAATTTATGCCATTTACCCTCGGTCAACGCTGGATCAGCGATACAGAAAGCGAACTTGGATTGGGAACCGTTGTTGCATTGGACGCACGAATGGTCACTTTGCTTTTTCCTGCCAGCGGAGAGAACCGCCTTTACGCTCGCAATGATTCCCCTATTACCCGTGTGATGTTTAACTCAGGGGATGTTGTCACCAGCCACGAAAGCTGGCAACTCAAAGTAGATGAAGTCCAACAAGAAAATGGCCTACTTATTTATACAGGTACACGCCTTGATACCCTGGAAGAAAATGTCACTCTGCGCGAAGTATTCCTCGACAGTAAACTCACCTTCAACAAACCACAGGATCGCCTGTTTGCAGGACAAATTGATCGGATGGATCGCTTTGCCCTGCGCTTTCGTGCCCGTAAATATCAAAGCGAGCAATTTAAACTTGCTGAAAGCGGTCTGCGCGGTATTCGCGCAAGCCTGATCCCTCATCAGCTTCATATCGCTAACGAAGTAGGCAAACGCTATGCCCCAAGGGTGCTGCTGGCTGATGAAGTTGGCTTAGGTAAAACCATCGAAGCTGGGATGATCATCCACCAGCAATTGATGGCCGGTCGTGCTGAACGTATTCTGATTATTGTGCCAGACAGCCTTCAGCATCAATGGCTGGTCGAAATGCTACGCCGTTTCAATTTACGCTTTTCCCTGTTTGATGACAGCCGCTATACCGAAGCACGACACGACAGTGATAATCCATTTGAAACAGAACAATTGGTACTTTGCTCACTGGATTTTGTCCGCCGCAATAAACAGCGTTTTGAGCATATGCTTGAAGCCAGTTGGGATCTTATGGTAGTGGATGAAGCTCATCATCTGGCCTGGAGTGAAGATGCACCAAGCCGTGAATATCAGGTCGTTGAGCAATTGGCTGAACAGATCCCTAGTGTGTTGCTGTTAACTGCAACCCCGGAGCAATTAGGGCAGGAAAGCCATTTTGTCCGCCTGCGCTTGCTTGATCCAAGCCGTTTTCATGATTATCAAGCTTTTATTGACGAACAACAAAAATACCGCCCGGTTGCTGATGCTGTCACTCTGCTGTTATCAGGTGAACAGCTCAATAATGACCAATTAAATCTAATGGGTGAGCTCATCAGTGAACAAGATATTGAGCCTCTACTGAAAGCAGCCAACAGCAACGGTGATGATAGTGAAACTGCACGCCGCGAATTGATTTCCATGCTGATGGATCGCCACGGTACCAGCCGTATTCTATTCCGTAATACCCGTAATGGCGTGAAAGGTTTCCCCCATCGGGAACTACATCAGATAAAATTGCCTTTGCCAACACAATATCAAACAGCCATTAAAGTCTCCGACATTATGGGTGCTAAAAAATCGCTGGAATCTCGCGCCAGGGATATGCTTTATCCCGAGCAGATCTATCAGGAATTTGAAGGCGAAAACGCCACCTGGTGGAACTTTGATCCTCGTGTAGAGTGGTTACTTGGTTTCCTGATGGCAAATCGTGATGAAAAAGTACTGGTAATTTGTGCTAAAGCAACCACTGCTCTGCAATTGGAACAAGTACTGCGTGAACGCGAAGGTATTCGCAGTGCTGTTTTCCATGAAGGATTATCATTGATTGAACGTGACCGCGCCGCCGCCTATTTTGCTTCTGAAGAAGATGGTGCTCAGGTGCTACTGTGTTCCGAAATTGGCTCAGAAGGTCGCAACTTCCAGTTCGCCAACCAGTTAGTCATGTTCGATTTACCGTTCAACCCAGATTTACTGGAACAGCGTATCGGACGTTTGGATCGTATCGGCCAAAGCCGTGATATCCGGATCAATGTGCCATATCTGGAGAATACCGCCCAAGCTGTCTTGATCCGCTGGTATCACGAAGGTCTGGATGCATTCGAGCACACCTGTCCGACAGGCCGTACTATTTACGATCACTATTATGAAATTCTGCTGAACTACCTTGCCAAGCCGAATGAGCAGGAAAAATTTGATGAATTTATTGATCAATGCCGCCAACAGCATGAACAGCTCAAACAGCAATTAGAACAAGGTCGTGACCGACTGCTGGAAATGAATTCCAATGGTGGAGAGCATGGTTTGCAGTTGGCAGAAAAAATTTCAGAGTATGAAAATGATACTGAGTTGGTGAGCTTTTCTCTCAACTTGTTTGATATCGTTGGTATCAATCAGGAAGATCGCAGTGACAACATGATAGTGTTAACACCCTCTGATCATATGCTGGTCCCGGATTTCCCAGGGCTGCCACAAGATGGCTGCACTATTACATTTGATCGGGAGCAGGCGCTGTCTCGTGAAGATGCCCAGTTTATCAGTTGGGAACACCCGATTATCCGTAATGGGTTAGACTTGATCTTGTCTGGTGATACCGGTAGCTGTGCTGTCTCTCTTCTAAAAAATAAAGCATTACCCGTTGGAACGCTGTTGGTAGAGCTAATTTATGTGGTTGAAGCGCAAGCACCAAAACATCTGCAATTGACCCGTTTTCTTCCCCCAACCCCACTGCGAATACTGATGGACTTGAAAGGCAACAATCTGGCTGGTCAAGTAGAATTTGAGAGCTTTAACCGCCAGCTTAATGCAGTAAACCGCCATACCGCGAGTAAGCTGGTTAATGCCGTGCAAAAAGAAGTTCACACTATTTTGCAACAAGCAGAAGGTTTAATAGAAACACAGGCACAATCATTAATCGAACAGGCGAAGAAGGAAGCTGATGAAAACCTCACTGCTGAACTTTCTCGTCTGGAAGCACTGAAAGCAGTCAATCCCAATATTCGTGATGATGAATTGGAAGCAATTGAATCCAATCGCCAACAGTTACTGCTTAACCTGAATCAGGCCAGCTGGCGTCTGGATGCAATCCGCCTTGTTGTTGTTACACATCAGTAAGAAAGATTAGAGATACTCGGATTTAGTGCGGGATGGAATGAACGCCATTCCCGCATTTTCCCTGGTACCCTGATTTCAATGAGCAAGATACTGTCTTTTACCGGAGTCTTAATGGAAGCGTATAACCCACCCACCGATCCCTGGCTACATGTGCTCTATCAGGATCAGCATATCATTGTGGTCAATAAACCTAGTGGACTACTCTCTGTTCCTGGACGGGCTGAGGAACACAAAGACAGTATTATGACTCGGATACAGCAACAGTTTCCGGCTGCGGAATCTGTTCACCGGCTGGATATGGCAACCAGCGGTGTAATGGTAGTTGCATTGACCAAAAATGCAGAACGTGAACTGAAGCGCCAGTTCCGTGAACGGGAACCGAAAAAAACTTATATTGCACGAGTTTGGGGATATCTGAAACCGGAAACCGGCATAATTGATCTCCCTCTGATTTGTGACTGGCCAAACCGACCAAAGCAGAAAGTTTGTTTTGAAACCGGGAAATCAGCGCAGACTGAATATGAAATACTCGCTTACGAAGATCAAGCAACCAGGGTGAAACTCTCGCCAATAACGGGTCGTTCACATCAGCTCAGGGTACACATGCTGGCACTTGAGCACCCAATTCTGGGAGACCGGTTTTATGCTCATCAGCAGGCAAGAGCAATGGCGCCTCGCCTGCAATTACATGCACAGGAGCTATATATCACCCATCCGGCCTATGGAACTCCAATGCATTTTCAGTGCACAGCCGATTTTTAATCAGTTGACAAATACAGTAATCGAATCTAATGAAGCCAATATCAAGCACAAAGCCACGCCGAACCCTCCCAAGAGAATACGGATATTTGCCATTTTTTGCATCCCTCTTTAGTTAAAGCCAATAAATCATAAAACTTTCTAATATTTTAGAGAAATAAAAAATAAACACAACGATCATAGGGGACTTTATTCCCCTATGTATTTAATAAGATGTTTTTTAAAAAGAAAATTTGACTATTTAAAACCTTTTTCTTTTTTAATAAGATCATACGCAGCCTGAATTGACTGGGCTTTTTGTTTAGCAATTTCCATCATTTCCGGTGGTAAACCTTTTGCCACTAACTTATCTGGATGATGCTCACTCATCAATTTACGATAAGCACGTTTAATTATCGTCGCATCATCATTTTCACCCACACCGAGTACCTTACAGGCATCTGCCAATGTTGGCCCCTGAGTTGCTCTCCTATAACCGTCATACTGTTGTTGCCACTCTTCACCACCACCGAAATTGCGGCCACCTTCCATCATGGCAAGGAATTGTTCAAACTGGTTACGAGAGATCCCAAGCTCATCAGCTATGATAAACAACACTTTCCTCTCATTCGGATGCAACTGACCATCAGAAAATGCAGCCTGTAACTGAATTTCTAAAAACATCCGAACTAAATCAGACCGACCAAAACAGGCACGACGTAATTGTCTCAATGTCTCACGCAAAGGAAAATTGGGTTCTTTGCCCTCACGAAAAGCATGCTGGGCCGCTATTCGGGCTTGCCCGTGAAGTTGCATTCGGTCCATTAATCGGCTGGCAAGCTGGATATCCGTTTCAGTTACCCGTCCTTTTGATTTAGTTATATGCCCCATCACTTGAAAAGTACTGCTGAAAAACAGCATCTGACGGGACTGATTATTTGCAAAAAACCCTTGGCTTCTGCGTACACTGGCCCTATCAAACATATGACCGATAAATAAACCAATGACAATACCCCAGAAACCTGCTCCAGACGTAACACCAAAGATCAGCCCAATCAGTTTTCCCCAATAATGCATATACTCCTCAATTCATCAATGCCCTGAGTGCAGTTTTGCATTATCATACTATTCATTCAGCTCCGTGCCTAACGGCAAGATAAGTAAAGGTGTGACTTTACACTGGCGCATATTCATTGAGTGCGCTAGTCTCTTGAGGTTTGCCGGCACAATGCCACTGATGACGGAACCGCATAAATATCTATGAAGAAATGTTATCCAACTTTGCTGGCCACAACAGTATGGGCCGCACTTTACAGTCAGCATGCACATGCTGATCTCGCAGCACAATGTATGCTGGGTATACCTGTTTACGATCAGCCAATAATTAATGGTGATCTCAATCAATTACCTGTCAATATTCTGGCAGATGATTCACGTGCAGATTATCCGCGCTCTGCTGAATTCATCGGTAATGTCAATATTAAACAGGGCAATAAAACGCTGACCGCAGATAAGGTACAACTTGATCAAACAGAAGATGAAATTCCGGTAAGGACTGTTACTGCAACGGGTAATGTTCATTACAATGATCCGCAAATTATTCTAAAAGGTCCACGCGCCTGGTCTAATTTAAATAATAAAGATACAGATGTTGATCAAAGTGATTATCAAATGGTCGGGCGTCAGGGACGCGGCACCGCAGATAAAATGAAATTACGTGATGCAAACCGTTATACCATTATGGATAACGGTACTTTTACTTCCTGCCTGCCAGGTAATGATAGCTGGAGTGTTGTTGGCTCTGAAGTCATTCTCGACCGTGAAGAAGAAGTGGCTGAAATATGGAATGCCCGTTTCAGAGTAGTTAATGTTCCGGTATTTTACAGTCCATACCTTCAACTACCGATCGGTAGTAAACGCCGCTCCGGTTTCCTTATTCCTAACGCCAACTATTCCAAAAAGGACGGTATTACATTTCTGCTGCCCTATTACTGGAATATCGCACCAAATTATGATGCTACGATTACGCCGCACTATATCAGTCAACGCGGTTTAAAACTGAATAATGAATTCCGTTATTTAACTAAAGCAGGTACAGGTACACTAGCACTGGACTGGCTGAATAATGACAAACAGTATATCGAGGATAAAAAGACCGGAACGCGTACTGCCAGAGAGAGTGATAATCGCTGGTTATTTTACTGGAATCATAGTGGTGTTATGGATCAGGTATGGCGTTTTAATATCGACTATACCAAGGTCAGTGATCCTGGATATTTCTCTGATTTCTCTTCCCAATATGGTTCCACCACTGATGGCTATGCCACACAGAAACTCAGCTTGGGATATGCTCAACAAAATTGGAATGCCACACTATCAACTAAACAGTTCCAAATATTCTCAACCGGCGGTAACAAAAATGCTTATCGCGCAGAGCCACAATTGGATCTGAACTATTATAAAAATGATCTAGGTCCGTTTGATCTTCGTATCCATGGTCAAGCGGTAAAACTCACCAGTACTGAGAAAAATAACCCTGAAGCAACCCGTTGGCATCTGGAGCCATCCGTTAACCTGCCACTCTCCAATGGTTGGGCAAGTATCAATAACGAAGCCAAGCTGATGGCAACCCACTATCAGCAAGATATTCCTGACATCAGAAAAAATTCCGAATTACAAGAATCTGTTAACCGGGTTCTGCCACAGTTTAAAAGTGAAGCCAAAATGGTGTTTGAACGTTCAATGTATCTGAACAACGATTACACCCAAACGCTAGAGCCACAGATTCAGTATCTGTATGTGCCGTATAAGAACCAAGATAATATCAATAACTACGATTCGGCCCTGCTACAGGCTGACTATACCGGTCTGTTCCGTGACCGCTTTTACGGTGGTTTAGACCGTATTTCATCCGCGAATCAGGTCACTACCGGTCTGACTACTCGTATTTATGATGAAGATTTAGTTGAACGTTTTAATCTGTCATTAGGTCAAACCTACTATTTTGAGCGCCCACGCACTGGTACCAATAAGGAAAATCTCGTTAACAGTAAAGATGGGTCAGATATGATGGCCTGGGCTGGTGACACCTACTGGAGGATTAATGATTCCTGGGGCTTGAAAGGTGGTTTGCAGTACGATAGCCGTCTGAGCAGCGTGACAATGGGAAATGCTGTACTGGAATATCGTCGTGATGCTGATAGGCTTGTACAGTTGAACTACCGTTTTGTTGACAGAGATTATATCCAAGCAACCCGTTTGCGCACCTGGGATCAAAAAGCAGAAACCGCTCCCACATTTCAGCAAGGGATTTCTCAAATTGGTTTAGTTGCAAGCTGGCCGTTAAATGATCGCTGGGGTTTAGTTGGCTCTTATTATTATGATACTAAGAAACAGCAACCAGCAAGTCAGTTAGTAGGCTTGCAGTACAACACCTGTTGCTGGGCAATTAACGTCGGCTATGAGCGTAAGATCATTGGCTGGAAAGATGATAATAGCGAATATGACGACAAATGGTCATTTAACTTTGAACTCAGAGGCTTAAGTAACAATCATAGTCTGGGTAGCCAGAAAATGTTGCAGTCTGGCATCATGCCATACCAGCGTGCATTCTGATACTAATAACGCTTTGATATTAAACACAATAAACCCGCTAACGCGGAACTTACATATGATGGAAAAAGTATGAAGAACTGGAGAAATCTCATTCTCGGATTGATGTTTTCAGTGAGTACTGCCTTCGCTGCACCTCAACAAGTGGATAAAATTGCTGCGGTTGTTAATAATGGGGTAGTTCTGGAAAGTGACATCAACAGCCTCTTACAGTCCGTTAAACGGGATGCACAACATGCAGGCCAGCAAATACCGGACGAACAAACACTACGTCATCAGATCCTTGAGCGACTGATTATGGATAATATCTTGTTGCAAATGGCAAAGCAGATGGGGATTACTATTCCTGATCAGGCTCTGAACTCTACCATTGCCAATATTGCAGCCCAAAACCACATAACGGTGGATCAGATGAAACACCGTATTGTTGCTGACGGAATCAGTTTCGATACTTACCGTAATCAGGTTCGTAAAGAGATGCTGATAGCAGAAGTGCGCAACAATGAGGTTCGCCGTCGTGTCACCATTCTGCCACAAGAAATCGATACCTTAGCCAAACAAATTAGCAACCAAAATGCTAATGATACTGAGCTGAACATCAGCCACATTCTGATACCGTTACCAGAAAATCCTGATCAGGCACAAATGGAAAAAGCCACTGCTGTGGTACGTAAAATTATGTCTGAGCTTAAGAATGGCGCTGACTTCGGTAAACTGGCTATCGCCTATTCCGCTGATCCACAAGCCCTGAAAGGCGGCAATATGGGTTGGAGTAAGCTTCAAGAACTGCCAACCCTGTTTGCGGCGCAACTACAATCAGCCCAGAAAAACGCCATCGTTGGCCCAATTCGTTCCGGTGTAGGTTTCCATATCCTCAAGGTAAATGATATCCGTGGCGGTAATGCAACAATCGCAGTCACAGAAGTTCATGCCCGCCATATTTTGCTGAGAACTTCTCCTGTCATGACTGATGCTCAAGCACGCGCCAAATTGCAGCAAATCTCCAGTGAGATTAGTAGTGGAAAAACTGATTTTGCCGATGCAGCAAAAGAATTTTCAGAAGATCCTGGCTCAGCATTACGTGGTGGTGATCTCGGCTGGAGTACACCTGATATCTTCGATCCTGCTTTCCGTGACGCGTTAATGCGACTAAATAAAGGTGAAATCAGCCAGCCGGTTCATTCGTCTTTTGGCTGGCATCTGATCCAACTGCTGGACACCCGCAAAGTTGATAAAACAGACGTCGCTCAGAAAGATCGTGCTTACCGTATGCTGTTCAACCGTAAATTTACTGAAGAAGCACAAAGCTGGATGCAGGAACAACGCGCCTCTGCTTATGTGAAAATTTTAGATGGTAGCAATGCACAACAATAAACCCATTGTTCATAAACCCATTGTTATTACCCCCGGCGAACCTGCCGGGGTTGGACCCGATTTAATTGTCGCTCTTGCTCAGCAAAGTTGGCCAATACAATTGGTCGCCTGTGCAGATCCAAATTTACTTCTGGACAGAGCCAAACAACTCAATTTTCCTTTACAGTTACAAGAATATTCTCCAGATAAAACGCCGGCACCGCAAGCTGCTGGAACATTGACAATATTGCCAGTCCCCCTTCATGTTCCAGCAGTCGCCAGTGAATTGAATCGGGAAAATGGCAGATATGTTACTGAGACTCTGGCAAGAGCCTGCGATGGTTGCCTAAATGGGGAATTTTCAGCGTTAGTCACAGGGCCGGTCCATAAAGGGAACATCAATGATGCTGGTGTGCCTTTTATCGGCCACACTGAATTCTTTGCTGATCGCAGTGGATGCCAGCGGGTTGTCATGATGCTTGCTACCGAAGAACTTCGGGTTGCTCTGGCAACAACTCATCTGCCCATTGTTGATGTGCCAAAATCCATTACTTTTGATAGCCTGCGGGAAGTTATCACGATCCTTAACCATGACTTAAAAACAAAGTTTGGCCTGGCAAAACCCTGTATTTATGTGTGTGGTTTAAATCCCCATGCAGGAGAAGGCGGTCATATGGGGCATGAAGAGATTGATGTTATTATCCCTGCATTAGAAAGTCTAAGGGCAGAAGACATTGTTCTGGAAGGGCCTTTACCCGCAGATACTTTGTTTCAGCCCAAATATCTTCAACATGCAGATGCCGTTCTTTCTATGTATCACGATCAGGGGCTACCCGTGTTAAAATACCAAGGTTTTGGCAGAGCTGTGAATATTACGTTGGGCCTGCCATTTATTCGCACTTCTGTCGATCATGGCACAGCATTGGAATTGGCTGGTAAAGGTCAAGCTGATGTGGGAAGCTTTATCACCGCATTAAATTTAGCAATTAAAATGATACAAAACAGTAATGAATAACAGAGTCCACCAAGGGCACTTTGCCCGTAAACGCTTCGGGCAAAACTTTTTAACCGATCAGTTTGTCATTGGTAGTATTGTTACAGCTATCAATCCACAACCAGGCCAAGCAGTGTTGGAAATTGGCCCTGGTCTTGGTGCATTGACTGAGCCGGTTGGAGAGCGCATGGATAAAATGACTGTGGTTGAGCTTGACCGCGATCTGGCGGCGCGCCTGCAAGTTCATCCACAACTAAAAGATAAACTTACCATTATCCAACAAGACGCAATGACCGTTAATTTTGGCGAACTGTCTCAGCAAAGAGGGCTGCCGCTACGGGTCTTTGGTAATTTACCTTATAATATTTCTACGCCATTAATGTTCCACCTTTTTAGCTATACTGATGCTATTGCTGATATGCATTTTATGCTGCAAAAAGAGGTAGTGAACCGTCTGGTAGCCGGTCCCGGCAGTAAAGCTTTTGGACGTTTAAGTGTCATGGCTCAATACTATTGCCAGGTTATCCCGGTGCTGGAAGTACCGCCAACAGCATTTACTCCCGCACCTAAAGTCGACTCAGCCGTTGTACGTCTGATACCGCATAAAAGCATACCTTACCCGGTCAAAAATATTCGTATGCTGAGCCGGATCACCACACAAGCTTTCAACCAAAGGCGTAAAACTATCCGTAACAGCCTGGGTGATCTTTTCACTGTAGAACAACTCACAGAGTTTGGTATCGACCCAAGTACACGTGCAGAGAATATTTCTGTTGAACAATACTGCAAAATGGCAAACTATCTAGCGGAACAACCTGAAATGCAGTCATAACAGGAGTCAATCATGATTAATGCGCCCAGAGTTTCTATTCAGGTACAGAGTGTTTATGTAGAAAGCCAGTCGAGTCCCGAACAACAGCGTTTCGTTTTTGCCTATACAGTCACTATTCGTAATCTTGGGCGCGAACCGGTTCAACTGCTTAACCGTTACTGGCTAATTACCAACGGTGATAACCACCAGACTGAAGTCCAAGGGGAAGGCGTTGTTGGTAAGCAGCCAGTCATTCCGCCAGGTACTGAATACCGTTACACCAGTGGCGCTATATTGGAAACGCCTTTGGGTACGATGGAAGGCCATTATAAAATGGCCGATCACCATGGTGATTTATTCCGCGTTGACATTCCAGTTTTCCGATTGGCTATTCCAACTTTGATTAATTAATTATGTCTACATATCTCGTCGGTGATATTCATGGCTGCTATCGTGAATTACGTGCTTTATTAACTAAGGCCAATTTTGAACCCAATAGAGATACGTTGTGGCTGACAGGAGATTTAGTTGCCCGTGGCCCAGATTCTCTTGATGTTCTTCGGTATGTTAAACAGTTAGATTCAGCCGTAAAAGTGGTATTAGGCAATCATGATCTTCATCTATTAGGCGTTTATGCCGGGATTAGCCGTAATAAACCCAAGGATAAGCTCAATGAATTACTATCTGCCCCAGATGCCGATGAGTTAATTAATTGGCTACGTAAACAACCATTATTACAGATCGACGATAACCTGAAATTGATCATGACTCATGCGGGACTCACACCTCAATGGGATCTGGAAACCGCTAAAATGTGCGCCCGCGAAGTTGAAACTATGCTCAGCAGTGGTAGCTATCCTCTGTTTCTCGATTCAATGTATGGAGATATGCCAAACAACTGGTCACCAGAACTCTCTGGGTTGGCACGCTTACGTTTCAGTACTAATGCATTGACGCGCATGCGTTACTGCTTTCCTAATGGTCAGTTAGACATGGTTTGCAAAGATAGACCTGAAAATGTTCCTGCGCCTCTGAAACCTTGGTTTAAGCTACCACAGCAGATCCCAGTAGAGTATTCTATTGTTTTCGGTCACTGGGCATCACTGGAAGGTCAAGGAACGCCGGATAGATTTTATGCATTGGATACAGGTTGTTGCTGGGGAGGCGAACTGACTATGCTACGTTGGGAAGATAAACAGTATTTTACGCAACCATCGTTGCCAGCAATAAAATAACGTTAAAACCGGACACGCCGTGAAAAAACTCATCGGCGTGTTTTATCAATTAGATACGGCGCTGTAAAATCTCAAAACAGTAGCTGTGAGAATTCAATTCATCTGCATCATGGTATTCAGTGAATTGAGAATCCCATTCATCCGGTTCATAGTCAGGAAAATGCGTATCACCTATTACTTCTGCATCAATATGGGTCAGATACATACGGCTAGCCAATGGGATAAATTGGTCATAGATTTTACCACCTCCCATAACCATAACTTCTTCTGCATCACCCGCTACCGCCAGCGCCTCATCAACTGAACTTACCCAAGTTACACGCTCATCATTACCCGGCTGATTACTCAACACAATATTGAGTCGCCCTGGTAACGGGTGGCCTATGGACTCGTAAGTCACTCGTCCCATAATGACTGGTTTATTCAATGTATTACGTTTAAACCAAGCCAGATCCCCCGGCAGATTCCACGGCATTGTATTATCCATGCCGATGATCCGATCCATAGCTAAGGCAGCGATCAAGCTGATATTCATTAAGTCACCTTATTAGGCAAATAGTATAAAAATTGATGACACTATACGGAAAGGGATGTACCCAGTCGATAGGATCAACGCTTTCTTAAGCATAAAAAATTAATTTATACTTAATTTGTTACTTAAGACATTCATTGATCTAAATAATAACAAATCTAATATTAACTATAGGGTACATTATGCTGGAAACATCACTACTCGTTATCACTATTTCAACTTTGGGAATGCTCTCTCCAGGCCCTGATTTCTTTCTGGTAGTCAAAAATGCCATACGTTATCAACGCGCTGCCGCAATGATGACTGTGATGGGCTTAATTGCCGCTATCACCTGTCATATGTCTTACTGTGTCGCCGGACTGGCTCTTGTTATCACCACAACTCCGTGGCTGTTCAACCTGATGAAATATGCCGGAGCTGCCTATCTTATTTGGATTGGGATCAACAGCCTGCTTTCTCGCAGCGGGAATACCATCACTCTTGATGACCAGCCACAACAGACTGTCTCCTTTAAAAAAGCTTTTATGCAGGGATTTTTATGTAATCTACTCAATCCTAAAGCAACTTTGTTCTTCCTAGCGATATTTACTCAAGTACTGAATGTCAATTCTGGTGTTGAGGAGAAATTATGGTATGCCTTTATTATCTGGAGTCTGTCGATAGTCTATTGGCCATTACTGGTAATATTAATCCAGAGTGCACCGGTACGTTACGGATTAGCTAAAACTCAGAAGATTATTGATAAACTGCTTGGTATTGTTTTAATTGGCTTAGGTGTCAAAGTAGCGCTAGGATAACAGGAATTCATTCCATTCCTTTAAGTTTTCAATAAACATAAAAGAGTGCGTTTAATAAAGCGCACTTCAAGATCCAGCCCCGATTTATTTAGAGATTTTATTATTCCCATTTTTTATAATCGATTATTTAATTGGATTATGAAAAAATTATTCCTCAGTTGAAAAAATCATTAAAACCAATTCGTTTTGTTAAATATATTTTTTGATTAACCTATTCATATTCTTACTTACCCTTTTTCAGAGATTAAATCCTGCCTTATTAACCGTTTTATCTATTCTTTTATTACATAATTTCATGGTTTTCTTCATAAAATGATAGCAAAAAATAATCTTAATATTATCCTTTACGGATAGTATTATTTTATAATTTCTTTTCAACTCTTTATTAATGATTAATCGCCTTCGATCAAATACAATTAACTGTTTTACTGAAAAACATAACCATTTGTATTAAATGATAATTTTATATAAACCTTTAATATCCCCGTACTTTCAGTTTTAAATGAACATGGTAGGTCAAACAAATTTAAAATAATCTGATGGTGGCATAGCAGATAAAGAAATTAAATATGAAAATGAGTCAGATGTTTTTAATTATTCTGTACATTTTAAAAATCAGCCATTAATACAGACCGATTTTTTAATTAAAAACTCACCTAATGAACGACTTTCATTGAGTAGCTTTTATAAAACTGATAGTTTTCCGTTTCCTGTACCGCATTTAATTTTTCCATTTTACTTAAATTAATATTTAGATTTACTTGCCATTCCTTTTCAGGTATTTTAATTTTAAAACCAGAAAGGGTAAAAGATAGGGTAATGGAATTCAAATTAACCCCCTTATTCTTTAATCATTTAATTATTATAAATAAAACTCTTGGATTCACATAATAAGTGCAACATCGTTAATCCGGAAGTAAACATGTTCGTATTCCTTTAAATAATTCATTCGGTGTTTTCCCTCCCCGTGTTTTTCTGGGGCGATTATTTAATCGGTTTACCA
>NZ_RCWA01000036.1 GCF_018448905.1 Photorhabdus heterorhabditis | reverse complement strand
CAGATTGTCTGATTAATTGTTAAAGAGCAGGCCACCTTAAAATTTGATATTCTCGGTCAGCCGGGCTGCGTATATTACGCTTTTTGCCCGCAGAGTCAAGCGCTTATTTGCGCTCCCCTGCCCAACCTCACACGTTTTCTCAGCGTTGTGTCGGTCAGTGGTGGCGCATTATAGGGCGTTCTTCGGCGCTGGCAAGTGTTTATTTGAAAAAAGTTAACGACCGCGGTTTTTTTCAACAAAACATTGATAAAAAGAACAAGTTGATTATTTTTCATTCGAGACTCTAAGGAAATCATCGGCAAAACGAGCGACTCGCTGCCAATCTGTATATTCAATCTCCTTAGTTGTATCCGTTTCCCCTCCAGTCATTTTCATGATCAATTTAACCATTACACGATCCAACCAGTGATAACGAGGATAAAGTAATGCGCCAGCAAAAACACCGCACAGATCTGGTTTCCAAGGTGTATTAAGCAAAAATTTACGAACATATACATTCGTTTCAGGAGTACATTTCTCTGGCTTCCTTGCGGTTAGATTAACGCCAAAAAATGCGGTGGGCATTTTATTAAGTTGTTGTTGATGGCAAATAGCGAATTTTTTCAGTACTGGATTAAAATGGCCATATCTGATTGAAGCTCCAATCATAACCTTGTCATAAGATTCCCAATTGACTCTTTCTACTGTTGCCAATTCTTTAAGATCACATACTTCCCCTGCTCTGCGTAAATTTTCAGCAATACAAGTAATAATTTTCTTCGTCTGCCCATCTCGACTGGAATAAAGCAATAAACAATTCATATCTATACCCTTTTCCCAATAGGCTATTCACGCCAAAAGGTCGGTGTAAATAAAACTAACAAAGTGAATACTTCCAAACGACCAAACAACATCGTTATAACTAATATCCACTTAGCTATCGGATTCATTGCAGTAAAGTTATCTGCAACAACACCCAGCCCTGGCCCTAGATTATTCAGTGTAGCGGCTATCGCAGAAAAAGCAGAAAGCTCGTCTACACCTGTTGCAATCAGTAACAACAAACTAATGATAAATACCAAAGCATAAGCAGAGAAGAATCCCCAGACAGCTTCAATAATACGTTCAGGTAATGCCCTTCGTCCTAACTTAAGGGTATAGACCGCATTCGGATGAACCAAGCGCTTCAACTCACGGGAACCTTGCAGGAATAACAATAAGATACGAATAACTTTCAGTCCCCCCCCCGTCGAACCGGCACAGCCACCGATAAAAGCAGAACACAATAACAATATGGGCAAAAATGATGGCCAACGGGCAAAGCTATCTGTACTGAATCCAGCGGTTGTCGCCATTGAGACAACCTGGAAAAAAGCTTGGTTTAATGTCTCTATCCCCGATTTATAAACAGCATGATTCCATAACATTAGAGTACAAATAATCACCAGAACTAATTGAATGGAGATAAACATACGGAATTCAGGATCTCGCCAATATACTGTCAGACTACGTCCCGTTAACACCGCGAAATGCAGACCAAAGTTGCAACCAGAAATCAACAGAAAAATCGCAATAATGGTGTTTATCGCGGGACTATCGAAATAACCAATACTGGCATCATGAGTAGAAAATCCACCGATCGCGATAGTTGAAAAGCTGTGAGAAATAGCATCAAAAACTGACATGCCAGCCGCCCATAATGCCAGAGCACAAGCAATTGTCAGTAACACATAGATCAACCATAAAGTTTTTGCCGTTTCAGCAATTCGCGGACGCATTTTATTATCTTTCAAAGGTCCCGGCATTTCAGCTCGATAGAGCTGCATTCCCCCAACCCCAAGCAGAGGCAGTATTGCAACCGCCAATACAATAATCCCCATCCCACCCAACCATTGCAACATCTGCCGGTAGAAGAGAATCGCCTTAGGTAAGGAATCAAGTCCAATAAGTGTTGTCGCACCGGTTGTTGTTAAACCAGAGAAAGATTCAAAGAATGCGTCTGTAATAGAAAGACTTGGCTGTTCAGAAAAGATGAAAGGCAAAGCCCCAACACTTCCTAATACCGTCCAGAATAAAACCACGATAAGAAACCCTTCTCGAGGTTTTAATTCGTGTTTTTGCTCCCGGTTAGGTATCCAAAGTATCAGACCAATAACTAAGGCAAAAATAAATGTCTGACTAAATGCACGCCCAGCGCCATCACGATAGATAAGCGCTACCAACCCGGGAATAATCATAGTGACAGAGAAAAGAATGACAAGCAGCCCAACAATACGGGTTATGGCACGAAAATGCATTCAGCTGGTTCCTTAGAAATCCAGTTACAGAGAATATTTACAAATCAGGTGTTAAATTCAGTACACCACGACTCAGATCACGTAATTTATCACTGACTTCACCCACTAGGGTAGCTGGGAGTGAAATTTGCAAAGTAACACTCTCTGTATACTCACTGGAAATGATCTTTCCTGCTGACTTCTGTAATAACTGTTCAACCATAGAAATATGGGCATATTCACACTGTAAAGAACAGAGTTTCTGTGGAACCTTATATTTTGTTTCCAGTAACTTCAGCGCCTGTTGGACACCACTTCCATATGCCCTAACCAATCCACCAGTACCTAATTTTATTCCACCAAAATAACGGACAACAACCGCTGTTATTTCACCAACATTATTTCCCATAAGCTGGGATAACATTGGCTTACCAGCGGTTCCTGAAGGTTCACCATCATCTGAAAAACCCAATTGCTGTGAATCATCTGGTGCACCAGCAACAAATGCCCAGCAATGATGACGAGCGTCAGGGTATTGAGCTTTAATTTGCTGAATAAACGCTTTAGCCTCATCTACTCCGCAGGTATGTCCCAGCAGAGTAATAAAACGGCTTTTTTTAATCTCTTCAGCCCAACTCACTGAAGCTGCCGGTATCAAATAAGGTTTCATTATGGCAGTTGAAGATCCCGAGTCATGTTTTCCACTTTATTTTCATGGATAACAATATTGTCTTCGATACGTATACCACCGAAAGGTTTAAACATCTCTATTTTATTCCAGTCAAAATGTTTACTAAATTCACTTTCACGCCAAGATGCAAGCAGCGATTCAATGAAATAAAGGCCCGGTTCAATGGTCAGCACCATACGAGGTTCCAGAATACGGGTACAGCGTAGATATGGATATACATCCGGCGCTGCTAAATGCGTACCTGTATCATCCTGCATAAATCCTGCCACATCATGAACCTGTAATCCAAGAAGATGACCAATACCATGCGGAAAAAATGGCATTGTCAGCCCTTTTTCAACCATAGCCTCTTCACTAATATTTTTCACAATCCCATGTTTTTTCAGCAATTTGGCGATTCTATGATGCATTTGGATATGATATTCGGTATAGCGAACTCCTGCTTTAATTGTACTGATGAGAGCTTTTTGTTCAGCATTTACATCTTTAATCAGAGAAGCAAATTCGTTATTACTTTTTGCTGCATAAGTACGGGTAATATCTGCCGCATAGCCATTATATTCAGCACCGGCATCAATCAGAAAACTACGCGCTTCGGCAGGTGCATTGTGCTGTAATACTGTGTAATGCAAGACGGCTGAATTCTCATTCATAGCAATAATATTGTCATAAGGAACATCTGTATCACGGTGACCTGTTGCCATCAGATAAGATATATTGATATCAAATTCACTCATGCCAGCCTGAAATGCTTCATGAGCTGCCAAATGCCCAACAACAGCCGTTTTCTGCGCTTCACGCATACAAGCCAATTCATAATCTGTTTTATATGAACGATAAAAATGCAAATAATCCAGAACAGCCTTTGGATTAATATTATGTTCAGAAAAACCAAGTTCTTTTGCTCTTTGTTGAGAACAACCGATATAAACAACATTATGTTTTACATAAGAATTTAGCTCTGAATTAATATCTCCGGTATTTGCCAGATGAATCATTTCGACTTCTTTGGTCCAATAACTGGTTGGTAACGGTTCTACGCTGTGCCAATAATCTATTGGTGAATAAAACCATAATTTAGGTTTATTAATACCATCTACCCATAACCAGCAATTAGGCACTTTAGTTACTGGCACCCAAGCTTTGAAGTGAGCATTAACGTTGAAAGGATAGTCTCTGTCATCAAGGAAAATACGTTGTAACTCTCCAGAGTGAATAAGCAGAGCGTCAAATTGATTATGTGCCAATACTTCACGGGCACGTTGTTGTAATGTAGAGATATGTTCGTGGTACAGAGATGCCAACTTTTCCATTTCAATTGACCTTTTTTTATTTTATGTCTGAATCATCAGCTTATCACAATCGTTGATCTTTGCAGGTATCACGTCAAAATCATTTCAATATTATCTGATCCTACTAATCCCTTATTTATCAAAATATAAAAACAATTATTGCCCATGAGATATAAATCTTACTTGTGATCACCCTTGCAAAAAATTAATCACTCATTTGCATTTACTTAACATAATAACCACAATCAAACCCATCTGGTCATACCAGATGGTATGCGCTCATTTAGGAGAACGACATGCTCTATCAAAGTGAAACAATTCAAGTAAGCTGGCTGAAAGATGGCATTGCTGAGCTAGTTTTCAATGCCCCAGCCGCTATTAATAAACTGGATACCAAAACTGTTGCATCTCTGGATAAGGCTGTCGCAAGCCTAGAGCAACAAGCTGGATTGAAAGGCGTTTTATTACGTTCTGAGAAAGTCGCATTTATTGTTGGTGCGGATATTACTGAATTCCTCTCTTTATTTGATTCACCCGTAGAAAAACTGCAAGAATGGCTTGATTTCTCAAATAGCATTTTTAACCGGATAGAAGATTTACCCGTCCCAACCATTTCGGCAATAAATGGTTATGCTCTAGGTGGCGGTTGTGAATGTGTTCTATCTACAGATTTCCGTGTAGCCTCCCCCGACGTGCGCATTGGGCTGCCAGAAACCAAGCTTGGTATCATGCCTGGTTTCGGCGGCTCAGTTCGCCTTCCACGCCTTATCGGGACAGACAATGCACTGGATATCATCGCCGCAGGTAAAGATATTGGTGCGGAAGAAGCATTGAAAAATGGCCTTATTGATGCCGTTGTTTCTAATGAAAAACTGATTGATTCTGCAGTCTCAATGCTGGAACAGGCTATTGCAGGAAACCTAGACTGGAAAGCAGCACGCCAGCCAAAGTTAGAGCCTTTGAAACTTAATGACATTGAACGTGGTATGAGTTTTAGTGTAGCAAAAGGCATGGTGATGAAAGTTGCTGGCCCACACTACCCAGCACCTATCACTGCAGTTAAATCCATAGAAAAAGCCGCTAAACTTGGCCGTGATGAAGCACTGAAACAAGAAACTGCCAGCTTTATTCCTCTGGCACAGACAAATGTTGCCCGTGCTTTAGTCGGTATTTTCCTTAATGACCAGTACATAAAAGGACTGGCGAAAAAACATCTGAAAGAAGTCACAACACCTGAATATGCTGCAGTGCTAGGCGCAGGAATTATGGGGGGTGGTATCGCCTATCAATCTGCCCGGAAAGGGATCCCTGTTATGATGAAAGACATCAGTCAGCAGGCCCTTGAGTTAGGCATGAATGAAGCGGCGAAACTTTTAAACAAACAGTTTGAACGTGGTCGTCTGAATGCTATAAAAATGGCAAAAACCCTCTCTTCTATTCAACCTACATTAAATTATGCCGGTATTGAACAGGCTCAAATCGTGGTTGAAGCAGTAGTAGAGAATCCTAAAATCAAAACGGCTGTACTATCAGAAACTGAAAATTTAGTTAATGAAGATTGTGTCTTGGCATCCAACACTTCAACAATTCCAATTTCAGAATTAGCCAACGCCTTAAAACGTCCAGAAAACTTCTGTGGTATGCATTTCTTTAATCCGGTCCATCGTATGCCGTTGGTTGAAGTTATCCGGGGTGAAAAAACATCTGAAAAGACAATTTCAACCGTAGTTGCTTACGCCAGCAAAATAGGCAAAACCCCCATCGTAGTTAATGATTGCCCGGGATTCTTTGTAAACCGGGTGCTACTCCCTTATCTCTTTGGTTTCGGTCTGTTGTTACGTGACGGTGGCGATTTCCGCCAAATAGACAAAATTATGGAGAAGGAATTTGGCTGGCCGATGGGTCCTGCTTATCTTATTGATGTTATTGGTCTTGATACTGCACATCATGCCCAGTCAGTCATGGCCAAAGGGTTCCCAGATCGTATGCAGCTTGATTATAAAGATGCCATTAATGTTTTATATGAAAATCAACGTTACGGGCAGAAAAACGGCACTGGTTTCTATAAATACACGCAGGATAAGAAAGGCAAACCGAAGAAAGAGCAGGACGATCAAACAGATCAACTTCTGGCAACCATCTGCCAACCGAAGAATAATTTCTCCGGCGAGGAAATCATTGCCCGTACTATGGTTCCAATGATCAATGAAGTTGTCCGTTGTTTGGAAGAAGGTGTCATTGCCAGCCCAGCAGAAGCAGATATGGCTCTGGTCTATGGCCTCGGTTTCCCTCCGTTCCGTGGTGGCGTTTTCCGTTATCTGGAAACAATGGGAACAGCAGCTTACGTAAAAATGGCTGAAAATTATGCTCACCTCGGTGCTCTTTATCAGGTGCCACCTGGTCTGAAAGCCAAAGCTGAACGTAATGAAAGTTACTATCCTACAGCAGCAACGATTGCTGTCAGCACCGGAACAACAGTGTGAGGTCTGGAAACATGGAAAATGTAGTCATTATTGATGGCATCCGTACCCCCATGGGGCGCTCAAAAGGTGGTGCCTTCCGTCAGGTCCGGGCTGAAGATCTCTCCGCTCACCTGATGAAAGAAATATTTAAGCGTAATCCGGCAATACAGAAACACAAGATAGATGATATTTACTGGGGCTGTGTTCAACAAACTCTGGAACAAGGTTTCAACATCGCCCGTAATTCTGCATTGCTGGCTGGTTTTCCTCACTCTGTACCCGCCGTGACTGTTAACCGGCTGTGCGGTTCATCAATGCAGGCACTGCATGACGGCGCCCGTATGATCATGACCGGAGAAGCCAATGCTACTCTGATTGGTGGCGTAGAACACATGGGCCATGTTCCGATGACTCATGGTGTGGATTTCCACCCTAAAATGGGTCTAAGCGTTGCTAAAGCCGCAGGTATGATGGGTTTAACCGCTGAAATGCTGGCAAAAATTCACCATATCAGCCGTGAAATGCAGGATGAATTTTCACTTCGTTCTCATCAACGTGCAACACAAGCCACACAATCAGGCGCATTCTCCAACGAGATATCACCAATTTATAGTCACGATGCCGATGGCACACTGAAGCTACTTGATTACGATGAGGTGATCCGCCCAGATGCTAATCTGAAAGATCTGGCTGCTCTGCGTCCTGTATTCGATCCAGTAACAGGCTCAGTCACAGCAGGAAGCTCCTCTGCTTTATCCGATGGTGCATCTGCAATGCTGATAACCAGTGAAAGTTATGCCAAGAGTCTGGGGCTGAAACCTCGTGCCCGTATCCGTTCCATGGCAGTTGTTGGTTGCGATCCTTCCATTATGGGATATGGCCCAGTCCCTGCTACACAAATGGCGCTCAAAAAAGCAGGTTTAGAACTGGATGACATTGGCGTGATTGAACTAAACGAAGCATTTGCTGCTCAGTCACTTGCCTGCCTGAAGGGCCTGAATTTGCTGGATAGTATGGATGACAAAGTCAACCTGAACGGTGGCGCAATTGCTCTCGGACACCCATTAGGCTGCTCAGGTTCTCGCATCACAACAACATTGTTGAATCTGATGGAATGCCGCAATGTTCAATTTGGTCTGGCAACCATGTGTATCGGCTTAGGCCAAGGTATTGCCACCATCATAGAAAGAATGGATTAAGAACTTATCTGTAAAAAATACTATAACTGAGTCGTTGTTGCCGTAATTCCCGCCTGTCAGGGGCGGGTTTTTTTATTATCATTTTAAATGAATTCGAAAGCATCGCCATACATACTGTCAGCAGAGGCCCCACGCTCACAACAAAAGCGCTCACGAGCAATTTTTGCCATTTCAAAACGCCCAGCAATGTAGATATCGTAATTGGACAAACTACCAAAATCTTCTAGCACCGCTTTGAGAACTGTCCCAGTACGCCCACACCAGCCATTCTCCGACTGTTCAACAACTGGAACAACTATCAGATTAGGATAACTATCTGTAAGTAGCTGTAATTCGGCAAGATCATATAAATGTTGTGATTCTCTTCCCCCCCAGTAAATAGAGATCTGGCGTTCAGGTTGTTCTTCCAAAGCTGTCAACAATATAGAACGGGTATAAGAAAACCCCGTACCACCTGCAATCAATAACAGCGGATTAGTGCTACTCTGACGGAACCAAGCTTTACCATAAGGGATATCAACATCAATTATTTTCCGTTCAAGAATTCTATCCATCACAGCCATTGCATACAGATTCAGTTCGGAGGCACCAATATGTAGTTCAATAAACTTCTTTTCTGAAGGCGTTGATGCCATTGAAAACGGACGCTTATCTCTCTCATCCATCACCACCATCAGATACTGACCGGCACGGAATGAGAACGGAGAATCAGGAAGTAACCGTACCCGATAAACCGTATCAGTAATAGCCTCTACGGAGGTTACTTTACAGCTCAGTGTTGTCATGCGTTCCCTCTTATGGTCTTAAAATATCTAATTCATCCCAAATTTTGTTGACGCGAGTACGCACTTCCTCACTCATCACGATAGGGCGTCCCCATTCCCTCTGCGTCTCCCCCGGCCATTTATTCGTTGCATCCATTCCCATTTTCGAACCTAATCCTGAAACTGGTGATGCAAAGTCGAGATAATCGATTGGAGTATTATCCATTAATACTGTATCTCTTACCGGGTCCATTCGCGTAGTTATTGCCCAAATGACATCGTTCCAGTCTCTGGCATTAATATCATCATCACAAACAATAACAAATTTTGTATACATAAATTGCCGCAGATATGACCAAACCCCCATCATGACCCGTTTAGCATGACCTGCATACTGTTTCTTCATAGTCACAACTGCAAGGCGATAAGAGCAACCTTCTGGAGGCAAATAAAAATCGACAATTTCAGGAAATTGCTTTTGCAAAATCGGAACCAGCACCTCATTCAATGCAACCCCTAATACCGCAGGTTCATCTGGCGGGCGACCAGTATAAGTCGAGTGATAAATAGCATCGTGACGTTGAGTAACATGTGTCACAGTGAACACTGGGAACATATCAATTTCATTATAATAACCCGTATGGTCACCATATGGCCCTTCAGGGGCTAACTCGCCAGGCTCAATATATCCCTCCAATATGATCTCTGCACTTGCTGGCACTTCCAAGTTATTTGAAAGACATTTCACAACTTCTGTTTTATGTCCCCTTAACAGCCCAGCAAATGCATATTCTGATAACGTGTCGGGAACTGGCGTCACAGCACCCAATATCGTTGCCGGATCAGCCCCCAACGCAACAGCAACAGGAAAACGCTCTCCTGGGTGTGCCTGACACCATTCCTGAAAATCAAGAGCCCCACCACGATGAGATAACCAACGCATAATGAGTTTATTTTTACCCAACACCTGCTGGCGATAAATACCAAGGTTTTGCCGCTCTTTATTTGGGCCACGTGTTACTGTCAGCCCCCAAGTAATCAGCGGAGCCGCATCCTCTGGCCAACAGTGCATTATAGGGATACGGTTTAAATCTACATCATCCCCAACCCAAACCTGTTCCTGACAAGCCGCAGTACTAAGCCGTTTGGTCGGCATATTAAGGACTTGCTTAAATTTCGGCAACTTATCCAGCAAATCACGAAAACCTTTCGGGGGATCAGGTTCTTTCAAAAAAGCGAGCAACTTACCTACATCGTGCAAAGCTTTAACATCATCCTGCCCCATCCCCATAGCAACACGTTCGGTAGTACCAAACAAATTACACAATACAGGCATTGAATAGCCTTTGGGATTTTCAAACAATAAGGCCGGTCCACCAGCACGAAGAGTACGATCCGCAATCTCAGTCATCTCCAAATAAGGATCAACTTCAAGGCTGACACGTTTCAATTCACCTTTCTGCTCTAACAAGGTCAGAAAGTCTCTCAAATCACGGTATTTCATACTATCCATTCATGCCGGTTTTTAAGGGGGGAAAACATTATAAGCTATCCCATTCAGCTTTTTTGTGTTTTTTTGGAAGACTACAAGGTAAACCAATAACTTAATAAAAAGCAATGGGTTTAATTCAACCTTGCGATCTCAGAGCCAAATATACCTGCAATTAACAGAGCAGATATCATGCTCGGCAAACATTATATCCAACCGATCTTTAGCATAGATTAACTAGCTCGAATTATCTGAAAGTTTGCCATTATTAAGCAGAAATATTTATACATTTATTTTTTCCCCCTATTAATTGCAGAAAGAATCACCAACGGTCTACCATAATATTACTCATCGCTTTTTTACTGAAAATACAGTGCCTACTCATAACAATAAATATCTATCATCAAACAATTATCACTAAGATAATGCCTGTAATGCCCTTTCCTATTTTGCTATGCTTAATAGTCATTGGATCAAGGTTAAATAAACATGGAAAACTGGTACCTCATCTACTGTAAACGTGGACAAATTTCACGAGCAATAGAAAATCTAGAACGACAGGATGTTGCCTGCCTGACTCCTACTGCGAGAATTGAAAAAATAACCCGTGGTAAACGTACTGTGAATACAGAACCACTTTTCCCTAATTATTTGTTTGTTCAGTTTGACCCAGAAGTTATCCATACTACGACTGTCAATTCAACGCGCGGCGTCAGCCATTTTGTCCGTTTTGGTATACATCCGGCTATCGTGCCGGAAACGCTGATTAATGAAATCATGTCTACGACAGAGCAAGAATATGTATCACCAAATACACCTGTGACTGGTGACACGGTATTAATCACAGAAGGAATTTTTGAAGGATTACAAGCTATCTACAATGAGCCAGATGGAGAAACCCGTTCTATTTTGTTGCTTAATATTCTGAATAAGCAATTACCTAAGGCACTTGATAACAAGCAGTTTGTGAAAATTTAACCAAACAAAAAAACGGGCAGAATCATATTCACCCGTTTTTAATCAATATTAAAACCGCTGCTCAAATAACTGTTGAGCAACCTGTTTTGCAAAATATGTCAGTACGCCATCTGCTCCTGCACGCTTGAAACATAACAGGGACTCTATAATTACCTGTTCCTGTAACCAGCCATTCTGGATAGCAGCCATATGCATGGCATATTCGCCAGATACTTGATAAGCAAAGGTTGGAACACCAAATGTCTCTTTTACCCTACGGATAACATCCAAGTAAGGCATACCCGGTTTAACCATCACAGTATCAGCGCCTTCCTGCAAATCCTGTGCAATCTCTTGCAATGCTTCATCGCTGTTGGCTGGGTCCATCTGATAATTCTTTTTATTACCACCTTTTAGATTACTACTTGAGCCGATAGCATCACGGAAAGGACCATAATAACCAGAAGCATACTTAGCGGAATAAGCCATAATCTGAGTATTTACATGACCTTCCTCTTCAAGCTTCTCTCGAATTGCACCAATCCGCCCATCCATCATGTCACTCGGTGCAACAATCTCAGCACCAGCCTCCGCATGTGACAGCGCCTGTTTAACCAAGATCTCTTTGGTTACATCATTAATTACATAACCATCCTGATCGATGATCCCATCCTGACCATGTGTAGTAAACGGATCTAATGCCACATCAGTTAGTAATCCCAGTTCAGGAACTGCATCTTTCAGCTCACGTATAGTCCGCTGAATTAGCCCATCAGGGCTATAAGCTTCTTTCGCATCCAAAGATTTTTTATCTGCTTCAATAACAGGAAACAGAGACAACACAGGAATACCCAACCGAGCAATCTCTTCAGCTTCTTTCAACAAAAGATCAATTGTCAGACGATACACTCCTGGCATAGAAGGAACTTCCTGACGACAGTGAGTTCCTTCCATCACAAATACAGGATAGATTAAATCATTAACAGTTAATTGATTTTCAGCAACTAAACGACGGGAAAAATCATGACGGCGCATTCGGCGCATTCGGCGGCCTGGGAAAGTGCCTGGAAATACATAGCCCATATAGCTCTCCTAACTTAAAACCCAGCGCACTAGCGCTGGGTTAATTAATATGCTATCGCTTTGTGTTAATATCTTAACACTACAGAACAACATGTTAAGATTACTATTATCACTTTTCCGTATTTGCTTCCGATGTTTGCTCGTCTTCTGAACGATCTCCCAGTTTGCGCTGCCCAGTGTAAAAACGAGAGAGCAAAATACCCAGTTCAAACAACAGATACATAGGAATAGCCAGTAAAGTTTGCGAGAAGACATCTGGGGGCGTTAACAACATGCCGACAACAAAAGCGCCTACCAAAATATACGGGCGCTTTTTCTTCAGGGATTCAGGTGTCACCACCCCACTCCAGCACAATAAAATAATGGCAACTGGTACTTCAAAAGAAACACCAAAAGCCATGAACAGTGCCATGACAAAGCTTAAATAGTTACTGATATCTGTTGCAATCAAAACTCCTTCAGGAGCAGTCTTAGCAAAGAATCCAAAAGCTATCGGAAATACGACGAAGTAAGCAAATGCCATCCCCAAATAGAACAACAAACTACTGGAAAAAAGCAGAGGGATCATCAAGCGGCGCTCATGCTTATATAATGCAGGAGCAATAAATGCCCACACCTGATAGAGAACCATAGGTGCAGATACAAATATCGACACCATAATGGTCAATTTTATTGGTGTGAAAAAGGGAGAAGCAACATCCGTCGCTATCATACTGGCACCTTGAGGCAATTGCTTAATTAAAGGTGCAGAAATCATCTGATAGATGTCGTTAGAAAAATAAACCAATGCTAAAAAAACCACTAATACAGTCAGTAAACTGTTTAGAATTCGCTTGCGCAGTTCAATAAGATGACTGATAAGTGGTTGAGTATCATCAACAGCCATGTTTTAGTGTTCACCATTAACTTAATCAGAAGTTTTTTTCTTCGCATCAGAAGCCGCTTTATCATCCACTGGAGAAGAAGATCCGGATGAAGCCACAATCTGAGACGTTGCCGACTTTTGGGCCACCCCATTTATTTCTGATGCTTGCATATTCCCCGCATCAGGTTCGGTTTGGTATGCTTTTTTCAAAGATTCAGCCGCTTCTTTCAACTCATCCATCGAAGCTTTTAATTCCGGAGATAAATTCTGCAAGCCTGCTTCTTCTTCGACTTTTTTTAGGCTTTCCTGGAGTTCCTGTAATTTCAGTTCCTGGGCAAGCTCATTTTGGACGTTAGCAGCCAAAGAACGTAATGCCCTGATCCAACCAGCAACCGTTTTTACTGCCACCGGTAGCCGTTCTGGCCCCAGAACCACCAAGCCAATGACCATAACCAATAGTAGCTCGCCAAAACCAATGTCAAACACGGTTTATACCTGCTCTTTGTTTTTGCTCTCAGATGTTTCAGATCGAGCTACAGATTGTTTTTCAGTAATGTTTTTAGTTTCAAAATCAGCATCATTACTGGTTTTCTGAGCGTGATCAGGCTGATTATCATCCCCTATCGCTTTTTTAAAACCTTTAATAGATGCCCCAAGATCAGAACCCAGAGTACGAAGTTTATTTGTGCCGAACAACAGCACCACAATGACCGCAATGATAAGTAATTGCCAAATGCTTATACCGCCCATCCTGATTTACCTCTATTAACAGGGATTATCATTCATAGCTCATTATACGACGAACTATGTCTTCGAAAATACCGACCTTCAAATAAAGCTACCTAAGACAAATTTTACTAAGTTTTACTCAACCTACACCAGCCAAACAGCCATGAAACAGCGCCCATGCCTATAAACAGCCAAGGGATATTTGCTAAGCCAGACAACAAAAACAAACTCCCACAGAGAAACAATGTCGCACCAACACCGAGCAAATACTGTGACTGCCGCTGTTTTATCTGTTGTCCTTTTAACTGATCTGACAGCTTCTCAATGTTGGCTTGCAAATACTTATGCTGCTGAAGACTGTCATACACTAATTCGGGTAGCTCTGGCAACTTTTCTGCCCAATAAGGTGCTTTTTCTTTCAGTGCACGAATAACCGCAGGTAATCCGACTTGACTATGTAACCACTCCTCCAGAAACGGTTTTGCTGTTTTCCATAAATCAAGTTGTGGATAGAGCTGCCGTCCTAAGCCTTCTACATACAAAAGCGTCTTTTGCAGAAGAACCAACTGAGGCTGTACTGCCATATTAAAACGGCGTGCAGTATTAAACAGATTCAGAAGAACATGCCCAAATGAAATTTCTGCAAGCGGCTTCTCAAATATTGGTTCACAAACTGTACGAATTGCAAACTCAAAGTCTTCAACATTGGTATCACTGGGCACCCAACCTGAATCCACATGAAGTTCAGCAACTTTCCGATAATCACGATTAAAGAAAGCGATAAAATTCTCAGCCAGGTAACGTTTATCATCTTTATTAAGAGAACCAACAATACCGCAATCAATACCAATATAAAACGGATCTTCAGGATGTTCATAACTGACAAAAATATTTCCCGGATGCATATCCGCATGAAAGAAACTGTCACGAAAAACCTGAGTAAAAAAAACCTGAACTCCCCGTTCAGCCAGTAATTTCATATTGGTATTCTGCGCTTCCAACGCTTCAATATCAGAAACTGGAATACCATAAACCCGTTCCATCACCAGAACATTTTCACGGCAATAATCAGAATAAATTTCTGGCACATAGAGCATTGAACTCTTTTCGAAATTACGGCGAAGCTGAATTGAATTAGCTGCTTCACGCAGTAAATTTAGCTCATCAATCAACGTCTTTTCGTATTCCCTCACGACTTCACGAGGACGTAAACGGCGCCCATCGGGCAATAACATTGGTACCCAGTTAGCCAGACGATACATTAACCGGATATCTGCTTTAATAATTGGCAGAATATCCGGGCGGATTACTTTAATAACGATTTCCTGACCATTTTCTTTTAACCGAGCAGTATGTACCTGAGCAATTGAAGCAGAAGCTAAAGCTTTAGGTTCAAAATCATCAAACCAAGTTTCCAGCTCTCCCCCTAAAGAAGTTTCAATATATTGACGAGCTAAAGCACCGTCGAAAGAGGCAACCCGGTCTTGCAACAAAGCCAATTGATCCGCTATTGCAGGTGGAAAAAGATCACGCCTTGTTGAAAGCATCTGGCCAAATTTAATCCAGACTGGTCCCAACTCCTGTAAGGCAAGTCGTAATCTCTCCCCAAGTGATTTATCTTTATGTCTGTTCGGAATCCAGAATAACAAATAACGCCCAAAACGAAGAGGCCAAGTCAAACGAATCCGGGGAATCAGTTCATCCAATCCGTAAGAAAGCAAAACCCGTATAATCAAATAAAGGCGTCTTAATTCACTTGGTGTCATATTTTCCCTCTAATACCGCCAATCGTTGCTCTATTTGCCTGATATCTTCGGTTAACACGCTAACTTCTTCACTGAAATGAGCCACTTCAAGCTTATTTGGCGCCAGTTTCCATTCTTCTGTTAATGTTTCCACCAGATAATTTTTCTGGCACGCTATTGAACCGGAAAAAAACTGAAATCCTTTTTTAATTACCTGATTAATACCTTCAGCAGCGATATCTCCAACATAAGGGGAAAGGTAATGGGCCAAATCCCATTCAACCATATCCAGCAAAGCAGACCATTGCTGAACGACCTGCATATCCCCTTCAATAACTATTTCACCATTATTGAGTAACCTGGAAAGCTGTTGACGATCCCGTAGCTTAAGCAAAACAGAAAAATTAGTTTTAACTGTACAATCGGCAGATTCAGTCCATTGACTTAATACGTCCACTTGTTTTTCACTGAATACCAGTGTAAGTGGTGTATTCATTTCTTTCAGTTCAATCGACAAAACTTTACCCATCAAGCGTATACGGGCTAGCCTCAACACAGGTTCGCGGTACAACATGTGATTCAACGATGTTTCCATCACTGCGGTTAAAACCGGCATCAATGTGGAATTCATAGTTTTACTCAGTGATGGCCTTTCCATCTCAGAATTTGAAACCTCTATGTAGTGCAACAATGCCGCCAGTCATATTGGTATAAGTCACCTGTTCGAAGCCAGCATCTTCCATCATTGTTTTAAGTGTTTCTTGATCAGGATGCATACGAATAGATTCCGCCAGATAACGATAACTATCAGCATCCTGCACAAAAACTTGACCAATTTTTGGCAACAAATGGAAAGAATAAGCATCATAAGCTTTACTTAATGGTGCAAGCAAAGGTTTAGAAAACTCAAGCACCAATAAGCGCCCACCAGGTTTCAAAACCCGAAACATAGAGCGCAGGGCCTTTTCTTTTTCAGTCACATTGCGTAAACCAAAAGAGATAGTGATGCAATCAAAATAGTTATCAGGAAAAGGTAAAGCTTCCGCATTAGCTTGCACATAACTGACATTACCAACAATACCAGTATCACGTAATTTCTCACGCCCAACCTTCAGCATAGATTCATTTATATCAGCAAGAACAATTTCCCCTTTCTCACCAACTATGCGGGAAAATTTAGCTGTCAGATCTCCCGTACCACCAGCCAAATCAAGCACCCTTTGACTCCGGCGAACACCACTGGCATTAATCGCCACACGCTTCCAGATACGATGGATGCCAAACGACATTAAATCATTCATTAAATCGTATTTTGCAGCAACAGAATGAAACACTTCAGCTACCATGCCCTCTTTTTCATCTTTCGCTACAGTGCGGAAACCAAAATGTGTGGTTTGTTTCGTTTGGTCTACCATATTATTTGCCCGCTTTTTACTCAAACTGTTATAAAAGTGTATCAGCCTTTCATACAAAACCCCATCCTAGCGTTAATCATTAGCACAGGATGGTTGGTTAGCCCTATCAGCTAATTCAGGATCAATAGGACGTTTTACTTCAACTCCTAAATTACGAAAACCCTCCGCCTGGCTAATCAGATTACCACGTCCCCCAGTAAGCTTTTTCATTGCTAACCGATAATTAAGTTGAGCCTTATCCAAGCTTTGCCCTAAACCTTGCATATCCTCAACAAACAAACGCATCTTATCGTACATTCTAGAAGCCTTATCCGCGATTAAACGAGCATTTTGGCTCTGATACTCATATCGCCACAAGTTATTGATAGTACGCACTGCAACTAATAATGTTGATGGACTAACCAGCATAATATTGTGTTTAAGTGCCTCATCAAGCAGCTCAGGCGCTCTGTTGAGCGCAATCAAATAAGCGGGTTCAACTGGAATAAACATCAGTACATAGTCCAGCGATTTCAACCCAGGTAGTTGCTGGTAATCTTTACGACTCAAGCCGCGAATATGGCCTTTAATTGAGTTAATATGGTCCTGAAGGGCTAATTCCTGCTGATGCCGATCTTCACTGTTAAAATAACGCTCATAAGCCACTAGTGACATTTTGGCATCGATAACCACATCTTTCCCTTGCGGCAAATGAACAATAACATCGGGTTGGAAACGACTGTTACCCTCTACCTTGATATTCACCTGAGTGCAAAATTCATGTCCCTCTCGTAACCCAGAGGCTTCCAGAATACGAGCAAGCACCACTTCCCCCCAATCTCCTTGAATTTTGTTATCACCTTTAAGGGCATTTGTCAGATTAACAGCCTCTTTCGCCATCTGGGCATTCAGTTGCTGTAAATTACGGATTTCATGTGTAAGAGTATGCCGTTCACGGGCTTCCTGACCAAAACTCTCCTGTACCTGGCGGCGAAAACCATCAAGTTGTTCACGAAACGGAGTCAGAAGACTACTAAGACTCTGCCGATTTTGCTCATCTGTACGACGACCAGTTTGTTCAAAAATACGGTTAGCCAAATTTTCAAATTGAGTATTCAGACGTAGTTCACTATTGATCAATAACCGCTGTTTCTCCTCAGCTGCAAGGCGACTCTCTTCCAGCCGAGTAGTCACTTCCCGTAGTTCAGATTCCTGCACGCTGTTGACTTCTCTCTGGGCTCGCAATTCCTGGTTCAATTGTTCACATTCAGCCCGCCAGTAAGCCAACTGCTCAAGTTTTTCATTGGCAACTGCAAGCTGGCTGTTTAATTCCCGGAACTCCCGTTCTTGTTGCTGAATACGTTGATAAACAGAAAGCCAGACGATAACGCCCCCACCCAGCAAGCCCCCGAAAATACCAATCAACATATATAGCAACTGGATATCCACCTGTATTTCCTCTGTTACATTCTTCAGCCAGTTAAATTAAATAGATACTGTATATATGTCCAGATTGATTTATATAAATGGTTCAGTTTACGAAGCCACTCGCAATCAGCTCATCCATTCAGCCAGCCATTGCAAACCAAAAGCACCTGGCGCTAATATCCCAAAAGACCAGATAAGTGCAGAACAGATATTAGCAATTTGAAAATAGCGCAATGGCATAGTACAGATCCCCGCCACTAATGGCACAATTGCACGAAATGGGCCAAAGAACCGACCGAAGAAAATGCTCCAAATACCCCAACGATCAAAGAAATGGTGCACTCGTGTCAACAACTGTGGCTTGCGGGAAATCGGCCAAATCTTGACAACATCACCTTTAAAATAAGCACCAACGATGTAGGATACCCAATCGCCGAAAAAGGCCCCTGCTGCTGCTGCCAACCACATTGGCCAAAAATTAAGGCCACTTTCACCTATTAATGCACCTAATCCGAGCAATATGATAGTTGCTGGCAATAGCAAGGAGAAAAAAGCTAAAGATTCACCAAAAGCGAGTAAGAAAATTATCGGTATGATCCAAGTATCATGGGCTTTAACAAAATCTACAACCAGATCAACTAATTCATGGAGGCTCAAATTCATATTCCTATATTGATTAATACCATATTCAATTTAACTACTACCGTATTAACCAGAATTAAACCGATATTTTATTCAAGGAAATAACCTTGTAATTTCTTACGGGCTGCACAATCAAGGCCAAAGTCTTTCTCCAGCCATACATCTACACTGCCATAATTCTGATTAATACTGTTTAATGCCGTCATGAGAAACTCTTCTCTGACGGAATAGACATAAGCGAATTTCTCAACCACATTGTCACTCATGGTTTTCGCATGTTCATTCAACAAATACTCTCGGTAAGGAGCCAACGTAGAATTAGTCACCAAATAATCTTCCATTACCGTGTCCAAATCAGCGCCAAGTGCAAACAACACCAGCGCAGAACCTACACCGGTTCTATCTTTACCTACCGCACAATGTTGTACTATTCCGCCTTTTTCCGGCTGTTGCAGTAAGCTAACCAGTGTCTTATAAGCGGGGTTTTTTAAAGGCAATAATTCATAAAGACGGAACATAAATGCCTGTGGATTAAATTGTTCCAACGTTTCTGACGCTAATTTCTCCAGATTAGCATTCACCTCCTCAGATAATGGATTAGCAGGGGCATGGTGATAATTAGCACCATTCCATATCTGATCGGGCTTATCAGATATTTCACTTATATCCCGATAATCTATAATTTGAAACAGGTTTTTCTTTGCCAAGAAAGATTGGTCTTTTTCTGTCAAAAGATCTAGAGAACCGGAACGGAAAAGTAAACCTGATTTGATTTTCCCGCCACTGACTACCGTTTTACCACCTAAATCACGGAAATTAATCCCTCCATGGAGGGGAAGCGCCGATGGATGTAATAAGAAGGATGTTGTAATCATGATTACTCTTAATTAGTTGTAAAATATTAAGACATTAACAGATTTCTATCTAAAAAGAAGAGTGAGCCGGAATATTCCGGCCCTAAAGAATATGATTTACAATAGGCGGCGAGCAGCCTCTACTACGATCATCAATGCACTGCTCTCGGTTTTCTTTAGCAATTCAACATCAGGGATTTCCTGCTGAGTACGGTTAACAATGACACCAGCAACCATACCCGCACGCAGCCCCTGGCTTGCACACATAGTCAACAAAGTTGCAGATTCCATTTCATAGTTCATGACGCCCATTGCCTGCCATTCAGCCATTGACCCTTTGAAACGACTCACAACACGGCCAGAATAGGTATCATAACGTTCCTGACCAGGATAGAAAGTATCTGAAGAAGCTGTTACGCCAACATGTGTCGTTGCACCTAAATCTTTTGCCGTTTCATACAACGCAGTTGTACATTCAAAATCTGCAACTGCCGGAAACTCCATCGGCGCAAAATGCAAGCTAGCACCATCCAAGCGAACAGCCGCCGTGGTTACCAGTACATCACCAACATTAATATTTTCTTGAATTGCCCCTGTTGTACCAATACGCAGGAAAGTACGAACACCTAATTGTGCTAATTCTTCAACAGCAATGGACGTTGATGGACCACCTATACCCGTGGAGCAAACAATAACTGCTTTACCATCAATTTCTGCTCGCCATGACGTAAATTCACGCAAAGAAGCAAGATGAACTGGGTTGTCCATTAATCTTGCAATTTTTTCCACACGTTTCGGATCACCCGGAACAATAGCTAGAGTTGCGCCTTGCAGGTCGCTTTTGGTCAGACCCAAGTGAAACACATCAGACATATCAGACTCCTCAGAGGGAAGAATTTATAATGAAATTAATTGAAATCTACTGTATTGAGTATTTAGACATCTATTAGTGATAAATATCACTTTAAAGTAAGATAAAAAAGAAAAACGTACATTATTTTGAGACATAAGTCACAAAATAACCATAAAACAAGAAAAAATGAGTGGTCTAACTATTACTGAAGATTAACACGGGATTGAACAACAATTGCAAATTTAACAAAAAAAGCCGAATGTTTTCTCTCAATCATAAGCTATCTGAATACATTCACACTGGGAAACAAACAATAAATTGTTTAATTATATTTATATTTCAAACAACACCAAGAAGAGAATAGGCCCAAATAACTGATTTGATTTATTAACCGTGAAGAAGAAAAACAAAGGTCTACTGCAACTTCATTAAATATAAATTATCCGCTCCTATGTTTATACCCGTAATCTTTCAAGTCGCCTCTTTGTTGGCTGCACTCACTCCCCCGGTCACATCGTTATCTATGCTCCCGGGGATTCGCTCCCTTGCCGTCGCGATCCATCTTGAAATCCACTGGGTATATAAACCAACAGTACAATACATCGAATTATATTTTCATCGAATTTTTATTATCGTGAAAAATTAAAAAAAATTATATTTTATTTCCATATCTAATGAAATGTTTTTTCTTTATTATTTTTCACAATGTTATAATTATATTTACAATAAAAATGTAACAATTAACAAATATAAATATCACAATCACCTTTTATAGAATGCATATTGTTTAAACATATTAGAATTTTTCCAACATGCAGGAGTGCTATCTATGGTGCCACAAAAAACAGTTTTAATTACAGGTTTTGATCCTTTCGACGATGAAACGATAAACCCGTCATGGGAAGCAGCTAAACAGCTGCAAGGTCGCAGACTATGCGGAGCGCGGGTCGAAGCTCGCCAGCTTCCATGCGTATTCGATGTCTCTCTGGCTTGCCTATACACCGCTATTGATGAAATACAACCTGATCTAGTGATTTCAGTAGGACAAGCGGGCGGTAGGCCAGATATTACCGTAGAACGCGTAGCAATTAATATTAATGATGCTCGTATTCCTGATAATCAAGGCAATCAGCCTATCAATACTCCCATAGTCGTAACAGGCCCTGCGGCCTACTTCTCCACATTACCGATCAATGCGATAGTCAAAGGCTTGCATAAAGCAGGAGTCCCTGCCTCAATCTCACAAACCGCAGGCACTTTTGTCTGTAATCACGTTATGTATGGCTTGTTGCATCATTTGGCATACACCAATCCTGAAATACGTGGTGGATTTATCCATATTCCCTATCTGCCTGAGCAGGCAGCTCGGCACTCAGGTACTCCAAGTATGACCTTAGAAACTGTCATAACAGCGCTGGAAATTGCCATCGATGAAGCATTAAAAAACAGTGAGGATGTCGTCATCAGTGGAGGTGCAACTCATTAATTTGATGTTTCGCTCACTGCGGTTGAAAACTCTCCACGAAAATGACAGGCACAGAGAACCACGATCTACTGGATAATATTAACCAAACAGCAAAGATAATCCTCTCTCTCTGTGCCTGCACAATGTCCATATGTAACTATACCTGTTATCTTTCAAGTTGCCTCTTTGTTGGCTGCGTTCACTTGCCGCCACGCTGCAAATTGAAATCTATTGGGTATATCAAGCACCTGATACTTTTTTTAAATGACTAATCAGCATACTATTTACATAGGTTACTTTATAATTTCGACTGTTATTACATTGAAATTTAGTCTATTCAACAGAATCGGTCATACCGCATGAGAATATAAATCATCTTTAGTTATGAAATTAGATATATTTTCCAAGTCTATTGATAAAATTATTTCACCCAATATTCCACGGTTAATATCAGATTCATCTATTTTTGTTAATTTTATTTCTGAAAGATGACCATTCATATTTTTAAAATATTCATCTTCATGATTTTTGGTTCTGATTATCTTCCGTTTTGAATACAGATCATATTTATAAACCTCTGTGTTGATTTCTTCAGGAAAATACATCTGACCAACAAAGGAAAAATGCTCTTTTTCATTTATATCTTTGCTAATCTGTCTAATTGCAATATGAATATGAGTTGCCCTACCAACATAAAACCCAGGATAAATAGTAGTAAAATTGACCACTCCATTTTTATCCGATTGTTGAGCACCTCTTAGAAAAACTTTATCATCAGTTCTGTCGATAGCGGATATTTCACCGGCTTTAGGTGGTATATCAGGGCTTATATAACTCCAGCCAGAATATTTCCCCCGACTATTACAGTGCCAAATATCAACAAATAATTTATCGACAGGCTTACATGTTTTCTCATCCATGATAGTGATTTTTAATAAAAAAGGTATTCCTGCTTCTGAATCAGTAATATCCCTCCTTACAATTTTACTATTTCGGAAATATGGCCCTGATATTTGCTCTGGAGCAAGCGTACACACACCTATTCCATTCTGTGACGATAATTTTCCTTCTGCACGGGCCAAACCAATCGGAGCAAATGCAGCCGTAGCCGTGATAACAGCACCACTTTTTAGAAAATCTCTTCGAGAGCTACTTTTCTTACCTTGCAAATTATTTACATCCATATAATCCTCTCATTAATTATTTAGTTTCTATTACAATGCTTCCAGTTTCCATTTTGTTACGTTGCGGGTATTTTGTTAATAAAATATATTTTTTCCAATATCAATATGGAATATATAAATCACAAAAAGTTTTATTACAGAGGAAGTCCCATTAAGCGACAAACTCCCCTAAGAGAAAGATTATTTTATGAAAAATGCCCATCACCCATTAGAGGTGACAGGCAAATTGTTAGATTAGTTATTTCGCCGATTCACGTAGACGTTTCGCCGCCTGCACCATATTTGCCAATGACTGGCGAGTTTCGGTCCAACCACGAGTTTTCAAGCCACAATCCGGGTTAACCCACAAACGTTCGACCGGAATACGATCAGCTGCTTTGCGTAATAGTGCTTCAATCCATTCAACACTAGGTACGTTAGGTGAATGAATATCATAAACACCCGGCCCAATCTCATTTGGATAAGAGAAGTTTTCGAATGACTCCAACAGCTCCATATCTGAACGGGAAGTTTCAATAGTAATCACATCCGCATCCAATGCTGCAATAGAAGGCATGATGTCATTGAACTCGCAATAACACATATGAGTGTGAATCTGTGTGTCATCTTTAGCAATTGCAGCACTCAATTTAAATGCCTCTACCGACCAGTCTAGATAAGCTTGCCATTCTTCCCGACGCAGTGGCAAACCTTCTCGCAATGCAGGTTCATCAATCTGGATGATACCAATGCCAGCTTCCTGCAAATCATTCACTTCATCACGCAGTGCCAATGCAATTTGCTTAGCAATCGTCTCACGGCTGACATCTTCCCTTGGGAATGACCAACAGAGAATAGTTACAGGCCCGGTTAACATTCCTTTGACAGGTTTCTCTGTCAACGATTGAGCATATTTCGCCCACTCCACAGTGATAGCTTCAGGACGGCTAATATCACCAATAATCACTGGTGGCTTAACACAACGGGACCCATAACTTTGAACCCAACCATTCTGCGTAAAGACAAAACCATCGAAGTGTTCACCAAAGTATTCCACCATGTCGTTGCGCTCAGCTTCGCCATGAACCAAGACATCTAATTCTAAACGTTCCTGTTCGTTAATTGCCTGCTTAATATGTTCACAAATATTGGTTCGATAGTTAGTACCATCTACCCGGCCTTTTTTGAAATCCAGACGCAAGCTGCGGATTTCCGTTGTTTGCGGGAATGATCCAATTGTTGTTGTCGGCCACAATGGCAAGTTATAGCGCTGGCGCTGTATTTCTGCACGTTGTGGATATGGCTGATTACGCTCACTGTCCTGTGGATTAATTGCGGTAAGTCGCTCAGTAACCGTCTGATTATTCACCCGTTTAGATTCACGGCGAGCACGGATTGGCGCACTGTAAGCATCCAATTCTGCTTGTTTACTGCCTTCTGGCTGATTCAATGCCGCAGCTAGCAGAGCCAATTCCTCACATTTCTGTAATGCGAACGCAAACCAGCTTTTCACCTCTGCATCAAGCGCTGTCTCATCACTCAAATCGATAGGACTGTGCAGCAGGGAACAAGAAGAACCGACCCACAGTGTACGACTACCTATCAATGGCTTAATCAACTGATATTTAGCGGTTAAATCGGCACGCCATACGTTACGACCATTAATCACACCAAGGGAAAGTAACCATTCTTTTGGCAATAATTCATGCAATTGTGCAATATCATCTTGACCAGCAACCAGATCCACATGCAGCCCTTGTACCGGCAGGGATTTGATCGTTTCCAGATTGTGACCAATGCTATCGAAGTAGGTGGTCAACAATGATTTAACCTGCCCCTGAAGTGCCTGATAAGCAACCGGATAAGCTGCCAGCCACTCTGCTGGTAATTCCAGAACCAGCGCAGGTTCATCAATCTGAACCCATTCAATACCACGTCTAGCCAGCTCAGCTAATACTTGCTGATAAACAGGAAGAATATCTTGCAATAAAGAGAGACGATCAAATACCTGACCTTTCACCTTACCCAACCACAGGTAAGTTACCGGCCCCAGTAAAACTGGCTTCACTTGATGACCCAAGGCCAACGCTTCATCCACTTCTTCTAGTAACTGAGTCCAACTCAGTTTAAATTCCTGTCCTTGCTGAAATTCTGGCACAATATAATGGTAGTTAGTATTAAACCATTTAGTCATTTCTGCAGCAGCGGCAGGTTCACCTGTCGGCGCACGACCGCGGGCAATACGGAATAGTGTATCCAGATTAATCGTGCCATCTGGATTCTGGTGACGCGGTGGTACATTACCGAGTAGTAAGCTAGTCGTCAGAACATGATCATACCAAGCGAAATCACCAACCGGCACTAAATCAACACCAGCCTGCTTCTGTTGCTCCCAGTGACGGGCACGTAACTCACGGCCTGTTTCCAATAATTCTTGCTGGGAAATTTTCCCTGCCCAATAGTTTTCCTGAGCCTTTTTGAGTTCTCTTTTCAAACCGATACGTGGAAAGCCAAGTGTGTGATTAATAATCGTCATTTCATTATCCCGTCATTTTTAGCCGTCTAGATGTTTACACATCCATAATCAACAGGTAAGGTATAAACCACAAGCGCAATTTATTCATTATCATCCTGAAGGTTTCTCATGATCGAAATAAAACATCTAAAAACATTACAATCATTGAGTCATTGTGGTTCATTAGCGGCAGCAGCCAATCACCTGCATCAAACACAGTCCGCTTTATCCCATCAGTTCAGTGATCTTGAACATCGCCTTGGTTTTCGGCTGTTCATTCGTAAAAGTCAGCCACTTCGTTTCACCCCACAGGGTGAGATTTTATTACGGTTGGCAGAACAAGTTCTTCCTTTGGTCCAAAGTGCACTCTGCGAATGTAAAGAGCCAAGCCAAACAAATCTACGTATCGCCATTGAATGCCATAGTTGTATTCAATGGCTGACACCGGCACTCAAACATTTCCGCGAAGCCTGGCCACAGGTCAACGTGGATTTCAAATCTGGCGTCACTTTTGATCCACAGCCTGCACTACAGCAACGGGAACTGGATGTGGTTCTGACATCAGATATTCTCCCTGAAAGTCATCTACACTACACACCGCTATTTGATTATGAGGTCAAACTAGTTGTCGCTCCGGATCACCCGTTGGCAAATAAACTGCACATCCAGCCAAAAGATTTAATTGATGAGACATTGATGATCTACCCCGTTCAGCGTCAGCGATTCGATATCTGGCGGCGTTTTCTGCAACCAGCCGGCGTTATTCCTACGTTGAAAAATGTGGATAACACACTATTACTGATTCAAATGGTCGCTGCCCGCATGGGAATCGCGGCTCTGCCACATTGGGTTGTTGAATCATTCGAAAGGCAAGGGTTAGTGGTCACTAAAACACTGGGAGAAGGTCTATGGAGCAGGCTGTATGCTGCCGTCCGTGAAGGTGAACAACACCAGCCTGAGATTGACGCATTTATTCATTCTGCACGTCAGCACGCAATGGACAATCTGCCGTTCGTAAAAGGAATTTCAAAATTAAGCGTCGATGACCCCAGAGCAACACAACCAGAAAACTCCCTCCAATGGTAAATTTATCAACCATGCCGCCGGAACCAACATATTATTCATCATGGGTAATGAGGTTCCGGTATCCACGGCGGGAGAATCAATACCACCAGCCAGATCACAAATCAGCTATCAGCCTGAAAAGCGAGATATTCACCGTTCAGACTGAATAAAGCCGTTCACAATATTGCCGTGACAACCAATAAATTACAGGATATCAGTGCTCTTTCTCTACCAATAGAGCTTCCAATAAATCCAAATCATGCAGTAAGGCTTGAAGTGTCTCATTACTGATTTTTCTGGTTGCACGCAAATGATACAGCTCGCCGCGTTCTGCCCTTAATGCAGTCAGACGAAAACGACGTTCCAAATCTTCCACTAGCAGGTTATGTTCTATCTCATCCTGCCCCACAGTACGGCGACGCAAATAGCCAATTACTCTGGAAGCAACTTCAGTAATAACTTCAGCATCCAGTTGCTCTTCAGTACTGGCAGAAAGACGTTCCTCCATCTTATTCATACTGACAATAGCCACTTCCGCCATGGCTGCCCGCGCCATTCTTACTTCACTGATATCTGCCTCTTTATTGGAAGTTTGAATTCCCCGTAACAGGAATGGCAAAGACATAACCCCAATTAACAACGAGAACAGGATGACCCCGGCAGCAATAAAGATAAGCTGATAACGAGCCGGGAATGGCGTACCATCCGCCAGAAACAGAGGAACAGACAGCGCGCCAGCAAGTGTGATTGCACCGCGAACACCAGCAAAAGATGCCAGCCACAATTCACGGGTGGTATAAGCCGCGAAATGCAGCGGATTTTTTTTCATAAAAGTTTTGCTGATATTTTTCATCAGCCACAACCAACAGAAACGCAATAGTAGAAGCGCACCATAAATCACTGCAACGGCAGCAAATAACATCCAGGTTTCAACTGTTGGATCGAGTTCTGCCTGTACAACAGACGTTTCCCAGATCCCCGGTAATTGCAGGCCCAACATAATAAATACCAGACCATTAAACACAAATTCCAGCATTAACCAGACACTATCAGCACGTAAACGCATCGCCAACGGCGCATTACGAATAACCCCAGCTTTACTGATAGTCATGCCCGCAGCAACCGCAGCCAAGATACCGGAGACGCCGATATGTTCTGCAATCATGTAAGAAGCAAACGGCAACAGCAACATAAAAACAATTTGTGTTGCGGGATCGCCACCGCTCCAACGGTTCATCAAACGCAAAGATTTACTGTATAACCAAGTCACGGCAATGCCGGATAACAAACCACCAATAGCAACTTTGAAGAATTCGATAGTCACGCCGGTAACAGTAAATACCATCGTTCCCATTGCTATCGCTACCGCGAACTTTAAAGCTACCAGACCGGAAGCATCGTTCATTAACGCTTCCCCTTCCATCACACTCATCATGCGCTTAGGCATACGCCCTTTTCCAACAATGGATGACAAAGCCACTGCATCTGTTGGCGATAGCACAGCAGCAAGAGCAAAAGCGGCAATTAATGGAATGCCCGGCATCAGCCAGTAAATCAGATAACCAATACCAACAACAGTAACCAGAACCAGTACCAACATTAGTATGAAAATTTCTCTTCCATGCTGGAAAAACTCTCTGGTTGGCGTTTTCCAGCCATCAACGAATAACAGAGGAGGGATTAACAGAACAAGAAACAGTTCAGGATCGAAGGTAACATGCAAACCAAAATGTGGCCAAGCCAATAATGCCCCCATCGCAATTTGTATTAACGGCAGAGGTATGCGGAACGGAATCACCTTAGTCAGAATGCCAGAGACTGAAACCACCAAAATCAAGATCAAAATAGTAAAGAATATTTCCATGTTGCCCTTACAATTTACCTGAGAACCATTGGTATATAGATTGAGACTTTTTCTTTCCGTCAAAACAAAAACAGTGAGAATAGAATCTTAATACTAAAATAACTGAATCAATCGAAAAAGGTGGATACATGCCGAGCCGTATCCAAAAGAATTGCAGGAATATTGTAAACTAATCAGATAAATAGCGGTGAAATAATTGAAAATTTAAAAGTAATCGCAAGAAATGGTAAAGTGCGCAGGCACAGACGCCCCTTACGCACTTTTTAATCAATCAAATAGCCCAATCACCAGCATAAAATGCTACCAAAGCGATCGTAATCACCACTGTCCCCATATTCAATTTACGCCATTCACCGGAACAGATACGACCAACAACCAAAGAGCTGAAGCCCAGCATAATACCAGTAACAATATTGCAGGTCAGAACAATAAAGACTGCACAGAGCATACCGGACATTGCCCCAACAAAATCATTGAAATCCAGTTTCCTGATATTACTCAACATCAGCAGACCAACATACATCAGCGCCGGTGCAGTCGCGTATGCCGGTACAAGATATGAAAGTGGAGAAAAGAACAAAATCAACAGGAACAGGATACCGACAACTGTTGCGGTTAAACCTGTTTTACCACCTGCTGCGGTACCCGCGGCTGATTCAATATATACCGCAGCCGGAGAAGCACCGATAGCACCGGCAAAAATACTACTGACAGAATCGGCAGTCAGCGCTTTACTACCGTTAATAATCTGTCCACCTTTATCCAACAGATTCCCTTGCCCTGCTACCGCACGGATTGTACCGGTCGCATCAAATACGGCGGTCATTACCAACGCTAACACACTAGGTAATACAATCGGCTGTAAAGCCCCCATAATATCCATACTAAAAATCAGGGACAATCCATCATCACCCAGACTCGGTACTTTAAAGAACCCTTGATATCTCACCGTTGGATCAAAAATCAACCCAATAACAGAAATCACAACAATCACCAACAGCACACCGCCAGGAACTTTCAACTTTTCCAAGCCGAAAATAACAGCCAGCCCAAGCAAAGTCATCACCACAGGAAAAGAGGTGAACGCCCCCAGAGCAACAGGCAAACCTTCCAACGGGTTCTTAATGACCAGACCAACACCGTTTGACGCAATCAGTAACAAAAACAGTCCAATACCAATCCCTGCACCATGTGCAATACCCATAGGTATATTGCGTAAAATCCAGGAACGAATACCAGTAACAGAAATCACCGTAAACAAGCACCCCATCAGGAATACTGCACCAAGTGCAACCGGAATACTGATTTGCTGTCCTAAAACCAAACTAAAAGCGGTAAATGCAGTCAATGAAATTGCACAACCAATTGCCATCGGCAAGTTAGCCCAAAGGCCCATTAACAAAGAACCAAAACCGGCAACCAAACAAGTCGCAATAAAGACAGCCGTATGGGGAAACCCTGCCTGCCCTAACATCCCCGGTACAACGATGACTGAATAAACCATCGCCAAGAAAGTTGTGAGTCCTGCCAGCATTTCACGGCGTACCGTTGTTCCACGTTCAGTCAATTTGAAATACTTATCCAGTCTGCATTTAACTGGTGCCTGAGTGCCAGACATATTATTCCCCTGCATTATGTTCATGGTACTTCTTCCACTTCCTAATCAAACGAAAACGATTACCTCACTGAATAACAACTAATGAATATTGCACCAATCGGTTCAATAAATCATAAAAGCAATCGTTTGGCTTTTAGAATAGAAAACAGTGAGAGAATTTAAGGCGAAAGATTATCCAGTGATCATAGTGTCGAAATCAATAGCTAACGAGATTATTTAGAGTTCAATTTATTCACTCTTCGAAAAGAAATAAGATTTACTCGGGGCTGGCTGCTGCTCACAACCAGCTTCTATCGCTGTAACAATCTTCAGCCTTCAGCCATTATCACTCTGTGGATTAAACCGATCCATTGTCGAAACCAGAAATAATGCCGCAATGATGACAAGTAAAATAGGTAAACCTGATAGCACCACTGAACTCGCTACACCTGCAAGCAATGGGCCAAACAAACTCCCAATCCCCGGGAGCATAGATAACTCTATGCTCCCGGGGATTCGCACCCTTGCCGCCGCCCTGCAACTTGAAATCTATTGGGTATATATTATTACTTACAAAGATTCAATTATTCATATTCCAATATAACACCTAAAAAATTGTACGTTTTCTTAATTCATTTAATGATATTATAGTTTTATAAAATAAAATTTTAGATTGATACTCCAGAATGACAAACAACTAATACTGACTCAATAAATGAAGTCTAATAGACTCCCATTAACTTAACTCAAAGAGTTATATATTAAATGCTATTTGGATAAACCATTCAAAAATAAAAATTTAATTCCAAACTCTCAACAAAAATATTATACATTGAAATTATTGCTAATAAAAACAATATAAGAGCATTATAAAAATAATATAAAAACGTTACTATATAATAAAAAACAAAAATCACACTGAATTATATTTCAAAGAAAAATAATGAACTATATTAAATATCTGCAAAAATAAAAACAAATAAATCATATATTCTTGATGTTTATCAGCATAATTTTATCCCCCCTAAAATAAACATAATATTTATTTGCCCCAGTTGTTTTAAGATGTTATTTACTTTTTATAAATCTTGGACGATTTGTGCAATCGAATATCTTAATGTTATTAATGTTTTTCTTAAGAGGAAATTATGATGGAATTTCAACAAATTGGACAAATGAGCCTAAAAAATTCAGGCGGATTTGTTGCCAGAATTCTGTTTAGTTATATTGATTCTGATGGCGAAAAGTATTTAAGTAAACAAAGTGATGACATTACTCTTGGAGTAACAAAAACCATTGACCCAGGCGATCTTGGCGTTCCTGATGGCGCGACGGTTTATATGCATGTATTTGTAGTATGGGGTCGTGATAATGAAGCTCATCAAGTTTTTTCATACAAAAAAGGAAGCCAAGCGATTGCCAACTATATGATTAGTGGCACAACATTAAATAATGATCTCGGTTTGATCGATGTTACGCAGTAATACATATAGGCTCTGCTTATGCAGAGCCTTATAACACCCCCCATTCTCCTTGTCTAAAATAAAGCTTATCTATTTCATAGACATCCGTGGAAAAATTCATTTCAACAAATTTAATTATAAAACCCAAGAAATAAACCTTTAATTTATAGCAATTTTTATATAAATAATTTACTAATTTAAATATCTAAATTAAACATGATAATCACCAAATTTTTATCATCATTTTTCAACCAAAGCTAAATCCCTGCCAAAATTAATACTAAAATCAATCAAGGATTTTGCCTTAATAATAAGATCAATGAATTCTCAATCATATAATGTGAATAACTCATCTCGTTTATTCCTATTAATTTAAACTAAGGTTCACTGAAAAAATAGGTAAATATTTATCAGAACAGGATACAGAATTAAAAAACAAATAGACTCAATAGTGCGATCTAAATCCATATTTCACCACACGCTAGACCCAATAGATTTCAAGATGGATCGCGACGGCAAAGGAGCGAATCCCCGGGAACATAGATAACTCTGTGACCGGGGTGAGTGAGTGCAGCCAACAAAGAGGCAACTTGAAAGATAACGAGTATATATACATCCCCGACTATTCAGGAGATACTTGTTTTATACCCATTCGCCAGAAAGAGAAAAAACGTGTTCTCACTCGGATCAGGAGGATAAAAGGCCAGATTGACGCACAAAAAGCCTCGATCGAAGATGCAGTTTATCCGCACCGAACATACCTTCGCTGACAAACCGACTGACTTTATTAATCTGTATTCGCGAACACATGACATTGTTTATTCAAAAGGAAAGATTATGAAATCACGAGCCGCTGTTGCATTTGGACCAAGTCAACCCCTTGAAATCGTTGAAATCGATGTTGCCCCACCCCAAGCCGGTGAAGTACTGGTCAAAATCAGTCATACCGGTGTGTGCCACACGGATGCCTTCACCCTGTCAGGGGATGATCCGGAAGGCGTTTTTCCTACCGTACTCGGGCATGAAGGTGCAGGCGTAGTCGTTGAGGTTGGCGAAGGCGTCACCAGCGTTAAACCCGGAGATCACGTTATCCCTCTTTATACCGCGGAATGCGGAGAATGCCTGTTCTGTAAATCAGGAAAAACCAACCTGTGTGTGTCCGTACGGGCAACTCAAGGGAAAGGAGTCATGCCAGATGGCACAACCCGTTTTTCCTACAAAGGGCAGCCTATTTATCATTATATGGGATGCTCCACATTCAGCGAATATACAGTCGTAGCCGAAGTATCACTGGCAAAAATCAACCCAGAAGCAAACCATGAAGAAGTGTGCCTACTGGGCTGCGGTGTCACTACCGGCATTGGTGCCGTGCACAATACAGCTAAAGTGCAACCTAGTGACTCTGTCGCCGTCTTTGGACTCGGCGGCATTGGCCTTGCCGTGATCCAAGGCGCTCGTCAGGCAAAAGCGGGCAGAATCATTGCCATTGATACAAATCCAGCAAAATTTGAGCTGGCAACACAGTTCGGTGCAACCGACTGCCTGAACCCGAATGATTACGACAAACCTATTCAGCAGGTTATTATCGAAATGACGGAATGGGGTGTGGATCACACCTTTGAGTGTATTGGTAATGTCAATGTCATGCGTGCCGCGCTCGAAAGTGCACACCGTGGCTGGGGGCAATCAGTAATTATTGGTGTGGCCGGTGCAGGGCAAGAAATCTCAACCCGACCATTTCAACTAGTCACGGGCCGTTCATGGCGAGGCACCGCCTTTGGCGGTGTTAAAGGCCGCAGTCAGTTGCCTAAAATGGTGGAAGAAGCAATGAAAGGTGAAATTGAATTAAAACCCTTTGTTACTCACACCTTGCCGCTCGAACGCATCAATGAAGCATTCGATTTGATGCATGAGGGAAAATCCATTCGCACAGTCATCCATTACTAAACTGTTTTACAGGAGTTAAAAACCGTGCTGTAGCAGACGGTTTTTAACGTGAAATGAGTGAACCGGTAAGTTTTACAGAGGAAAAAGAATGGAGAGAATTGAACACCACGCTTGTTTTGGAGGATGGCAGGATGTTTATCAGCACGAATCGGCTGTACTTGGCTGTACCATGAATTTTGCTGTCTACCTTCCTCCTCAAGCTGAACATCAGAAATTACCGGTGCTGTACTGGCTCTCAGGCTTAACATGCAATGAGCAGAATTTCATCACTAAAGCCGGTGCTCAACGTTACGCTGCCGAACAGAGTATTATCCTTGTCGCCCCGGATACCAGCCCGCGCGGTGAAAAAATTGCGGATGATAACGCTTATGATTTGGGTCAGGGAGCCGGTTTTTACCTCAACGCGACACAGCAACCTTGGGCGACGCACTACCGCATGTACGATTATGTGGTGTCAGAGCTACCGGCCCTGATCGAAGCACATTTTCCGGCAACAACCGCTAGGACCATCAGTGGTCATTCTATGGGCGGCCACGGAGCACTGATGATAGCTCTACGTAATCCAGATCGTTACCGCAGTGCATCGGCCTTTTCACCGATCGTTGCGCCCTCTCAGGTTCCTTGGGGAGAAAAAGCTTTTCGCGCTTACTTGGGCGAAGATCGTGACACATGGAAAACCTATGATACAGTCGAGCTGCTAGCCAATAGCACTGAACCATTGCATGTGTTAATTGATATCGGTACCGATGACCCGTTTATTGAAGAACAGTTGCGCCCTGAACGACTAAAAGATATATGCGAAAGGACAGGACATCCCTACACACTAAACCTACGCACCGGCTATGACCATAGCTACTATTTCGTCGCCAGTTTTATCGGCGAACATATCGCGTATCATGCCAATACCCTAGTGGCTATCCAGTCAATTTAATACGAGTTCAGATAAAAAGCCTCTGCAAAAACAGAGGCTTATTCTCGTAAATTTACACTTTTACTCTTAGGTAAATCCTAAAAAGGAATATCATCATCAAAATCCATTGGCGGCTCATTGCTCTGTGGAGCAAAGGATTGAGCTGGACGAGAAGTAGCGCCGCCGCTGAACTGCTGAGCCTGTTGTGGTTGTGATTGTGGCTGCTGTGATTGTGGTTGCTGTGGCTGTCCCCAACTTCCCCCTTGTGGTTGCCCCTCCTGGAAATTACCACCAGCGCGGCCACCCAACATTTGCATGGTACCACCCATGTTTACCACAACTTCAGTGGTGTAACGATCCTGGCCGTTCTGATCCTGCCATTTGCGAGTTTGCAGGGAACCTTCAATATAAACCTGCGAGCCTTTACGCAGGTATTCACCCGCAACTTCTGCCAGTTTGCCGAATAAAACCACCCGGTGCCATTCAGTCTTCTCTTTCATCTCGCCGGTTTGTTTATCGCGCCAGCTTTCAGAAGTCGCCAGAGTAATGTTGGTAACTGCGCCGCCGTTTGGCATGTAGCGGACTTCAGGGTCCTGCCCCAGATTACCAATTAGAATAACTTTGTTTATGCCTCTGCTGGCCATTGGGAATACTCCTGATGAAATGAATTTCTACAATTATTAAGCAACGCAGTTTAACATGCGACGCTAAAAATGAAACGTGACCACTTTAAAGTGGACTTTGCGAAGCTTACCGTACTTTCATACTGTACTTATTACATTATTTCACTTAAATACTGTATATCTAATCAGTCAACTCTGTGTAATAATAACTCACTTATTATTATATACCCTATGGATTTCAAGATGCATCGCGGCGGCAAAGGAGTGAATCCCCGGGAGCATAGCAAACTCTGTGACCAGGGTGAGCGAGTGCAGCCAACAAAGAGGCAACTTGAAAGATGACGGGTATATGCACGTATGAATCATCCGGGAAATAGTTCATGGATAACATCGAAGTTCGGGGCGCACGCACCCATAATCTCAAAAATATCAATCTGATAATTCCCCGAGACAAGCTGATCGTTATCACGGGTTTGTCCGGCTCAGGTAAGTCTTCTCTAGCATTTGACACCCTTTATGCAGAAGGGCAGCGCCGTTATGTTGAATCGCTTTCAGCTTATGCGCGCCAGTTTCTGTCACTGATGGAGAAACCCGATGTTGATCATATTGAAGGATTATCCCCGGCCATTTCCATTGAGCAAAAATCCACTTCCCACAACCCACGTTCAACCGTGGGGACAATTACCGAAATCCATGATTATCTACGTTTGCTGTTTGCCCGAGTAGGTGAACCTCGCTGCCCTGATCACGATATTCCATTGACAGCTCAGACTGTTAGCCAAATGGTAGATAATGTATTAGCACTGCCAGAAGGTAATCGCTTGATGCTGCTGGCACCGATTGTAAAAGAGCGCAAAGGCGAACACACTAAATTACTGGATAATCTGGCAGCACAAGGTTACATCCGCGCGCGCATTGATGGCGAGGTCTGTGATTTATCCGATCCACCAAAACTGGAATTACAGAAGAAACACACCATTGAAGTGGTCATTGATCGTTTTAAAGTTCGCGCCGATCTGGCGCAACGTCTGGCGGAATCTTTTGAAACCGCTCTGGAGCTTTCAGGCGGTACAGCCATTGTCGCCGATATGGATGACGCTCAGGCTGAGGAACTGATTTTCTCCGCCAACTTTGCGTGTCCAACATGTGGCTACAGTATGAGTGAACTGGAACCTCGCTTGTTCTCTTTTAACAACCCAGCCGGTGCTTGCCCAACTTGTGATGGTTTAGGCATTCAGCAATTTTTCGATCCTGACAGAGTGATTCAGAATGGTGATATCTCTCTCGCCGGTGGTGCGATTCGTGGCTGGGATCGCCGTAATTTCTACTATTTCCAGATGCTATGTTCACTGGCAGAACATTATAAATTCGATATTGAAGCATCTTTCAACTCCCTGAGCAGCAGTATTCAGAAAGTGGTGTTGTACGGTTCTGGTAAACAATCTATCGAATTTAAATACATCAATGACCGTGGCGATACCACAGTACGCAACCATCCGTTCGAGGGTGTACTGCATAATATGGAACGCCGCTATAAAGAAACGGAATCCATTGCTGTTCGTGAAGAACTGGCAAAATATATTAGTAATCGCTCATGTATCTCCTGCCACGGAACCCGCTTGCGCAAAGAAGCACGTTACGTATTTATCGAGAATACAACCCTGCCGGAGATTTCAGATTTCAGTATCGGCCATGCGATGAACTTCTTCCAAAATCTCAAACTCAGCGGTCAACGTGCACAAATCGCTGAGAAAGTACTGAAAGAGATCCGCGACCGTCTGAAATTTCTGGTTAATGTTGGTCTGAATTATCTGACACTTTCCCGTTCTGCCGAAACGCTGTCCGGTGGTGAAGCTCAACGTATCCGCCTTGCCAGCCAAATTGGTGCCGGTCTGGTGGGAGTGATGTATGTACTTGATGAACCTTCTATCGGATTGCATCAGCGGGATAATGAACGCTTGCTGGAGACACTGATCCACTTGCGCAACTTGGGAAATACCGTGATTGTGGTTGAACATGATGAAGATGCAATCCGCGCTGCCGACCATATCATTGATATCGGCCCCGGTGCCGGTGTGCATGGTGGCGAAATCGTCGCAGAAGGCACAGTTAAAGATATCATGGTGAGTAAAGATTCACTGACAGGTAAGTTCCTGAGTGGTGAACGAGAAATTGCGATTCCAGAAAAGCGTATTCCGGCAGATCCGGAAAAGATACTGAAACTGATTGGTGCCAAAGGTAATAACCTGAAAAATGTGATGTTCAATCTGCCAGTCGGGTTATTCACTTGTATTACCGGGGTTTCTGGCTCCGGTAAATCGACGCTAATAAATGATACGCTATTCCCCATTGCACAACGTCAGTTAAATGGTGCGACCAATATCAACCCCGCTCCTTATGTTGATATTCAGGGGCTGGAACATTTCGATAAAGTGATTGATATTGACCAGAGTCCGATAGGCCGAACTCCCCGTTCTAACCCAGCAACTTACACCGGCGTATTCACGCCAGTCCGTGAATTATTTTCTGGCGTACCGGAATCCCGTACCCGTGGTTATACACTTGGACGATTCAGTTTTAACGTTAAAGGTGGACGCTGTGAAGCTTGTCAGGGTGATGGCGTGATTAAAGTAGAAATGCACTTCCTACCTGATATTTATGTACCTTGCGATCAATGTAAAGGTAAGCGTTATAACCGTGAAACATTGGAAATAAAATATAAAGGCAAGAATATCAATGAAGTGCTGAATATGACTATCGAAGAAGCTCGTGAATTCTTTGATGCTGTTCCGGCTTTGGCTCGTAAACTGCAAACATTAATGGATGTTGGTCTTTCCTACATTCGTCTGGGGCAATCAGCAACAACGTTATCAGGTGGTGAAGCTCAGCGAGTAAAACTAGCACGCGAGTTATCCAAACGCGGAACTGGACAGACATTATATATTCTTGATGAACCAACAACAGGTTTGCATTTTGCTGATATCCAGCAATTGCTGGCGGTTTTGCATCAGTTACGCGCTCAAGGAAATACTATTGTGGTTATTGAGCACAACCTTGATGTTATTAAAACCGCTGACTGGATCATTGATCTTGGTCCTGAAGGAGGTAGCGGCGGCGGCGAAATTCTGGTTTCTGGCACCCCAGAAGAGGTAGCCGAATGTGAAAAATCACATACCGCCCGTTTCCTGAAACCTATATTGCAGAAAAAAGTATAACGCGCAGGTAGGGGCTTAGTGAGGCCCCTCTATTTCCTGACAGCAACTTCACATATAGTTTTCCCAATAATGACAAGCAATTTTCGCCGCTAATTCAGCGTTATTGAGCACTAATTGAATATTAGAAGACCGGCTATTGCCGCCAGTCAACTCAGCCACTCTGGCTAACAAAAAAGGTGTACACTCTTTTCCACTAACTTCCTGCTCAATGGACTCACGCACCGCCTGCTCAATAGCAGCATTAATTTCCTCTTCTGGCATGGCGTACTGCTCAGGGATCGGATTAGCTATCACTAATCCCCCCTGCAATCCAGTACGCCATTTTATCGCCATGACTTGGGCTATCTGTTCTGGGGAATCTAAGCGAGCACTAACCGAAAATGGACTGGTACGACAGAAAAACGCCGGCAAAGAGTGAGTCTGATAACCAATGAGTGGCACACCATGAGTCTCAAGATATTCTGTTGTCAAACCAAGATCCAAAATGGATTTAGCCCCGGCACAAACTACCGCAACACGGGTTTTAGCCAATTCCTGCAAGTCGGCGGAAATATCAAAAGTATGTTCCGCTCCACGGTGCACACCACCAATGCCGCCAGTAGCAAAAATTTTAATGCCCGCCATTTCAGCGATAATCATGGTAGAAGCAACCGTAGTCGCACCGTTTTTTCCAGCAGCGATAACAAAGGGTAAATCACGGCGACTGACTTTCGTCACCTTATAACCTTCTCTACCTAAAAGTTCTATTTCCTCATGCGACAATCCCGCTTTCATCCGCCCATTGATGACAGCTATCGTTGCGGGAACAGCGCCATTCTCCCTGACTTTCTGTTCAACCTGTAAGGCAACCTCCACATTCTGCGGATAGGGCATCCCTTGAGCAATAATCGTGGATTCAAACGCTACGACAGGTTGATTATTCGCTAAAGCCTCAGTAACTTCTGAAGAAATATCCAGATATTCATTTCCAATAGCGTGATTTTTCATGATGGTAATTCCAAAAGTTTTTGAACACTGCCATTCGACAGATTTGGATTATTGGTAAATTCACAAGATAGCGTTAACGCAGAACATCCTTGAGCAAAGCGAACACTTTCGGCCAGCGTCATATCCTCCAGCCAACAGCTTACCAACCCGGCCATCATAGCGTCGCCGGCACCTGTTACATTGACAATCTTGATACTGATGGGACGTGACCAGCCGGCCACACCATTATTTTCGCTGAAATAGGCACCGTCCATACCCATGCTGAGCACTAATCGCTGCACGCCCTGATCATGAAACCACTGTGCTACACCAAGAACATCAGAAAGATGGGTTATTTTCATGCCACTAAGCGCCTCTGCCTCTAGGCGATTAGGCTTTAAAGTATGAATATAGGAAAGCCAATTTTTAATTTTAGGTGCTTTAAATGCAGATACCGGATCGACAAATACAGGGACTGTTCCGGCATTGGTAAACAGCCAGGTCAAGGCTTCTTCGGATAAATTGCAATCAATAGCCAGTACACCCGCATGCTGGATAAGATCACAATTATCCACCAACAACGATGGCGTCAGTTTTTCCAGAATATGCATGTCGTTAATGGCAACTAACATCTCGCCATTGTCATCTAATAAAGAGATATAAGTTGAGGTATTCTCACCATGAAGCTTATAGCAATGATCGATGTTGACACCTGCACGTTTGGCTAAATCCAATAAAGTACTACCATAGAAATCATTACCAACCACAGAAATAAGATGACATTCTTTACCTAACAACGCGATATTTTGGGCAATATTTCTCCCTACACCACCAGGTGCACACTTTACTTTTCCTGGGTTAGAATCTGCATAAATTAATTTAGAAGAGGCATAACCACAGACATCCATATTAATAGAACCAACAGCCACCACATAATTGTGATCAGATAAAATATAACCTTTCCCCTTTATATACCCTTTATTCATTAAATTCATAATGTGACCCGCGACACCAGAGCGGCTTATCCCTAAAATATTGGCAATTTCCTGCTGTGGGATCAACGGATCTTGTCTCAGAAGATACAATATTTGCTTTTCCCGGTTCGTCATTTTTAGGCACTTGTTTGTTTCTAAACATACGTTTGTTTTATGCGTGAAACGCAAAACAGTAAAGAAGGATTTTTTACTTTATAACGAAGTTGAGAGAATGATCGTAAGAATGCTTTGCTGAATTTTCAGTCCTATTTTATGTGATAACCATCAAGTTAAATTCTGCTAGAAAACATTTATTCCAGCACTTTGATAATAAATCTGTATTTTATGTTTAAAATAAACCTGATAAAACAAAGGAATAGGAAAATTCTTATCGAATACTAACAAGTGTTTGGCTATGCTTTGAAATAGTCATAAGTATTTTTACCGGATGAAACATATTTCATAAAAAAGTGATCTATTTCACAATAAATAGGGATAGTCGGAGCATTATCAAATAGTATATTATTAGATAAGAAAGTTATCCTATGACCATAATAATCAAAAATTATCGTTTAACTAGGTAATTAAATTCAATAAAATAACTATGAAAGTATATTGTCATTACCATTAAGAGTGGTACATAAAAGAACTGAATTCTATGATATATAGAACTCAATACTTATTATCTACCTAATTTTTCTGCAATTCATGTTAGCAAGGTTTAAGTAAGAATAAATAATTACCATTAATCTCGGTAGTCAAAATATATTTGATACCAATATTTATCTATTTAAATTTTATTTTTAAAATATGACTAAAGTATCGGAACCCATTATTTTTTTACATCGAATCCACCATTATTAATATTATCTTGAATAGGAAGCCCTAATTTCTCTATTACTGAACCATCATCTCCCAGATCTCCAGAATACTCTTCACCAATAAACTCTTCCGATTTTCTGTCAAACCACACAATGTTTAACTTTAACCCCATAACTCACCTCATAAAAATTTTTTAATGTTACGCTTTCTCCCTCCACTTTATTTAAGATTAGTGATACTAGTTAATAGTTTAATTAATAATTGCAGGGTGAAAAAACACAGAGAAAAAATATTATAATTCAATTGATTGAAGTTAAAATTAAGCACACCATACACGGTACGCTTCTAAAGAGGGTATACTACTATTTTACAAAACTGCCGCTCACAATCGTCAACAGCAGCTCATTTACATTAAAATTTATTACTTATTTACCGCCGCAAATGTTTCAGTAATACGTGCAACATTACGGTGATTAACACCCGCCATACAAACCCGGCCATTACCAACCAGATAAACAGCAAACTCTTGGCGCAAACGATCCGCCTGTTTCTGACTAAAACCGGTATAGCTGAACATCCCGCGCTGTTTTAGAAAATACTCAAAGTTTTTCTCTGGTAATGTGGTTTTCAAGGTATCCACCAGCACTGTGCGCATTTCCAAAATACGCAAGCGCATACGCTCAACTTCTTCCAACCACTGCGCTTTCAATGCGGGATCAGTCAGCACCTTAGCGACAACCTGTGCACCAAAATTCGGCGGGCTAGAGTAGACACGACGTACACCCGCTTTCAGTTGCCCCAATACTTGCTCTTTAATCTGCTCACCATCACAAATGACAGATAAGCCACCGACGCGTTCACCATACATGGAGAATATCTTCGAAAAAGAATTACTTACCAGACAAGGCAATCCGGCTGTCGCCATAGCACGAATGGCATAAGCATCTTTTTCCATACCATCAGCAAGTCCCTGATAAGCAATATCAAGGAATGGCAGTAATTCTCTCTCTTTAACAATCTGAACAACCTGATCCCACTGATCATAGGTCAGGTCAGATCCTGTTGGATTATGGCAACAAGGGTGCATCACAATAATGCTTTTTGCTGGTAATTTCCCGAACGTTTCCAACATCTCACTGAATTTTACCCCTTTGGTCTGTGTATCAAAATAAGGGTAATAATTCACCTTAATACCAGCACCTGCAAAAATAGCAGCATGGTTTTCCCAGGTTGGATCACTGCACCATACTTCTGAATCAGGGAAGTAGCGACGCAAAAAATCAGCACCAATTTTAAGGGCGCCAGAACCGCCTAATGTTTGAATGGTTGCCACTTGCTGCTGTTTCAACACCGGATGATCTTTACCAAATAACAGTTCCTGAACCGCAAGACGATATGATGTCAATCCTTCCATCGGCAGATAAAGAGAGGCAGTCTGCGATAACGCTCTAAGTTGTTCTTCTGCGGTAGCTACCGACTGCAATTGCGGAGTCACACCCTGCTCATCGTAATAAAGCCCGATGCTCAGATTAATTTTTTCCGCACGAGGATCTTTTTTAAATTCTTCAGCCAGCGAAAGAATAGGATCACCGGCATAAGCATCAACATTCTGGAACATCAGGCTTTACTCCTTATTAGTGAGTTACTTAAGAACAATATAACCTACAACATCATTCGTCCAGGTACTCCATTACCACTCTGGAAGTGAGTTTGGTCACCAACTCATAAGTAATGATACCAGTGCATTCAGCAACCCGTTCCACTGGCAACACATCTCCCCAGAGGACCACTTCATCACCGACGTTATCTGTCGCATCTGGCCCCAAATCAACAGAGATCATATCCATCGAGACACGGCCAGCAATCGGCACTTCACGGCCATTAATATATATTGGTGTCCCTGAAGGAGCACTACGCGGATAACCATCACCATAACCGATAGCCACAACCCCCAGACGAGTATCACGTTCACTAACCCAAGTCCCGCCATAACCGACTGACTCGCCAGCTTTATGCTTACGAACAGCAATTAAGCTCGATTTTAAGGTCATCGCTGGGATCAGGTTAAAATCCATGGCCGTTTTATCAGACAATGGCGATACACCATACATCATCAGCCCAGGACGCACCCAATCCTGATGGGCTTCTGGCCACAACAGGATACCTCCCGATGCATCAATAGATTTTTCTCCCGGTTTGTCAGCACAGAAAGCTTGAAAACAGGCTATCTGTTGGCAAGTTGTGTCTGCCGTTGGTTCATCAGCCCTGCCAAAATGGCTAACAATATTAACGGGTTGCTGCACATTTTTACAACGACTCAGCCGTTCGTAGAAATCTTCTGCATCTTCCGGCCGTATGCCAAGGCGATGCATTCCACTGTCAAGTTTCATCCACACTTTTACCGGATGAGTTAACTCAGCCTGTTCCAGTGCCTCCAGTTGTTCAATGCTGTGAACCACAGTCTCAATCTGGTTGGCTACCAACACCGGCAGATCAACCGCACCAAAACATCCTTCTAATAATAGAATCGGTTTGACGACACCACCATTACGCAACGTCAATGCTTCACCAATTCGCGCTACACCGAAACAATCGGCATCTTCCAGCGTATGTGCTGTTTCTAGTAAACCATGGCCATAAGCGTTTGCTTTCACAACTGCAATCAGATTACTTTTAGGGGCAAGCTCCCTTACCCGTTGCAGGTTATGTCGCAGAGCGCGGCGGTTAATAACTGCGGTTGCCGCTTTCATTCTATTCCTTAATTTATTGATTCTTTGGTGGTTAGTACTTATTCGTCGTCATAACTGGGTCCGGCATAGTTATCAAACCGCGACCATTGACCATTAAACGTCAGGCGAACTGTACCAATTGGGCCGTTACGCTGCTTACCAAGAATGATTTCAGCCACACCTTTCATGTCGCTGTTCTCATGGTAAACCTCGTCACGGTAGATAAACATGATCAGATCAGCATCCTGCTCAATAGAACCGGATTCACGTAAATCGGAGTTAACTGGACGTTTATCCGCACGTTGTTCAAGGCTACGGTTGAGCTGAGAAAGTGCAACCACCGGCACCTGAAGCTCCTTAGCCAACGCCTTCAATGAACGGGAAATCTCTGCAATCTCCAAGGTACGGTTATCAGATAAGGACGGAACCCGCATCAATTGCAGGTAGTCGATCATGATGAGACTCAATCCACCATTTTCACGAAAAACACGCCGGGCGCGGGAACGGACTTCGGTAGGCGTCAGACCCGACGAGTCATCAATATACATATTGCGTTTTTCCAGCAGTATTCCCATCGTACTGGAGATCCGCGCCCAATCCTCATCATCAAGCTGGCCGGTGCGGATACGAGTCTGATCCACTCGAGAAAGAGATGCCAACATACGCATCATGATCTGGTTGCCAGGCATCTCAAGGCTGAAAATCAGAACCGGCTTATCCTGCATCATAGCTGCATTTTCACACAGGTTCATAGCGAAAGTGGTTTTACCCATAGAAGGACGAGCGGCCACAATAATCAGATCCGATTTCTGTAACCCCGCGGTTTTCTTATCCAGATCCTGATAACCGGTAGAAACACCGGTTACGCCATCATGAGGGCGCTGATAGAGTTGTTCAATTCGTTCGACGGTTTCCTCAAGGATACGCTCTATCCCTTTTGGCCCTTCATCTTTGCTGGCCCGGTTTTCTGCGATCTGGAATACTCGTGATTCAGCCAGATCCAATAATTCTTCGCTGCTCCTGCCCTGAGGATCATAACCGGCATCCGCAATTTCATTCGCAACGGCGATCATATCGCGGACAACAGCACGTTCACGGACAATATCTGCATAAGCGTTAATGTTAGCGGCACTTGGCGTATTTTTTGATAACTCGGCCAGATAAGCAAAACCACCTACATTACTTAGATCACCACTTTGCTCAAGAGATTCAGATAACGTAATCAGATCGATTGGATTACCCATCTCCAGCAATCGCTGCATTTCAGAAAAAATGCGCCGGTGTGGACGGCTGAAAAAATCATTGCTAGTAACACGTTCGGATACATTATCCCAGCGCTCGTTATCTAACATTAAACCGCCTAACACGGATTGCTCTGCTTCCAAAGAGTGTGGCGGAAGCTTCAGTCCTTCCATTTGGCGATCTTTAGGTTCGACCGCTTTGTTGTGAGTTGATTTTTTTCCCGCCATGAATCCCGCAATAATCTACTGATAAATCTGCAACAGGACACGAGTATACGCTATGAAGTGCCTTGAGTAATTACATATAGTTTGTAATTATTTCTGACACACTAAAGCCCGTTTACAATGAGCTCAACTGTTACGTACAAGCGTTCCACCAACATTTAAGAGGTTGAGTCATGGCAAGACATATCGAATTTTCTACAACTGGTGGCCCTGAAACCCTGAAATATTGTGAATTTACACCTGTAGATCCTGCTAATAATGAAGTACAAATAGAAAACAGAGCTATTGGAATCAACTACATCGACACTTATATTCGTAGTGGACTCTATCCACCAGCACAATTACCTAGCGGTCTGGGGACTGAAGCCGCAGGCGTCGTTACCAAAGTTGGTTCTGCGGTCACTACCCTAAAAGTCGGTGATCGCGTGGTTTATGCACAATCAACTTTGGGTGCTTACAGTGAAGTGCATAATGTCGCGGAAAATAAAGTCACTGTTCTGCCTGATACTATCTCCTTCGAGCAAGCTGCTGCTTCTTTTTTAAAAGGACTGACGGTTTATTATCTTCTACGCCGTACGTACAAAATTCAGCCAAGAGAAATCTTTTTATTTCATGCCGCTGCGGGTGGCGTTGGGCTAATTGCCTGCCAATGGGCAAAAACTTTAGGGGCAAAACTTATTGGGACAGTTGGCTCGGATGAGAAAGCACAACTCGCTAAAAATGCCGGGGCATGGCAGGTAATTAACTATAACCGTGAAAATATTGTCGAACGGGTTCATGAAATTACCCGTGGTGAGAAAGTCGGTGTAGTTTATGATTCGGTTGGTAAATCTACCTGGTTAGATTCACTGGATTGCTTGAAACGTCACGGATTGATGGTCAGCTTTGGCAATGCATCCGGGCCTGTTACTGGTGTTGATTTGGGGATTTTGAATCAAAAAGGTTCACTATTTGTTACCCGCCCTTCTATCGCCGGCTATATTTCAACGCGAGAAGAGTTGGATGAAGCAAGTAAAGAATTATTTGATCTGATTGCCAGCGGCAAAATTAATGTCGATGTACCAGAAAATCAGAAGTTCCCGCTAAGTGAAGCAACAAGGGCACATCAGATTCTGGAAAGTCGAGCAACACAAGGGTCAAGTTTACTAATCCCTTAACGGTAAGTTGAGCGGATTATTAACTAAGCCAGCAAGTCTAATATACTCGTTATCTTTCAAGTTGCCTTTTGTGGCTGCACTCACTCACCCCGGTCACATAGTTATCTATTTTCCCGGGGATTCGCTCCCTTGCCGTTGCGATGTATCTTGAAATCCATAGGAGATAGACAGAGCAATACCCCTATTGGTAGGACGTACCTCATGCAGATAAGTAACGATAAGATTGAGGCGCTGTTACCCCTTGACCAAGCATATTTAAAGGCAAAGGCTTATCGTATTTTTTAACATTACCAATACTAATTGCGACAGCCTTTTCTCTTCCCTCAAAATAACTATCAAAAAAATCCTTCGTTGTACCTGCAAATTTATGAGTCATTTCCCATACAACGGAAGGAGAGTTAGAAATGATCTCTTTAATTTCAAACTCACCGACAATCATTCCTATCGGCATAGTTGCATATATAACAACGGATTGAACTTGATTATTCTTAAAAGCAACTTTCCTAAATTCAAATTTCTTTGAGCCATCAAGTATTCTATCAACATATTCTGGCTTAATTGATAATAAAACTTTCATTCACTTCACTCAGTTTGATAATTTTATTAAATTGATCATTGGTTAATTTCATTACACCCCAATAATCACCATTATTTAAACCGACTTCGTTAATGAGTCTATCACGAATAATCCTTTTGGGTAAAGCCATATTATAAGTAAATCTTATTATGTATGGGTACTTTCTTATTCTATATTTTTCAATTAATTCATTTTCACTAAAGACACTAAATTTACTACAATAATCAATATAACTTCCTAGCGTTGAGAACTCATTAATACACCTGACTTCTTCAACAACGCAAAGTGAACTAATCACAGATCTATATCGTGCTGCCCCTTGTTTATCAGTCGTTCTATATATAACAATGATATCCCCTCTCTTCATATGAAGGACATCTTTCATTGCACATATAAATAAGGTTTCATAATAGTGCTACACCCATTCTTTGTCTTCCTGGTTTTTGCTGTGATGAAAACGATGCCAAAAAGGCATCAACATAATTAATCAACTGCCACATAAATTGACAGCTATGATTTC
>NZ_RCWA01000035.1 GCF_018448905.1 Photorhabdus heterorhabditis | reverse complement strand
ATGCAGAGCAAAACAGGGTTGCTGTGGTCAAGATCGTACTTTGTCTGTAGCACCGGAGGGGCAACGCTCGAAACACTCAGAGCCTACGTTCAGAGTCAGTCAACGCCTGAGTGTTCTTGAAAGCCCCACGGGCTTTTCGCCTTATATCCCCGCCCGCACTGGGCAAGGGTTTACGGCGTTTTTCGCTAAACTACCAGCCATTCGTGCAGACTTTTCATTAACACCATTAGAAAGGGCGCAGCGAAACCCAGTTTTATCTTTTTTAATCATCCTTCCTCAAAAATTGGTTATGATTATAAATAGCTTGCCTGATACTGGCAGGCTATCGGCTGATATGTAAAAAAATTGTTGCCCGGAGGATGCATATATGAATTTATTGGATGGTTTACAAAAAAAACTGGACGGTTACTTTAATAAAACAAGTGAAATCAACTATGTAAAAATATTTGATACTCCCCAAATATGGGGGCTTCCTTTTGGAAAAGAGATAATGCCACAGGCTGTTAAAAGAGCAGCGGAATTTGAAGATGCTATTGTAAGCATTCTGGAAAACATGCGTTATCGCTGTGATATTTCCTCCTTAAATGCCCCGGATGCAGAGTGGAGAAAAGTTATCCTATCAGCTATTGATAGCGCATTTACAAAAAAAATAAACAGGAAGGACAGAACTCAGATAAGATTCTTATTCGCTCAAACACCGACATCTTTATTAAACGGTGTAGCTTCGTACTTTGAAGGTACTCCTGAATATCTGGCATTGAAGGATGATATTATTAAACTAATTCAAGAAAGGAGAGATAGTTGGGAGTGTATACCTGAAATATGGATTGGTCGATTTTACAGGATAGTAGACGGACTTAAAATATCATTAGACAAGAAGCTGTTACCAGAGGAAATGATTCCAGAAGCTGATACCAGAATGACATGGAATCATACAAAAATTATCGCAGTTGATGGAATTGAGTCATTTGTCGGGGGCCATAATTTAAATATGGATCTTTTTAAAAATTACCCTCCGGTTCATGATGTCTCTGTTAAAGTTATAGGAGAGGCATCATTAGGCTCACAATTATTTTTAAATAATATGTGGATATCTGATAAAGACCTCTTAACCAAAGAATTCTTTGATATAGATGAAAATAGATGGGCTAATGCAAATGGCATTGTGGGAAAGCCGGAAGACCCATTAAAAAAAGAGCACATTACTGAATATATAGACAGAAAAAAAGAAGAATGCCTAAAAAATCCACCTAAAGACCCAGAATATAAGAAAGCCAGCAGGATATTGTCCGTAGGTAAATATTGGTCTGGGCCTGATATGCGAACGGATTATAAAAAAGGCTCTGAAATAATGAAAGAGTTTATAATAAAGAATGCAAAGAAAAAAATTCGCATGTCCCAACAGGATCTTGTCAGTGCATGGAAAAAACAATGGCGAGATCATCATGTGTGCCGGTGGTTGATCGAAGCGTTACTTTCCAATCCCGAGCTGGAAGTTCAAATTGTTGTATCGCCACTTGATGCAGCAGCCGGTGCTGCTGGTGATCAATATTCTTTTGGTTCTGGGGCCAAAAGAACGTTTGAAATATTTAAATACTATTTGACACATGATGAGCATACCGATGAGAAACTGGAAGATCCGGATGGAATCAGGCAAGCCGCACTGAAAAGAATAGAGGTTGCCCCTTTTTTCTATACAGACAAAGTACCTGAAGATCTGTTAATTGAAGGTGCTACATACAAATGGCCAACCGCAGAGGAAAATTCTTATACAGCTACGCTAAAAGAACCGTCTCTTTCTGACAGACCTCCACAGATAGGTGCTATAGGACGCCCATTCTGGTCCTTAATGAAAGCAGGGGGTCCTGAGCAGGTATATCCCAAAGTCCCCCCTGCTCCTGGGAATCATGCAAAAGTAACAATAATTGATGATGAACTATATGTGGTTGGTTCTGATAATCTCTATCCAGGGTATCTTTCAGAGTTCAACTATCTTATTGAGGGAGAAGATGCGGTGAAAACTTTCATAGAATCCTACTGGGAACCGTTGTGGAAATACTCAGGAACACATTCATTTAATTACAAAAATGTTTGATGTAAGTAACCAGTATACTGATATATTCCCGCCAACTGCTGGCGGGAATATATCCCCTTCATCTTTCAAGTTGCTGCTTTGTTGGCTGCGTTCACTTGCCGCCGTGCTGCAATTTGAAATCTATTGGGTATAACTTGAAAAACACTAAGGAGATGACTTTTCAGAGTAGGAAACCAAATCAAAGCGTTTTTCAGTAATAGACTGAAAGCCAGCAGGATACTGAACCCGAGGAACCAGATGCTGGCAATCAGATTACCCCAGTGAAAGACACCATTTTCAAATAATCTGGGCTTGAAGCCCGTTAAATTATTTACGATTAGATTTTGGCCATAGCCAGGTATTTTGTCATCTCATCATCGGGCACCATACCACCGCCAGTTGCCCAGACCAAATGCGTAGCCTGTTTCATCTTTTCTACTGAAAGGTTCTTGTTATTTAAATAATTAGAGTTTCCACTAACACGAGCAGGCCCCGCCATTCCCGCCAACGCCGAAGGCTCTAACTGGATATCCTCATCACGATTAAGTAAACCCAACAGGTTATACATTTCTTGATCATTAATAGTGTAAAAGCCATCAAGCAAACGCTCCATGGCTCGACCAACAAAACCGGAAGCTCTCCCTACCGCAAGACCATCAGCAGCCGTGACATTGTCTATACCGATGTCCTGTACACTGATATTGTCATGTAGACCGGTATATACACCCAACAACATACATGGAGAATGGGTAGGTTCAGCAAAAATGCAGTGCACATGATCACCAAAAGCCAGTTTCAACCCAAATGCAACACCACCCGGGCCACCACCAACCCCACATGGCAGATAAACGAATAATGGATGCTCTTCATCAACCACAATATTCATCTGCTCAAATTGTGCTTTGATCCGGCCACCTGCCACAGAATATCCCAGAAATAACGTCCTGGAATTTTCATCGTCAATAAAAAAACAGTTGGGATCAGATTCCGCTTCTTTACGCCCATGAGCTACAGCCACACCATAATCTTGTTGATGCTCTACTACATTAATCCCATGTGAACATAACTTTTGCTTCTTCCACTCACGGGCATCGGCAGACATATGCACACTGACGTTAAAACCCAGTTTTGCACTTATAATGCCAATGGATAACCCCAGATTACCGGTAGAGCCTACGGCAATGCTGTATTGGCTAAAAAACTGTCTGAATTCCTCTGAAAACAGTTTGCTGTAATCATCATTTTCAGAAAGTAAACCAGCCTGTAATGCTAATTTTTCCGCATGAGTCAATACTTCATAAATACCACCACGAGCTTTAATCGAACCGGAAATTGGTAAGTGGCTATCTTTCTTAAGCAGAATTTTCCCTGCTATATCAACACTATAATACTGTTCCAGTGTTTTCTGCATTGCGGGAATAGCCACTATCTCTGATTCAATAATGCCATTCGTAGCTTTTGTCTCCGGGAAAGCCTTACATAAATAAGATGCAAAACGATTCAGGCGTGCTTCAGCATCCCTGACATCATCAGCATCCAAACCGACAAAAGGTAATCCCTCTTTAAAGGTTGTACTGCAAGGGTTAAACCAGAAGATTTCCTCTAATTTCATTAAATTTTTTACTAACGGATATTCATTTAGTAATTGTTGAATCTTTGTACTTTTCATTTGCGTGTTAACCCAAGATTGGTGTTCCCTGGTATATACCCTTCATCCTTCAAGTTGCTGCTTTATTGGCTGCTTTCACTTACCCCAGTCACATCGTTACCTATGCTCCTGGGGATGCGTTCTCTTGCCGCCACGCAGCAATTTGAAATCTATTAGGTATATAAAAAAATAACGCTAGTTTTTTAATTATTAAAATTATTATTTTCAGTATGTTATGTTTACTACAATTTTCCTACAAAATATCAAAACATCACTTTTTATTTATTTTTTATCTTCCCCTTATTTTGATTAGTACATTAGTATTTAATTTTCTTTTTATTTTAGCTATAAAAGCTACCTATTTTATAGGCTCCCCTGGTATTGACACACTCGCACTTCTTGTTCTTATCTTTCAACGACTGAAATATTATTCTTCTCATTACACAATGGTAGAAAGAAGAAACGTCCCAGCCAACGCAACAACAGATGCAATAAATGTTGCGGTTGTATAATATTTAAAAGTTTCACTGAGCGTTGCTCCGCAATATTGCTTAACCAGCCAGAACAGTGAATCAGTAACAATAGTACAGCCGATAGCACCGGAACCAATAGCTAAAGTAATGATTGCCGGGCTAATATCTGGATATAACGGCAGCATGGGTGAAACAATCGCTGTTGCTCCCACCATTGCTACGGTTGCCGAACCAACCGCCGCATGCAAGATAATAGCAACCAACCAAGACAAAAGAATTGGATGCATATCCAGATTTGACAAAATAACTGCCAACGTATCACTAATCCCACTTCCTTTCAGAATGCTATTGAATGCTCCGCCTGCACCGATAATCAATAAAATATTGGCGATAGAGGCAAAACAATCTTCTGTTTTTGTCAACAGCATACTCATGCCCACATTTTGTTTAATACCTAAGGTGTAATAGGCAACAAATGCAGCAATAAACATAGCGGTAATAGGATTACCGATAAATTCTAACACCATGTAAGATATGGTGCCTTTTTCTATATTCAGTTCAGCAAACGTTTTAATCAGCATCAACCCAATTGGCAATAGCACAGTAAACAATGTGATACCTAAAGAGGGTAAATCTTCTTCCCTGCGAACTTCAATATCAGAAAACTCATCAGGAACCGATTTGAAAGGCAAACGGCTACCGAGAAATCGCTGGAATAACGGGCCACCGATCAAAGCCGCAAACAAACCGATTATTAGTCCATAAACAATCACCGAACCAATATCCGCGCCCAGTTTATTCGTAACAAATAATGCCGCTGGGTGTGGAGGCACAATACAATGAACCACCATCAATGCCGTACACAACGGAATCGCTAATTTCAACAATGACGTATTAGTTTTCCTGGCAATAGAAAACGCCAATGGGATCAACAGTACTACCCCTACTTCAACAAACAGGGTAATACCACAAATCAGCCCAATCAGTACCATAATGATATCTGGTGAGAGCCATCGGCATTTTTGCAATGTGATACCAATACGCTCTGCTGCGCCAGATATCTCCATCATCTTGCCCAGAATGGTTCCCAAACCAATGACTGCGGCCAAAAAACCCAACGTACTACCCATCCCCGCTTCAATGGTTCTTACCACATTGACAGGGTTCATTCCCATTAATACGCCAACATAAAAACTTGCCAGCAGTAACGCCAGAAAAGGGTGAATTTTTAATTTGATTATCGTAAATACAATTAACACAATACTTGTAAGTAATGTACCAATCACCCAAGGTTGTGAATCCACTTAATCATTCTCCACAGTTAACCTCTGTTCGTTACATGCGTTTTCACTATTGAATATGAATATTCAATTTTTGACAAATGATCAATACATAGCCATGCATGAACTCTGTTGAGTCAATTCAGTGATACCGATCAAAATTTTCACTTTATTTGCGACTTAAATCACTAAAACTATCTGAAATATACACCCTTGATGATACGGTTGTATTATCCCACTTCGATGAAAAAGAAACATTATAAATATGTACACAGATGATAATTTCATGGTTGTAAATAAGTTACTAAATGGAAGCCAGTTATCAAAGCTGCATACATTTGAGATAGCCGCCCGCCACTGCTCTTTCGTTCAGGCGGCTGATGAATTGGCTATTAGTGCCAGCGCTGTCAGCCATAGAATCAGTTCACTAGAACAAGAGTTGGGACTCAAACTTTTCCAACGTTTTCACAGAAAGCTTGAATTAACTTGTGAAGGAAAGCGTTTATTTTGGACAATTAAATCAACACTGGAACATCTGAATCAGGAAATTCTGGAGATAAAAAACCAAGAGTTATCAGGAAACCTAACTATCTACTCCCGTCCTACCTTTACCCAATGTTGGTTAGTGCCCAAATTGGCTGATTTTAACCAGCTCTATCCATCCATTAATCTGAACATCTTGGTTGGTAACGAAAATGTAAATTTCCGCGGTTATGGTATAGATTTAGCAATTTATTTTGATGATATTATGTCCGATGAATTATCCCATCAGTATTTGATGAGTGAATATATTACCCCGGTCTGTAGTCCACAATATGCCGAAAAATATAACCTGATGGGAAATATCGATAATTTACAATACTGCACATTATTGCATGACAAACAAGCATGGAGCTACGATTCTGATACAAAAGAGTGGGATACCTGGACAGAACATTTTGGTATTACCCTAGATCCATCACAAAAATGTATAGTATTTGACCGTTCTGATTTAGCTGCGGTCGCCGCAATACACCATGCTGGTATTGCCATGGGCAGAAAAAACATGATTGGGGAAAAAATTAAAAGCAAAGAATTAGTAGCCCCTTTTCCCAATACCGAAGTGCTATGTAAACAATATTACTATACCTGTACCCTTCCCCAGCAACAGAATGAAAAAGTCAATGCATTTATTCAATGGTTGAAATCAATCATAGACGAATAAAGAATACCATCGGTCATTAAATAGGTACAACCATCCCTTTTTTCCAAGTGGCGATAGCTAATCGCCATTATACCCTTCATCTTTCAAGTTGCCTCTTTGTTGGCTGCACTCACCCCAGTCACATCGTTATCTATGCTCCCGGGAACTCGCTCCCTTGCCGTCGCGATCCATCTTGAAATCTATTGGGTATAGATCCCAATATAGTTACTACGAAAAAGGCTGAACTCTGTTCCCTACAAAGCTCAGCCTTATCAATTTAAGTTTAATCCTTGGTAATTATATTGTAGTCATGTGTCTACCTTTTCAAGAAGGTACGTTTTCAATTAGGCTATCAATATATCTATCAATATCCGCCCTGGTTGTCATTGGGTTTATAAACACCGCCTTCTCACCTGGAATATAAGAAAAATCCCCCTTTGAGTCATATTCAGAACGGGTAATAAATTCAACCCAATTGGTAAATAACCCAATTTTATCCCTATTGGTAAATATTCTTCGATGAAACTGATAATTACTTTGCATAAAATTCATAGCATCCTGAGAATCCATGCATGTCAGCTCATACTCAAATGCTATATCAACATCAGTTATAATCTTAGGATTATAAATCTTAAATCCAACACTTGGCCCCTGATTCGCTGGTGCAATAAGCTTAACATAGCCTAAATCTTGCAAACACTTTCTGAAATAATTGGCATTTTGTAAACAGTGCGCCAAAATAACCTGGTATCCTTTCTTTCCCATATAGGTTAAAGCAGAGACAGCACCAAAAATTCCTGCGGCACCCCGAGTACATTCAATTGTTGATTGTAAATGTGTTTTCTCTTGCATATCATTCTCAAAATAAGAGAAATGCTGTGGTTCATTCTCCAATGTTTTCAGATCGGATTTATCTTTTATCATCACTAAGCTGGAAATATAAGGCACATATCCCCATTTATGAAAATCTATGGTAAATGAGTCGGTATATTTAATTTCCTGAAACTTGTCCCTATTATTTTTTATACCTTGTAAAGTGCTTTCATTTATTGACAGCGGGTTTGATTCAAAATCATAATCAGCAAAGAACAACATTGACCAACCAATAGCTGCATCTGCATGAATATGCGGTTTAATTTTTATGCCATATTCTTCACATAAGCGATTACGTAAGTCATAAATTAGTTTTACCCTATCAACTGCAAACGTATCCGTCGTTCCCAATGTAAGCATAATTGTCGGAATCAAACAATTAACGTTAAAACATGCACGCATTTGGTGTTCCAAATGGGCCAAATCAATCTCATTAGAGGACGTAATCCTAATTCGTATCGTTTTATGTTTAATATCTACACCTAGCAGGGATAAATTCGTCATATTTGAATAATGTCCTCCCTGTGAATTAATAATACAATAATCATCACCGGAATCGAGACCGGTAAGCCGGGCATTTGGTAATGATTTTCTGATCCCTAAAAGATACCCATACAAATTACAAAAAGTTCCCCCTTGTGTGAAAATACCGGTTGCTTCCATAGGATCATAGCCAGCCAATGTTGCCATTTGCCTGACTGCCATTTTTTCTAATTTCTCAGCCATACCCGCATACTCGCTATAAACCAAATTAGGGCTTACAAGCTGGGATAACATTGAACCATAAATGGCGGGATCACAAGGCATAGCAATAGCATTTTCGACAGCACCAGGATTTTCCCAGTCTTTTGACAGTGCCACAGCAAAGAGCAACAGAGGATCAAGGCTACCTCCCGGTTCACAATACGTTTCAGGTATATGTTGCTCGGTTTTTATCTTTTCTAACAAAAAACTACCCTCAGGATAGGCATCAACACGTTTCAACGGATGAAGATTCCTCCCTCTAAACTCAATAATTTTCTTCATCTCCTGTTCATGAAATATAGGCCACTTATTAGAATTTCGGCTAAAAAACCATTCGATAATCCGTTGGTATTCAATTTCAAAATTAGGTGAAAGCCCGTCCTCTGAAATAATATAATTTTTATTTTTCACGATATTATTAACCTTTGTTTATTGTGTTATATGTGAATTTTTTGTTACCCAACAACAAAATTAGTCAGCATCTTGTCATTCATTTCTCTGATTAATTGCAATATACCCAATAGATTTCAAATTGCAGCGCGGCGGCAAGTGAACGCATCCCCAAGATGCATAGATAACTATGTGACTGGGGTAAGTGAAAGCAACCAACAAAATAGCAACTTGAGAGATAACGGGTATAAAAGCATAATAGGTATGCCATACAAATAAATAACCCCTTATAATGTCAGCGTTCACAAACTCAATGAAATATATGTATTTATGTAAAAACACTTCACCGCTATTACCCGGAAATAATCATTTATTATATAAACTATCATCTTAATATAATGTTTATTATTTTATTAATAGTAACCAATCTAATGTTAGACACAATAATTTAAATAAGATAAGTATTATATGAAAAATAACACATTACAATTAATTCATATAAAATCAAATAATTATATTTCATATGGCGCAAAAATACTCAAATAACTTTAACTCATTAATCTTTAATTGTATCTGGGTGTATTCCTACCACGCACACTGAAATGTGCAAAAAACAACTTACCTTTTTCACTTATCATAGTAAGCGCCAAAAATTTAATTTCACTAGTTACTATTGGAATAGAAAACAGAAACGCGTGTTTTTCTTAATATAAAAATGTGGAATATTTAGTATGAATAATTATCGGTAAGCAAAGAAAGAAAAATTCCAAAGTTAACAATTGATGAATATTGAAACAATAAAGCGATTATTTATACTAATAAAGCAAAATTACTCCAGAAATATCCTCAAAGAAGAAAGTAGTAATAATAGTTAGTGAATCGTGTATAAGACCTTAATTTTATCGAAAAATATATACTAATGATTTAATTTGTGATATTTATTATATTCGTTGGTAAACAAGTCTTTAAATAGTAACAAAGTAATTCATTACGAAATTATATAGAGTGTGATTAAATGCAAAAATTTTTACTAAGCTGTGGCATTATTTTCTCTGCATGTGCAATAACCTTACCTGCTCAAGCTGAACAACATACTGTTTCTATCGGCTATGCCTATGTGAAACCACAAGATATTAAAGCACTAAACGGTGCGACATTGAGTTATCGATATGAATTGGATGATCAATGGGGACTGTTATCATCATTTACCTTTGCTAAAGGGGATGAAAAAGAGACAGAAGAATACCCTAAACTTGATACTAAGTATTACTCTTTGATGACTGGTCCGACTTATAGAATTAATGATTATGTTAGCTTATATAGCCAACTGGGGTTATCCAGAATTAATGTAAAACTCTCCGCCACCTATGGAAATGGGTACACTGAGAAAGCAGAAATAAATAATAATGCTTTAGGCTGGGGAGCAGGTTTAATTGTCAATCCGACAACCAACACATCCGTTACAGTTGGTTATGAAGGTAGCCGCTTTAATACCAAAGAATATGGCGGGGAAAGCAAACTCTCCACTAATGGTTTTAATGTAACCGTCGGCTACCGTTTCTAATTTAGTCAATAAAAAGATTATAGAATCATCAAGGCTGAATATATAGCCTTGGTGATTTATTTAGAAATTTCGATTCAATTCTGCATATCAGCAAAATAAATTCATCGTTCCCCCAAAAAAGTAACTCGAAATCGATTTAACATATTACGAATCTTTTATTAAGCAAAGCCAGAACTAAACAAGGTTATTTTCACAATATTAATTTAGATGATGAAACTAAAGAGTGACCTCCGGGTGTTCCTGAATACAGAGATTTGTAACTTACCCTATATAAAATTTTAGTGTTAAGTATGTCCTCTATTCGCCTTTACATATCTTTACTGGGGCACAGTTGAAGGATGAAAGAGGGTTTTATTGAAGGTATATTCTAACAAGAATTAAATTATTTTTGTTGACCTTACTGGTTATATCAACGAAGATGTTAAAATGAGTAACATTAAACTAATGTAAGGAGGGAATATGACGTATAAGAAATATAATCCCAGTGTAGAAGGTTACATGGGGGATTTTTTAAAGGGTAATGTAGGTATTAATCAGTTAAAACCTCAACATGAATTCTTTGATGCCATAAGGTTAGAAAAAGTATTAAGTGATAATACCATACATGGCTAAAACTGCCATTATAGCAGCTACTTCTTAGGCTGCTGGCTCATTTATATCAGCTATAGCTGTAGTTGGTGGAAGTGTTATTGTCGCTGCAGGAATTGTTTTAATTGTTGGTTTTCTTGCTGCCATCACTTTGGAGTATATCGATAAGAAATATGGAATCAGTCTGAAAGTCATCAAATTGATAAAGGATGGAATGGAAAGAAAACCCAGGACACCTGAAGTTGATTTACAGAATATATTCAACAATATGGGTAAAATATGGCAGATAAAAAGATTATACGTATAATTTGTGGTATCTTTGTTTGTTTTATTATTTTATTTGGGTATTATATTGTTTTTAACAATATTCACTCATTATTAGTAATGAAAGATGAGATAGTATTTTCTAGTATAATTTTTATTTGCTTCTTTTCATTTCCACTCGTTTTGTATTATTTTACATCTTTATTTTTTTATTTTATTTTTAATAAACTGCCTAATAATCATATGTTGTATATCAAATTCTTAGGTTCTATTATGGTTATTTCTTTTATTATCAGTCTTCCAATATCTTTCTGGGTAAGTAATCAATTAAACAATGATGGCTATTTGGTATGTAATAAAATCTCATGGATGTCGCCTACAACTTATGTCAAAGACATTAAATTATGTGAGTAAAAATTTTATAAATATTCTTCTCTCATATTTTCGCCTAGCCTATTTAGCTCTCATTATGATTGCGATTAGTTTAGAAATTCTAGAGGCAAAATATGGAATAAGTAAAAAATTAATAGAACTAATCAAAGAAGAAATGAAAAGAAAACCAAAGTCACCGGAAGGAAATTTACAGCATGTATTTAACCGATTAGGTAAAATAAAGTGAATAATAAGCATGTAAAAATTTCATACGGAATAATATTATTACTAATAGTTACATCTGTAATGTACTTAGTGAGTGACTGTATTTTTTCATTGATTTTAATGAAAGAAAAAATAATATTTTCCGGAACTATTGTTATGTATTTCATTTCATTTCATTTCATTTCCTTTAATATTTTATGCTATATCTGGTTCTATATTTTTCTTTGTTTTTGATCGATTGCCTAAATTTAATAAGCCTATTATCAGATACTTAACCATGCTGATGATTGCATCATTCATCGTTAGCTTTCCTATCTCTTTTTATGTTGGTTATAAGTTAAACAATGATGGCTATTTGGTGTGTGATAAAATCTCATGGATGTCACCTACAACTTATGTCAAAGACATTAAATTATGTGAGTAAAAATTTTATAAATATTCTTCTCTCATATTTTCGCCTGTTTAGCTCTCATTATTTGAGGGCTTTTTTATTATTTCTCAGGGTGTTAAATAGTGCTTTCTGTAAAAATCACTCACGGTAAAAACACCACGAAAGAATTACTTGATATCCTGAACCATGAAACCAGAAATAAAGCCTTATATTACTGGTTCTTTGCTGCATTCATGCTGTTTGTCTATTTTACTTTCGATGTTGTCTGTCTGATATCATCATTATTATGGAAACATCCATTCTACCAAATAAGAAAATGGGGCTTAATCCTTAGATACTTACGACATATACCTGTTATCTTTCAAGTTGCCTCTTTGTTGGCTGCACTCTCTTACCCCGGTCACAGAGTTCTCTATGCTCCCGGGGATTCGCTCCCTTGCCGTCGCGATCCATCTTGAAATCCATTGGGTATAAACATAACAGACAAGATTTATCTTATAATGACAAATCTATATATAATCTCTATTAATGCTCTTAAATACCACTCTTAGGCATCCTAGATTTAACTGGTGGGTTGTCGGGGGCTCGAACCCCGGGCCAATTGATTAAGAGTCAACTGCTCTGCCGACTGAGCTAACAACCCATATGAACAATTATTATCTCATACACAGCTATCGTCAATATTATTATTGACCCGTTATTTGTTGGCTGCACTCACTCCCGGTCACAGTGTTATCTATGCTCCCGGGGATTCGCTCCCTTGCCGTCTCGATCCATCTTGAAATCCATTGGGTATAACTATTTTTTTCTAAGCGAATAATTCATATTCAATTTTAAGGATACTGATGAGTTAAATTGTAACCAATTTGTTTTTAAGATGAAATCAAGCTGTCATTATTATAGTAATTTGTGTCACAATCTTTTCGCAAACACCGCTAATATAAGGCCACTTAAAGAGCCGTGACAATTTACCTAAGAAAATGAAAATATTGGATACTATATACTATGGCAGAAAATATAAACACTTCACTTTCCGCTAAAACCGGGGAAACGCAGTTGCAACGCAATCTGAGCAACCGACATATACAACTTATTGCTATCGGTGGTGCTATTGGCACCGGGCTGTTTATGGGTTCAGGAAAAACAATCTCCCTTGCCGGACCATCGATTATATTCGTTTATATGATTATCGGTTTCATGTTGTTCTTCGTGATGCGCGCAATGGGCGAATTACTGCTCTCAAACCTGCAATATAAATCATTCAGTGACTTTGCTGCGGATTTACTGGGGCCTTGGGCAGGTTTTTTTGTCGGTTGGACTTATTGGTTCTGCTGGGTTATTACCGGTATCGCCGATGTGGTAGCCATCACTTCATATATCAGTTATTGGCAACCCGATTTCCCACAATGGGCTACTTCCCTACTCTGTGTTTCGTTGCTGCTAGCGCTTAATCTAGCAACCGTAAAATTATTCGGAGAAATGGAATTCTGGTTCGCTATGATTAAAATCGTTGCCATTGTTGCTTTAATTGTGACAGGCGCTGTTCTGATCGGTATGCATTTTCAATCTCCAGCCGGCCATACCGCTTCACTGGCAAATATATGGAATGACGGAGGATTCTTTCCCACAGGATTAAATGGATTTTTTGCCGGATTCCAAATAGCCATATTTGCTTTCGTGGGAATTGAATTAGTAGGTACTGCTGCCGCAGAAACTAAGGACCCAATGAAATCACTTCCCAGAGCAATTAATGCCATTCCAATCCGTATTATCACCTTCTATGTGCTGGCACTCATAATTATTATGTCAGTCACGCCATGGCGTTCAATCATTGCAGACAAAAGTCCTTTTGTTGAGCTGTTTGTGCTGATTGGTTTACCTGCTGCTGCAAGTATCGTGAACTTTGTGGTATTGACTTCTGCTGCATCTTCAGCAAATAGCGGGGTTTTCTCCACCAGCCGTATGCTATTTGGACTAGCAAAAGAAGGTGATGCACCACAGCAATTCAGCCGCCTTTCACGCCGTTCAGTGCCTGCATCGGGGTTAATTTTTACCTGTTTATGTTTATCTTGTGGTGTCGTGCTGATTTATTTAATTCCTGATGTTATGCATGTATTTACCCTAGTAACCACCGTTTCAGCCATTCTGTTTATGTTTATCTGGAGTATGATCCTATGTTCATATCTGGTTTACCGGAAACGTCGCCCTGCATTACATAAAGCTTCAATCTATAAAATGCCACTGGGTATTATCATGTCGTGGGTCTGTCTGGCATTTTTTGCATTTGTTCTGATACTACTCACTTTACGAGATGATACTCGTCAGGCATTAATTATCACACCTGTTTGGTTTCTGGTTTTAATTATTGGCTTTCAAATTGTAAAAAAACGTAGAACACGTTTGTACAACTAACTTATTCAAGTTTTTAATACCTATATGACCTGTGGGAATAATACTCCACAGGTCTTTTTTATTGCTGCAAGCGACTAAATTACCGCTACACTTACTCTACCGGTTAAGAAAATCTTTCTTACAAAATAAGGTAATTTCGCCTTATTACATCAATAATATTGATGAATTTAAATGACGGCTGCCGTTATTGTAAACTTCGCAGCCACTTTTTAACCTTGTTGGAGCAAGTAATATGACTAAAATTCTTGTACTTTATTATTCCATGTATGGACATATTGAAACGCTGGCATCCGCAGTTGCAGAGGGCGCCAAAAAAGTCTCTGATGTAGAAGTCACCATTAAACGCGTACCAGAAACCATCCCACCAGAAACATTTACCAAAGCAGGTGGTAAAACGGATCAATCCGCTCCGATTGCATCCACACAGGAGCTGGTTGACTATGATGCAATTATCATCGGCACCCCAACCCGCTTTGGTAATATGGCCGGCCAAATGAGAAACTTTTTAGACCAGACAGGCAGCTTGTGGGCCGAAGGTAAACTGCACGGCAAAGTCGCCAGCGTATTCACTTCCACAGGTGTTGGCGGTGGTCAGGAAATGACCATTACTTCAACCTGGACAACACTCGCCCACCACGGCTTTATTATCATACCGATTGGTTATGGTATTCCTGAAATCGGGGATATTTCACAGTCGCAAGGGGGAACCCCTTATGGTGCCAGTACTTTCGCTGGCGGTGACGGTTCACGCTTCCCCAATGAAAACGAATTGAAAATCGCCCGTTATCAGGGGGAACATGTCGCTAAGATCACTAAAAAACTGAAAAGCTAATAACGCTCGTTAGAGTGTGAAGGCATTTCGCCTTCACACTTTTTTACCTATTTCAATTCACTTAGTTTTGTATTGCACCTCAGCATCAATGAAACGCTGTTGCGTTTCTCTGCCCGGCGCTTTACCCAGCAAGCTGACAATGACAATCGCAATAGAAGCAAAGATAAAGCCAGGAATAATTTCATACAGTCCAAACCATTGGTACTTCATCCATACTAATACCGTGCCTGCCCCAACCAACATCCCGATTAATGCACCATTACGTGTCATACGTTTCCAAGTAACAGAAATCAACACAACCGGACCAAACGCTGCACCAAATCCAGCCCATGCATTACTGACCAGAGCCAATACCTTATTTTCAGGGTTAGTTGCTATTACCATAGCGATAACTGCCACCAACAGAACCATAAAACGCCCCACCCACACCAACTCCTTCTGGCTAGCAGATTTACGGATAAAAGGCTTATAAAGATCTTCTGTCAATGCACTGGCACACACCAACAGCTGACAACTCAAAGTACTCATGACCGCAGCCAGAATAGCTGATAATAAAATACCTGCTATCCACGGATTAAACAGAATAACCGCCAATTCCATAAAGATACGCTCACGATTGGCAGCTACCGGGCCAGACAGGTCAGAATGCATTTCAAAATAAGCAATACCGAAGAAACCAACCGCAATAGTTCCAGCCAAACATAACACCATCCAAGTCATACTAATACGACGAGCTTTACGGATAGTGTGATGGGAATCTGCCGCCATAAAACGCGCCAAAATATGTGGCTGACCAAAATAACCCAGTCCCCAACCCAATAACGAGATAATAGCGATAAAGTTCAATCCCTTAAACATATCCAAATAAGCTGGATTTTTCGCTGCTATCAGAGTAAGCGAGGTATCAATGCCACCAACGGAGAAAATAACGATAACTGGGGTCAAGATAAGAGCAAAAATCATTAATGAAGCCTGAACAGTATCTGTCCAACTGACCGCCAAGAAGCCACCGAGGAAAGTGTAAGCAATCGTTGCTGCTGCCCCAAGCCACATGGCTTTCTGATAACTGATACCAAAAGTGCTTTCAAATAATAAACCTCCGGCAACAACGCCAGAAGCACAATAGATGGTGAAGAAAATCAAGATAACAAGTGCAGAAATAATACGCAGGATCTTGCTGTTATCTTCAAAACGACTGGTGAAATAGTCTGGCAGTGTCAAAGCATTGTTATTGACTTCCGTCTGAATCCGTAACCTGCCTGCAACCAGTTTCCAGTTAAGATAAGCGCCTAACGCAAGACCAATAGCTATCCAGCTTTCTGAAACACCCGCGAAATAAACAACGCCAGGTAAGCCCATCAATAGCCAACCACTCATATCCGAAGCACCGGCAGACAAAGCCGTTACCACGCTACCTAATCGCCTTCCCCCTAAGATATAATCATCAAAATTTTTGGTCGAGCGATAAGCTAAAAAGCCTATCAACAACATCCCAGTAATATAGACAATAAAGGTGATTAGCATTGGTGTATTTACTGTCATGCAGGTTCTCCATAGTTTATCTGTGTTTGCAAAGCCGCAGTTCTCCTGGGTACACAGAGTTTTCCCTGTCAGGTTCAGGAACGTTGCACCTGATTGCACCTAAAGATGATTTATAATTCTAAATTGAAATAATTTTTTTTGTAACCAATTAAAAAGTTACAATGAATCCTAGATTAGCACTAGGTAATTTAACAACTAATTAACGCCATTTTTTACAAGAAACGTTTGCTGAATCACATTTATTTGATTTAAAGGTTGTATTTTTTAACCATTTCATGATTCCACTCTAGTGTTAGCCATAAAATGTTAAACCAATATATATCAATTAGATAAAGTCACAATAACAAATATACCCGTCTAATTATAATAAATGGATTAATTTCACAAAAACAAAACAAGCAATTTGCATAAGGTTGCACAAAGTTGCAACATATCAGATATTATCATGCAAATTAGATAAACCTTACCTATTAAAGGAGCGAGGATGGGTAGTACAACAATGGGCGTGAAGCTTGATGAGGCAACTCGTGATCGCATTAAAGCTGCGGCACAACGGATTGACCGCACTCCACACTGGCTGATTAAACAAGCTATTTTTAATTACCTTGAACGTCTTGAAAATGACGAGCAGATTACTGAGTTATCTTCCAGCCAAGATCTTGAAGAGAAGATAACGGGAGAAGAAACTGCAATAATAGATTCCTCTCATCAACCTTTCCTCGACTTCGCCGAGCATATCCTGCCTCAATCAGTAAAACGTTCTGCAATCACTGCTGCCTATCGTCTGCCAGAAACACAAGCAGTTCCAATGCTGCTACAACAGGCGCAATTGCCAGAAGAGCAGGCACAAGCAACCCACAAGCTAGCCTATAGCATTGCAGAAAAATTGCGTAACCAGAAAAACAGCGTTGGCCGCTCAGGTTTAGTTCAAGGGCTGTTGCAGGAATTTTCACTTTCATCTCAGGAAGGTGTTGCCCTGATGTGTCTTGCGGAAGCCCTGCTTCGTATTCCTGACAAAGCCACCCGTGACGCGCTGATCCGCGATAAAATCAGTAATGGTAACTGGCATTCTCATTTGGGCCAAAGTTCATCTATGTTTGTCAATGCAGCAACATGGGGGCTGCTATTTACCGGAAAACTGGTTTCTACCCATAACGAAGCCAAACTTTCTAATTCACTGAATCGTATTATCAGCAAAAGTGGTGAACCATTAGTGCGTAAAGGCGTAGATATGGCAATGCGTCTGATGGGTGAACAGTTTGTGACAGGTGAAACTATCGATCAAGCGCTGGCAAGTGCACGTAAATTGGAAGAAAAAGGGTTCCGCTACTCCTATGACATGCTAGGTGAAGCCGCTTTAACTGAGAAAGATGCCCAAGATTATATGGTTTCTTACCAACAGGCGATTCATGCTATCGGTAAGGCATCTAATGGCCGAGGCATTTATGAAGGACCTGGGATTTCCATTAAGCTTTCCGCCCTGCATCCGCGTTATAGCCGTGCTCAATACGAGCGAGTAATGGACGAGCTGTATCCACGTCTGCTTTCCCTGACATTACAGGCACGTCAATATGATATTGGTATCAATATTGATGCAGAAGAAGCGGATCGTCTGGAAATCTCTCTTGATTTGCTGGAAAAACTCTGTTTTGAGCCACAACTGGCTGGCTGGAATGGCATTGGTTTCGTTATTCAGGCTTATCAGAAACGCTGCCCATTTGTTATTGACACGATAATTGATTTGGCACAGCGCAGCCGTCGCCGCCTGATGGTGAGACTGGTAAAAGGCGCCTACTGGGATAGCGAAATTAAGCGTGCTCAAATAGATGGGCTGGAAGGCTATCCAGTTTACACCCGTAAAGTTTATACCGATGTTTCTTATCTGGCTTGTGCCCGCAAACTATTGTCAGTGCCAAATCTGATTTACCCCCAGTTCGCTACCCACAATGCTCATACTTTATCTGCTGTTTATCATATGGCCGGTCAAAACTATTACCCGGGTCAATATGAATTCCAATGCTTGCATGGCATGGGAGAACCACTATACGAACAAGTGGTCGGGAAAATCGCTAATGGCAAATTAAACCGCCCATGTCGCATTTATGCGCCAGTAGGCACTCATGAAACGTTGTTGGCCTACCTCGTCCGTCGTCTGCTGGAAAATGGTGCTAACACCTCCTTCGTCAACCGTATCGCCGATACCACACTACCACTGGATGAACTGGTTGCTGATCCAGTGAAAAAAATTCAAAAACTGGCTGAAACCGAAGGTCAAATTGGCCTCCCTCATCCGAAAATCCCTCTGCCTTACAACCTGTATGGCAAAGATCGCGCAAACTCAGCCGGTTTGGATCTTTCCAACGAGCATCGCTTAGCTTCTCTTTCCAGTGCCTTACTCAGTTCTGCTACCGAAGAACGGTATAGCGAACCATTACTAGGCGGTCATTATTACCATCAAGGTGAGTTACCCGTAGCTAAACCGGTCATTAATCCGGCTGAGCCTCTGGATATCGTTGGTCATGTTCGTGAAACAACTGAGCAGGAAGTTGGTCATGCGCTGGATGTCGCAACAGAAGCTGGAGCAATCTGGTTTGCGACTCCGCCATCAGAACGAGCAGCAATTCTGATTCGTGCTGCTGAATTGATGGAAAACCAGATGCAACTGCTGTTGGGTATTCTGGTTCGAGAAGCAGGTAAAACCTTTAATAATGCGATTGCGGAAGTACGCGAAGCTGTCGATTTCCTCCATTATTATGCCGGGCAAGTTCGCCATGATTTCGCTAATGATACCCATCGTCCACTGGGACCCGTTGTATGTATCAGCCCATGGAACTTCCCATTGGCTATTTTCACTGGACAGATAGCTGCTGCGCTGGCTGCCGGAAACAGTGTCTTAGCAAAACCAGCGGAACAGACCTCATTAATTGCAGCAATTGCGGTCAAGATACTACAGCAAGCTGGTATTCCCCATGGCGTATTGCAATTATTACCTGGCCGAGGTGAAACCGTTGGCTCTCTTCTGGTTGGTGATGAAAGGGTACGCGGGGTGATGTTTACCGGCTCCACTGAAGTTGCTGGTCTGTTACAACGCAATATTGCCGGACGACTTGATGCGCAAGGACGACCAACACCTCTCATTGCCGAGACCGGTGGCCTGAATGCAATGATTGTTGATTCTTCTGCTCTCACAGAACAAGTTGTTACTGATGTCGTCGCTTCTGCTTTTGACAGTGCAGGTCAACGTTGCTCTGCCTTACGCATTCTTTGCATTCAGGAAGATGTGGCAGAACGAACCATTACCATGCTGAAAGGAGCAATGTCTGAATGCCGGATGGGTAATCCTGAACGTCTTTCTACCGATATCGGACCAGTCATTGATGCTGATGCCAAAGCCGGTATCGATCGCCATATTCAGGCAATGCGCACTAAAGGACGCACGATTTACCAGGCAGCGCACAGCAATACGGTTGACAGTAAAGAGTGGGAACAAGGCACCTTTGTTAAACCAACGCTAATTGAACTGGAAAGCTTTGATGAGCTGAAAAAAGAGATCTTCGGCCCTGTTCTACATGTTGTCCGTTTTAAACGTAGTGAACTGGATACATTGCTGGATCAAATTAACGACTCCAACTACGGCCTGACACTAGGTGTACATACCCGTATTGATGAAACGATTGCACAGGTTACCGCGAAAGCGAAAGTAGGTAACTTGTATGTTAACCGCAATATGGTCGGTGCTGTTGTTGGCGTACAACCGTTTGGTGGTGAAGGCTTATCCGGTACAGGCCCGAAAGCGGGTGGTCCACTCTATTTATATCGATTACTCTCTTGCCGCCCTCAGAATGCCATTAATCAGACGCTGGAACGTCAAGATACTGAATATTCACTGGACGCCAATGCTCGTTCGACACTGATGGCTCCATTTGATGCATTGACGAAATGGGCTACCAATCAGCACAACGAAGAGCTGAATCAGTTAATTCAGCAGTACAAACTACTCGCACAAGGTGGCACAACTCGCCTATTACCTGGGCCTACAGGTGAACGCAATACTTACACCCTGTTACCTCGTGGTCAGGTATTGTGTCTGGCGGATAATCAGCAAGATACCTTGACCCAACTGGCCGCAACATTGTCTGTTGGCTGTCAATTACTCTGGCAAAATGATGAAATGCACCAGCAACTATTCCGTCAATTGCCAGATAACGTCCGTAAAGCAATCAATCTGGTTCAAGACTGGCAGAGTGAAGATACGGCATTCGACGCTGTCATTTACCACGGCGATTCTGATCAACTCCGTCAAGTCTGCGAACAGATCGCCCAACGTAGAGGCCCCATTATCTCCGTACAAGGTTTTGCCCGTGGAGAAACTAACCTCTTGTTAGAACGTCTGCTACATGAACATTCGCTGAGCATTAACACTGCCGCTGCGGGGGGCAATGCCAGCTTGATGACTATCGGGTAACGCCTAAAATAACCAAGGGGAACACACCGAAAATGCGTTCCCCTGAAATTGGTGCTCTCTTTACTGTTATATTTCCAGCTTAATGACCGCCCTGCTGCCAGCTCAAATACTGCTCATACTTACGCAAGGCAATGTTGTAGTTACTGAATGCCGACTGTGAGAGTTTCTCACTCAGTTTTTCCTGGATTTTCTCTGTTGTGAACTCTTTTACAGGGTAATTGCTTGAAGTGAGCAATTCATCCAAACGTCGTAAACGAACCACATACTCACGAATCGTACTGTGGCTCATTTCAGTTTGTTCAAACAGGTATTGTTTGAAAGACATGATGTCAAAATAATCTGTCTCACTGTTGCAATAAATTTCACTGCAAAAACGGCATAATGCGACAAATTTATCTTGCAACTCATCCCAAGTCTTATCATCAATCAACTCCGTCATCTCGGAGATCGACTCTTTATTAATCACCTGGCCATTAAAAACCAAAGAGATGCGATCAAGAGCTTTGTGACAATGCAAGCAATGAGTTTGACTATGTTTGTAGTCTTTAATGTAACGGCTGAGCGGCCGTTTCTTTTGTGTTGTAACAGACATAAGAGATAAAGCCCTGTGTGTAGTCTTAAACAAAAAACAAATAAGCAAAAAGTTACTTTTCCGGATTTAAGCGAGCCCGCAGACGTTTAATCGCCTGACTGTGTAACTGACTTATGCGGGACTCCCCGACTTCAAGTACTGCGCCAATCTCTTTCAGATTAAGTTCTTCCTGATAATACAGCGTCAGAACTATTTTTTCTCGCTCGGGTAACGAATCAATAGCATCAATTACCCGTTGACGAACATCACTTTCCAACAATTGTTGTAAGGGATTAGTTTCATGCCCTTCTTCAATGACAGGTTCACAGCTTTCACCATGCATTTCATGCCATTCGTCATAAGAAAACAACTGACTGTTATTCGTATCTAACAGTATCTGCCGATATTCTACCAGATCAATCTTTAATTCTTTAGCAACTTCCTGCTCACTGGCTGGACGGCCTAAGTCTTGCTCAAGTTTACGGATGGTTTGCGTTACTTCGCGCGCATTACGTCGCACACTACGCGGAGCCCAATCACGGCTCCTTAACTCATCCAACATTGCACCTCTGATACGTTGTACCGCATAAGTGGTAAACGCGGTTCCTTGTAAGGAATCAAAACGTTCCACCGCATTTAGTAAGCCGATTCCCCCGGCCTGAAGCAGATCATCCAGCTCCACACACGCAGGTAACCTAACTTGTAGCCTTAACGCTTCATGGCGAACTAATGGTACATAGCGCTTCCAGAGGCTGTTTTTGTCCATCACGCCTTCGGCGGTATACAAATCGCTCACAACAACAGACACCTTTGGAATAAGAGACTAACTACCATTATCCAATCCCCTAACAAGGGCAATCGTTTGAACAATGTAGTAAAAGCACTTCTTTTTCACCTATGCGAAATTTATTGTCCGCCTAATAATAACACAAATTTTAGGCTGTTCACGATAAACGACTAAAAAAGAAGGACCGGCGAACCGATCCTTAATTTATTTGGATTTTTACGTGAATCAGGTTCACATATTGCCCTAACGGAACGATTAGCGCAGCAGAGACAATACAGTCTGAGGAACTTGGTTAGCCTGAGCCAGAACCGCAGTACCAGCCTGTTGCAGGATTTGACCACGGCTCATGTTAGACACTTCGGTTGCGTAGTCAGCATCTTCGATACGGCTACGAGCTGCGCTCAGGTTGTTAACAGTATTGTTCAGGTTGTTAACGGTAGATTCCAGACGGTTCTGGATAGCACCCAAAGAACTGCGCAGGCTGTCAACTTTTGACAGAGCCTTGTCTAAAGATGTTAATGGCTTAGCATCATCGTCAACTTTAGCTGTTTTTTCACCAACCGTGACATTACCCGTTTTAGTGTCAATAGTGGCCTTATAAAATACTTCTTCACCACCGTTACCTTTACCCGTTACAACATATTGACCATCAATTGCTTTACCATCTTTATCGTTGGCTGCCTTGACTTTGATATCAGTAACATCAGCAATAGTTGGTGGGTTTACCTTAGTCTCAGTATTACCATCAGCTCCACCTTTAACAGTCGCGATGTCAGTACCAACACGTACTCCACCTAATGAACTAACATCAAATGTATTCAGCGCTAGAGTCTCACTATCAATTTTTTCCAGATTAATTTTGATAACTTCGTTATCGTTAGCGCCAACCTGAATGGTCATTTCGTTCTTTTCACTTAGAACATGAACACCATTAAATTGAGTCTGTTTAGAAATACGATCAATTTCCTTTAAACGCTGAGTAACTTCTTCCTGGATAGATTTAGTATCACTCGCAGAGTTGCTGTCGTTTTGAGCCTGAACAGTTAGTTCACGAATACGTTGTAAGTTGGTGTTAATTTCGTTCAGTGCACCTTCGGTAGTCTGTGCAATAGAGATACCGTCGTTAGCGTTACGTGCTGCCTGAGACAAACCTCTAATATTTGCAGTGAAACGGTTAGCGATCGCTTGACCAGCCGCGTCATCCTTCGCGCTATTGATACGCAGACCAGAAGACAGACGCTCAATAGCGCTACCCAAAGTACCCTGGGATCTATTCAGGTTATTCTGAGTCAGCAGGGACAGGCTGTTGGTGTTGATGACTTGTGCCATAGTTAGAGTTCCTTTTTAAAATCAAGTCGATATATAAGTTTGGGGTTTACCCACGGTGTTCATCACCGCCAACAGTTTTATCGGCGCTCCTCAAAGAACCTTTAATTTTTCTTGAAAAAACTTTTTCTTTTTTATCACTCCTCCCTTATAAGCCAAACAGCGCCCGTTCTTCGCGATTATTCTTACCATCAAAAAATTATTTTTATTAGTAAACTTTTTTCGAAACTTACCGATAACCGGTTCAATAAAGATTTACTAATAAAGGAGTCAATAAATGGCTAGCATTTCTTCATTAGGCGCCGGGTCGGGGATGGATCTGGGCTCTATATTGGATAAACTTCAAGCAGCAGAACAAAAACGTTTAGTACCGCTGACAGAGCAGCAAACCAGTTATAAAGGTAAGCTAACCGCTTTTGGTACATTAAAAGGCAGTTTAGAAAAACTGGAAACTGCGTCTGAATCACTGAAAAAGTTCGATAAACTTAACACAACCACTGCCAGCGAAAAACATGATGCATTCGTTGCCAGTACTGATTCTAAAGCCAGCCCGGGTAACTACAGTATTGAAGTTAAGCAATTGGCACTGGCACAATCATTACGGACAGAAAAAGTCAGTAATATCAAAGAGTATATGGGTGAATCTTTGGGTGAAGGTAAAACCCGGACAATTACCATTACTCAGCCTGGTGAAAAAAAGCCGATGAAAATCGAGCTGACAGACGGACAAACATCCATTCTTGAGCTCCGTGATGCCATTAATAAACAAGAAGGTAATGTCAACGCTAGTCTTATTAAGGCCAAAGATGGCGAAAACTATTTAGTGCTGACGGCTAAAAAAGCTGGCACTGAATCAAAGATGACAATCAAGGTTGAAGGTGACAATAAACTTGGTAAGTTTCTGAACTACACTCCAGGCACAGATGGCAATAAAGACACAGGTGCATTAATTCAAAAAGTTGAAGCAAAAAATGCAATCTTAAAAGTTAACGATATCGAAATTGAGCGTCAGACAAACCATATTACCGATGCACCCGAAGGCGTTATTCTGGATCTGAAAAAAACGACCGAAAGTAAAGATAAACCCGGGGTACATAAACCAGAAATTCTGGTCGTATCCCGTGATATTGAGCCGATGAAAGAGGCGATTAAAAACTGGGTTGATGCTTATAATGAATTACAAACGACGTTTGATTCACTGACCAAATTTAAGCAAGTAAAACAGGGTGAAGAGCCGTCGAAAGATAATGGTGCTTTATTAGGTGACAGCACATTACGCGGAATACAAAACCAGCTAAGAAGCCAGATTTTCAGCTCTCAGGCGGCTAATGATATTCCAACCCTGAATAAGCTAGGCATTAAACAAAAGTTTGACGGCAAACTGGAAATTGATAACGAAAAGCTGGAAAAAAATCTAAAAGAAAAGCCGACTAATGTGAAAGCGTTCTTTATGGGTGACGGTAAAAAAACGGGTTTTGCTACCCAGACACATAAGCTATTAAAAGATGCTCTGGATAGCCAAGGTACCTTAGTTACCGCGACTGATGGCATTAACAAGCGTCTAAAAACACTTGAGAAACAAGTGGACAGGACGAAAGAGAATATTAACGAAACAATTGAACGTTATAAACGCCAATTTTCACAACTGGATAAAATGGTCTCTTCCTTGGGAAAAACCGGTAGCTTCCTATCACAATTACAGCAAATGAGATAATTAAAGGAAATTATGTATCAACGTTCGGCAAGTCAATTATATGCCCAGATAGATATGGAGAGCGAAATTATGAATGCCTCCCCCTATCAGTTGATTCAGATTTTGTTCAACGGGGCGCTTAGCGCCCTACGTCGAGCAATTATTCTGATGGAACAAGGTAATATCGCGGAAAAAGGTGCAGCTATTTCCAAAGCGATCAATATCATTGATAATGGCCTTAAACAGGGGTTAGATAACGAGAAAGGCGGAGAGCTGGCACACAATCTTGCTTCCCTTTACGACTATATGACCCAACGTTTACTCTACGCTAATTTACGCAATGATGAGCCAGCCATTACCGAAGTAATAAAGTTACTCACCGAGATTTCAGACGCTTGGCGGCAAATTGGCCCTCATTACAACGCCAGTCAGGATATTGTTTAATGGATAATAAAATGGATCTTTTGTCAGCTTACCAACAGATCCTAAGTTTAAGTGAGCAAATGCTTAATTTAGCTAAAAATGAAAAATGGGATGAACTTGTTGATATGGAAATCACCTACCTCAAAGCAGTAGAAGTGATCAGCCACTCTTCAATATCATCGACGACTTCTCTTTCGTTACAGCAAAAAATGACCAACATTTTGCAGATAATTTTAGATAATGAAAATGAGATTAAAAAACTACTACAGAAAAGACTTGATGAATTAAGTAAACTCATTAAACAAGCAAGCCAACAGCAATTATTAAATGATAGCTACGGCCAATTCCCTGTTGAACCCTACCATACTCTTATGAGTTCTACGGAACAAAAGTAATTGAGAAATAAAGGTGATGTACTCTCATCACCATTATTTACCCGTTTTGTGAGTTTGGTTTAGGATGTCTTTAAAACCTTGTAGTATCCCGGTCTACAAATCAGGATTGTCCTTCATCTTCATATTCTATCCCCATCACGACCAATAGGTATTATTGATTATTGAGCTGTTATATGTAGCCCTGTGATTTAAGTTGATTGTGAAAAATAAAAAGACCACGCAGGAGCGCAGCTTTGAATAATCTAGTAATACAAAAATTCCAGATATTTAGTTGTAAACTCTAAGTTTACTACTGATATATACGAAGAATCTCCCCAGTTGCCCGTCTCTTAACCAGAATTCTGACTAAGATACAGAGCATTTGCCAAGGTTGAAAAAAATTAGCTATATAAATTAATCATGCCAATTACAGTAGAAACGGAAGGTTTTACCTATTTGTTTTAACAGATTACCTACTTTCTCAGCTTCACTACTTTTATAGTATGGAGCATAACAAGATGACTCTTTTATATAATGTCCAAGATAGTATTTGGTTTCATCCACTGTAATTGTTAGTTTTTTACTTGTAACACTCGTTAGATGATCCTTGTGTATAGATAATTGGGTCAGATTTATATTTAATGTATATCCATAAATAAGATCTTCGCTTTCTTGCCAATAAAAACCACTAACAGTTTCATTCACACTGCTTATATTGTTTTCAATCGTAACTAAGTTACTATTACTATGATCCCCCCATTCTTTATATGATTCTCTTTTCAAAGTTTCATATGGCGTTGCATCGAAAACCAACATGTATTCATAAGGGACTGAAATATCAACATTTAATTCCCAATCACAAGCCATCATATCTTCTTGCGTTGGCTGCCACGGTACAAAATTGCCATGCTCGTTACGCAGATCAATATGCGTCAAATAATCATATTTAGTGCCAACGGCAACACCATCAACAGCGTAAGCACTGCCTTCTTCTACTGTTAAATCATTTACACGAGGGGTAATAGCCAAATACATCTTTTTATCACTCCAGACAGAACGAGCGACAAGTTTGCGTAGTTTTAATTGAATCAAAGCCCAAGAAAAAGAACCAACCGGAGCAATAACACTATGACATTCATATTGCTTAGGATCAAACGGACATTCATTTTCAGGTTTCATAACTTCAGACATATTATTTCCTTATATCTATAAATAATTAAAAATTAAACCACATGATTTAACTTTTAATCTATTATTAAACATTCAGTAAATTTTTATTGATTAATGCAACCGACATAAAACTAAGATTCAATTATAACAGGATATACCGTTCATTCTCTTTATCGTTTTTTGATACTTATCAATAAGTTAAAGTTAATCTCAGAAATTAGAGTTGAAAGTTATTATTCGAAACCGTGAAACCTTAAATATTTTATTGACTATGAGTTTTACAACATTTAATTAAATCGCTAACTACAACAAGCATTCAACCAAAACATACGGTAAAGTTGCAAATTCAGTTAACCGCAATAAACACGGCTAAAGAACCAGATGATATGAACGCTCCGAGTTGGAAACTTCATCCGCTAAAAGGGGCTGATTATAACAAAATGGGTAGCACTGAAATGTGAACAGAAAAGCAATCTCAGTATGAGCTATGGATTGCCTTTCAACACAAAAGACCAGAAATAAAACCGATGGAATGTCCTGCTTGCAGCGCCGCAGAACTTATCCACGACACTCGCGATCTGTCTTATTACCTACAAGGGTGAAACTACAATTATTCCTGCGGAATCGGGACGTGTCATATGCGAAATGCGCGCATTCTCGAAGCAGGTCAACACAGCTATTGTCGATAATATAAAAGGTTGATAATGATAGATATCAATAAATTAATATACCTACACCTGCATATTCATAATCTCCTGATAAGAAGCCACCAGCTTATTTTTTGCCTGAACGCCTATTTGCAAGGAGATACTGGATTTTTGCATATCCACCATCACATCATTCAATTCAACACCGGGTACACCCAGTGTAAAATCCTGAGCTTGTTTTGTGGCATTCAAACGTGTTTGGTTAATTTTACCAACAGCCGTTGCGAGTTGACTGGTAAATCCCCCCTGCAACGGTATTGGCTTTGCGATACTTGCCGCTTGTAACGCCTGAGCCTGCATCTGTTGCAGAACCCCTTCAATTGCCGGAATTGACATAAAAACCTCGTGTTAAACCACCCTATACCTTACACAATTCAATGCCATATTAACCCAAGATACATACGGCACATTTTCACGCTGCCACCCTAACATAGCCCTCTCAATCTAAAGCGGGTAATTAACGTAAAAAGTCAGGGCTTATTGTGCCATTAAAAGATGAGTGAACAGCGAATAATGACAAGACTGAAAATAGGAAGAATTCTTTCGCTTGCGTATAGGGAGTCTGTTTTGTTACGCCACGCTTTTAGTATTCATGTTGAACAGCAAGGCAAGGATCGTCTATGAGTGCCGCAACAACCGACATTGAAAATCAAACTAATGGTTTCAATACGATTATTAATCGGATAAAAGCTGATCCTAAAGTGCCATTATTGGTTGCAGGCAGTGCAGCCGTTGCTATTGTCATTGCCCTTTTCCTGTGGTTACGCAGCCCCGATTATCGGGTGCTTTACAGTAATCTAAGCGATAAAGACGGTGGCGAGATTGTCACACAACTAACCCAATTAAATATCCCTTATCGTTTTGCCGAAAATGGCTCTGCTATCACGATCCCTGCCGAGCAGGTGCATGAGACGCGGCTAAGACTGGCACAACAAGGATTACCTAAGGGTGGAGCTGCTGGGTTCGAGCTACTCGATAAAGAAAAGTTTGGTATCAGCCAGTTCAGTGAACAAGTTAACTACCAAAGAGCATTGGAAGGTGAACTGTCACGGACAATTGAATCTTTGGGGCCTGTACAAAATGCTCGCGTTCATCTTGCGCTACCCAAACCTTCTCTGTTTGTTCGTGAACAAAAATCCCCTTCAGCCTCCGTTACCGTTGGGTTACTGCAAGGCCGTACATTGGATGAAGGCCAGATAAATGCCATTGTCCATATGGTTTCCAGTAGTGTTGCGGGGCTTCCACCGAGCAATGTCACCATCGTTGATCAAGCTGGGCGCCTATTGACACAAGCCGATGCCACCGGACGTGATCTTAATACCAGTCAACTAAAATACATTCAAGAAGTAGAAAACCGCTTCCAGCATCGTATTGAAGCTATTCTGGCCCCGGTTGTCGGTCGTGGTAACGTTCACGCCCAAGTGACTGCCCAGGTAGACTTTTCACGCCGTGAAGAAACTGCAGAAGAATACAAACCTAATCAACCGCCTAATCAGGCAGCGGTTCGTTCAAAACAGTTAAGTGAAAGTGAGCAGAGTGGTAGCCCCCGGATTGGTGGTGTTCCCGGTGCACTTTCTAATCAACCAAGCCCGCCACCGAGCGCGCCGATTGATAAACCCAATACCAAAGATAACAACAAAAACGACAAGAGCGATAAGAAATCATCATCCGCCGGTAACAGTAACGAGCGCATGGTGAACAGTAATCGCAATAACCGCCGTGATGAAACCACCAACTATGAAGTGGACCGGACTATTCGTCATGTGCAACAACAAGCAGGCGGTGTTGAACGCTTGTCTGTCGCGGTTGTCGTCAATTATGTCACTGTCGATGGCAAAAATGGCCCGGAGACGCAGGCGCTGACACCAGAACAATTAGCGAAGATAGAAGCGCTAACCCGAGAAGCTATGGGCTTTTCTAAAGAACGTGGCGACAGTTTAAATGTAGTTAACACACCATTTACTGAGAGCAAAGAAAATATCGAGGTTATTCCGGTATGGCAGAACCCTGTTCTATTGGAAAAAGCCTTTGATTTGGGTCGCTACCTGCTATTGATTCTGGTGGCATGGCTGCTGTGGCGCAAAATGGTGGTTCCTCAACTCGCTAAAAAACGTGCCGCAGAAAAAGCTGCGATTGAAGCACAAAAAGTTCAGAAAAGACAACCTACTGAATCCAATGCAGAAATGGATGAAAGAGCCCGCCAGAGACTGACGCGTCAACGGGTCAGTGCTGAAATTCAAAGCCAACGTATCCGCGAACTGGCAGAAAAAGATCCTCGCGTTGTAGCGCTGGTGATCCGTCAATGGATGAGTAACGAACAATGAGCCTAAACGGAACAGAAAAAAGCGCCGTCATGTTAATGACCTTGGGAGAAGATCAGGCGGCAGAGGTGTTTAAACACCTGAATTCCAGGGAAGTTCAGCAACTTAGTATTACAATGGCAGGCATGCGCCAGGTTTCCAACCAGCAACTGGTCGATGTACTGGCAGAATTTGAAGAAGATGCTGGCCAGTATGCGGCTCTCAGTATCAATGCCAGTGATTATCTGCGTTCGGTGTTGATTAAAGCACTCGGTGAAGAACGCGCCTCCAGCCTGCTTGAGGATATTCTTGAATCCCGTGAAACCACCACAGGTATTGAGACCCTCAACTTTATGGAACCCCAAATGGCTGCCGATATGATCCGGGAAGAACATCCACAGATCATTGCCACCATTCTGGTTCACTTAAATCGCGGACAGGCCGCCGATATTCTCGCGCTGTTTGATGACAAATTGCGTAATGACATCATGTTGCGTATCGCCACTTTTGGCGGAGTCCAACCGGCTGCGTTGGCCGAACTGACAGAAGTCCTTAATAACCTGTTAGATGGTCAGAACCTCAAACGCAGCAAAATGGGCGGTATTCGTACTGCGGCTGAAATTATCAACCTAATGAAAAGTCAACAGGAAGAGAATGTTATCGAAGCAATGCGTGCTTACGATAATGAACTGGCACAAAAAATCATTGATGAAATGTTCCTGTTCGAAAATCTCATTGATGTGGATGACCGCAGTATCCAGCGTCTGTTGCAGGAAATCTCTACCGACTCCCTGCTCATTGCACTGAAAGGCTGCAACCAGCAACTACGCGACCACTTCCTCAACAATATGTCTCAACGTGCCGCAGAGATTATGCGTGACGACCTGGCAAACCGTGGTCCGGTACGCATGTCTCAAGTGGAAAGCGAACAGAAAGCCATTCTGCTTATTGTTCGTCGTCTGGCAGAAAGCGGTGAGATTATCCTGAATGGCGGCGACGATAGCTATGTCTGATAAGTTGAACAATGCCGGCTGGCAGCCATGGAAACCCAATGAACTCACTCAGTGGGAGAAACTTCAGGCCAAACCAGAGCCTGTTGACGACTCACAGGAAACCGCTGAGCGTGATGACATCCTTCAGCAGGCAGCAATGCTGGATAACTTGAAAGAACAAGCGCGGCAAGCAGGCCATGAACAAGGATTCGCCGAAGGTCAGGTTCAGGGCTATGAAAAAGGCTATCAGACCGGCTTAGAAGCTGGTCTGGAACAGGGATTGCAGGATGCAAACCAGCAGCAGCAACCCATCACAGAACAGTGGCAAAATATGCTGGCTGATTTCCAGCATTCACTTGAAGGTCTCGATACCATTATTGCATCCCGTTTGATGCAACTATCATTGACCGCCGCAAAACAGATCTTAGGACAACCGGCGATTTGTGATGGTACTGCCCTGCTCAATCAGATCCGTGAATTTATCCAACAGGAACCGATGTTCAGCGGTAAACCACAACTCCGGGTTCATCCACAAGATCTTCCAATGGTTGAGAAGCAACTGGGAAATACGCTCTCACTACACGGTTGGCGTTTACTGGCAGATAACAAACTGCACCCTGGTGGTTGCAAAATCAGTGCAGATGAAGGCGATTTGGATGCTAGCCTGGCTACTCGCTGGCATGAATTATGCCGGCTGGCAGCTCCGGGAGAATTGTAATGACGGCAAGACTCGGACGTTGGTTAGCAACACTGGATGCTTTTGAGCAGAAGCTAGAGAAAACTTCACCGGTTCGTCGTTATGGGCGTCTGACCAGAGCAACAGGGCTGGTCATGGAGGCAACAGGCTTACATCTGCCGCTGGGAGCGACATGTCTGATTGAACGGCAAAATGGCGGCAATATTGAAGAAGTTGAAAGTGAAGTCGTTGGTTTTAATGGTGACAAGCTTTTATTGATGCCTCTTGAAGATTTGGAAGGTATTGTACCCGGCGCCCGTGTTTATGCCCGCCCGTACAGCGGCGAGGATTGCAGTGGTGGGCGCCAGTTACCGCTTGGCCCAGAACTACTAGGGCGGGTGTTGGACGGTGCTGGCCGCCCACTGGATGGATTTCCATTACCAGATACCGGCTATCGCGCTCCACTGACCACACCGCCAATTAACCCTCTGCAACGCACCCCGATCAGTGACGTACTGGATGTCGGAGTACGGGCGATCAATGCCCTACTCACAGTAGGTCGTGGACAGCGTATGGGGTTGTTTGCCGGTTCCGGGGTGGGTAAAAGTGTTCTTCTTGGCATGATGGCGCGCTATACACAGGCAGATGTGATTGTCGTTGGCTTAATCGGAGAACGTGGCCGCGAAGTTAAAGACTTTATTGAAAACATCCTTGGTAAAGCTGGTTTAGCCCGCTCAGTGGTCGTCGCCGCGCCTGCCGATATCTCACCTTTATTGCGAATGCAAGGCGCATCCTACGCGACCCGTATCGCAGAAGATTTTCGTGACCGGGGTAAGCACGTATTACTGATTATGGATTCATTGACCCGCTACAGTATGGCGCAACGCGAAATTGCCTTAGCCATTGGTGAGCCACCGGCAACCAAAGGCTATCCCCCTTCTGTTTTCGCCAAACTTCCGGCGTTGGTCGAACGTGCAGGAAATGGCGTTAATGGTGGTGGCTCGATTACTGCGTTCTATACCGTACTGACCGAAGGTGATGATCAGCAAGACCCAATAGCCGATGCGGCCAGGGCTATTCTGGATGGTCACATTGTGCTTTCCCGTTCGCTCGCAGAATCAGGCCACTACCCGGCAATTGATATTGAAACCTCTATCAGCCGCGCCATGACGTCACTCATTGATAAACAACATTACCGGCAGGTACAGCAATTCAAACAACTGCTCGCAAGTTATCAGCGTAACCGTGACCTTATTAATGTTGGCGCCTATGCCGCAGGTAGTGATCCGCTCCTAGACAAAGCGATTGGACTTTATCCCTACATGGCGCAATTTTTACAACAGGATATTGACGAACGTAGTGAATATGCAGCTGCCTGTACTCAACTACAACAGTTGTTACCTGTGTAACGTAATGATTTTCTATCTGTTGTCATTAAAGCGAGGAATAAGATGCAGCAACAATCACCTCTCATAACCTTGCGTGAACTTGCACAAAATGCGGTGGAAAAAGCAGCCACTCACCTTGCACAGGTTCGTCAAAACCATCAGCAAATGGAGCAACAACTTGCAACATTGATAGGTTATCAAGATGAGTACCGAGTACGCCTGAACGACACACTCAGTAGCGGTATGCCATGTACAACCTGGCAAAACTATCAGCAATTCATGAAAACGCTGGAAAAAGCGGTTGAACAGCACAAATTGCAACTCAATCAATGGCAACAACGGCTTGATACCGCTTTATTACAGTGGCGGGAAAAACAGCAGCGTCTCAATGCCTTTGATACTTTGCAACAGCGGGCGGATAACAACCGAAGATTACATCAGAACCGAACGGAGCAAAAACAAATGGATGAGTATGCCCAACGTAGCGCACAATGGAGAAATAAATAATGAATATCACTCTTTTGCCTGCTGACCTGAAATCGGCAGAAAACCCGCAAATGTACAGTGATTCACTCACTGACTCCGAGCAACCTTCGGCTTTTGCTCAATTGCTTAATCTGGAAACCGAACCGGCACAGAAAGGTATGATTAAACCGGGAAAAATATCATCTAAAGAAGGAAAAGAGATCACGGATGATACCAACAACGATTTATCACCTTTATTATCTATTTCCCCTGAAATACCAACGGAATCTATTAACTCCTCACTGATTCCCCTTGATGTAAAAGTAGAAGTAAACAAACAGCCAGTTCTTGTTGATGAAAAACTCATGTCAGCAGAAGCATTGGCGGCAAGTTTACCCGTACAATTATCCGGGTTAGCTATCAGCTCAGAAAACCAGAAAAGTAGCCTCCTCCAGCCCGACGGACTTATCAAGCATAATGATAAAAACCGTCAAATTACTGCTAAAGAATTAGTTGTTACGGGCTTATCGACTGAGGAAAATCCTCTGACAACGATTCCAGAGCAGCTAAAACAGGAAGAAGAAAAGGCGGAGGTGCTTTTTAAAATCAAGCCTGAAAACGGACTGGTGCAACATTCTCCAGTAAAATCCAAGCTTGCCCCGGCAACTATTCAGCACGGAATTCAACCTGAAAGTACAACACAAAATCATCCACGTGAATCCGTACTGATTCAGACCACCGCTCAAGCTGAGATCCAGCCCGCGCCGACCGCCACTGAAAATCAACAAACCGGGCAAATCTCCGCTGTAACAACCTCTCCCCTGCTCTCCGCAGGGCACAATCAGACAGCACAGTTTCAATTGTCCAGTGCTTCAACACCTTTACTGAATGCTCAGTTGGGTAGTGAAGAGTGGCAGCAACAATTAAACCAGCAAATCATGCTGTTTAACCGCAACGGCCTGCAACAGGCAGAACTACGCCTGCATCCACAAGAACTGGGTGCATTACAAATCCGTATGTCTGTTGAAGATAATCAGGCCCAATTACATCTGGCATCGGCTCACAGCCATGTCCGGGCTGCGCTAGAAGCGGCATTACCTAGCCTTCGTCATGCTTTAGCAGAAAGTGGCATTCAACTGACTCAAAGCAGTATCAGCAGTGACAGCTCCAGCCCGTGGCAACAAGAACAACGGTCTGGTTCACAAAATTCCGGCAACGGCAGAGACCATAACGCTAACACCTCACCAGAAACCCTTGTTGCTACCGAATCCACCATAAATTTAACACCTCATCAATTGGCATCAGTCCGGGGAGGTGTAGATATTTTCGCCTGATGGTGGAAAGTATTTATACCCAATAGATTTCAAGTTGCAGTGCGGCGGCAAGAGAACGCATCCCCAGGATGCATAGATAACGATGTGACTGGGGTAAATAAAAGCAGCCAACAAAGTAGCAACTTGAAAAATGAAGGTTATCAACGAGGTTCATAACAAACAAACGAACGAGTTAGTGGTTTTTTCCCCGTTTGTTCCAGCTATTGCCAGCGAAAATACGCGGGATAATTACTACCGATATTGATGGATAAGCAAGTCCACCACGGAATGAGTGGATACTTGTCCGCAACGAAAACAGGAATTTATCTGTCCATGTCTGACTATAGCTACGAGCGTAAACGCAAAAATCCATTTTGGATAATATTGTTAGTACTGATTGCCGTTATCGGTGCCGCCATCGGGGGATACAGTTGGTGGGCACTTAAACAGGCAGGAGAGAGTGACTCAGTGGCATCAAAAACCATAGAGGTCCCTGTATTTATGACTCTGGAGCCTTTTACCGTCAATCTTATCGACAACGAAGATCACTTTGACCGTGTGCTCTATATCGGTGTGACTTTACGTTTAGCCGATGAAAAAACCCGCCAGCGCTTCCATGAGTATCTACCGGAAATTCGTAGCCGTATGTTGTTACTACTATCACGCCAGAAATCAGCAGAGCTGGCTCATGACAACGGCAAACTGCGTCTGATGGCTGACATCAAACAAACGCTTAGCCCAACATTGGTACCAGGTGAGCCGGATCAGGTTATCACCGATGTACTGTTCACCACGTTTATTCTGCGATAATCAGCATGAGTGACAATATTCTTTCACAGGCAGAGATTGATGCTCTGCTCAATGGCGACAGTGCCAGTGACGATGCGGAAAATACTGCGTCCAGGGAAAATGAGGTTCGCCCTTATGATCCTAATACACAACGCCGTGTTGTCCGGGAACGCCTGCAAGCACTGGAAATTATTAATGAACGCTTTGCCCGTCATTTCAGGATGGGGTTGTTTAACATGCTCCGCAGGAGTCCTGACATTACGGTCGGTGCAATAAAAATCCAGCCTTATCACGAATTTGCCCGTAATCTAGCGGTACCGACCAACCTTAATCTGGTGCATCTGAAACCATTACGGGGAACAGCGCTGTTTGCATTCGCGCCGAGCCTGGTTTATATCGCAGTAGATAACCTGTTTGGTGGTGATGGGCGTTTTCCGACCAAAGTAGAAGGTCGCGAGTTCACTCATACCGAGCAGCGGGTGATTAACCGGATGCTACGGATGGCGTTGGACTCCTATCGTGATGCCTGGGATTCCATTTTCAAAATCGAAGTGGAATATGTGCGCTCTGAAATGCAGGTGAAATTCACCAACATCACCACATCACCGAACGATATTGTTGTTACAACACCGTTTCAGGTGGAAATCGGGGCACTAAGTGGTGAATTTAACATCTGTATTCCATTTGCCATGATCGAACCATTACGGGAACGATTGACCAACCCACCGCTGGAAAATGTCCGGCAGGAAGACAGCCTATGGCGGGAAAGCCTGGTAAAACAGGTTCAACACTCAGAACTGGAACTGGTCGCTAACTTTGCAGATATCCCGTTGAGGTTGTCAAAAATCCTGCAACTTCAGCCGGGCGATATATTGCCTATTGATAAACCCGAACGCCTGATCGTTCACGTTGACGGTGTGCCAGTACTCACCAGCCAATACGGAACATTAAACGGGCAATACGCCCTGCGTGTCGAACATCTTATTAACCCTGTTTTAAATGCTCTGGATGAGGAACAGCCCAATGAGTGATGCTAAGCAACCCACAGATACCGCTGCAACCGGATCTGCCGAAGATATGTGGGCAGAAGCTCTGGAACAACAGGCCGCGCAACAACAAACCTCTGACAGTAACGCGGCGATTTTTGAATCTCTGGAGCCTCAGGATGCACTGGCTCACTTATCGGATATTGACCTGATTTTAGATATTCCAGTCAAACTATCCGTAGAGCTGGGCCGGACAAAAATGACGATTAAACAACTGCTAAGATTATCCCAAGGTTCAGTCGTTTCTCTTGATGGTCTTGCCGGGGAACCGTTGGATATTTTAATCAACGGATACCTGATTGCTCAGGGTGAAGTGGTGGTTGTATCGGATAAATACGGTATCCGTATTACCGATATCATTACACCTTCTGAACGTATGCGTCGCTTGAGTCGCTAACATGGCTTTCCAGCCTTCTCTGCATAATGGCGCGACAGAACCTGTCGCGCAAACTCAGGCTGTTACTCAGGTAGCAACCTCCGCCCCACTTCCCGCTGGTCAAACATTGATGCAAGTCAGCAGTGCGCTGGCGGGGGTTTTGCTGTTGATTTTCACCATTACCTGGTTAGTACGCCGTATGGGGCTAATGCCTGGTAAAGGAAAAACTCAGCAACAATTGAGTATCAAAGCCAGTTGCTCTCTTGGGCAACGTGAACGTGTCGTTATTGTGGAAGTCGAAAATAACTGGCTAGTATTGGGTGTGACTGCCCAGCAAATTAATTTGTTACATCAAATGCCAATACCTGAATCCAGCCGTAATAACCCCGAAGGACAAGCCGTAAAACCAGCACTGTTTGGTCAGATTTTAAAAAATACGTTGACGCGCCAAGGCAAGGATGATGAAAAAAAGTAGTTCTTTCTTTATGACCAACCATAAATTCGCGTTGTCATGTCGCTTGGCGATTACGCTTATTGCGCTTATTTTACCCATGGATGTCTCGGCACAATTACCAGGGATTATCAGTCAACCACTCGCCAATGGTGGACAAAGCTGGTCACTGCCGGTTCAGACTTTAGTTTTTATTACCGCGCTGGGTTTTATTCCCGCTGCTTTGCTAATGATGACCAGTTTTACCCGTATTATTATCGTACTGGGTTTACTGCGAAATGCTTTAGGCACGCCATCGGCGCCACCTAATCAAGTCTTACTGGGGCTGACTTTATTTATGACATTTTTCATTATGTCACCGGTTTTCGATAAAGTTTATCAGGATGCTTATCTGCCTTTCAGTGAAGATAAAATCAGCCTGGAAACCGCTTTAGAAAATGGAGCCAAACCCTTGCGGCAATTTATGTTGCGTCAAACAAGGGAAAACGATTTAGCCCTGTTTGCTCGTCTTGCCGATCAACCGCCGTTTGAAACAGCAGATTCGGTTCCTATGCGAGTCCTGATGCCAGCATTTATTACCAGTGAGCTAAAAACCGCGTTCCAGATTGGTTTTACCCTGTTTATCCCATTTCTGATTATCGACTTAGTAGTCGCCAGTGTTTTAATGGCATTGGGGATGATGATGGTGCCCCCCGCCACCATTTCATTACCTTTTAAACTTATGTTGTTTGTATTGGTTGACGGTTGGCAATTACTACTGGGTTCTCTGGCACAAAGTTTCTACGGTTGACCTAAAAAGAGACAAATATTATGACTCCTGAATCGGTAATGGCATTGGGCACAGAGGCAATGGAAGTCGCACTGGCGCTGGCAGCACCGCTGCTTTTAGCGGCTTTATTATGTGGTTTAATTGTGAGCTTATTACAAGCTGCGACACAAGTTAACGAAATGACACTGTCATTTATTCCCAAAATTTTGGCGGTATTTGTCACAACTGTTATCGCAGGTCCCTGGATGCTGAATTTATTTCTGGACTACATGCGTGAACTCTACAGCAGCATCCCCGTGATAATTGGCTAATCATGATATCTTTTGACAGTGCAATGCTGAGCCAGTTTGTCAGTGAATTTTTCTGGCCGCTGGTTCGGGTACTTGCGTTATTCAGTACTGCACCATTATTCAGTGAAAAACAGGCCACCAAGAAAGTCAGAATCGGGTTGGCCGTGATGGTAACGCTGCTCTTGATGCCAAACCTGCAACCAGCCCAAGTCCCCATTTTCTCTGTCGCCGCATTTTGGGTGCTGGTCCAGCAAATCCTGATTGGTGCATCACTCGGCCTTACTATGCAAATTGCTTTTGCCGCCGTGCGCCATGCGGGTGAAATAATTGGTTTACAAATGGGACTTTCATTCGCCACCTTTTTTGACCCTTCCGGTGGCCCCAATATGCCTATTTTGGCACGAATCTTTAACCTTCTGACTTTGCTTTTGTTTTTGGCTTTTGACGGTCATTTGTGGTTATTATCAGTTCTGGCAGATACATTTCAGGTTATTCCAGTACAACCATTGCAACTGAGTGCTCAAGGATTTCTACTTCTGGCACAAAGTGCCAGTATGATATTTATCAACGGCATGATGCTAGCTTTACCATTGATCACGCTATTACTAACGTTGAATTTATCGTTGGGGATTTTAAACCGGATGACACCACAACTTTCCATCTTTGTGGTTGGTTTTCCGTTAACGCTCACCACCGGTATATTGGTACTAACGCTTTTAATTCCCATGTTAGCGCCATTTACTGAACGTATGTTTAGTGAATTATTTAATCGACTGGCCGTAATTATCAGTGGAATGGTTATTTGAAAACATTTTTTAAACCAAATTAGTATCTTAGTTTATAATATATTTTTAACAACATCTAAAAAATTATTTTCGAAGATATTAATGGAGCAGTAAATTAATGAATATAGAACAAGAGTTATATCATGCTGCGGTTAACTTAATTGAAAAACGATACCCCAAAGGATGGGGTGGTGCAGCCGTAGTACGGACAAAATCGGGTAAAATATTAACCAGCATTGCCCCTGATACCAAAAATGACGCGTTATCTCTTTGTATGGAAGTTGGTGCCTATTTAGAAGCCCATAAACTGAATGAAGCAGTAACACACTCCTTATGTCTCTGTCGTGAAGATGCCGGTTGTGAATATATCATTTTGACACCATGCGGAATCTGTCAAGAACGCCTGGTTCATTGGGGAGGCTCCGTAAAAGCGGCTGTCACTAATGAGAAAAACGAGCTGTTATTTAAAACAATACGTGAATTACAACCTTATCATTGGTCATCTGTTAATGGAGAAACGTTGTAATTTTAATTAATTATTTTATATCCGGCTCTCCCGGGGATTCGCTCCCTTGCCGTCACTATCCATCTTGAAATCTATTGGGTATAAAGTGCTGTAAGCACCAACGGGGGTTCGACAACAGGTGCTATTACAGGCCAGATAATACCCCACCATCATTCCTGTCTCTTGATCACATTTACAGGTCAAAAGACTGGGCTAGCCGGTAACCTTCCTAGATGGTTTGTAACATAAACCATCCTTCTTTTTCCGGTTCTGTCGCATTAAGGGGGCTAGGGGTAACCACTTGAATTCGAAAGCGGTCGAAAAACAACTGTTTTCCGGCCACCATTGGATTTACTCCCACGGATTGAGGATCGTCACCCCTGTGGACTTAAAATCGGCTACGTTGCGAGTGACTACAGTCATACCATGCACAAGAGCCGTCGCTGCAATAAGCGCATCACGCTCACAGCTCTTGTCAGGTACGTGTAACCGGGCGCAGCGTTGCGCCACGGCTGTATCGACGGGTAGCGTTCGCCCAGAAAACTCCGGCAAAACATGTTGCTCCAGCCATGCACGCAGCATGGCCCCCTGCGTGGCGTCCTTACGCTCAATCAACAAAACACCAAGCTCTAATTCCATGATAGTGATGGCGGATACATAAAGGCTGGCGGCATCGACGCTTTCAGTCCATGCTGCAACGTTCGGATCGGCCTTACCAACCCGAACTTTTCGTAGTTCGGACACCACGTTGGTATCGAGTACGTACATCATGAGAGGTCAGCCGGACGGGTTTCGATAGTCACGCACTGCGGCTCAAACTCAATATCCGCAACGCCCGGCATAGCCAGCGAATCGGCAATATTGCGATACTGCTTTGTAAGCAACCGGTATTCTTCGATGCTCAACAGCACATGAGCAGGTTTACCACGGTCTGTGATGAATACGGGGCCGTTCTTGGTCTCCTTCTTTGCGCGGGTAACGTCCTGATTCAGCTCTCGGCTAGATAAAGTCGTAATAGTCATGGCAGCAGCTCCTACCTGAATTTAACATGTAGTTATGTTACTACAAAAACAAACGATAGTGCAAGTTTTGTTCGTTTTTCCATATCACAAATAGACTCCTTAAAACATATATACCCATATACCCAACAGAATCAATATTGATACCGCCGCCCATGTTTTTGTGTACGGTACCTATTATTTTTCATACTGTTAATATGGCGATCAGAGTCTATTGATAAAATCGTATTGATTGAACAAAATTATCAATATCCACCTATTGGTCTGATCATTTAAGCAATATCTTTTTACGCTGAACACATATTTCAACAGACCATTTAATCAGGTCAATCGTCGATTCTCTATCCATTCGAAGGCATGAAGCAACCGTAATTGCCTGAGAACAAGCAATTACAAAGCAGTCTCCTGCGCTTAGATTTCTTTCAACAACGTCGAATCGTTCAATATAATCACTGAATCGGGAAAAGATTTCATCCTGTGGGTTCTCAATTTTTGGCGGATTAACTTCCTTTTTACAAACCAAAATTGCATCAAGATTGATAGGTTCCTTTGCTGCGCTTTTAGGGCTGGCAACAGACATTTCAGCTTTTACCGGGTGAGCAGCTACAATGTCAAAACCGGCTTTAGTGACAGAATCATATATTGCCATCCAACCGTCTATCGTCGAATGATGATAACTGAAACACAAGAGACCATCTTCTTTAAGCACTCGGTTGCATTCCTTAAAAATACTGCAAATTTTCCTTGTGAAACTTTCGTTATCCCTATCTTGGACTTCGTTTTCGTGTGATGAATCTTTCCTATTCAAATATCCATATTCGCCACTAAGCGCATTAGAAAGCCAAGCATAGAAAAAGTCACTCAATTCACTATAGTGAACAAAATCAAAATACGGTGGATCAGTAATTACAGCATCAACCGATGAATCAGGGATAGGAAGTGAAGAACTGTCCGCATTCAAAATCAAAGCACCTTGAGAGGCGTTTTTGAACGTTTCCCATGACTGGGTAGGATTTACCCTTATCGGATCACTGCAAACGATTTTCTTTGAAAAACATTTTACCCCATTGTTTTTAATGAATACTTCAAAGGGTTCATCAAGATAGGTCTTCGCCTTAATCAAACGACTTTCAAATAATGTCGAAAATGTACCACTACTTTTTCCCGGTGTGCCCCATACACTATTTTCTAACGGTGTTCTCTCTGGTTTCAAAATATGGTTCGAAAACATATGACGAACAGCACCAGTACCCTCTCCCTTAAAACTACAAAACAGGTTATTAAATTCAAGTGTTCCGCTGAACAGGCAAACAAAATGATCTCGAATCACCTTATCTTTAATCTTCAATATCCGCTGAAGCAATAATCCAAGGCATAACAATTGACGTTCATTAAAGAAGTCACACCAATTATTATAATTATATCCACGTGCTTGGTTTGTGTTATATCCGGGTCTAACCTTCATGGTGGGTAATGGAAGATCACCTTTGATCAGGGAAAGACGTTCACACGCTTCATTAAAAAGGTCGTAGTCATATTGGGTCGGTTTGATATAGACCTTTTCACCTGCTTCGTTAAGCGCCATGATGGCATACAATTTATGCTTTGGTGGATACTCTTTGCTAGATACCAGCTCTTTAATTTTGTATTCATTACCTTTACTGTCAACAATTTTTGTTCCCTTGGCAGGTCCATTTTGGGGGTTAAAGTTATGTGAGCAGCAAGAGCATTTAATGTCAGTACTATTGTATTTCTCCACAATAATAGATTCGCATGACGGGCACCATATTTGCGAATCCGGTTTCTTGCTAGCATAGGCATTTTTACTGAATACATAACTTGAAAACAACGGAATTTCTTCCCCCTCTGGCGTGGAAACAACCTTCACCCAAAAATAGTAAAGTGCTGGAGTAGATTTTGAAGCGCCGGGAACCATTGTTGTATAGTAGGAAAGGATTTCCTCTTTTACATCCCGTTCAATGGATTTAAATTCTTTTTTCAGTTCATTTATATTCACGCTAGTCATTGCTTGTGTGACTAAGAATGTACTCACTGGGTTAACATCACATCCTATAATACTTGCTCCAAGCTTTGCCGCTTCCCCCAATGTGGTTCCCGAACCCATAAAAGGATCAAGCACAACCTTTCCGGGATGTTTTTGATATTTGTAAAAATCCTTCCATTGACCTTCAGTAAGAGCACCAGAAACAATAGAACGGAATACACTTCCTAAACGCTTCGCCCACCACTTATGAATGTGGTAGATGGGACGGTTAATTTCCTTTCTGTAACTTTCGATTTCCGCAATTGGATCAATCTGCTCGAAAGGGAAATCATTTTCAATGACATACTTCATATTATTTTATTAACACTGGCATAGAAACAGATGTACGCGGTTTTGCTATACGTGCTTTGCAGTCAGCAAAAATATCTTCAATCAGAACAGGTTCAACAGATTGATCAGGTTTACCATTATCAATGATATTGTATAAAAAGTTGTTTTCGTAAATGTCATACCTTGATACTTCTTCTGTAGCCAGGTGCGATATCTGAAGATTTTCACAATCAAATTTTTTCGCTACAAAAACCTTTCTTGTATGAAAACACTTTAATTTATAGTTTAGCGGATTAGGGTACGTATACATTGCCCGATGACGAACAGAGCCCTCACCATACGGACCATGGTTATACTCGCTTTGGTTCGCAACTTTGGCTTTTTTATAAAGATTAAAGTCATAATTGATGAAATCACCATGCATCAAAATAAAAGTGACAATACTGCTACTGTCATTGCTCAATAATGCGTACATGTAATAAACAAGGAATATCGACTATTGCATTGTCCATCTTTATCAGAGCAGTTCCGCACGGCAAGCAACTATTGTAATCCATAGTAAGACCACGTGAATCAGCGCCATTCGGCTTCTGAATTAGCTTTTTAACTTCAACTCCAACAATGATACCTGTTTGCTTGTCACGAATAATAATATCAGGAGTAGTCAGCTTACCTGAACGAACAACTTCCAATTCAGGAAATGCTTGTTGGAGTTTTTGTTCAATCAAGCAATCAAAGGGATCGTCTTGAACTGTACCAACCAAGGAAGGCACACGTAGGTCAATAGGTATAGCGCCATTATCATCAATCTGACCATAAAAGTAATCATAAACGGCTTTCATTATTTGATGTTCATTGTGGTACATGCACAATCCTTAAAGTTATTTTTTAATATTGGTTATTGCTTTCAACCGGTTCCATGCGATGGTGTCCTGAAACCCTGCCCGCTTTAGGCGTTATACCGTAACGACTTTCGCAAAAAAGATCAAAAGGGAAATCAAATAACACAGTAACCAAAACTAAATCTAGAAAACATGGTCAATTACGAAACAAAAGGACCAGGATTTTGCAATCACAAACCGCACTGCGCATATTAACTGAAAGCATATTTTTTCCTTCTTCCTCAGTATTAACTGCAAAAACAGTTAATACTGAGTGAGTTAAAACAAACCATAGCTATCTTGAAATCACCACTTTTCCATTGATTAAAGAGAAAAACGGGTTAAACGTAAATCCATCTTCACTATTATTTTTATCTTCAATTAATAGTGGAGATTGTATCCCATCTTTAACTTCAAACCGGAATAACCGGCCATCCATATAACGCACTAATTTATATTTACTCCAGTCTATCGGTACTGCATGATAGCCTTTATCAAAGTAATGTTTAAAATCCAACGAATCAAAATCAATTTGCTCAGTACTATTATTTGCCTGAGCTTCCTCATGCAACGTTAACTGATAAGCTGTTTTTAATGCTATCAAGTCTTGGTTTTTCAACATTTGCCAAATATCTTCATAGGCTTTTTTAACCAGTTCAGAACTTATTTCTGTTTTTGGTAAAGGTATAGCTGTAGCCCAAGCCCAGACAGGCAAATCATTTAATATGATTGCCCGTTCTGTATGAAAATAAAATTCATTAGGGTACTCTTTCGTCGTAATCTTACTGGATTGTGCAGTATCGATATTAAAATTAATGGATTGCTTACTATCAGGCTCTAATGTGCCGTTCTTGTCTACCACCCTGGTAATAATATTAGTGATTTCATCGGAATCATAGGGAGTTACCTTAACCAGACGAACCTTGCATTCTGCATCTTTTTCTTTATAAAAATATTTATTATCCCTGGCGCTTAATGGACCCATATCAAGACTAAGAATATTTTTACCATTTTGCAATAGTGGAGCTATGTTATAACCTGTCGATATCGTGCCAGATCTTGAATCAAAATTATCTAATATAAAGATCCCATTTACCTTTAACATACAGAGTGCTTGGTTTGTTTCTAAGTAACTAATATATTTAACTTTATCCATTGCACTTCTCCCATAAGCGGATAATGATAGTGAAAATAACATCATAAAGAATAATAAAAATTTTTTCATTATGATAACCTCAGTTTATATATTGATTTTTCTTTTGGTAACTTAGGATATATCTCCCATTTTTCTTGTTTTTTATTACTACTATTTTGATTAAATTTACTGCTTTTAGTTTTTGATCTACCTTTCCCCATCCCAAACTCCACATAATAACTGGCCGTAATCCCTTCATGGAAAAACACCAGATATAACCCCTTATCCTGCTTATCCAGTTCAAAGCATCCCTGCACTTCAATATCTGCATCCGCTTTAAAATACCCCTCCACCAGATAATATTTAAATCCCACCTGTATATTAGTTTCTGCTCTAATCGCTAACGTCCCTTTAACCATCTCTCCTAACTCGAATTCCATTTCATGCGCTTCATTACTGGCATATTTAAATGCTAAGTTTAATGCCCCTTCCAACACCATATCTAATTGTGCCCCCAGATAAAGCAGGTTATCGCGGGAAAAACTTATTTTATAATCCGTGCCCGGCCCTGCTATCGGATTTTTACCTAATTCATAAAATTGAAACGCCGCATTATCCGGGCTATAAAAAATCGCCCGGGGGCATTGCGCATTTTCCGTGATACATCTTTTTCCCACCACTGAAATAGTCACCGGGATACCCCCGGTTTCATCAATCACCCAAATATCACCAATCGGTTCAATCTGGTTATAATTGAAAACCCGTTTACCGACTTTTAACACCAATTTATGAATACAGGGGTCCGGGATTTTGCAATCACAAACCGCACTGCGCATATTAACTGAAAGCATATTTTTTCCTTCTTCCTCAGTATTAACTACAAAAGCAGTTAATACTGAGTGAGTTAAAACAAACCATCACTACCTTGAAATCACCACTTTTCCATTGATTAAAGAGAAATAAGGGCTAAATGTAAATCCATTTTCACTGTTATTTTTATCTTCCATCAATAAGGGGGAGTTGTTACTTTTATCAACTTCAAACCGGAATAAGCGACCATCCATATAACGTATCAGTTTATATTTATTCCAGTCTATCGGTACCGCCTGATAACCGTTATCAAAATCTTCCTTAAAATCATAAGAATCAAAATAACTTTGTTCTGTACTGTTATTAGCCTGCGCATTTTCATGCAACATTAATTTAGCCGCCAACTGTAATGCTGCCAAATCTTTGTTTTTCATGATTTGCCAGATATCTTCATAGGCTTTTTTAACCAACTCCGTGCTTGCTTCCGTTTCCGGCAAAGGCGTAGCCGTCGTCCAGGCCCAGACAGGTAAATCATTTAATGTCACTGTTCGCTCTGCGTAATAGAATCCCCTATCTTTAAGGTTTTTTTCCGTAATTTTACTGTAGCTAACGGTATCAATATTAAAATTGACGGATTTCATACTATTAGGCTCTGCCACGCCTTTTTTATCTGCCACACTGGCGACAATATTTGTGATTTCATCGGACTGGTAAGGTGTCACTCTTACCAACCTGACTTTACACTCCGCATCCTTATCTTTATAAATATATCCCTCCTTTGCATCACTAAATGGCGCCATTTCGATATAGATAGTATTCTTACCATTTTGCAGTATCGGAGCAATATTATACCCGGTCGATATAGTACCAGTAATTGAATGCAAGCTACTTAATGTATATATTTCATTGACTCTCAGGACACAACGCGCCCGATTAGTTTCTAAATAAGTGATATATTTAACTTTATCCATTGTACTTTCCCCATAAGCGGATGATGATAGTGAAAATAACATCATGAAGAATAAAAAAATCTTTTTCATTACGATAACCTCAGTTTATATGTCGATTTTTCTTTTGGCAGTTTTGGATATATCTCCCACTTTTTTTGTGTTTTATTATCTTTTCCGTCTTCTTGCTTAACCGAATTGTTGTCACTTTTAGATGGTTTACTCCCCATCCCAAACTCCACATAATAACTGGCAGTGATGCCCTCATGGAAAAACACCAGATATAACCCCTTATCCTGCTTATCCAGTTCAAAACATCCCTGCGCTTCAATATCTGCATCAGCCTTAAAATACCCCTCCACCAGATAATATTTAAACCCCACCTGTATATTAGTTTCTGCTCTAATCGCTAACGTCCCTTTCACCATATCCCCCAGTTGAAATTCCATTTCCCTCTCCTCATTGCTGGCATATTTAAATGACAGATTTAACGCGCCCTCCAGAATCATATCTAATTGCGCCCCCAGATAAGCCCCATTCC
>NZ_RCWA01000034.1 GCF_018448905.1 Photorhabdus heterorhabditis | reverse complement strand
TATGCCTGGCGGCGATAGCGCGGTGGTCCCACCTGACCCCATGCCGAACTCAGCAGTGAAACGCCGTAGCGCCGATGGTAGTGTGGGGTCTCCCCATGCGAGAGTAGGACACTGCCAGGCTTTAAATCCGGTGAACCCCCTCAGCGTAAGCTGGGGGTGTTTGCGTTTGGGGGTCAGAGACGCGATGACATGTCGGCTCGCCTGGCGGCTCATATAGTGCTCCACTGCCCGGTCTGCGAAAATGGCTCCCTGTGTAAAGCCTGCACACGCTAGGTAACTATTGGTATAGACATCATAGTAGACGTGAATATAGCAGATAGACAGCTTAGCCATCTGATAGACATTCCATTAAGAAATAGACAGCTTATCTATTAGGTTAATAATCGAAACCTGCTATATCCGCTATAGCGGTAGTATGAAAAATAACTTAAATCGCTTCCTTCGGTTTATAGAAAATGAATCGTGAAATTCCAAACTCAGCTTATCATTATGGCTTTCTTTAAGAGTATTAATACGTTTTATTGAGTGGATTGCTGGTAGGCTATAATAAGTTTGAATTTTTGTTTTAGGATCACTAAAAACTATGAGGTTTTTATTATCGTGGTTATGGTTCTTATTCAAAACTTTTTCATCTTTAAAACCTTTTTGGCGTTTCATCTTATTTTTCTATCCACGATAAATGATGAATAGGATTCATCGCGTTTTTTGCTAAATTCAAAAAAAGTGTATCCTGATAGTGTATAACTATGTCATAACATTGTGCTTATTATCTTAAATTCTACTAATTTTAAATTGTCTTAAAATATGAAGAAAAAACGTCCTATTTTACAAGATGTGGCTGATCGTGTTGGTGTGACGAAAATGACGGTAAGTCGTTTTTTGCGTAGTCCGGATCAGGTTTCTGAACAATTGAGAAAGAAAATAGCTGATGCTTTGGATGATTTAGGTTATATCCCGAATCGGGTACCAGATATCCTTTCTAATTCTACCAGCCATGCTATTGGCATTTTGTTGCCTTCGTTGACTAACCAGGTTTTTGCGGAGGTTATCCGTGGTATTGAATACGTGACAGACCGTAATGGATATCAGACTATGTTGGCTCACTATGGTTACTTGTCAGAGAAAGAAGAAGAGCGTCTGATTTCTTTGCTTTCTTACAATGTTGATGGCTTGATTCTTGCGGAGCGTGCTCATACTCCGCGAACCTTAAGGATGTTGGAAACGGCCGGTATTCCTGTCGTTGAATTAATGGATTGTGTTTCCCCTTGTTTTGATACAGCAGTCGGTATTGATAACTTTGAGGCGGCTCGGCAGATGACAATGGCAATGATTGAGCGAGGTTGTCAGCAGGTTATTTATCTTGGAGCAAGACAGGATGAGAGGACAATTATTCGCCTGGAAGGTTATGAAGCTGCGATGAAAAGCGCAGGTTTAAAGCCTGGTAAGGTGATGACTCCAGACAGCTCTTCTTACACATTGGGGGGACAGTTATTGAATGAAGCACGAACGAAATATCCTGATGTGGATGGCCTATTCTGTACCAACGATGACCTTGCTATTGGGGCAATTTTTGAGTGCCAACGTCAGGGAATAGTTGTACCGGACGATATTGCAATAGCGGGTTTCCATGGTCACGATGTTGGTCAGGTTATGACACCAAAACTTGCGAGTGTACTGACACCTCGTGATTTAATGGGACGGAAAGCTGCTGAATTATTGATGTCACGGCTGAAAGGTGAACATTTACCGCAGAAAATGGTCGATATTGGTTTTGAAATATCACTAGGAGAAAGTATTTAATCGATCTATTGATTTTATATTTTTAAACTTACTTTGCGATAAACATCACATTTTTATTTCCTGAAGATTCTGTGTTGTTGCGAATATTGCTGCTACTTCCGATAATGTTACCGATAACAGTTACCGGTAACATTCGCAGATAAAATATCTGTGCTAAGGAGCTTATATGAGTGATACCCATCATCCGAATCATGTTTTTGTGCTTATGGGGGTATCCGGCAGCGGTAAATCTGCTGTTGCTAATGCTGTGGCCTATAAATTGGACTCTGCCTTTTTGGATGGCGATTTTTTACATCCAAGATCTAATATTAATAAGATGGCTGAAGGCTATGCACTGAATGACGAAGATCGTAAGCCCTGGCTGAAGTCATTGAATGATGCAGTTTTTGCTATGCAACGCACAAATCTAGTTTCTCTGATCGTTTGTTCTGCTCTAAAAAGGCATTACCGGGATATGCTGCGTGATAATAATAAGAATCTGTCATTTCTTTACATGAAAGGCGATTTTGCTTTAATTGAAAGCCGGTTGACAGCACGTAAAGATCATTTTTTTAAACCTCAAATGTTGATATCTCAGTTTGAAGCATTAGAAGAACCAGACAGTGATGAAAAGGATGTTTATCTGATAGATATTAGATCGTCTCTTGATGAAGTGATTAATCACTCAATAAAAATAATTAATAGCGTCATTTCAGGGGAAAAATAATGGGTACTTTGACTTTAGTGCTGACAGCGGTTGGCTCTGTCCTTTTACTACTGTTTTTGGTGATGAAGGCCAGAATACATGCTTTTGTGGCATTAATACTGGTTTCTATGGGGGCGGGTGTTTTTTCAGGTATGCCGCTGGATAAAGTGACCGAAACAATGCAAGAAGGAATGGGGGGGACGCTAGGCTTTCTGGCAATTGTTGTCGCACTGGGTGCAATGTTTGGTAAGGTTTTACACGAAACAGGCGCTCTGGATCAGATTGCAGTTAAATTACTAAATAGTTTTGGTGAAAAGCGTGCTCATTATTCATTGGGGATAGCTGGCTTGGTTTGTGCTTTGCCACTATTTTTTGATGTAGCTATTGTTTTACTGATTGGTGTGGCATTTGCAGTAGCGCGCCGTACTGGCGGTAATGTAGTGAAATTGATTGTCCCTCTGTTTGCGGGTGTTGCAGCTGCTGCGGCATTTCTGTTACCTGGCCCAGTTCCGATGTTGTTAGCTTCACAGATGAATGCCGATTTTGGCTGGATGATCCTGATTGGTATCAGTGCATCAATTCCCGGGATGTTACTAGCTGGCCCGATTTTTGGTAGTTTTATCAGTAAATATGTCACCTTGAATTTACCTGCTGATATAAGTGAGCCAAGCCTTGGTCAAGGTAAAATGCCATCTTTTGGTCTGAGTTTATCGCTGGTTTTGTTTCCCTTGGCTTTGGTTGGATCAAAGGCTATTGGTGAGCGCTTTGTGGTACAAGGTTCTGAATTGCACCAGTGGCTTGAATTTATCGGCCATCCATTTTCTGCGATTCTGGTTGCTTGTTTGATTGCCATTTATGGTCTGGCAATACGTCGGGGAATGAGTAAAGAAAAAGTGATGGATATTTGTTCTTCGGCTATTCAACCGGCTGGAATTATTTTATTAGTTACTGGGGCCGGTGGTGTCTTCAAACAAGTATTGGTGGATTCCGGTGTAGGTCCTGCTCTGGGGAATGCATTGATTGGTTCTGGCCTGCCAATTGCATTAGCGAGTTTTATTCTTGCTAGTACGGTTCGTGTTATTCAAGGATCTGCAACTGTGGCTTGTTTGACGACGGTTGGTTTGGTTCTGCCGGTGGTTGATACGTTGGGATATTCTGGCGCTCAGCTTGCGGCTCTTTCAATCTGTATTGCAGGAGGTTCTCTGGTATTGAGCCATGTTAATGATTCAGGTTTTTGGTTATTCGGTAAATTTACTGGCGCAACAGAATCCCAGACCCTGAAAACCTGGTCAATTATGGAAACCATCCTTGGAACAACGGGCGCTGTTGTTGGGATGATTTTCTTTGCTGTGATGTAATTCCTCTGTCATCTTAAATAGCCAAAATTTGAAGTACTCTTTTATGGCGTTGAACAATGCCGCCTTCTATGAAGGCGGACGATAAGCCAATTATGTAGATGATTAATAAAACTAGAATAGTGTTCTCGCTAATGGATGGCGATTGCACCAGCGATCTTTATAGGCGAAAGAAGGTCTACCAATAGAATAGCGCATAGTTTTTTGCTGCTGCTGACAAAGATCCGAGGCATTTCTAATATTCAGCCACATTACGATACTTCCAAGACTTAGATTGGAATATTCAGGATCGAATCCACCATTTATTGCATCAAATGAAATCCATTGAGGGCTATCTGATTTTATAACTAAATCATAGGCTACGGGAGTTCCATTGATAGTTAATACACTTCCGTACAGGTGTTGCTTGAGTTCAGTGTATAATTCAATTAATTTTTCTTTCTCTTTTTCATTATGTTGTTTAGCCCACCGTTTTTCGTACAGAGTGGTGTAAATGTCGACGAATTCTTGGCAGGTAAAATCGTCAATTTGACATATTTCCCCGCCTGAACGCTTAAACTTATTAATTTCATTACTGCGATTTCTTCTTGTTTTATAAGAAAAATCTTCTTTGGCAAGGCATATTGTTCGTTTATTTAACCGACCATAATGAGCATTGATAAAATTTTCTTTGTGCAAGACTGATAGGGTTTTTGATTTACCTGGAATTATGGTCTTGAGGTATTTAGCAATAGGGAAAATAATTTCGTCATAACTGAAAAAATTATAATCTTTCTGATGACTTGCGGCCAGATGATGATCTTTGCACGTAAAGTATGCTCCTTCGATAATGTTTGCTGACAGTGGATTTTCCTTAACGTAAAAGATAAAACTATTGCCAAATTTTTCATTTAGAAAACGTACAACATTTGGGTGAGTAGATATTCCCCCGCCATAAAGAGAATACGCTTGTTGATAACGTTCAAAACTACATTCTTTCCAACCGGAAATGAATCTTCTTATGGAACCTTTAGGGTACTTTTTTGAGAAAATCATATTTTAAACACTCTTTTTAACGCTATGTGTTACAGGTGGTACGAACTTATTTTTCAATCTATCAAATACAATAAAATGATGATTTATCTTTATTGGATTGGTTTTTAGCGATTTTTTGCATGTTGCAGTTATAAATCTAAGGCTAAATATTCAATTTTTCCGCATTATATAATACTGATGTTTAGTATTATTGAAACGCGATTTTATCGTTACCTATTGCCCAAGAGTATCCATTAATTGTTTATATAACGCTTTCGCACTACGCTCATAACCAGCGGCTGAAAGGTGAACATAATCAGGTCGTGCAAGATTTTGTTGCGCCCAGCGCTTAATTGAACACTCGCCACCCATATATTCACGCCAGTTCCAGAATAGTGTGTGCTGATCTTGAGCGACTTCTTGTTGAATATGGATAACATTATTCAACATGGCGGGTTGTTGTGTTGCGCAGCTTGTTGCTTGGCTATTTTTTAAGGAGTCACTTGGTCCGATGATAAGAATAGCTGTTTGTGGTAACTGGTGACGAATCTGTTTTATCTTGGTTGTCAATTGTTGGCGATAACCCGATAAATCTAACGAATCATTGAAAGCTGCATTTGTACCATAAGCGAGGATAATTAGATCAGGATGCATTTGAACTAAGGTATTAATCCATTGTGGCTGCCATTTATCCATCATATTAATGGTCGCACCATTAATACCTAAAGCGGATAATATAACACCTGATTGTTTACGTTTGATAAACCAGCCGCCTAATTTCAGCTGATTATCTTGTATCGCCATGATATTAATTGGGAACTTGACGGTTTTTTCAGGGGAAAACTGCCATTGACCGTGAGTTGACGGTAATTTAAGGGTTTGTTTGGTTGCAGACTGAACCAGAATCTGAGAATCACCAGATGCCTGATATAACGCTTTGAGTTGATAGTGAGTATAGGCTGGGGCAAATAGCTTTAAAACTAGTTTGCTGGTTTCGCTATTAGGCTCGGCAATTGTCCCTCCGAGAGGGAAATCGGTCCGGTTATCTTTGCGGCTGGTGGTCAGTTCCCATTGCTGTTTATCATCCGTTATACCAAGTATTGCATTACGTTGTCCGGGGACATCTATTGGGCTGACAAAACCAATACCGGCATCACCAAAGCGTTGTTGTAACAGAGAACGGAGCTTGCCAGTGAAAAAATCCGCAGCAGTGTGGGAATCACCCATCTGAACAAAATGCAATTGCTTATGGTGGCTGTTGCGAAGTTTGTCTGCAAGTAAGGCTAGATTCGGCTCACCAAAGTCGGTTAACTGTTGGTTGGTTATCACTGGGTGTTGTGTTAGTAAAGATTTAGGTTTCCGCTTATGGCATGATATCAGGCTTAAAGAGAGTATGATGATCAGACCAATGCCAACAGGCTGGTATCGCTTGCGAAGTTGTTTAAGCATTTCCATTTTGTTTGGCTGGTTCCTGAATAAATTCAATCAATGAAATTATGTTGTCTGAAATAGTTTGCTGACCTTTCAAGCTAAAGTGTATACCATCACCGCTTCTGAGTTTAATTTTATTACTATTATCACCAATATAATCAGAATAATCATCCGCATGATATTTAAAAATATCATTAACAGAAACGTATATTTCTCCGGCTCTTGCTACTTCTGATTGATACAATGATCTCAGGTATTCCATGCTGGTAGAAAGTTTTTTCTGCCGCATATTCGGAGGGCCAACCCAGATGACATCGGCGTTATGGTGACGTGCTTCAGTGAGGATCGTGTTGATACGTTGGCGGTAGAGGTTTTCCCAATCAGTGCTGGCAAATTTTAGGTAAATACGTCCATATTGTGGTGGCATATCCCAAGGATCATTGGGTCCCAGGAAGATAACAACCAACTTGATATCGTGGTTGGCTTCCAGCGTCTTATTGATAGTTGCCGGCCAGTTAAAGAAACTGGGGTAAGCAAGCCCAGTACTTTGCTTGCTGAGATTAATACTTGAAATACCGTAATCCTGAAAGAGCCGACGTTTCAGATGAGGAGCAATACCTTGCATCATTGAATCTCCGGCAAAAAGTACTTTATCCTTAGCTGTTAGCGTCACATTGGTTTTGGCGATAACCGTACTGGATGGGTTATCTTTTGGATCATGGGGCACTGACGAAATGACAGAATTAGCATGAGGGGATTTTTGTAATAACGCAGGGAAAGTCTCAGATGAATTTGTAGCAGGAGAGATATAACCATTTAAGAACCGCAATCCTATCTGAAAATCTTTAGGGAGTGTAATACTGGATTTCTGAGCAGCTTGCTGATGATTGTCTCTGTTATTGCTGGTGTGTAATATGAAAGCTTCTCCCGCAGCCAGAACCCCTTGTTCCAGATTATCCCCAAAATCCCACAGAGGATTACCTTGTAACGTTGCCCAAAGGCTTTGCTGGTGGTATTTCTGTTGCCAGAATCTATCCAGTGAACGATGATTCAACCAGATTAACAGTAGGCTGGTTAATACTATGATAAGAATGACTTGCCCGGCTATTTTTAAATTGGATTTGAACTCAGAAATTAGCATAGATAAATCCTGGCATTCCTTGTGGTGAAAGCATAAATACCAAAGTCAGAATGATAGCTAATGGTATTGGGTAGTATATCCATGGAATATGGGCATGGATTTTCTCAACTACTGTTTTCAGATTAACGAGTTGCGGGTAAATAATAAACAGCCCCCAGAACATTATCAGCAACCAGCCATTGGCTATGATTGAGTGGAGTAAATTTGATGATATTAATTGATTTAATAATGCTAGGGCATCATCCAGAGTAGGACAACGGAAGAAAACCCATGCCAGACAAACAAAGTGGAAAGTGATCACTTTGGATAAAAATGAAGTCATTGGGTTCTTGGGTATATTCTTATTTTTTTTATCTGTTGGAGAAAATAATTGATATTTAATATTTAGGATGACTAATCCTAATCCATGGATAGCTCCCCAAATAATGAAGTTAATTCCGGCACCATGCCATAAGCCGGAGATTACCATGGCGGCAAATAAATTAAGGTTTTTACGTAGAAACCCTTTTTTATTACCGCCAAAAGGAATATAGACGTAATCGCGGATAAATTCAGATAAACTGATATGCCAACGGTGCCAGAAGGCTTGTAAATTTTCAGCCAGATAAGGGGCATTGAAGTTTTCAGGAACTTTAAATCCGAGGAGCAACGCTAATCCGGTAACTAAGTTGGTATAACCGGAAAAATTAAAATAGATGTGCCAGGCATAGGCATAAATACCAACCAGGATTTGCCCTGCATCGTAGCCGATGGGATCATCAAAAATTGGATTTACATAATTTTCAGACAAATAAGAGCTAAACAGGAATAGTTTAGTTATTGCTAATATAATCAGTAATATGGCTCTTGATGGTTCGATGATTGTTCTTGATGGAATCTGAATTTGAGGCAGGAAATCTTTAGCTCGGTTTATTGGTCCGGCAACAATACTTGGGAAAAAGCAGAGGTATAAAACGACATCAGGGAATGATGCCGGTGGAATTTCATTTTTTCCAACGGAAACGACATAGCTAACAGAATGGAATGCATAGAAAGATAAACCAAGAGGTACGAGTAGTGTCAGTACAGGTAAATCTATGGATAAGCCAAATTGTGCAAACGCTTGCTGGAGACTTTCTTGAAAGAAAGAATAATATTTGAATACAGTAAAACATCCCAGAATACCTATCGTTAGGATAGTAAACGTGATGCGATTGGATAGAAATTTACTGACTATGTTTGCTAAAAGATAAATGAATAATGTATAACCAAATAAGATACCGGCGAAAAGTGGATTAAAAGAAAAGATAAACAGATAACCTGCGATTATCAGCAAATAGTTTTGTACTTTTGCACTTTTTTGTAACATCCAATACAAGAGAAAGAAGGCAACAAAGGACCCGAGAAACTCAAAAGAAAAGAAATTCATATTAAACTCTGGTTAATCATTTCGTCGCAATTAAGACAATCTTGAATGATATTATAATATTCAACCTAAACATTCTATCAATGAGTAAGACAAGCTGGTGGATGTAAGAAAATCATCCATTCCATATTTCTATGCAACAGATGATATTGGTAGTTAGAGAGCTATATACCCGTTATCTTTCAAGTTGCTGCTTTGTTGGCTGCTTTCATTTACCACTTACCCCAGTCACATCGTTACCTATGCTCCTGGGGATGCGTTCACTTGCCGCCGCGCTGCAAATTGAAATCCATTAGGGTATATATTCGAACTCATACTGACGAGAATTTTAGTCGTACTCGTTTTTAGCTAACTTTTGTGCTTGAGTGATAAGCCCTTTGTTGCTGTTAAACACCTTATGCAGGTAACTGTTGTAAGTAGAGCCTAATTGTGAATATCCTTCAAGATTATCAATCAACTTGCTGGTGTTCAGTGATTTTTGAAGGCTCCTCTGTTTAGCGCGTGAAACCCGTAATGATTCATAAGCATTATGGGTATTCATGTTCCGCATATAGGCTTTGACAGAATCATTTATAGTCGGATAGGAGAAATAACCTTTTATCTTACCCTGAGTTCTCTTACAGCCGTTACCGCAACGCATACCGAACAGGTTGTTATTCTGCTGTGCAAGCTTAGAAGTTCCCCAACCAGATTCTGTTGCAGCCTGAGTAGCAACAAAATGGGTTGGAATGATGTCAACACGGTTCAGTAGCTTGTTCCAGTTAACTTTTTTAGGTGAGCTGCTACAGCTCATGTTGTAGTTTTTACAAATCTGTTGCAGGTGCTTGATATCCTGAGAGGACCAATGTTTGGCATCCTGATGTTTCAGTAGCCATTTCCTTTCCTGCATAATTTGTTGATTGTGTTGATCAATCACAGGGACAACAACATTTAAAAACGCTTTCTTACGTGGGGTGCCCGAAGGGTATTTTCGTAAATCTGGCAAACTACTTGGTATGCCATTGTGAGAATACTCTATGCTTTTAGCGGTACTAGTTGATGCTTGACTAAAAGCGGAAAACAACAGTGAAATAAAGAAAGCGAAGATGGCGGTTGTCCTCATCGTTCGAGAGGGCATTGCTTTTCCTCGTTTGCTCTGAATAAAAAACGAGCTAATGCTAGCAAAATAAATCCAGTATGACCAGAGTTATTAATAATCCATAAGAATTTCTACTGAAATTTAAGTTGATATACTACGGATGTATTCTATTTTCTATTAAGTTATAGTTGGTTGTGTATGATTTCTATATGAAATAATATTGTCCAGTTTGGTTTATATATAATAAATAATAATGTTTTTTTCGTTTAATTCACTCCTGAAATGTTTTTACCGGGCAGGAAAAGATCGATAAACCGGTTGAGCGAATATCTAAAGTTATTGGATTTGGTTTGATCCCATTTATCTATAATATTGCTAATTGTAAGAATACTGCCCCGAGTAATAAACTAACGGATATTAATATTGCCGCTATAATAATAAGTATCATTTTCATAAACAGGTAACCCGTCACCGATAGGTGTTTTTTCTCTGTGAGTTAGATATTGAGTTTTGTCTGTCAGGCTTGAGCTGATTTTGTAATATACCTGTTATCTTTCAAGTTGCCTCTTGGTTGGCTGCACTCACTCACCCCGGTCACAGAGTTCTCTATGATATAGTTATCTATGCTCCCGGAGATTCGCTCCCTGGCCGTCGCGATCCATCTTGAAATCTATTGGGTATATATCTATGGTCATTGGTGCGGTGCAGGGTATTCGATATGATTATAAATGTTAAGTTAAAATAAGTAACAAAGTGTTAAAATTATCTACTTTTTATTATGTTGTGAAAATATAATAAAAAGATATATGTTAAAGTAAATATTTTCCAATATATTTATTCTTTTAAAATATAAATATGCATATTTTTGGATTTGTATTAATAATGCTTTTTTAATTCAATTTATATTGGATATGTAGTGGGTTGGTTAATTTTATTTGTATTGATATGTTATGTTTAAATATATTTTTATCTGACTTTATATTGTTTTTTTATTTGATTTTAATTTGTATTTTTTGTATGTAATTGATTTTTAATTATTTGTTTTCTTGGTGATATGTCTGGTTGAATTGTTTATTCTATTATGGTTTATATTGTATTAATTGCTTTTTTATATTGTGTAAAATGTATTTGAATGTATTTTTTATGACCTTGTTTATATTTAAATAATATGATTGAATATGGTTTTGATATTGTTTTTTTAATCTTATTGATAAGTTTAAATATGTTGTTTTTATGTATTTTATGAATTGTACTATTTTATTAGGAAATTAAGTCAGTGTTCGAGATTGTTGAATGCTAGAATTATCATTGCTTTACATAGAATCAGGGTAGGTTACAAATGTAAATGAATTTTTATTCGGAAACACTTTGTTACATATTATTACTTATTGATACATAAATCGGGGTTCGGATAACAAAAAGAAGGGGCATTTCCTTTGCTTCTTGATTTTGGTTAATTGTATTCAAAGTTCAGAACAGAGGTTGCTTTTAGTTCCCCTGACATAATGTTTTTAGGATCATAAACGTAATAGTAAGCATTAAGATCAATGGCAAAGCGTTTGTCCATGGCATTGTCGGTATTTTTGCTGAATAACGGTGTTGCACCTTGGGAAGATGTTTGCGAGGTACTGAAAGTGATAGGTGTTGAACTACCCGGTTGAGAGACTCGGATGCCAACGCCTTTAGCGGCGCCTGCTTTGTTATCGATTAAAGTTCGGTTATCGTTTGGTAGCAGATTATTACTGCTGAGATAGGCTTTAACTGAACGTGAAGTTTTACCATTAAGAAGAAAATTGCATTCAAAGTTGAGTGTAAAAGGTGTTTCTCCTTTATTTGTTCCGCTAAGAAGCGTAGCGCGGTTAACCTTTGGTAGATTCACTGTTAGTCCCGCATTTGAGAAGTGACAAGTCGTATCTTGACGATTAAAAATCATGGTAACGGGTTGGTAATAGATATCTTCAGAATGAGTGGGCCATACCCAGGTGAGAATAAAAGTCAGGAAATCGGTAGCAAAACGGAGAATGGCGTCAAAAAGTCCTATATTGGTGGTGTCCATGGCTATTACAGCTGTCTTTAATGTTGCAGTGTTACCGGAAAAAACGTGAATATTACTACCACCAGGTCTACCGTTTAATAGCTTAACATTAAGTGTAAATTGGGCTTGCAATTTGCTGGCAGGGTATGTCGTGTTACTGTTTCCCAGATAAATATTACTACTGGGAGAAAGATTAGTGATAGTCACTTCTACATAATTTTTGCCTCCATTGAATCCGAGAACAACCTTATTTTTGGTAAACGGTGAACCGTTAGCAACAGAGTTTTGCTTCCATAATGCATTTGAGGTGCATTTAAAATAGCCGGAATACCGGGTATTTAGTTGCCAGCTTGCATTACTGTTCAAGTAGAGATGATCTGTCATATCGATATTGATTGCTGGTGCAGTGATTGCGACACTGGGTTGACAGTTTGCATAAACTATACTGCTGTTCAGGCTGATTAGGGCCGACAGATACAATAGCTTAAGTTTCATTATCTTCCTCCCTTAACGACAAGTATTGGCGGTTGAGTCCATTTCATCAGGTTGTGGATCGCTTATTACACAACTCTTTTCACCTGATTTATCAATGCGGACATAAACTTGTTGCGGCAATTTTTCTACTCGTAGGAAAACCATACTACCCTGACCAATATATCCAAGGCTGTTACCTTCTGAATCGACAATTTCAGTACCGAAAGGTAAAGGTTTACCATTGGCCTGAGTGGAGTAGAAAATGAAAGTTTTTCGCTGGTCTGTTTTAAATCTGATATGGGTAATAGAACCGGAATAGGGAGCAACATCTCTGATGTTACCGATAAGTTCAGCCGACTCTTCCGGCACTTCACTGGTATCCAGCATGATGGCGTTTTTACGGTAAGGGGAAAGATAAGGTATCAACAATTTACCGCTGTTATTCGTCACCATGCTTTTATCACCATTCACAGAAGCGTTAGCTGTGCCTGGTGCGTCAATGATTGCAAAGGTTTCTCCAACCTGATTAGTGGCCAGAATGCCGCCCTGATAAGCAACCAAACTGCCTGTTGCACCGAGTCCCATCTGACGGTAATCCTTGGATTGGCTATAAGAGCTACTGAGTGTGGAAACGGATGTTTTATAGGTCAAATTTGCGCTGGTTGTGGTGGAACCGCTTTTCTGATCTGAAATGTTAAGGTGATAATTCAGACGGTTGTGTGGGCCTGCGCTGCCACTTAATCCCAAATCACTGTTGTTGTAGTGATTATCATTGATTGAGATATTACTGGTCAGATAGGCAGGATAATCAAACAGCTCAAAAGGAACAGACAGCATCAGATAGTAACGTTGTTCCTCTTTACTGTCTGTTTCATTGATATTGTACCGAACACGGCTTGCTGTCAGGGTATAATTGATTTTGCCCAGGCTGTTGGAATATCCCATTTGATACTCTCTGCTTTTATTCTGGGTTCTCCAGTAATCACGGAATGTTCCCGAAAGAAAAAGTGAACCCGCCCCGCGACCAAGATTTTGGTTTAAATTAATATTGAAGGTGTTTTTCTGATGAGAATAGTATTGTCGGTTGTATCCGCTACTTAGCCAGTCATGCAGATTAATGGCATCGATCAAATTCAGATAGTTTTTAGTTGAATAGTGATAAGCAGCTAGAGAGAAATTGGTTCCTGTTTGTGGAATATAGCGGCTATAAGCTGCTTTGTAGCTCTGGCCTTTCATCGTTGGGGTATTGTCAAATTTAGTACTGGATTGTGAAATATCAATTGAGACTGCGCCAACTGGTAGGTTAAATCCACTGCCTAATAGTAATGAATAATAGTCTTTGCTGATAATGGCACCTGTATAACCGGTAAGAATATTATTGAACCCATATTGATAGCTGGCTTGGAAAAAGTTGGGTTTATGGTGACTGTTGGCAATTTGGGCTTTTCCTGCACTGATATCATATTTGCTAAGACCTTCTTTCATCATATTAGGGACAGATGAAAAGGGAACAGTAAAGCTGTTGGTGCGTCCATCCGCTTCTGTAACTTCGACAAATAAGTCGCTGCCAGAACCTGTTGGTAAAATAGTATCAATGGCAAAAGGTCCCGGTGGTACACTACCTTGGTAAATAATAACGTTATCCTGCGTGATTTTTACCAAGGCGTTAGTCTGTGCAACTCCCCGGACGATAGGGGAAAACCCTTGCCAGGCATCCGGGTACATGCGCATATCTGTTTTTAAATTAATACCACGGAAGCGGAAAGAATCGAACAAATCACTTGATGTATAGCGATCACCAATACGAAGCTCTGAGTTAATTAATGAAATTCCTCGTTGCAGATATCGGGTATTATTACTCCATTTATTGCCATTTGAACGTGTGTAGTGATAAGCGGATTGATCACGTAATTGCCAGCCAAATAGATTTAAACCGCTATTAAGTGATACGTAAGCATTATCTTCATTTTCATGACCACGATGCTGTTTATTCCTATTCTGAGTACGGTAATAGTTGGCATTATAGGAAAGCATGGCTCCTGGAATCCCTTTGTCCCAGAATGCAGGATCGATGTAGCCTTTTAGTTCATTTTTAATATAAGCTTGAGGGACAACCAAATATAAGCTGAGTTTAGGAACATCAAGATTAGCTGTTCCTTCATGTATTATCTTAGTAAGGAGAATTTCATCTTGAGATAAGGATGATTCTGGTAATTGGTTCTTATCAATTATTATACCTAACCTTGGCAAATCTTCATTTAGCAAGTAAATATCGTTGCCATCGTTTTGGATATGAATATCAAATCGTCCTTTCCAGTCATTATTTAGGTATACATCAATATCGTAACGGCCAGCGGGTAATTCGGAAGTAGAATAAAATCGGGACAAATCTGCTTTTGCAGATTCGCCAGCCAAAAAATCAGTATTAAATGTTGTGGCATAACATAAATAATCTGTATACAGGATAGTGGTGATTATCAGAGCTAACGGACTAACTTTTTCTCTTATCATGTTCTATGCTATGCCAGTAATATCACTATTGAAGTGGTAAAGTTAATTTATTTATAGAACCAAAGTCGTCAACAATAGCTAAAGTTAATTTGTCTCCGATTTTTAATTTTTCATTGGTACTGAATGAATAAGAAGAGAGTGGTTTAATGATTGTTCCCTCGTTTAATAAATTAGGTTGAGTGTTGGAAGATTTGAGGCCGACAACATTTAGGAAATAGGGTGATGAATTATCCAATTTTAATTTGCTGCCGTCACGTTTTAATACAATATGCTGTTCTATCTGTTTAGGTGAAATAGAAAGCTTTTCAGGCCGATAGAAAAATTTGATGCGGGTACGAATAGCAATCTGCATGACGTTTTTATCGGCAATATTTTCTGCAACGGGGGGAATATCTAGAACATTTAAATAAAACAGTGATTCCCGATCAGGGGGTAGGTTGCTGTTAGTGTACTTAATTCTTAGTTGTTGGCCGTTATTGCCATCAACTTTGACGACTGGAGGCGTGAGCAAAAAAGGGACTTTAGCTGTTTCAGGTGTTGAGTTAGGATCGCCATCATCTATCCAGGATTGTACCAGAGAGGGCTGATCGCCCGCATTTAATAATTGAACAGACACTTCTTTATTACTGGCTGGATAAATAACACGAGTTGTATTAATGACGATGTTGGCATATGAGGGTAAAGCCGTCACCGTTAATAATGTAGCTAAAAATAATTTCTTCATAATGTTATTTTTGTCAAAGTAGATAAGCCTATTTATCTAAATAGGCTTTATTTATTGTGGTGAATAATTATAGGTAAGTAAGGTGATAAGTAACCCTTGTTACTACTTTACCTGGGTCCGCCTCAGCAGTGCCTACTTTATAATATTTAGCATAGAAATCAATAACTTCAGGCGCTGAGCCAGAACCTTTGATCCCGGTATCAAAAGCTTTATTCAGAATAATCGGGGTATTTTCTTCTGAATGTTTAACAATAGCAATACCTACGTTTTTAGGCTTACCATCTGCATTAACTTCTTCGTTGACCAGATACTTACCATCGTTAGAAATAGAGTTTGCTGATGAAAACTCTATTTTCAGCATAGAGGTTTCTGGGGCAAAACCAACCGCTTTGGATTGGCAGTTAGAAAATTCTAGTGAAAATGCTTTTTTACCGGAATCAAGTAAACCTTCCTTTTGGCTGGCTTGAGAGACAGAGATAGGAGCTAATATAATTGACAGATTCGCTGAAACACCACCGTTAATAGTACAAGTGGTATCAACAACTGCACCAGAAAAATGTATAGTGCCACCATTAGCACCCTCGAATGCAATTGCAGAGCTTGTAGTAAAAATAAGAGCGGCGGCGGTGGATAAAGCTAGTTTATTCATTTTTCCTCTCCGGGAGTAGGGATGTATTGAATTGGCCTTATCAGGGTAGTGAAGAGAGGGGCCCTGAATCCCCTGACACATCAAAAAGATTTTAAAAAGATGTTTGTGTCCGTCTGAAAAATTAATTTGATTTTATGGATTTAAAATAAAAATCAACATATTATGTGACTGAAAATAGTTTGGTAACTTAAGTTAGATTTAATAAATTTAATTGTTGCTGATGTAAGTTATTGTTTTTTTACTTAGATAAAGATGATATTGTTGATACATATTTATACCTTGGAATTATATATTATAGACGATTATACGTATTTAAGAAGTTTTTTTTATTATTTAAATTAAATTAAGAGTAAACTTCTATGTTATGAGTGAAAATAAGTAAAATACACGATGTGTGAGTGTTTTTTGGAATTAATACCTGTGTTTTTTTGTTTTTGTGAATTTTATTTCTGTTGGTGTTTGTTTGGCAGATTAATGTTTTTTTGATTCTTTAATTTGTTTTTTATGTTGTTTTATATTAATTATTTTATATCAATTAGTTATTGTTTTTTTATCTTTGTAAATATTTCAGTACGGTTTTTTGTTATTTGGAATAATATTTTGGGAATGTGGTTTTTCTTTGGTGACTTAATTTAAGGGCTGTTAATGTAGTTGGTTCTATTATGGGGGGATTGATTTTATATTATGGTATAATGTTATGGAAATGGTAAATAATAATTGATGATAATTCGTTAAAATTATTCATTAAGAAATAGTAATCTGAGATCTTTTTATATGTCATTGACTGATGATGTTATTTTCATTGGTAATATACCCGTTATCTTTCAAGTTGCCTCCTTGTTGGCTGCACTCATTCACCCCGGTCACAGAGTTATCTATGTTCCCGGGGATTCGCTCCCTTGTCGTCGCGATCCATCTTGAAATCCATTGGGTATATATGAATCAATGATTTTCTTGCTGCTCTTTCGCTTTTTCTGCCAGTTGTGGAAAATCATTCACGTTCCAGTAGCTTTCTGGCACAGGAAGCTCTTGCATTTGGCGGCCAGGCCACAATTGTAATTCGGCTAATTCAGATAATACATAGCCAGAATATTGTTGTGGTAGGGCCAGTCTGAGAGGTTGTTGCCGTTCTGTCGGAACCATATTAGGCATACGGTTGCTGTGAGTATGGTAATCACGCTGAAGAATTAAGCGATTATCAGGTACTCGACGTTTACTGTCCCACCAGATACCATCAACCCGTTCAAACATTTTACGGGTTTCATCAGCAGATAAGGCTTCCAGCTCACGCAGTGCGGGAGGTAAAATGGCTTGCATTGATAGGCGGTATTGTTTCATTGACGGAACTTGCCCTGCCAATATCAATGAAAGAGAAAGGCGGGCTCCTAATAGATTGGAATAGAGATCTTCAGGAGAAAACGCCGACACTTTTTCAGAAAATCCTGGTACAGATTGATAACCATACCATTGGGCAATTTCATGCCATACAGCAAGCTCAAAAGCGAGTTTTACGGCCAGATAAGCACTTAAGGTATAGCGTTGTTCTGTAGTTGCTGGTGGCATGAATTGATAAAACTGGATGCGGCGTGATGCTAATTCGTTACTCAACTCTATATGCCATTCTTCTCCAAGACGGGGCCAAATTTGGCTGAATAGAAAAACAGCATTATCGGCAGTATCCCGGACATGGGAAATGTCAATGAATCCGCCTCGGCGGGTGTATATCATCCCCACTTTTTCATTACTAATACCTGTTAGTGCAGCGACATTACCAAAAAAACTGTTAGTGTAATGATGTTCGCCGAGATTATCGGCATCCAGTACATTACTTATTTGATAAAAAGGTATTGGAATGGCAAGTAATTGAGTTTTTAAATTATAGCCAAAAGCACAGCAGGCTCTAAATCCTTTGGGAGAAGGGATTGGATTAAGAACGGGCCATGCTCGTGTTGCTTCGGCGTTTGTTTCACTATTTAAATCAGGTTGTACAGGTGCAATTGGAGAAAATGTTCCCTGGCATCCTGCAACTAACATTAAAGCAGCAATCCATAAACGCAATTTCAAAACGCCTCTCCTACCTGAAAATAAAATCCATTGCTTTTCTTACCGATACCAAAATCTAGTCTCACATTCATTTTGGGCTTGAATTCAAAGCGATAGCCAACGCCAACGGTGGGTAGCCAGTTTTCTGAGCCAATATCTTCTGCGTAATGGCTTAGGGTGCCAGCCCCAGCCCACAAGACAAATCCGTGCCGCCAATTCAATTTGCGCCGATATTCTAATTGGGTGCTGATGACATTTTTATCCCGGTATCTGCCTTCATAATATCCGCGCATCCGGTTACTGTTACCCAACATTGACAGCATATTCCACGGTACTTGACCATCGGTAAAACGGCCGTAACTATCAAATGTCAATACAGATTTTTCATTTAATTGATAATAGTGGCTGTATCGCATATCAACAGTGTTAAACCGGCGGTCACTTGCCAATGTAGGGGAAAAATGTGTGTAGGTAATATCAAGCACTTGCCCTTGATAAGCGTTAGGCAGGAAATCCCGGGTGTCATAACTGAAATAGGCGCTTACCCCAGAACTTAAAATGGATCGTCCGTCGCTTTCGGTTGCGAATAGTTTTTTCGCGCCATTGTCAGGGTCTTTGGCATGTAGTGATGAAAAATTCCAGCCAGCGCCTAAATAGGTAGAATCAGCAACCCGATAAAGAATTCTGGGTTGTAAGCGCAGCTCTTGTGAGCGATATTTTTCTTTGTGGGCATCTATCTTGCCTGCGTTATATCCGGTTCCCCAGTAGTAGGTAGGAACGTTATTCAATGTACCGGAAAGAAAGAAACGCCACTGATCATCAGCAAAAAAATTGTAATTATCAAATGTGAACCCAAAGGCGCCGGTTGAAGAGGTAAATCCATTCAGGGAAAGGGAAGAGATTTGGCTGGTATGATCGTTATCATCTGGCCGATAAAGACCAACGACAGCAACACCAAGGCCAGCACCTAATTCTGGGGTATAAAAAGGGCCGGGTAAAACGCCCCAATCAATCGCTTTACTGCTGTCATAGGTATTACTGCCACCTAATTTTTCAAGCCAGTGATCAATTTTTTCCCTGCTGAGTGGTGTTTGAGCATATGAGAAATCAGAAATAAAAAGGCTGACTAAAGCCAGCCGATATAAAGTACAGCGGATATTCATTAAAAACGGAATTCTCCTGAAATATAGCAGCTATTACGTTTGTTAAAGCCAACTTCCGTCAGCAAGTTGAAATTACGTGTGACTTCCAGCCTTGCGCCGACGGTATTATTCCAGCGAGCCGAAACATGCTGTTTCACTTTGAATTTCATATTATCATAATCATCGAATGCACTTACCATTCGGTCAAACATAGGGGGTAAGTCCAGATTACTAATCTTGCCTTCAAATTTCTGAGTAATTTTCTGGTACATACCGCCGGTCCATACTTGTAATTTGGTATTTCCTTGCCCCGGGATGATTGGTTGGAATGTAAATTCATAACCAATACGCGGTGTGATGACCAAAGCGCTGATTTTGCCATCCAAAATATCCAAACTAGTGTAGGTATAGTTGGTATCAAGCGTACCAAAGAACAGGTCGTAACCTCCTGCCAGAGTCAAACCGCCACCGTAGGTTTTACCTTTAAAATCCAGTGTGAAGGGAATATCTTTCATTCCTTCAATAGTCTGACCCATAAAACGAATTCCTTCAATGTTGGTTTTCGATGTACCCTTTGTCCAGCCGTAAACGCCATAAATATTCAGAAAAGGCAGAACCCAAGTATCCAGCTTGAGCATATGGGATTCATTCTTTTCTCGGGTCTTGCCTGTTTGAATACCCAGTGAATCTTCAAATCCTGGGGTATCCGGTATAATAATTTTAATATCGTCTACAACGATATTCTGTCGCATATTCATATAACCATAACTAGCGCCAAAAGGCTCTGGTAGGTCATAACCTTTAGCTCTGGCCTCATCCCCCCAAATAGGCAGTATTCGTGATTCTTGTTTATTAGGTTTTCTGGATAAATGACCATCAGCAGTGATTGGATTTCCTCCGGACTGACTGACAGAGATAGAAAGAATTGGGCGGTCATCTGCATAGCTATAAGGGATCGCCAGACAGGATAAAATAACAGTTAACTTGCTAATATTAAAAAATTTCATAATAGAAAGCCCAGTTTTGCGAGTAAGAGGATTTAAGGTTTTAGATATGTCCCATCGTAATATTCAGCGCGCAACAAACCGGGCAAATTATCATAAGTTTTATTAATAATAAGTATCATAAAATGCTGAAAAGTATAATTTTACTGTTCATCTAATGATCGATTTTGTTTTTCTCAGGCAAAGATAAAAGGAACATGGTTATTACACCACCGATTAACCCCCAGAATGCAGCACCTACGCCAAGTAATGTTACGCCGGAAGCCGTGATTAAAAATGTTATTACCGCTGCGTCTCGTTGTTTTTCATTCTGTAGGGCCTGTAGCAGGCTGCCAGAAATGGTTCCAAGTAACGCTAATCCGGCGATAGTATGAATAAGGGCTATGGGTAGTGCGCTGAATAACATACTGATCGAGCCACCGAACAAGCCCGCTATCAGGTAAAATACCCCGGCAGCAGCAGCGGCCATATAGCGGCGATTGGGGTTAGCATGAATTTCTGGACTCATACAGATAGCCGCTGTAATTGCTGCGATACAAACGGAAAAACCACCAAAAGGGGATAAAATAAGCGCGATTAGCGCTGTCCAGCTTATCAATGATGAAACAGAAACCGGATATCCCGCTGCTTTCAGTGTGGCGATACCGGGTGCATTTTGAGATGCCATGGTAACGATAAAAAATGGGACACCAACACTCAGTAATGAAGAGAGCGTAAAACTGGGTGCAATAAATTCAGGGGCAACAAATGCGACAGCGGATTGCTGTTCAAAATGAATATCTCCCTGCAAAAAGGCGATAATCAGCCCTGATAGCAGTGTTAAGACAATGGCATAGCGGGATAAATATTTGCGCGTCAGAAGATAAGTCAGGCACATTCCGGCGGTCAATACAAAATTGACTGAAAGCGAGGAAAAGGCATCAAGGCCAAAGCGTAATAGAATACCAGCCAGCATTGCGGCGGAAAGCGCTTGTGGAATATAGTTCATCAACCGTGCAAACAGACCGGTAATACCACACAGAAAGATCAGAGCCGAGGCAAAAATAAAGATACCAATGGCCTCGTTGATTGATGTTCCTGGCAGCGTTGTCACTAGCAGCGCGGCGCCCGGTGTTGACCACGCGGTAAGGACGGGTGCCCGGTAATAGAGCGATAGTCCCAGAGAGCTGATACCCATTCCAAGTCCCAGCATACTCAGCCAGCCACCGATCTGCACGGTTGTGGCACCTGCGGCTTCAGCAGCCTGAAAGATAATAGCCGCTGAGCTGGTATATCCAACCAGAACCGCGACAAATCCGGCGATGATTGCCGGAAAAGAGAGGTCCCGCAAGGAAATTGCATGGCGCATAGTTGTCTCCATTGATGATTATTTTGATTAAAAGTATCTGTTTTGTCTGTAATTTAGGAATAATTCCATATTAGTTGAATTCCGCCAACTTGAGTGGTTATTTTTCTCCGTCGATTTCCTTAATTGCTTAATATTTTATTTATAGAATTCTTTTCTAAAATTTTTTAATTACTAATCGCCTGATTTGTGTTTTTAATATTTGCTAATAATTGTACTGTATGCTAATTAATTGGTTATATGTTCTGTTCGTATTATTTTTATCTTAATATGTCGGTGTATTTTCCTGATAATTTATACCCGTCATCTTTCAAGTTGCTTCTTTGTTGGCTGCACTCACTCACCCCGGTCACATAGTTATCTATGCTCCCGGGGATTCGCTCCCTTGCCGCCGCGATGCATCTTGAAATCCATAGGGTATAGTTATTGGTAAGGTTGTTTTATTTGGGGGAAATAACAATAAATGAGAAATTTTTTCAATTAGGCAAGATATTGAAGAGTCAGCCTCTTTCATTGGATGGAATCAACTCATTAAGACCTGTACAACCCCCTTCATTTTGCAAAGTACATCAAAAAGCGGCCCATTTCTTAACACTGGTTATAAATGAGATGAAGTACGATAAAACCTGGATTGGTGATCTCCTTGGCGGTTCTTTGAGGAGCCGAGAAAGTCGTTTAATCGCCGAGATAATGTTGCAATTACCGAGCAAGGGGCAATGGCAGCAGCATCTTGTCACTGAAAATATCCTACAGGCATCTTCGGAGAGGACGGCGATTCGCTATGCGCGCACTCTTCGTTTGCGTCTATCTATGTTGGACAGTAAAGGATTGGAGTTGGTGGTACATGGGAGTGAACGCGAACGTCAACAATGCTTAATGGTGGCGTTGATGTTGCAGTCACCTGTGGTCGCTGCTTTTATTTCATTGGTGGTTAATGATGCAAAACGCCAATTCCGTGAATCCTTGCCGGCTAATGTATGGGAAGTTTTTGTTGAGGATCAACGTCGAGTTCATCCTGAGTTGACCCGCTTCTCTGAGTCTTCGTTAAAGAAAATGGGCAATAACGCGATAAAGGCATTAAGTGAAGCCCGTTATCTTGATGCTCCTCATCGTCGCCAGCTGCAAACCGTATTCCTGCTACCTGAAATTCATGATCTGTTGATACGTCTTAAACGCAGCGATTTGATTCCTCTCATGGAGGGAAAACAGTGATTGACAGGGCTTTGGAATACCGACTAGCACAAATTGAATCTCGCATAGAGATGGAGGGAATTCCACGTAATACCCGCCCCGGTAATGAAATCAGTTTTTGGATTTTTGATTACCCGGCTGAAAAAGAGATTCGGGTGCGGGAATACCTGCGATATCTGGTTAAACGGTTGGAGAAGAAACGCACATTTGTTCATCTGAATATCTTCAAGATATTGGTTGATATGTTGGAAGCACGGAATTTATTTGAGCGTGTTTGTGAGCGCGAAAAACAGATGGGTACCGAAGCGATGAAGAAACAGCTTTCAGGTTTACTCAGTCAGAAAAAAATAGCTGAGCACATTGCTAATACTATTTCTTTAAAAGATCAGGATTTGGCGATTATTTCAGGCTTGGGGAATGCATGGCCTTTTGTGCGTGGTCACGAATTGATGAGCGCTCTACAGGATGTCATGGGATTCACGCCTTTATTGATGTTTTATCCGGGAACTTACAGCGGCTATGACTTAACACCTCTCACAGGGATTGATTCCCGTAACTACTATCGTGCATTCCGATTGGTTCCTGAAACTGGCCCTACGGTATTGCTGAATAATCCTTAAAGAGCACCGTGATGAATATTGAACAAATCTTTGCCAAACCGCTAACCCGAAATATTAACGGGGTGGTGAAAGCCGAACAAATTGACAATGAAAGCGCCTACATTGAATTGGATGAATATGTGATTACGCGTGAGCTTGATCGTCATTTCCGTGCTTTTTTTGCTGCTTATTTACCCGCTGTGGGTCCAGAACGGGGTCGTGTTGAGAATAAGATCGGTGTTTGGGTTTCTGGCTTCTTTGGTTCAGGTAAATCACATTTCATCAAAATCTTGTCTTATTTGCTGGCCAACCGGCAGGTTATCCACAATGGTGATAGACGTAGTGCGTTGTCTTTTTTTGAAGACAAGGTAGAAGATCCATTGTTATTAGCTGATATTCGCAAAGCGGTGCAGTATCCGGCTGAAGTGCTTTTATTCAATATTGATTCCCGTGCTAATGCAGACGATCGTGAAGATGCGATCCTTAAAGTCTTTCTAAAAGTGTTTAATGAACGCGTAGGTTACTGTGCAGACTTCCCGCATATCGCGCATTTAGAACGTGAACTCGACCGCCGTGGACAGTATCAAGCGTTTAAAGACGCTTTTGCTGATATCAGTGGCTCATCGTGGGAAACTGAGCGAGATGCTTACGACTTTTTCCGTGATGAAATGGCACAGGCATTAAGTGTAGCGAGCGGGCAAAGTGAGGAATCGTCACGTCAATGGGCGGAACAGTTTGATGCAAATTTTCCTTTAGATATCACCAACTTCTGCAAGTGGGTTGAAGAGTATCTGGATAGCCGAGAAAACGGCAACATCTTGTTTATGGTCGATGAAGTCGGTCAGTTTATTGGCAAAAATACCCAGATGATGCTGAAACTACAGACGATTACTGAGAATCTTGGCACGATCTGTAGTGGCCGAGCGTGGGTTATTGTTACGTCGCAAGCGGATATTGATGCGGCTATTGGTAGTATAGAGCAGCGTGATGGCTTGGATTTCTCTAAGATTCAGGGCCGATTCCCGACGCGTTTACAGCTTTCCAGTTCAAATACCGCTGAAGTTATTCAAAAACGCTTATTAACTAAAACCGAATCAGCGGTTGAAGCATTGCAAACCATTTTTGCCCAGAAGGGTGACATTTTACGTAATCAGCTTGGTTTTGATGCAACGACCAAGGCGACTTTGAAGCCCTATACGCAATCATCTGAATTTGTTGATAACTACCCATTTGTACCTTGGCATTTTCAGCTGGTACAAAAAGTGTTTGAGTCTATTCGTACCAAAGGGGCAACGGGCAAACATTTAGCCATGGGGGAGCGCTCCTTGCTGGCGGCGTTTCAGTCGGCGGCACAACAGGTTCAGTCGGATGATTTAAATACGCTGATCCCTTTCTGGCGTTTCTATGCACCCATTGAGGGTTTTCTGGAACCTACAGTTAAGCGAACTATTGAGCAAGCAGAGGGATTAGGTCTCTATGAACAGGATATCCAACTGCTTAAGACACTATTCTTAATTCGCTATGTTAATCTGCTAAAAAGCACCTTAGATAATCTGGTGACTCTGACAATCGACCGGATTGATACGGATAAAATCACATTACGTCGTCAGCTTGAGGCCAGCCTTCAGCGCCTTGAAAATCAAATGCTGATTGCCCGTAGCGGTGATGAATATTTGTTCTTAACTAACGAAGAAAAAGAGATTGAGAATGAAATTCGTAATGCGGAAGTAGAATACACCACGATCAATCGCCGCCTCTCAAGCCTCATTTTTGATGACTTGCTCAAAAACCGTAAATATCGTTACCCGGTGAATAAGCAGGATTTCCCGATAAGCCGCTTCTGTAATGGACACCCTTTAGACGGCGCCCATCTGGAAGATTTAGTGGTGAAAATATTAACCCCGCTGGATACTTGCTATAACCATTATCGCGATGATATTACCTGTATTCCTTATTCTGCTGAAGGTAACGGTTGTATCTTGATCCGACTGGCTGATGAATTGCTGGTGTGGAAAGATTTGCAAATAACGGTGCAGACAGACAGTTTCCTTAACAAGCAATTTGGGCAGCGACCAGAACAAAATGTGCTGTTGAAGGAAAAGGATCGCGAAAACCAGAGTCGTGAAAAAACATTACGTGTGCGTATTGAACAGCTGCTAGTTGAAGCGACGGTTTATGCTATTGGTGTCCGTTTACCGAAAAAATCTGCCTCACCAACAGCCATGGTGGATGAAGCCTGTAGATATGTCATTGAAAATAGTTTCGCTAAACTTAAATTGCTGCGTCCAACAAGTAGTGATATCAATCGTGAAATTCATACGCTCCTGACGATAGAAGATACTGCACAAATCAATCTTGCTATGTGCTCTGAGGAAGGTAATCCAGAAGCTACGCGGGAAGTCGAAGCCTGGATTAGCATGAGTGTCGATTATCATAAGCCGGTTTACCTGCGGGATGTACTTAATCATTTTGGACGTCGCCCCTTTGGTTGGCCAGAGGACGAGGTCAAATTGTTGGTCGCGCGTTTGGCTCGTTCAGGCAAAATCAATTTTACCTTGCAAAACAATCAAATTAGCTTGAAACAGGCGTGGGATGTGTTCACGAATACGCGTCGGCATAGCGAGTTACGTTTGCTGAAAGTCCGTCATCATGATGAAGACCAACTGCGCAAGGCGGCACATATCATGAACAATGTTGCGCAGGAGTCTTTCAACGAACGCGAAGAGCAAGGATTGGCAAAGCATATTCGTACCATTTTGGAACGTTGGGAACGTGAGTATGTCGGCTATCAAATCACCATTCAAACAGGGCAGTTCCCCGGAGAAAAAGAGATTCAGGAAGGACTTCAGCTGATTAAATCGCTTTTGTCGCAGAAAGAAGCTTTTTCTCTGGTGGAGAAAGTGATCGATGAATCTAACGCGTTGGCAGACTTTGCTGAAACACGTGATGATCTCAGTGATTTTTATGGCAATCAGCTCCAGTCTTGGCAGCAGTTGGCAACAGTACTCAATGGCAGCTTTAAAGCTAATCGTAGCGCGTTAGAAAAAAACGAAAAGGCTCGTCAAGCCTTGACTGAACTAAGCCACATTTACCAAATGGCAAAGCCCTATTCTCAGCTCCGCTGTATTGTTCCGCTCATTGAACAGGTGCAAGAAGTGAATCAGCGTTTGTTAACCGAAGCCCGTGAGTACGGTTTACAGCGTATTGATACCCGCATTGAAGAAGTCAAAAAACAGATGCAACAGAGTCAGGCACCTGATTCATTGTTGAATCAAGCGTTGTATCCAATGCAGCAAAGTCGTGAGCATGTAGTCAATACACAGTCGATACCTGAAATCTATCATGAGCAAAGTGAGGTCCAGTTACAGCAAGGACAGGCTGAACAGCGAATGAACGACTGGATTGATGAGCAGCTAAAAAAACGTCAGATGATAGAGAAATCAGTTAGCCATGATGGGCAGAGCTCGCCAGTGATACCGATATCTGACCCGCCTACCGTACAGACTGTACCCGTTTTGAAAAAGACGCTTGCGATCCACGCTACGCGCGAAATGAAAAAAGCCGTTGGTGGGGACGTGTTAGAAACGACCGAGCAGATGGAAAAGGCGCTTGAGCAACTACGTAAGACATTATTTGATGCCCTCAACGCCGGTGACCGTGTTCGCCTCCAGTGACTTAATCGCGCGGGCGTTTATCACGCCTGCAAGGATTGCCCATGAATACTTCCAATATCAAAAAATACGCTCCTCTGGCACGAATTCAGTTCTGTCATGCCATTACCCAAAAGCTCATCTCGTTAGGGATTAGTGTTGATAAAAACAGTGACTTGCAGATTGCTGATGTGACTGAAATAGGCGATCGGGTTCGTTTTGGTCGCTATGAATACCCTAAAACGGTATTGGTGCGTCGTAATCGATTGGTTGAGCGTGCGCATGTACAGGGTTATACCCAGTTAGTTGAGCATGTCGCCTACACTTGGTTTAATCGCCTGTGCGCTATTCGTTACATGGAGCTACATGGATATCTGGATCATGGCTTCCGTGTGCTATCTCATCCTACAGATCCTATTGGTTTTGAGGTGTTAGCGCATGTTCCAGAGGTCGTTGGAAGCCTGGAGTTAAGCAATCCTCAGCGGCTGGTAGAAATGAAACTGGCGGGCGATCAGGATGAAGCGTTGTATCGCAAGCTGTTGTTAGGGCAGTGTCATTTCCTGCATAAAGCTATGCCGTTCCTGTTTGACTTGCTCAATGATGAAACTGAGCTTTTGCTGCCAGATAATTTGACGCGTACTGACTCGATCCTACGCGGGCTGGTGGACAGTATTCCTGAAGAGGATTGGAAGCAGGTAGAGATTATCGGCTGGTTATATCAGTTTTACATCTCTGAAAGAAAGGAGCAGGTTATCGGTAAGGTCGTGAAGAGCGAAGATATTCCTGCCGCGACTCAGTTGTTTACCCCTAATTGGATCGTGCAGTATCTGGTGCAAAACTCTGTAGGTCGCCAATGGTTACAAACCTATCCTGACTCTCCGCTTAAGGAGTGCATGCCATACTATATTGAACCTGCGGAGCAGATTGCCGAAGTACAGGTGCAATTAGCGGCAATGACACCAAATAGCATTGAACCTGAGAGTATTAAAGTACTTGATCCTGCGTGTGGTTCTGGTCACATCTTAATCGAAGCCTACAATGTGCTGAAACGAATATATGAGGAGCGTGGATATCGCAGCCGTGAAATTCCGCAGTTAATTCTGGAAAATAATATTTTTGGTCTGGATATTGATGATCGTGCTGTTCAGCTTTCAGGCTTTGTGTTGTTAATGATGGCGCGTCAAGACGATCGCCGCATCTTTACCCGTGATATTCGCCTGAATGTATTGTCGTTGCAGGAAAGCTCCCAGCTAAATATTCCAGCTTTGTGGCAGGGGATTAACTTGCATCAACAAAGCTGTACCGGTAGTACTTTTGATATGTTTGCTCAGAGCAATATCAGCACTAATAGCCAAAGTGCTGATGAATACCAATTGCTGGAAAGGACGTTAGCGTTATTTACGCAGGCAAAAACCTTTGGTTCATTGATTCAGGTTCCGCAGCAGGATGAGGAAGCGTTGAAAGCGTTATTACGACAGCTCATTGAATTGGAAGCGAGTGGTGATACTCATCAGAAAGAAGCGGCGCATATCCTGATTCCTTTTATCCATCAGGCATGGTTGCTGGCGCAGCGCTATGATGTGGTGGTAGCGAATCCGCCGTATATGGGCAAGAAGGGAATGAACGGTGATCTAAGAGAATTTGCCAGGAAACAGTTCCCTGACAGTAAGTCAGATTTGTTTGCAATGTTTATGCAGCATGCATTTAGTTTATTGAAGGTGAATGGTTTTAATGCTCAAGTGAATATGCAGTCGTGGATGTTTCTATCTAGCTACGAGACACTACGTGAGTGGCTGCTGGATACTAAGATTTTTGTCACTATGGCACATCTAGGCTCTCGTGCATTTGGGCAGATTTCGGGAGAGGTGGTTCAGACTACGGCTTGGATAATGAGTAAATATCATATTGATGGTTATCTGCCGGTATTTTTCCGTTTGATTGAAGGAGGTGAGGAAGAGAAAAAAAGTCTTTTAATAGAAAAGAAAAACCGTTTTGATAAAGTTAAACAGGATAGTTTCAGACAAATCCCAGGAATACCGATTGCGTATTGGATCTCTACGGGATTAATGAATCTTTTTAAAAATAACTTACCTATGGAACACTATGCGGATATAAGTACAGGGCTAAGTACAGGAAATAATGATCGATTTCTTAAGATGTGGACAGAGATTAATCATTTAAATAGAGATTGGGTCCCTTGTCAAAAAGGTGGATCGTATAGGAAGTGGTATGGTAATAATGAATTTGTTATTGATTGGGGAAATAATGGTGAAAAATTAAAAAAATTCGAAGGGTCTACTTTAAGAAATGTCCATAATTATTTTCGGGAAGGGATTTCATGGACTAGAGTGTCTAGTGCAAGTACAGCTTTTAGGTATTTTGCAGATGGTTTTATTTTTGACTCGACTGGCCCGAGCTTTTTTCCAAAAGAAAACGATAAGAGAACACTGTACTTCTTTGCTGGGTTATTAAATTCAAAGCTCGCAATAGTATTATTAGAATTTATTGCACCTACATTGGATTTTCTAAGCGGACATATTGCTAAACTGCCTTGTCTTCAAGGAAATTGGGTTGATGTTATTGCTGAAAATTCATCTAAATTAATTAAAATTGCTAAAGAGGATTGGGATAACTATGAGATTTCCTGGGATTTTAAACAAAATCCCATGGTGGGAAATAGTGAAAGGATGCTGCTATCAGCATATAAAAAAATGAGAACTAACTTTGCAAATAATATAGAGATAATGAAAGGTCTTGAGTTTGAAAATAACTCTGTCATTGTGAAAAATAATTCATTAGAGCAAGATATCTGCGTTGATATCTCTTTAAATGAAATAACATTAACATGTAATCCACATTATCGTTACGGTAACGAATCAACAGAGCAAGAACTGGAAAATCGTTTCCAATCCGACACTTTAGCCGAGCTTATCAGCTATATCATCGGCTGCATGATGGGCCGCTATTCCCTCGATCGAGAAGGTTTAGTTTACGCTGGTGCTGGTAACCAAGGTTTTGCTGAATTAGTCACACGAGGCGCCTATAAAACTTTCCCGGCAGATAACGATGGTATTCTGCCACTGATGGCTTCCGACTGGTTTGATGGTGATGTCACTGTACGGGTGCGTGAGTTTGTCCGTAAAGTTTGGGGCGAGGAGCATCTACAAGCAAACCTCGATTTTATCGCCGAAAGCCTGTGTTTGTACGTTCTCAAAGAGAAACGCGGTGAATCTTCACTGGATACCATCCGTCGTTATCTTTCTATCCAGTTCTGGAAAGATCACCTCAAAACTTACAAAAAACGCCCGATTTATTGGTTATTCAGCTCCGGTAAAGAGAAGGCATTTGAATGTTTGGTATACCTGCATCGATATAATGATTCCACGCTGGCGCGTATGCGTACTGAATACGTTGTGCCGTTGTTGGTGCGCTATCAAAGTAATATTGATCTCCTGCAAGACCAGCGTGAGAGTGCATCATCTGCCGCTGAAACCAATCTTTTGAAGAAAAGGCAGGAAGGTCTTACCAGAAAATTTAATGAGCTGCGCAGTTTTGACGATCGTCTGCGCCACTATGCTGATATGAGAATGACACTTGATCTGGATGATGGCGTTAAGATTAATTATGGCAAGTTTGGTGACTTGCTGGCGGATGTGAAAGTGATCACCGGTAATCCACCGGAGGTAGCGTAATGCAACACGTAGATTTAGTTCGCAGGCTCATGGACCACTTTACCCATCACCGTATCGTGTTTTGGTACGACCCAAAGCAACATTTTAGTGAAGTACTGCCTAAGCTTGAGCTGGACGGTATCTCTGTGCTGAATATGCGAGGTGCCTCATTACTGGCAACTAAAAAACGGATCGAACTTGATCAACCAGAACAAAAGTTCTTACTGTATTTTGCTTATGAGCGTCCCGCGCGTGAATTAGATTGGTTGCTGGACATTCGTCTCTACAGCAGTGAGTTCCATGCTGATCATGCAGCAATGATCCTTAGTGATTTGAAGATCACTCAATCAGGACTACGCGAATATATTCAACGTCGTCAGGATTTCTTCTCAGTGAATACTCGTACTCAGACGTTAAAAAGCTGGATCACGGAAGACGAATCTGAAGACTCGTTGGATAAAAAAATGCTAGCGGTAGTCGTCGGGGCTAAGTCATTCGAAACGAAAGAAATTCTCTTTAGCCTGTTGCAGCAATATGCCCGCCAACATAAAGATGCAGAAGATAGTGCGCTTGAAAACACGTTAGCGGTGATGGGGCATTTGAAATTAGCTCCGGTACTTTGGTGGTTGCTGGAACAAGAAATGAGCTACCAGAGTGAAAAGCCATTGCTGGATGATTTTATCCTTAAATTGTTTTGTACCGATCTTTGGTTACAAGGTGACAAAGCGCATCGAGATTGGCTCAGTAATAAGGTATTGCCCACGGCAGCGGGCAAGGCTTCGGCTTTGGCGTTTATGGTTGGCTGGCGCGCTGATCGCCGTTTTAGTGAAGATTATGATTTTGTTGCGGATCAGCTAGCCGGAAAATTTGAACTGATGGCGCATTATCGTCACAGCTCACCCTATGCTCTGCAAGAGTGTGAAACCTTTGAAGCTATCGAACAATGTATTATTAAGGCGTTGGTTACACAGTTGCTGGAAGAGAACACCACATTGGATCGCGTGATGTTTAAAAATTTGCTGTCACAGCGTCTGGCAGCCCATTGGTGTCAGACTCGGCCAGAATATCATGCGATTTATCAAGCTCTGCGACATGCGGAACGTTTGCTGAATTTACGTAATCTCCATATTGATGGTTTTAAATATCCTGATTCTTCATCTCTGTGGAAAGCTTATACCACGGAGATTTATCGCTTTGATCAAGCCTATCGCCTCTTTAATGAGCAAGCAATGTTAGTTCATAGCAAAGGGGCGGATATTCTGCGAGACCTTGACGAACATATTGAGGCACTTTATACCAATTGGTATTTGGCTGAGTTGAGTTGTGAATGGAACCAACTACTGGATAGTGAGCAAAGAATCCATAGCTGGGAATTCAGCGGGATACTATTACAGAGGAACTTCTATCGCGACGTTGTGAAGCGTGAGTTGAGTACCTCTCAGGTCAAACGCGTGTTTGTGATCATCTCTGATGCTCTACGTTATGAAGTCGCTCAAGAATTGGCTAGTTTGATTAATCGCGAAAAACGTTTTAGCACCGAGTTGCGTTCTCAAACAAGTGTGCTGCCAAGTTATACTCAATTAGGCATGGCGGCACTATTACCACATAAGGCGCTGAGTTATTTGCCCGATAACTCAGGTGTTGTTTATGCCGATGGGCAGTCTACACAGGGCATTGCTAATCGTGATGTAATTTTACGCAAAGTTAACGGCATGGCGGTCAGTGCTAACGAATTGTTTAATTGGAATAATAGTGAAGGCCGTGACAAAGTACGTCATGCAGAAATAGTTTATATCTGGCATGACACCATTGACGCGATTGGTGATAAAGGGGCGACAGAAGAAAAAACCTTTGAAGCTTGCCGAAAAGCGATCATTGAGTTGAAAGATTTAGTTGCTCGGATAATTAATCGTTTGAATGCTACCCGTGTTTATATTACCGCCGATCATGGTTTCTTATTCCAGCAACAACCACTATCTGAAACAGATAAAACTAAACTTCAGATCAAGCCTGAAAGCACTATAGAGGCAAAAAAGCGCTTTATCATCGGCCATCAGCTGCCAGATGATGCGTTTTGCTGGCATGGTAGATTGTCTGATACGGCAGGCAGTAGTGATGACAGCGAATTCTTGTTGCCTAAAGGTATACAGCGTTTTCATTTTACTGGTGGAGCACGTTTTGTTCATGGCGGAACAATGCTGCAAGAGGTTTGTGTACCCATATTACAGGTGAAAACCTTGCAAAAAGCGCAAGTGGAAAGGCGACAACAGCGACTAGTGGGTGTTGTGGCGAAAAGCCAAAATATTAAATTAGTCAGTAATATTGACAAGGTAAGTTTTATTCAGACTGAGCCGGTTAACGAACAATATCGTGCACGCCAGCTCACTATCTATATTGTTGATTCAGAAAACCACGTCGTCTCAGCCAAAGAGACGGTGAATTTTGATAGTGATAATCATGGTATGGATCAGCGTGTGCGAGATGTTACGTTGAAACTGACGGGTAAGCGGTTTGACCGCCGACATAGCTATACGTTAATTCTGGAAGATAGCGAAACCCAGACGCCTTTTAGCCGTTATGCGGTGACTATTGATCTTGCCATTCAGGATGATTTTTTTTAACAAAACTGTGGAGCTTTCTCTTATAGATTCTTTGGTTTTGTATTCCAACGACATCGTAAAACCCTTTGGCCTTTTCGCCTTATTTCCGCGTCAATATTGGTCGGAGGCTTACGGCGGCTTTCGCTAAAAATAACTATATCCTATAATTGATTCTTATAATTATTATGGAGCCTGCTTAATGAAAAACTTTGTTCGCCCTGTTTTAACGTTGCCGGATAATGCGGAACGGCTATTATTGCACTCTTGTTGTGCTCCTTGCTCTGGCGAAGTAATGGAAGCGTTGCATGCCTCTGGAATTGATTACACCGTCTTTTTCTATAACCCCAATATTCATCCCAAACGGGAATATTTAATTCGTAAAGAAGAAAATATCCGCTTTGCCGAACTACACAATGTGCCATTTGTTGACGCAGATTATGATAGCGACAACTGGTTCGACCGCGCTAAAGGCATGGAGTGGGAGCCAGAAAGAGGTGTTCGTTGCACTATGTGTTTTGACATGCGTTTTGAGCGTACAGCTTTGTATGCCTATGAAAATAATTTCAGCATGATTTCAAGTTCTCTGGGGATTTCTCGTTGGAAAAATATGCAGCAAATAAATGATTGCGGAAAACGTGCTGCAAGCCAATATCCGGGGGTTGAATACTGGGATTATAACTGGCGTAAGCAAGGTGGATCGGCTCGGATGATTGAAATCAGTAAACGGGAAAGATTTTATCAGCAAGAATATTGTGGTTGTATCTATTCATTGCGTGACAGCAATAAGCACCGTAAGTCTCAGGGGCGGGATATTATCAGGATTGGTGTTAAATATTATGGTGATGACGATACAGAAGGCGCTTGTTAAGCTTTTCACTTTAATAGGTTGAGGGGGGGATTTTCCCCCCTAGATTAGGGTGATTACGCGATCAAATCACTTAATGAGTCTTCTGTGTCTTTTTTGTCATTGTGTTATTATGAGAATGTTTTGGTGTAGCTTTGCCTGGTTTCTTTTCATGTTGGTCTGCTTTTTTCTCCATATGCGCTTTAGTATTGGCATCCGAGGTTTGAGTCATCGATGTGGCGGGAGCAGCTAATACCGCGCCAGAAAATAACAGTGATAATACAGTTACAGATAAGCCTAAACGTGTCATGATGATTGTCCTATTTTTAACTTTGTTTCACTTGCTGGATATACATCTTAAGCGACTGATAAGCTGCTCGATATTCCAGATTTATTTCTAATGCACAACCGAGTATACGGTTGTGATCATTAATTCTGCAAATTTAAGACATTATATTTTAATGTTTGGTTGAATAATCGTTGAATTTTTATCTTTTATTGAATTCTTTCTGATTAATGAAGGTATCTTCAATAGCGCAGTCATAAGCAGTTATTTCCAGTGATGTCACCCATGATCAGGCATTCATGAAATTATTTATTAGAAGGTTGAATCTATCTTATATCAGTGATGTTTTATAAATAATTCCTACTGAATTTGTGGTAAATGGTGAAAATTGAACTATTATAAAACTGGTATGTTGGAATAACCAATGCAATATGGCAGTAATTACATCACAGTCTATAGTAACGCATTGAACGTAAACGCTCTATTAGGGAAAAGTCATTACCGTCCGTGATAAAAGGCAATGAATTGTCATAACAACTGTTGCTGTCGTCAGGAAAATAATGTTAACCGAGTGGAGATGAAAGTATGTCTAAATACAAGGTAAATAGATGTTTATTAGCAAGTGCAATATTATTATCTCTAATTTCAGAAAATACGATTGCTTCCAATCCTGAAATTTCTGCATATTATTTGAGTGGGCCTACTGCACAAATGGGTACTCAAGAATATTATGCTAGCCTTGATAATTTTAAAAAATTAAGTAGTGATATTGCTAAGAATAAGAGTAACTTTAATACGTTGGTATTATCTTTTGTACAGCCCAGTCTTATTAATTATAAGAAAAATAGCCTGAAATGTACGGGATTGTTTGGCTATACCTGTACCCCAGGACAAATAATCAGTGCAAAATCAGCTAAAAATGCTGCATCAGATTTTGTCAGATTAAAGGGTATTATTGCTGATTTAAAATCTCATGGAGTCAATACCTATATTGCTGTAGGGGGATGGAATTTCAGCTGTCATCCGAAAATTTATGACATTACTGCGGATAAAAAAGACGCTTGTGGTAATGAACCCGGAGCAGTCTATGATATTTTCCCCAATCCCCTGACTAAAATCTCCCGATTTGACAGCCCAATTACGGGTAAAGCAGCAGATAATGCATACAGAAATATTGTTAATTTGGCTGCCGATTTGGGCGTCGTGGGGATTGATGTTGATTATGAGGAATTCTGGCATGCGGATATTAACGCGAAAAGCTGGAAATTAACGCCTGACTCAATCAATGTTCCCTCTAATAATAGTGAAAATCTGACCACATCGGCTTTAATGAGGAAGGGGATTGGTAATTATGTGTATGATGCATCAATGAATCTTGTTCCCGGTGCAGAAAGAATTCCCCGAGCAATGCCTGAAACCGTGGATAAATTCGCTGCTATTTTAAAATCTTTTTACAATTCAATTAGCGTGGTTAAGCCATCACTTAAACTAAGTACTGCCGGCCCCGCAACGGGAGGAATCCCGAATATGTCCGCTAATTGGGGAACAGTTGCGATATATTCTAGTATTTATGGTGGTGCTTGGTGGGGAGGAAATCTCTATGGTTTGATTTATAATACTGCGCTGACTTACCCTAATCTTGTCAACCGATTCAGTTACATCGGTGTGATGACCTATGATTTGAGTGAAACAGATTGTGGTAGGGATTCTCATATTCCTTGTGATCTACCTGGTCAGGTAAAGTATTACTATAGCCAATATATTAACTGGCTTAAATCAGGTAATGAAGTTGCTATTCCTCACGTTAAGCTCAAAGGGGCGCGTAATTACGCTTTAGCTTCAATTCAACCGCAAAAATTATCGGTTTTGCCGCCTATCACGGTTGGATTTGAAGTGGGTAGGCCAGCAACTGGCAATTTACCTCTCAGTAAGACTGAGCTTAATAACATATTAGACGGTACGATCAAATACGGTAAATCGGGCCTCATTATGTGGGATTTATTTAAAAAGGAACGTTATGACGGCAGTGACTGGGAAGAGGATTGGGCAACACCTCATGATGTTTTGTCGACAGCCTGTAAGAAAATGGGGCTGACAGGAGAACATTATAATTGTGATAGTTCTGTGCCTACTCCTGCTCCTGTCCCAATTCTTACTAAGAAAAAGAATTGAGGTTGATGTTTTGTTATGTTTATTTCTGTTTAGCCTCTACGTTTTAGAGGCTTTTTATTATTGTGTGATTAAACACCATAGTAAACCCGCTTTTTTTGATACGATTGACGATTGGGATGAAGGGTATATACCCAATGGATTTCAAGATGCATCGAGACGGCAAGGGAGCGAATCCCCGGGAGCATAGATAACTATGTGACTGGGGTGAGTGAGTGCAGCCAACAAAGAGGCAACTTGAAAGATGACGGGTATATGACTTTATCGTGTAGGAGCTTATTATTTACCTGCCAATTTATTGATGATTTTGGTCGTTCAGTGAAATAGTATCCTCTATGTATATTTGCTGGCTAAGACATAGAAAAACTATTCTTGCCAGCTTCATTATTCACTAATAAGAGACTTATTGCTATTGTATCTTATCTCCACAGTGACACGGTATTGGTAAATATATCAGCAGGAGGACAAGGATTGCTCACTTTTGCCATTTTCCACAAGCCGGTCTGGCTTTTACGGGCAGTATTATTGGACATAAATACTCGATATAACGAACCTGAGCCTCCGGCATGGTTATGAGTATCAAGGAAACCTTTATTTCCCCACCGATTATAGAGAGAGATACCTTCGCCTTCTCTGATATTCCCATTGAGTGGTGTGGTTTCACAATAAATAATCCATTCTAGGGTTGATTTTTTACGTATATCTGAGGTGTATACATGATGTATTTCCTTTGATTGTTCATATTGATCAACCACGTCATAATACTGTAAGTAACCGCCATCACAGTAATATAGGTTATAGAGTAAGATAATATCATTATTAATTACCTCACTACCGACTAGTTTTTCCGTGGCTGATTCAATTCTCCATATTCCACCATGAATAGCTAAAGATGAATCTACTGTTACCACGCTATATTTCGTACCGGGTTTATTACCATTGCCAAATACACTGAGATATCCACCGCTCCAGTTCTTATAGCTGTTTAATATTGTCACGGTATCTCCGTATTTAAGTACATTATCCATAGTTTCCTCAAAAATTGTGTTGTTTCTTGCTAATAGTTGATACCTTAATGAAATTATCACGGAATATGATCACATGGTTTTTTCATAATCCTGCTCGACTAAATACTCATATCAATGGGAGATAGGAAAAGGGAAGATTAAAAAGTTTATTTTTATCGGATGAGGGGGCATTTGGTGAATTACAAATTTTGTTTAGAAAATTAAGTTACCTGGATATTGAAATAGTGTCTTTTCTGTTGGTCATTTTGCGCCATATCAGTAAGGGGTACCGTTTTTCTGATAAAGTTGTCGTAAAATAAACAGAAAAAGCGGCATAATGCCGCTTTTTTATTGATAAGTGTTATCGCTGTTGGTAGCGGGATTTACTCAGAAATCTTTAATCTTCACTAACGGCCAATTTAACATTAACACGGTGTCGTTGTAATTATCATTGATGCCATTTTCAACCCCAATAATCGCTGTTCCTGGTTTTCCATCAAGGGTGTTATCGAAATAACGCAATTTGCTTGGTTTGCGATTCCCTGTAATTTCAAAACAGACTTTGCCTGTACCTGACTTATAGATTTTAGTTCCTATTAGATTATCTATTCCCTTGCTGGCTAATGTATCTACCAGACGATCGTCAATATACACTTTTATTGTTTGCTGATGAATATCGGTATTAGAATAGGCTGTCAGGCTAAATCTAATACTGGGAGGTAACTGGAGACAATATTTACCCGTATCACTATTGCCACATGTTCCGCCACAGCTTCCATTATTGCTATTGTCAGGTTTACTGCCTAATAAATCGGTATCGACTGACACTGCTGCTTGAATTTTGTTGAAGGCTTCCCCGGTATAATTAGTTATGGGTACAGGTCCATAATCAATAGTGTTCGATTCTAAATTAAACCGGATGTAACTATTGCCTTTGAGGAAGTCAATCCGAGAATTGATTCTCCATACAACAGCATCGAGATTTGCACTAAATTCTTTGTATTTCTCTGTAGTGCCCCATCGGGTTGAGATAGATTGCTGCTTAATCGTATGTGAATTCACAGTATAATCGATACAATCGCCGCCTTTAAAGAAACAAACGGTATTGGTAGTCAATTCTGTGGCCGCATCTATTCCATTTTCAAATTCGGTACCTTTCAATCCGGGCCATCCATCGGCAATAAATTTCGGTCCATCCGTCACCTTGGCTTTTTCGATATCGAATTTAAGATATTTCGAGCCTTTAAAAAAATATAAATAACCCTCTAAATTAATGACATCGTCAATATGTCTTTGGAACTCGACAGGGAGATTAGGCCAATCGTTACTAATAGGCTGGGGATAGTTTATGTCTGGCTTTTTTAATATCTCACTATATCTAGTGTTATCGGCATTAAGGAATAAATAGACTTGCGAATTCATTAATATATATCCTTTATTGTTTTTAAGTTTACTACTGATTTTCCGTAATTGTTAAAATTGCTGATTACAGATAAAGCACGGTAAGAATATTATTTTTCGAAACAGAAAAATTTGCGTAATGGAATTTAGTGGAGAAAGTAGATTGTGGCAATGTTATATATTGATAAGTTGTTTATTGATTTAATGGTGTTGTTTTTTTGCAAAAATATAAATATATACTAAGTGATAAGATTTATATGAAGAAAATGAGATTGAAAACACGATTTTATATTTTTGTTTAATGTATTTTTGATGTTTATATAATAACATATTAGAAATATATTAAATTGACGATGCTGTCGTGTAAAAAAGCGGCATTATGCCGCTTTTTTATTGATAAGTGTTATCGCTGTTGGTAGCGGGATTTACTCAGGAATCTTTAATCTTTAATCTTCACTAACGGCCAATTTAACATTAACACGGTGTCGTTGTAATTATTATTGATGCCATTTTCAACCCCAATAATCGCTGTTCCTGGTTTTCCATCAAGGGTGTTATCGAAATAACGCAATTTGCTTGGTTTGCGATTCCCTGTAATTTCAAAACAGACTTTGCCTGTACCTGACTTATAGATTTTAGTTCCTATTAGATTATCTATTCCCTTGCTGGCTAATGTATCTACCAGACGATCGTCAATATACACTTTTATTGTTTGCTGATGAATATCGGTATTAGAATAGGCTGTCAGGCTAAATCTAATACTGGGAGGTAACTGGAGGCAATATTTACCCGTATCACTATTGCCACATGTTCCGCCACAGCTTCCATTATTGCTACTGCCTAATAAATCGGCATCGACTGACACTGCTGCTTGAATTTTGTGGAAAGTGACGCCATGCCAATAAGTTTGGATGGATATAGGTCCGACATCAATAGTATTTGAGTTTGTATTATATCGGATATAATAATTGTCTTTGAATAAGTAGATAAGAGAACCAGCAATGTTTTTCCATAAAACAACGGCATCCAGATTTGCACTGAATCCTGCGTAATCGCCGGTAGTTCCCCATCTGTCTGAAATAGTTTTCTTACTAATCGTGTGTGAACTGACAGTATAATCAATACAATCGTGGCCTTTAAAGAAACAAACAACATCTTGTTTTGTATCAATCCATTCTGTAGCGGCATCTATCCCATTTTCAAATTCGGTGCCTCTCAATCCGGGCCAGCCTTCTATAATCTGTTTTGGTCCTTCACTGACCTGTGCTTTTGCGATATCGAATTTAAGATATTGAGGTCCTTTAAAGAAGTATAAATAACCATTCAAATTGACCACATCGTCAATATGTCGTTGAAACTCGACAGGAAGGTTAGGCCAATTTCTACTAATAGGTTGGGGAGTGTCCCCTTTATTTATTTGTGTATCATCATGATATTTAATGTTTTCTGAATTAAGAAATAAGTAGGTATTGGTATTCATTGCTATATCCTTTATGTTAATAAGGTCTTAATATACCCGTTATCTTTCAAGTTGCCTCTTTGTTGGCTGGACTAGTCATAGAGTAGTTATCTATGCTCCTAGGGATTCGCTTCCCTTGCCGTCTTGATGCATCTTGAAATCCATTGGGTATATATTATTCAAGTTTTATGTTTTAGCTAAAATAAGGTAAGTATGATATTAAGAATGTTTTATTTTAATTCTGTCATATTGCTTGCCTAATTGATGCTAAAGGGTGATTTTCATTATTTAAATTAATGCCACTTGTGGGTCAGGATCAACGTTATATATTGGTAAATCTTTGATGGATTTAATGACGTAATCTTTTTGTGGGTAAGTTAATATATGGTAAGGTGGAAGTGTATATTAATTAAATAAGGTTGAAAATGTTATTTTATGTTTTTATTTTTCTGATTGGTAATTAAATGATATTTAAAAGTATATTTGATTGGTGGTTTTTTTCTGTTATTATTTTGATGAAGGATAATATCTCTTTTTTGTAATCCTAGGGTGGAGTGAAAAAGTGATTAATTTCCGCTTTATTTACTTGATTTATTAAGTTGAATTGATTGCTTTAAAATAAAGTTTCGCTCTCATATCAAAATTGTTAAATTACAAACGGTGGTGATAATGCCAACTCTGATTATAATACCTTTTTGAGACTGGGATTCGTTTTGATTTCCAATAAATGATAAGGCAACAACACAGTGAAAACAGAGCTAAAAAAACGCTTTCGTATCCTAATAGGATTAGCAGCAACACTGATCATAATCCAATTGTTTGATACTTTAACCGGTGGCACTCTAAGTAATTTCGGTATCCTTCCCCGATACGCCCAAGGGTTAATTGGTATTCCACTCTCTCCATTCCTGCATGGTAACTGGGGGCACTTATTCAGCAATCTCCCCGTATTATTAGTATTGAGTGCCTTACTTATGGCGCACTCCATTCGTTATTATGTGCTAGCCAGTTTGTTTATTATCTTTATGGAAGGAACATTAGTTTGGTTATTTGGGCGCACGGCTATTCATATTGGTGCCAGTGGTTGGGTTTTTGGTCTATGGGGATTACTGCTGGCTAATGCCTTTTTCCTGAGAAGAGCGAAAGATTTCTTCTTTGCGATTCTGGTGTTTGTGTACTACGGTGGGATCGTGTTTGGCTTATTACCGTGGCAAGAAGATATTTCAACGGAAGGGCATATCTTTGGTGTGATATCTGGGCTGATTTTTTCTTGGTTGTCAAAGAAATGGGCAATAACGAGCTATACCCAATAGATTTCAAGTTGCAGCGCGGCGGCAAGAGAACGCATCCTCAGGAGCATAAATAACGATGTGACTGGGATAAGTGAAAGCAGCCCGTTTATAATAACGGGCTGGCAATAATGACGGGATATAACCCCTGATTTTTTGATTTCTTGTGGTTATGTCCATTTCAACGCAGCATCATCGACAGGCTGCCCCAAAACCTGTTTATCTTTATTGAAATCATGCGGAACTTGCCAGGTTGCACTGCGTCCTTGACGAGGAAGAGCATCCTTTGCTCGTTTTACATAACCAGATTGCAAGGCACTAAAAATATTTTCGTCCTCCAGCATTTCACCCGGTTGCGCATAGGGTGTCACAACCGTAGCACTGCGGCGGTCCATCTCGTTTAATAAACGGCAGATGTATTCCGCAGATAGATCAACTTTCAACGTCCAGGCGTTATTGATATAACCAAACACACAGGCAAAATTAGGGATATCTTGTATCAACGTCCCCTTATAGAGCATTCGACTATGACCTTGCTGTTTTTGCCCATCAATTGAGAGTTCAATTCCACCAATAAAATGTAATTTCAGTCCAGTTGCTGTAACTATAATATCTGCGGGTAATTCCTTGCCGGATTGTAATTGGATACCGTTTTCAGTTAGGCGTTCAATATGGTCAGTAACGATAGACGCTTTACCTTCTTTCAGTACTTTAAATAGGTTACTGCTGGGAATAAAACACAGCCGTTCATCCCATGGCATGTACTTTGGAGTAAGGTGCTTCATGTCAAAATTTGGGCCGACACGCTTACGAGCGGATGCCAGTAAAAACGATTTTAATAAGTTAGGGAAATATCGACTCATCTTATAAAGTAAGCGCTGTAGAAAGAGATTGCGATTTCTACTCAATGTGTAAATCCAGCGCTGCGGAATAATACCTTTGCAGAACTCTGCTATCTTATCCCTTCCAGGTATTGAAAGAAAATAACTAGGGGAGCGTTGTAACATCGTAATATGTTCAGTCTCATTTGCCATTGCAGGAAGTAAAGTCACTGCTGTTGCGCCGCTACCAATCACAACAACCCGCTTTCCTTTGTAATTTAATCCTTCAGGCCAGTGTTGAGGATGAATTACCGGGCCTTTAAAATCTTCGATGCCGGGAAATTTAGGTAAATAAGGTTCATCATAGTTGTAATAACCTGTTGCAGCGACGAGAAAATGACAGGTAAATTGCCGGGTTTCCCCACTGATTTCGTCAATCGCGATAATGGTCCACTGGCGAGTCGCATTTGACCAGTCAGTATGAGTGATTTTTAGCCCAAACTGTATTTTCTTATCAACTTCATATTCTTTTGCCGTTGCATTGATATAACTTTTAATTGAAGGTCCATCGGCAAAAACACTGGTATCTGTCCAGGGACGGAATTTATAGCCATAGCTCATCATATCTGTATCTGAGCGAATGCCTGGATAGCGAAATAAGTCCCAAGTACCGCCCATCGTATGGCGACGCTCTAGGATAATAAACTGCTTATCAGGACATTTCTTGGTTAAATGACATGCTACACCAATGCCGGCAACACCGGCGCCAATAATCAAAACATCATAATGGTTATTCATTGTTATCTCTCCTGCAAGGTCATTTTTTGATGAAATCAAGTCATGTTATTTGTTTATTCAGAGCGAGTTTTGCCACACCTACATCCCACCTCATTATTAACGCTAAAGGGTGAATTGGCGCGGCTATATTAATTTCAACTTGAAAAGATATATAACCCGTGGCTGGACGACTGGCTGAGCATGGCGTTTTTTATTTTCCCGTCGATGGATTGTGATTGTGGGCATTTAACCCACGAAAGGCTGGCGGGGATTTTCACGTGACGGTGCTCAAGCTGGCAATATTTCTCAAAGTTGACGAACCCGATTGAATTGCGGTTATCACTTTTCTTCTTAAATACCGGGACCCTGGTGGAGAGTGTCTTATCAAAATAACGCATCCATGCGTCATGAAGATCTTTAAATTTTTGCTGAAGGTTGTTTGTGTAGGCTTTGGACAAAAAGGCCGTTTCAGGCGCTTTCTTCCCGTGGATCAGCTTCCGGTTTAACTCGAAGGCTGACGGCAACTTTTGACCTAAATCAAGCAGGCGCTTTGTTTCTGCCAGCCTAACATTCCAGATGAAGCAAGCCCAGCCACAGCACGGGCGTAAACGCTGCGCTTGCTGTTCAGTTGGTTCCAGCCGGAATTTGTAAGCTTTCAGAATGAGCATTATTTATTCAGCATGTAGTCTATTTTATGATAAATATACCGTATTAAGTGACCGTGACAATGCAAAAGTTCCAGATAAATCGTTCTCGTCACACTGCTTTTTTACTGCTTATTCATCTCGTTTTTCAGCGAGGCTGACTCCTTGTTGCCATTACCTCCAGATTGCTTCTAACAATGAATAATAGGTATCTGAAATTAATTTCGGTTTGGCAACCGCAGTCGTTTAGTTATGTCGGGCGCTCACTACGATGATACATGGCGCTTTTTTAATTGGTGTGTGATGTAAATTGGTTTATCTTATCAATGAAATTTATACCAACAGGAATTTGAACTCATAATGTCAAAGTTAATTGGAAATAATCAGATAGTTGTTATTGCAATGGTTATTGCATTAGTACAATTTATTAATGCACTAGAATACATGATGGTAACTCCGCTTTTTGTTTATATGTCTAGTGATTTTCACATGCCCGTGACTATGGCGGGGGTTATTGCCGGTACTTATGTTTTCTCCTCCGTATTTTCTGGTCTGGCCTCTTATTTTTTTATCGATCGCTTTAATAAAAGAAAGGTACTCATTTTAAATACTCTGTTTCTCGGCCTGATTACATTCCTGACGATTTTCTCTTCAGAGCCATATCAACTTATTCTGCTACGTACAATTGCGGGTCTGTTTGGTGGAGTGACATTGGGGGTAGGAATTGGGATCTTACTTAATAATTCACCGGAAAGTATGCGGGGAAAAGTGCTGGGAATTGCGTTTTCATCTTTTTCATTTGTTAGCATTTTAGGTATACCGTTGTGCTTATATTTGGCCGAGAGCTTTAACTGGAAAGTATCTTTTTTATTTATCGTTATTTTATGCATAGTGAGTTTGCCTCTGATTCTCTTCTTAATCCCAGGTGCAGAGAAAGTACAATATAATAAGAATAAAATAGTGCTGACCAAAAAAATAACATTGGCTGGGATGGCAAGTGGTGTTAGTAACTTTAGCCCCTTTATGCTTATTCCGATACTTGCTCCGTTATTAACAAATGTGTTTTATATCCCGGAAAAACATGTTTCACTAGTATTCTTTTTCGGGGGTATCGCGTCATGGTTTGGAACTTATTTAACAGGAAAACTTTGCGATAGATATCCTCCTCAGAAAATTATCCTCGCAGCGGCGACTTTATTTATTGTTAATATTTTTCTGGGATTGACGGGAAAAATAGATGGATATGTTTTCTTCTCACTTTTTATGTTCGCTACTTATGTACAGGTTATGGCGGCAAATGTGATTGCCTCTTATGCTTCAACGCCTGAAAACCGGGCAGGTTTCGGCGCCCTTCAGATGGCATTATCCAACTTAGGTGCCGGTGTCGTGTTTTTCTTTTCTTCCATCTTTTTAAACGGTAAAGAGATTACGGCTGAAAGCGTACAACCTATTTTCATATTGTCTATGGTTAGCGCCCTAATATTGCCTGTATATGTAAGAAAATTAGCTCAGGTGTTAAACCGAGATACTAAGAATTTAATAAATAATTCTCACGGCAACAGTTAATATATGTGTGATCTAGCCTTAATGGTAAAATGTAGATTTTGAGCTATATTTAAAATTAAGGCTAATCATTGACACAGCATAATAAACGTGATTAATAAAGGGTAAATGTTATTGAGAGTATAATGTTACTGGATGAAATTATTATAAAGTTTAATCATGATTACTATTGGGTTCATTAAATTATATGGGTGGATAAGATGGCAGAAAAATTAATTAGCATTAAGAATAAACCCGCTGTTAATATTATCGCAGGGGTGACAAATATTAAATTCATTCATAATAAAACACCTTGTAAGGCTATAATTGAGCATGGATATATTTCCAGAAAACGATTTACTGTAGATAGGATGTCTGAATGGAGTGGCGATTTGTGGGCCCCATGGATAAGTGATAAATATGAACTTAATAAAGCTATTCATATTTACACCGGAAGAGAATTAAAATCTGAATTAGAAATTGACATTTGGATATTTCAGGATTATTGGAATCCACCAAATGTAAATGCGATTAAGTATTCCATAAATAAAAATTTCAATTATGACAACGCATTAGAAATTCCTGGTAATAATCGGGGGGGCGGTAATAAGACACTGATTTTAGAACTTAATGGTAATAATATTGATCTGAAAATGATATAGTATGAAATGATTAGGTATTAAATATATTTCTACTAGATACATTTGCTGAGATGAAAATATTTCTCCGCGTGTTGTTCAATATTTTAATTTCCTTGCTTATGGCTTAGATTACTGACGGTCAGGTAGGCTCTTATTTGAGTGGACGGTTAAGTTGTTAAAATTCTGATACGCGCAGAAATAATTTATCCGGTTTATTATCTATTCACTAAGTTATAGTTATCTATAATAAGAAGCTTTTAAGCGAATTTTAGTTTGGACCGAAAGAATTATCCCTTGGGTGCCATATATACGGTCTGGTTTCTGCGCGTTAATTGCATATACCTGTTATCTTTCAAGTTGCTGCTTTGTTGGCTGTGTTCTCTTGCCGCCGTGCTGCAAATTGAAATCTATTGGGTATATATTTAATTATTTATTGGTAAAATCAGATTTTTGTATCAGTAATGTTTGTTGGTGTGGATTTTTATATGCAAACAATAATGTAATTAATAATCAATATCATTTAAAGCATGTCATAAAATAAGACGGCAGAATGACAATGATGATTGTCAGATATTTATTACGTACTATTGTTTATTTTTACTTATTTTTACAAAACAGGGTGAAAACTTATATTTTATAATTAGTTGCAAAATGTCATTAAAAACTATCTGTATTTTATTTTCATTTATTTTTATTTAATTGTGTTTTGTTTGTCTTTTGTTGAAGTTTGTCCATTTATCATCTCCTGTAAGCTAAATTTTAATCTTTGGCAGATGCTTTCTACTGCTGCTTTGCTTTAAGGTGGCGGTGAAGCTATGGTTATTTCATGTTGGTCGATTTTTTTAGTGGATTCGTTAATTAAGATGTCATTATTCGTCACCTCTAATTTGCAGCGTCTGTTAACTGCCTATTCGGAAATATTTGATTCAGCGAGCTCTTGCTGAAATTAGTCATGACATGAAAATTATCCCTTTATTTACTTTTTATGGAGGAGCCATCAATGGCTGCGAGTTTTCAAAATGAAGTTCCTAAAGCGCGTATTAATATTAAATTGGATCTACATACTGGTGGGGCGCAGAAAAAAGTTGAGCTGCCGCTGAAATTATTGGTAATGGGCGATTACAGCAACGGACAGGAACAGCGACCGCTCTTGGAAAGAGAAAAAGTTAATATCAATAAAAATAATTTTGACAGTGTACTCACTGAATTTAGCCCTGCCGTTAATTTGACAGTTGAAAATACCCTTGCTGAAGACGGAAATGAAATGAATATTAATCTCACTTTCCGGCAAATAAAAGACTTTGAGCCTGAGCAAGTCGCCCGGCAAATTCCGCAACTACGAGCGCTACTTTCCATGCGCAATCTATTGCGCGACCTGAAATCCAACCTACTTGACAATGTCACGTTTCGCCGCGAGCTGGAACATATTCTCCGGGATGACCAACTGAGTGATGAACTGCGCGTGGAACTGGCTGCACTGGCCGCGCAAGAAGATTGATTATCACACTATTTTCTTTTCATGAAATTTGATTCAGGAGATGTTAATGACTTCACAAGAACAAGCCGCTTCTGCTACGGAAACTACGACCTACAGCGAAGGCGGCGTCTACCCATCTTTATTTAAGAAAATTAATTTACAGCCGATCGAACGGTTGAATGATTTCGATCTTTTTCAGAACAACGATGCGTTGGCTGATGTGACGGTTGATGAGAGAGTGACGGCGGCGGTTAGTGTTTTTCTTACGTTGCTGAAAGAATCGGCGCAAACAGTTAAGCGACTGGATAAAGCTTTGCTGGATCATCATATCGGTGAGCTGGACCGCCAAATCAGTCGCCAACTGGATGTGGTCATGCACCACCCGGCATTCCAGCAGGTGGAATCGGTTTGGCGGAGCCTGGAATTTCTGGTTGACCGGACGGATTTCCGTCAGAACGTCAGAATTGAAGTGCTGGATGTGTCGAAGGATGATTTGCAGCAGGATTTTGACGATGCCCCAGAAATTGTGCAAAGCGGTTTTTATCGCCATACCTACATTCAGGAATATGATACGCCGGGCGGTGAACCCATTGGATCGGTGATTGCCAACTATGAATTTGGTGCCGGATCGCAGGATATTGCCCTGTTGCGCAATATCGCTAAAGTGGCGGCAGCGGCGCATATGCCCTTTATCGCTGCTGCTAGCCCGGCTTTTTTCGGTAAGGAAACCATGGAAGAAGTCGCGTCAATTAAAGACATTGGTAACTACTTTGACCGCGCTGAATATATCAAGTGGAAATCCTTCCGTGACAGCGACGATGCCCGCTATATCGGCCTGACATTGCCGAGGGTGTTAGGACGTTTGCCGTATGGCCCGGATACCGTGCCGGTGCGAACGTTTAATTATATTGAGCAGGTTAAAGGTCCGGATCACAGTAAATACTTGTGGACTAATGCGGCTTTTGCGTTTGCGGCCAACATGGTGAAAAGCTTTGTGAAAAATGGTTGGTGTGTGCAGATCCGCGGGCCACAAGCGGGTGGGGCGGTGACTGATTTGCCGATCCATTTCTACGATTTGGGAATGGGTAATCAGGCAAAAATTCCCTCAGAAGTCATGATCCCGGAAACCCGCGAGTTTGAATTTGCCAATTTGGGATTTATCCCGCTCTCTTACTACAAAAACCGCGATTACGCTTGCTTCTTCTCCGCTAACTCGACGCAGAAACCAACGGTATATGACACCGGCGAAGCCACGGCTAACAGCCGGATTAATGCGCGTCTGCCGTATATCTTCCTGCTGTCCCGCATTGCCCATTACCTGAAATTGATCCAACGGGAAAACATCGGCACCACCAAAGATCGGCGTCTGCTTGAAATTGAGCTGAACAACTGGATCAACACGCTGGTGACGGAGATGACCGATCCGTCTGACGATCTGCAAGCTTCGCATCCACTGCGTGAAGCGCGAGTGATCGTTGAGGATATTGACGACAACCCGGGATTCTTCCGGGTCAGGCTGTATGCGGTGCCACACTTTCAGGTCGAAGGGATTGACGTCAATCTGTCTTTGGTTTCTCAGATGCCGAAGGCGAAAGAGTAAAAATCGGGAAATATCAGAATGGAGGAGATACCTGTGGGATTACGGTGCATTTCTATAATGCTTACAGGCATCTCAAAGCCAGATTATGCCTTATTAAAGGAGAGAAAGATGAAAAAACACCGAGTTAAATGGTCGGTTTTATGCCTGTTACTGGCGGCGTGTAGCCAGTTTCCGGCGCAGGCCGGCGTGATTATCGCGATTAACCATACCAAGTGGGCGATTAACCGGTTCAGTGTGGATGATAATCCCGGTATCGATAGTATCGGGCCATATCAGGGCGGTGGCGGTGGCTGTTGCTATCGGGCTCCGGAGAAATGGAAACCGGGGATGACGGTCAAGGTGGATTGGGAAACCGGGGTGGCTTTCTCCGACGATTTTCCCGGATATGCAAATAGGGAGAAATATTTGGCATGGAGGGAAAAAATCGATGCTCAGAACCGCCAGCATAGTCAGGTAGTACCAGTGCCTTATTATCAGAATGGGGGAGATACCTGCGGGATTACAGTGCATTTCTTGCCCTGTGATCAGATTAAAGTCACGACCTCTTGTGACGCCTACGGTAGCCCAAACTACCCGATTAAAGAACCGTTGAAAATGAAGGAGCCAAAAGTATGTCCGAAATAATGCCGACAGGCATCTCAAAGCCAGATTATGCCTTATTGAAGGAGAGAAAGATGAAAAAACACCGGTTTAAATGGGCGGTTTTATGCCTGTTACTGGCGGCGTGTAGTCAGTTTCCGGCGCAGGCTGGCGTGATTATCGCGATTAACCATACCAAGTGGGCGATTAACCGGTTCAGTGTGGATGATACGCCGGGTATCGATATTATCGGACCGTATCAGGGCGGTGGCGGTGGTTGTTGCTATAGCGTGCCAGCGAAATGGAAACCGGGGATGACGGTCCGGGTAGATTGGGAGGCCGGTGAAGCATCAACAAAGGGTTTTCCCGGTTTTGCTGATGAAGAAAAATATTTAGCTTGGCGTAATAAATTACGAGCTAATAATCGCCAGCATAGCCGGGTAGTGCCGGTGCCTTATTATCAGAATGGGGGAGATACCTGCGGGATTACGGTGCATTTCTTGCCCTGTGATCAGATTAAAGTCACGACCTCTTGTTACGCCTACGGTAGCCCAAACTACCCGATTAAAGAACCGTTAGAAATGAAGGAGCCGACAGTATGTCCGAAATAAATCATAACGATGCGGTCTGGTTGCCAGCCCCTTTTCCCGTCGATGGGCGGTTGCCGTCTAAACGCTATCTGGTCGGGCAAAATTGTCACCGTCAGACCAGTGATGAAAGGGCTTACCATCAGGAATTGTGTCTGGCGGCAGAGCGCCGGGTGATACCGCCTTGCTGTAAAACGTTGCATGTCAGCCTGTTTTTTGATGGTACTGGTAATAATTTGTATAACGACCTTTATCAGGCTGTTCCTCACCATCCGACTAATATCGTTCGGCTGTTTCAGGCGACGATTGGGGCCGGTTATGCGGGTGGGGCGGCAGGTAAGCCGTTACTGGATGATGTCGAAAGCACCGGGGGAAAGTACTTTAAGTATTATATTCCCGGTGTGGGTACCCCCTTCCCGGAAATTAATGAGCTGGATTACAGCACGTGGGGGCTGGCTTTTGCTGACCGGGGTGAGGACCGGATCAACTGGGCGTTGCTGCGGTTGATTGATGTCCTTGGCTTTAGCCTGACACAAAAACAGATGACCAACAGTGAAAGTCAAAAATCCCTTGAGTCGATGTCCACCACCTGGCACACACTGGGCCTGGGAGGGGCGCATAACCGTTATAGCGAGTTTTATAAGCAGTTTGCCCGTTTAAAACGTGAGCTAAAAGTAGCCCGCAGCCAGCCCGGTCGGGGCAAATCCAAATTGCTGGGGATGAAGTTGTATGTGTATGGTTTTTCCCGTGGGGCAGCAGAGGCCCGGGCTTTTGTCAACTGGCTGGCTGAATTGTTGCCGCCTCCGAAAGGGGATGACCTGAAGCCATCACCGTGTCTGCAAGCGAAAAACGAAACCGACCCGGATTGTAACCTGCCCATCAGTGTGGAGTTTCTCGGGCTGTTTGACACGGTGGCGTCGGTTGGAGTGAGCCATATGGTTCCTGTCGTTGAGGGGCATATGGCCTGGGCCGACGGCACGCAGGAGCTGCCATCGGAGGAGATTTACGGCGGGTTGGTGAAACGCTGTGTGCATCTGGTCTCGACCCATGAACAGCGGCTGAGTTTCCCGATGGATTCGATTCGCCGTTCCGACGGGACCTACCCGACCGGTAGCACCGAGGTGATTTATCCCGGGGTGCATTCTGATTTGGGGGGTGGGTATCCGCCGGGAGATCAGGGTAAGGCGAGAGGGGAAAACGATAGCCTCCTTTTATCCCAGATTGCTTTGCATGAAATGTATGCCGCGGCGTTTGATTCTGGTGCACCTTTAAAAGTACCAGAAGATGCTGTGCCTACAGATTTATCCAGTAATATTTGGCGTAAAATGCCACTTGATGTAATTGATGAGTTTCTGATTAGCTCACAACTCATCAACCGCTTCAACGCCTGGCGCAAAGTCACTTTGGGACTTGATATGCCGGAACAACCGCTGTCCGCCGAAGAGGCTGCCCGTTTTGAGCCGGTACGGTCAACTGTGGCGCTGGAGCAGGCCATGAAAAACCAGATGGACTGGCTGACTGCCTGGCGTATCGAACGCTACGCCAATGGAAGGCTACTCAGTACGCCGTTTTTTCTTGCCGCCCCTAACCGTGACGCGGATAAGGCGCATTATGCGCAGAGTGAACAGGCGAGGAAAGACAGGCAGGATGCTGTGTCAAAGAAACGGAAAGCCCAGCGACT
>NZ_RCWA01000033.1 GCF_018448905.1 Photorhabdus heterorhabditis | reverse complement strand
CCTTGCCGTTCAGCTAACACTTCCCCTCACCGGGTGTGTGGAGGACTTTCACCTCTTAGTCGCTCTTTGGCCACCACAGCTAAAGAACAGCGCCTGTCACGGCGCTACGCGCCATGCCCGGCGCACACATAAATAACCGCCACATAAATGCGGCGGTTCCAACAAAATTAGATTACGGCACCCATAAACTGCTTATTAACAGTTCCCGGTATTGAAATTAGCTCACCGGGTCAAAATAGTCTCAACAGACGCTGGATCGGGATAATACCAATTCCATCCCCAACCTGAATAATATGGATAACCATAATAATTCCAGGCCCCAGAATTATAAGGCACCAATACCCGCTGAACAGTCTTCCAACGTTGATAGCCCGTTGCATTAATCACAACATAGGCGTGATCCGCATGACCAATTTTACCCTTCTCCAACCCCATTATCGGGCCAACAACAGTGACGTAATTTCCTTTAAAATCATCAGGCTCAAGAAAGTTATTAACATAAGCATAGACACGACCGAAAGAAGGCTCATGCAGTTCTGGACTGGCATCTGATGCTAATGGCAATGACGATATCTCCAGACGGGTACGATGATTTTCATTCACCACATCAAGTACCTTACCACCAAACCTCCCTTCCTGACCGATAAACAACTCAGGTGCATTCTTAACAGAAAGCAGATCTTGAACTGGTGATGGCGACGTTCCTTTTACTGAATCAGGAACAGAGATACAACCTGTGAGCATGACAACAGCTAATACGACTAGTGCTTGAATACTCATTCGGCAGTTTATTACTTTTAACATAACCACCTTCTCCTGAAAATTGATCCAATAATACGATCAAAATAACTCTATTTATTTGATGCTTTGTTTTACTACAAGTTTCATCAATCGATGCTTAACGGCCCGGTAATTTTTTCCAAGTAACTTCATTACGTAAGTATACCGGTTCAGCGTGTTCTACGGCCGTTATCTCACCGTTCCGCCACATCTGCACAGCCAGGGGTAACATATCTTCAGCATGAGGTAATGTGATATCACTATCAGTTAGCGTTAAATGACTTGTCACCAATTGAGGATAAGCCTGCCAGCCAGTACCAGCAATCACCCAATCTCCATTCAATGAAGCCATAATCTCCTGTACCCGCTCCGGTTTCAGCACGGCTTCTGTTTCATTACCCTGCCATTCACCTCTCTGATTACGAACATATTGCCCCCAGTAAATTTCCCCCATCCGGGCATCAATAGCCGTTAATACTTGGGTTGATCCTGTCAGACGAAAAACACCTTGTGCCATTGTATTGAGCGTTGAAACACCAATTACCGGCAATTCAGCTCCCAGAGCCAACCCCTGAGCAATACCAACACCAATACGCACACCAGTAAAACTACCCGGTCCACGACCAAAAGCTAGGGCATCAAGTTGCTGTAAACTGACACCCGCTTCTGCCAGAACAGATTGGACCATAGGTAAAATACGTTGTGTGTGTTCACGTGGAGAAATTTCAAACTGTGCCAAAACGGCACCATTATTCCAAAGAGCAACTGAACAGGCTTCCGTTGCAGTATCAATAGCCAGAATTCGTGTGGACATGCCTTAACCTCGGCAAGTAATATATAATTCGAAATAAGGCGCTATCTTATCATAACTTTGTCTATTTTACCCAGCAGACGGCCATAAGCCGGCTATTTACTACTTTCACAACATGGAACATTCTTAATTACGTTACGCAATGGCCTGAATACCATTCTTCTTAACTATCGTAAGCAACCAAGAGCCGGCCCTCTGTTTTTTTTGTCCCTCGCTCCCAATCCGATATAAGATTTTTACTCACATTTAAATACCGGGCAAAAACAGGTTGTGACAAATGTTCCCGCTCACGAAGAAAACGTATTTCCTCTGGAGATAATGATTCTATGGGGGTCAAACAGGCGGCATCAAACTCACGCATAATTTGCTTATTGACACCCCCTATTTCACTCAATGCTTCCATCGTTTCGTGAATTGCAGCAAATGCCTCACTACGATACTTTTTAACCACATTTAATCACCTCTGAAAAATGCCCCTTTTCAATTAACCTATCTTTTTCCTCTTTGATTCAAGAAGATTGCCGAGCCTCAAGGAAAGCAATGGCTTTTGTCAAATCACGAGTTCGTGGCGAAGGGGGTAAACTGTTAAGAAACACTTCGCCATAAGGACGCATCACCAGTCGGTTATCACAAATCACGACCACACCATAATCATCGACATCACGAATAAGCCGCCCGACACCTTGTTTCAGGCTGATAACCGCATCTGGCAGCTGAACTTCATTAAATGCATCACCACCTTTTAGCTGACAATCTTCAATACGCGCTTTTAATAATGGATCATCTGGCGCCGTAAATGGCAACTTATCGATAATGACACAAGAAAGCGCATCACCCCGCACATCTACACCTTCCCAAAAACTGCTGGTTGCCACTAATAACGCATTGCCGGCAGAAATAAACTGCGAAAGTAGCTGACTTTTACTCGTTTCGCCCTGAACTAAAATCGGCAATGTCATGCTGGCACGGAACTCTTCAGCCAAACTGCGCATCATCTGGTGTGAAGTGCATAAAAAGAAACAACGACCTTTATTAGTTTCAATCAGCGGCTTAAGCATCTTCGCCAACCATTTTGCACCACCCGCCTGATTAGGTGACGGCAAATGCCGAGGAACACAAAGTAGTGTCTGACTCTGATAATCAAATGGACTTGGCAACAATAAGGTCTTTGCTTGTTTTAGCCCAAGCCGTTCGGTGAAATGTGAAAGCTGTTCGTTAACAGATAATGTGGCTGACGTAAAAACCCAACAGCTGGATTGTTCATTAATAATTTCACTGAATTTGTCGGAAACTGACAAAGGTGTCAACGCTAGAAGAAAATGGCGACCATAACTTTCAAACCAATAACTGTAACCGGGGATGGTCACCTCTTTCAAACGCTTAAGGCGATTACGATAAACTGTCGCTCTTTCAAATGCAGCATCCAGCATAACTGAACGCCCTAAAGATAATTTCATCACGTCATAACAAAGCTCAAGTGCATCATCAAGCAATACGAGTGCCCGTTGCACATGCGTATTTTGCAATAACTCTCGCAAATTGCCACGATAACCATTCTCGCCCAACGCCAGCCGGAAATCCTGTGTACTCTGACTTAGGCGATCTGCGCTCTTTTGTAACTGAGCTTGATCCCGTACTTCCGTGCGGTACGCCATAATAATATCTCTGGATAGATCCATTAGCTGGCGACTGCTTAATTGCTGACCAAAATATTGACTAGCGATATCGGGAATTTGATGTGCCTCATCAAATATCTTGACTTCCGCTTGTGGGATCAACTCACCGAATCCAGTTTCTTTCACCACCATATCCGCCATAAACAGATGATGGTTGACAACGATCACATCCGCATCCATTGCCCGACGACGAGCTTTCAAAACAAAGCATTCCTGATAACTCGGACAATCACTGCCAAGGCAATTATCATTAGTACTGGTTACCAACGGCCAAACCTGGCTATCTTCCGCTATCTGATGGCAAGTGCTGATATCCCCCTCTTCCGTTTGCGAAGACCAGCTTTTCAGTCGAACCATATCTGACAGAACTTCCGCTTCCAGTTGCCCTCCGCTAAAAGAATTCTGTTCCAGTCGTTCCAGGCAAAGATAATTTGAACGGCCTTTTAACAGTGCCAGTTTACCAGAGAAATTAATTGCCTCAGCAACAGTCGGCAAGTCACGATTATAAAGCTGATCCTGTAATGCTTTGGAACCAGTAGAAATAATCACTTTTTGCCCAGAACGCAATGCAGGCACCAGATAAGCAAATGTCTTACCCGTTCCTGTGCCCGCCTCTACCACCAATTGTTGATGGTTTTTAATTGCACACTTAATAGCAACAGCCATTTCTCGTTGAGCATCACGGGGTTTAAAACCTTTTATTGCTTTAGCAAGCGTACCGTTTTTCGCAAAATCGTCTGACACAGACCGTCTCTTTTAATAGAATGGATGGAGATTATGCCAATACTATTCCCTGATCACCACCCAAAATCCGGCAGATATAGTCGTTAACTTAAAGAGGTATCCATGAAAATTGAACGTATTGATCCACAAGATCGCTGGTCCGAAGCAGTAATCCACAACAAAACCATTTATTACACCAGTGTCCCAGAAAAACTGGATGGTGATATTACGGAGCAGATGGCTGATACACTGGCCGCTATTGATATCATGTTACAGCGCCTTGGTTCTGATAAAAGTAAAATTATCGATGCCACTATTTTTCTGGCTAATACAGAAGACTTTGCCGGTATGAACACCGTCTGGGATGCATGGGTTGTCGCAGGAAGTGCGCCCGTGCGCTGCACAATTGAAGCCAAACTGATGAACCCCAAATATAAAGTCGAAATAAAAATTATCGCGGGAATTTAATATTAATCTCGGGATATTCTTTACTACCCGTAGTTATCCCGTTATCTTTCAAGTTGCCTTTTTGTTGGCTGCACTCACTCCCCCCGGTCACAGAGTTCTCTATGACATAGTTATCTATGGACATAGTTATCTATGCTCCCGGGGATTCGCTCCCTTGCCGTCGCGATGCATCTTGAAATCCATTGGGTATATATTTTACTGTTTCAGATATATTTCCAGCTTTGCAGACAATAGCTGACAAAAATTTGATACCAAAACTTACTATAAATCAATCTCTCAGACCAAAACATCGACTTTAACAATGGCCCTTTTTTAAAATAACTTTAAATTATGCCATGTTTAAGTAACTAATAAGATTTTGATAATAAATTTAAACAAAATAATCACAACTACTGTTTATAATAAAGAGAGTTTATTTCATCTGACAAAGTTAATACACCAAACGGATTTTCTATATTTACACTTCAAATATTGAATTATGCTTATGAGTCATCCATACTTTCTAATAAGCACATAAGTGCCTGGCCATTGTTTATACCCTATGGATTTCAAGATGCATCGCGACGGCAAGGGAGCGAATCCCCGGGAGCATAGATAACTATGTGACCGGGGTGAGTGAGTGCAGCCAACAAAGAAGCAACTTGAAAGATGACGGGTATAGTGAATATCAACGTGGCCTAAACCTTTAATAACTTTTATCACTTGGTATGGAGCATTCTATGGATGTTTGTTCAAGTTGTAATTGTTCCTTTCATGATTCAATTGTTGCAGAACTAGAAGGCAAGCTCTACAAAAGTTGCCCATCTTGTTCTGTCTCAATTGGTCAACACATTTTCTATCGCTATGAAGACTTTGGCATGAGGGATATGGGTGATGGTCGCCATATCGTTCAATCTTGGTGCCCTGGCTGTCGTTCGAAAGATGGTCATACACCAGATGTATGTTTTACTTGCTAAAAGTCATTTTATCTATATCTGCTGGCTATTATGCAAAATAGTTGTATACCAGCAGATATATATCTTTGCCCTGATTTTTAAAATTAAAAAGGGAGGCGACATACAGTATTTAATTAAAATATCTGAGCAGAGAAAAAATAATTATAAGCTGCATCAGAAGCTAAAAAATTAAAACAATCGCTGTAAATCACACTCCCCCAGATTGGGTTACACTATGGCTTAAGCCATCTTGATCATCACCATCCCCAACAGCAATAAAGCAATTCCCCCCCAACCTTTACCATTCAAACGTTGATTAAACATAATCCAACCAGCTGCAACTGTTGCGATAATACCGAAAGCCCCCCACAAAGCATAAGCAATAGAAAGCTCAATTCCCTTCACTGCCTGAGCAAGCGCACTGAAAGCCCCAAGGACAGCAACAAGTGAGAGAATGCCCATCCAAGGACGTCTGAAACCATCAGAAAATTTTAGTAAAATATTCGCTAAAATTTCTAACACTACAGCAAGAAACAGAAACGCAGCATGCCACCATTCAAATTGTTGCAACATGTTATGCCTCCTTTATTTTACTGTTTTTGGTGGTTGCGGCACTGACAGCCTTACTTGCCATCTGTTTCATTGCCTCAGCTGATTTTTTGACCGTGGCTTTTTTAGTGCCAGATTTAATCAGCATAATTCCTGTCACCAGCAGAGCCAAACCGCCCACTTTCATCAATGACAGTGATTCATCAAACCACATCACACTAAAAACAGTAATAAATAGAATGCCAACACCTTCCCACAAAGCATACGCAACGCCCAATGCAACTTTTTTCACTGCCATTGCCAGCAAGATATAGGATGTGGCGATCATGATGTACATAACTGCCATGCCAGCTACACCACCGGAAACACTGGCATGTTTCATCGATAAGGTACCGATAACTTCGGTAACAATTGCCATTGCAAGGAATAACCAATAAATCATTTTCTTTCTCCTGAACACGCAAATATGCACGTCAAGACACAAGTCACAAATAATCTAATCCCACCTACGCATGAGATGAAAAATAAATAACCTGATGTTTTGACGAAACAGAAACACCGGTTGAAAACCGGTTAACAGGAGTCAAACGCTACAATGCACCGCACCAGTAATGTTCACTGGATAAAATGGCAGAAAGGAAAAGTACGTGGGTGGAACTTTGAAACTTGACGCTTTTGGCGCTGTTCATGGTATTTTATTCTTTCATCGCACCGACAATCTGTGCGATATACTAAGAATCCTCATAGTTATAGTGTCGGTTAAGTTATAGGGTCGATTACTTTGATACTTCTACCATATGGAATAATAGAAAGCAATTATTCAATTTTATTCTTTTCTCGTCTAACATCACAAAATGAATAAAAAAACAGCGCAGATATCAGTATAAACCGATAAGACCAAGCCGCTTATAACGCGGCTTGAGCCTCAATGAAGGTATACCCTTCATCTTTCAAGTTGCTGCTTTGTTGGCTGCGCTCCCTTGCCGTCTCGATGCATCTTGAAATCTATTGGGGTTATGCGTTCCTCATTTATTGCCCGTTACTCAAACTCATTCCACGAACGGCCATCACGAGTGATCATAGCAACAGAAGCAACTGGCCCCCATGTTCCCGCCTGATAAGGCTTAGGAGCGTCATTATCTGCCACCCATGCCTCCATAATGGAATCAACCCACTTCCAGGCTTCCTCCACTTCATCACGACGAACGAATAACGCCTGAATACCACGCATAGCTTCCAGCAGCAGCCTTTCATAAGCATCTGCTAACGGAATATGATTGAAAGTTTCAGAAAAACTCAGATCCAGCTTGGTGGTTTGCAAACGGTGCTTATGTTCAAGCCCCGGTGCTTTATTCAGCACTTCAATATCAATACCTTCATCCGGTTGCAAACGAATAGTCAGCTTGTTTTGCGGTAATTGTTGATAAGATTCAGAAAACAGATTCAACGCTGGTTTCTTAAAATAAACTACCACTTCAGAACATTTAGTTGGCAATCGTTTACCGGTTCTCAGATAGAAAGGCACCCCGGCCCAACGCCAGTCATCAATATCGACACGGATAGAGACAAAAGTTTCTGTCCTGCTAGACTGATTCGCGCCCTCTTCTTCCAGATAACCCGGAACTTTACTCCCTTGTACAAAACCGGCGGTGTACTGACCGCGTACCGTTTTCTCCCGCACATTGGTGCGATCAATACGACGCAGGGAACGCAATACTTTCACTTTCTCATCACGGATATGGTCTGTTGTCAAATCTGCCGGTGGGGACATAGCAATCATAGTTAGAATTTGTAACAGATGATTTTGAATCATATCGCGCATCTGCCCGGCTTGATCAAAATAACCCCAACGACCTTCAATACCGACTTCTTCCGCTACTGTAATTTGTACATGATCAATTGTCCGGTGATCCCAGTTATTGACAAACAACGAATTGGCAAAACGCAGTGCTAACAGGTTTAATACCGTTTCCTTGCCCAGATAATGGTCAATGCGATAAACCTGACACTCATTGAAATATTTAGCAACCTCATCATTAATGGCTTTGGATGACTCAAGATCCGTCCCCAGAGGCTTTTCCATCACAACTCGGTTTGGCTCTTTATTCAACCCCGCAAGACCCAATCCGTGGCAAACAGCACCAAAAGTGCTTGGTGGCATCGCAAAATAGTGGATTGCAGGCCGGTTATCTTGCTTAAGAATTTTTTTCAGTCTGGTGAAATCTTCCTTTTCGTTCACATCCAGGTTACAAAACGCCAAACGTGCACTCAACGTCTGCCATAACTTTGGATCTAATTCTTCCGGCAAAAATGTATTTAAAGCTTCTTCAACAACTTTGGTATAAGCTTTTTTATCCCAATCAGCCCGACCCACACCAATAATCCGTGTTTCAGGATGGATATAACCCGCTTTCTCGAGCTGATAAAGGGAAGGTAATAATTTCCGGCGAGCCAAATCCCCTTTAGCCCCAAAAATTACTAAATCACAAGCCTGAGCTGTGGAAGTAACCGCCATATTGCATCTCCTCATTGCGGGATATTGTAATTTTGTTACAGCCTTAACCAATAATGTACCCTTTTGGTTATAGCGCGTAAACAGCTATAGTAAATAACTCTAATCTTCCATTAACAACGGGGGCTACCACCACTGAATAGTTATATTCATATGTAATTTTGCAACTTATATGAAAGATAATTACTAATATGAAAGTTAGACACTTGTCATACTTTTATGAAAAATATTAAATTATTGTGATTTCCTGCTGCCAGCTTCAATTTACTAGTAGTATATTTTCATAAAACTTACATAGATTTCTCCTTTGAATGAAATCGTTAAAACCATAGGTAACTACGTTTTATGAACACACTGGAACGGGTGCAAAACAGTATTGAATTTTTAAGTAAATCAGAAAAAAAAGTGGCGCAAATTATTCTGGCTTCACCGCAAACAGCAATTCATTCCAGTATTGCAACGCTGGCAAAAATGGCACAAGTCAGTGAACCAACCGTTAACCGTTTTTGCCGTCGTCTGGATACCAAAGGTTTCCCCGATTTCAAACTCCATCTGGCCCAAAGCCTTGCCAATGGCACGCCTTATGTAAACCGTAATGTTGAAGAAAGTGACACTGTTAGCGCCTACACCAATAAGATATTTGAATCAGTAATGGCGACGCTGGACACGGTAAAAAACAATTTGGATATCACTGCGGTTAATCGGGCTGTCGATTTACTGACTCAGGCCCGGAAAATCTCATTTTTTGGCTTAGGTGCTTCTGCCGCTGTTGCTCATGATGCAATGAATAAATTCTTCCGGTTCAATATTCCGGTTATTTATTTTGATGACGTTGTGATGCAACGGATGAGCTGTATTAACAGTGCCGAAGATGATGTAGTCGTGTTGATATCCCATACTGGCAGGACGAAAAGCCTGGTTGAAGCGGCACAACTTGCGCGTGAAAATAATGCAACGGTCATCGCGATTACCTCACAAAATTCCCCACTTGCTCGCGAAGCAACGCTCGCCATTCTTCTGGATGTACCGGAAGATACGGATATCTATATGCCAATGGTTTCAAGAATCGCCCAATTAACTGTTATCGATGTTCTAGCTACCGGATTTACCCTGCGTCGTGGCACAACATTCAGAGATAACTTAAAAAGAGTCAAAGAAGCACTACGAAATTCACGCTTTGATAAGATTGGCTTTCCCCCGGTCTGAAACCTTTACTGTCAGGCTGACTCGCAACGATTGCGCAGTCAGCGATCGCCTATTGCTCATTGAGTGTCTGTAAATAATCTGCACTGGTCAATTTACCAATGTCATCCCCACATTCTAAACGATATCGTAACTATCGGCCCCATCAAGCCGCACTACGCCTTCTTGAGTAGGCCAAATTCCGACCAATAAACGTGCTAATGTGGATTTTCCGGATGCGCTGGGACCAATTATTCCCAAAATTTCACCGCTGTTTAGAGCGAAATTAAGATTTTGCAAAACATAGGCATTGTTTTTCGGCGTCTGGTTTTGATCTGAACGTACTGTTCCGGGAGGCATTGCAGATACATTCTCTAACAACAATGATCCCTTAGGAGGAGGCAATGATATGCCTTTTTTACGTTCGGGTTGGGCTTGCAATAATGTATCTAACCGCTGCCATGATAAACGTGCGGCACTCCAGCTCTTCCATGCCTGTATTAGCTGCTCAATCGGAGATAACGTCTTTCCCATTAAAATAGAGCCTGCAATCATCATTCCTGGTGTGATATTTCCTTGAATTGCCAACCAGCCCCCCAAGCCCAAAATCAACGACTGTAAAGCCATACGTACTGTTTTAGTTAACGCTGTAATGGACGCGGCGCGTTCACTGGCAATACGCTGAAAATTCAGAAAACGCTCATGCAACCCAAACCATCGATGACGCAATACGGATAACATTCCAAGCGCTTCGATGACTTCGGCATTACGCAAATTAGTACTGGCTAAATTAGTTGAGCGTAAAGAAAGCTGACTTGCTTCAGCTAAAGGAGACTGAGATAACCACGGGTTCAATACCGCTAGAGAAATCAGAATAATAGCGCCAACTAATGCCAACAAACCTAAATACGGGCTGAATAAAAAAATGACACACAAATAAACGGGAAACCAAGGGGCATCAAAAAAAGCAAACAGCGCATTTCCTGTGAGAAACTGGCGGATAGTCGCCAAATCATTGAGCATCTGGCCGGCATTTGTTGAACCATTTTTTAAGTTGGATTCATACGAAGCGGTATAAACTCGTTGATTCAGATTCATATCAAATTGATTACCAATGCGTATCACTACCATGCTTCGGATATATTCCAACCCGCCCATGATGGCGAACATACCAAGAGTAATCAGCGTCAACATTAACAAAGTCATTTCATTATTGGAGGGCAATACTCGATCATAGACTTGCAGCATATAGATAGAAGGAACCAGCATCAGAAGGTTGATGAAGGCGGTAAATAAACCGATAGTCCAAAATATTTTGCTGCGCGCACGGATAACGTCCGTGATTTCCCCTTTCGGAAAGTGTAATTTCACAATAATTCCTTCACCATCACTAACGTGAGACTTGCAAAAATATCGATAAAATGAGTATTAACTAATTCAGTCCGATGTCTTTTCCATTTTTTTTAAACTCAGCATTCCCTTGCTGCTTGAAATATCTCAACATACTTTTTTACCTGTTTAAAATTAATTAGTTCTAATTAACAACAAAAATAGCAATAATAAATTTTTAATTCGGTTGTTTATTCATCATCTGCGGCCATCATTTCCTTCTTTTATCAAGAAGGAAATTTTAGCTGCCGTATTTTTAGATGATTTTAATCAAAAAAAATTACGCCATTTATTTCAAGTCGAAATTTATTTTTCTGATTTTTTTAATTTAACAATTTCATCCCAATTATTAATAAAACGTGTACATTCATCACATCCAATTTGACTTGCTTTCTTATAATATTCCTCCGCCTTATTAAAGTCTTGGGTTACTCCTATACCATTCAAATAATTAGTCCCAATAGTACGATAACCTTCAAAATTACCACTTTCTCCGGCTTGTTCAAAAAGAGACCGAGCTTCAAAGAATTTATTTTCTTTTTCAAGAATAAACCCTAAGTTAACCATAGACTCTGTCTTATATTTATCATTTCTGGAAATAGATAAATGATACCGTTCACTGGCCTCCTGATAATGACCTACAGTTTGTTGTATTACAGCGAGCATCCAATTTGCTTCTGGATCTCCGGCGTCTGCTTTACTTACCAACTCAAAATAGTCATTTTCATTTTTAGGCATCGGGATAGATAATGCTGATAAAAAATCATCCGGGTAATTAAATATAGCTGATGGAATATTATGTCTATTCATGTGAGCACTCTGCACCGTAAAAGCTAAAAGTAACAAAGAAAAAATAAAGTTCTTTTTGTTTTTTAAAAAGAAATTAATCATAAAATGGCTTCACTCAAGGTCTCATTTACCCCGATGATGTCAACGTAAGGGGTAACTGAGTCAATGGTGTTATTTTTATTCACTGCAAAATACACATCCACTATCTGAGTCACATTTCCATTATCCCAGTTCACGGTACTTTCCAACCCATGGATATTACCGTTAACATCTTTGAATCCATCTTCTTTATACGCAAGATTGATAGATGAAATCCCTGATTCACTTAATTTATGTAACTCTCCGCTGTCAGTTATCGCATCACGATTCGCATCAATCCATAACTCTAATGAATGCCATAGGCTATCATTCTGGTCAAAAATACCATCACCGTTATCATCCAGATCAGCTAATGCCGTGAATCCATTATCTGCTTTGTTTCCATTCTTTAATATTGAGTTATTCCCAAACAACTCACTTCCATTGTTTATTTTCCCATCTTTATTTTTATCCCACACTAAAAAAGCACTGCTTGACTCTATCCATCCCGAACTTTCAATAATGCCGTTATTATCGTGATCAAAAAAGAGATTACCGTTTTCTGGTATCGTAGTAATGCCGTCACCGGTCAAGTCAATAACAAGTGGTGTTTCTTTGTTTTCAAATTCATCAATGTGTTGTTCAATAATCTCTTTCACCTGATTTAGGTCTAAATCTAAAAGACGTATCACCCCATCTGGAGTTAATCCGTGTAATGGTTGAATGTAATCTAAATAATGTAATTCATTATCGTACTCTGTGATTTCTAAAATAGAGTTTACAAAATCGATACAATTATTAGTCAGGAGATTATAATCTTTTTTGAAACCTGAAAAGTTACTATTTTTCAATTCAGAAATGTATCTCTCTATATTACCAACAACAGGTTCTGAATATAATGGATATGTGACACTGACAACCTTTGATGGATCGTAGGCCATAGAGTCTCGAAATGTAAGGTTATCAACCCCTCCGACTTTCTTATTGTCACCTAAACCCCATCCGATAGATTCTCCCTGGAATTCAACCCATGCGTGCCCAAATGGAGATTTACTAACAACTCCCGCAGCATTTGTATATTCCGTTCCTGATGGCGCTACCTTTATTGTTATACCACCATGGTATGGTAATAAGTCGGCGTCAGTTTTGTTAAAATATGTGCCTGAAGACTTTCCACGCATGACGTCGTAGGCTCCAATAAATCCATATGAGTGTCCAGATGGTATTGGTGACATAGGTCCGGATGGCAAAGATGGAAAAGGTGACCAAGGCTTAGTTGTTATCGGTGACATAGGTCCAGATGGCTTAAATGGAAAAGGAAAAACTGGCATAACTGTTTCCTTGTTGAAAGTAAAAAAACCGCCGATTAAAAATAATAACAATCATATTGATATTTATTATTAATTACAAATGATAATGATTATATATACGGAAAAGCGCAGTGGATTGCTGACGGTCTAACTGAGCAACTGGTGTAAATTTTTTCCTAAATTACCTTGAAATTTGATCTAAGTTTTGGCTGAGCGGGGTTCCTTTCGGTAATATATCCGTCTTACCTGCTTTCAGGCGCTCAAAGGCTTCCCGAAACTTCAGTTCCGCTTTGCTAATTTTTCTTAGAGTAATTATTGTCGATAACATGGATTGCTCGCTCCGCTGATTCCAGTTGTGCTTGTAAAGCGTTATGTAAAGGTGAACCAATCTCTGGCACATCATAAACAATCGGGGTTGCCGACAATGTCTCTACCTTATTAGGCAGCTTCGAGACATCCACCATCTGCCGGTTAAAAAAGTGAGGCACTGAGCCTTCTACGTTGATATCCCCGCCCGCATAGGCCAATACACTCATCAAACACTGGTTATAGGCATTAACAATTGAATACTCTTTTTGATGATGCAATTGCAAAACCCAGGCCCGGAATGGACAGACTTCCAATACATATCGCTGATTTAACGGATGAACCTGATAGCCTTTTGGCTCCGGGTCCGGGAAATGATAGGGAGGTGGAATTTTTTTAGGATCATTCCAATCATCAAGCACCGGCACCCCATCACTGATTTGCCCTATCGTCACATAACGGTATTGATGACCTTCGGTTTCTGCTTTTGGTTTCACCACCGATGCCTCTTCACCGCGTTTTTCCCGCAACGGATGCTTCTCCATCTCATTCGCCAGTTCCTGAGCACCGATATACAACCTCACCAGATGGGGTGGAAAGGTTTCTTCCCGGATCATACCAAAACCATCCGTTACCCCCCGACGTTTATCTCGCGGATTTCCCCGACTTCTCAACCGGTAAGGCATATTCACAATCGGCTTGCCTTGCTCATCCACCAATTGGAATTCTATCCAGTGTTTCAGAATGTTTTTACAGTCAATATGATCGAGTGGACCTAATTTATTCATCAATATCACGCCTCTTTCTTTAATTGCGACTACACCCAGAAACACAAGCGGTTCTCATTCCCGTAAACACAGGAAAATAATGATGACAGCCAATCGAATAACCACGCTGTTATTCTCGGTTCATCTCCGTAGATACGAAGAACAGGTACTTAGGATTATTAGGATAGAAAACATCAGGACTTACCCGCTGACATAACAAAGCGATAATCCATTGTTCATATTTAGATAGAGTTGGCAGATAACCCTTATCAAGTTATTTTATTTTCCAGTCACCAATAGCATTGCTACTGATATTCACTCGACCCTGAGGTTAATTCCGTTCTCATCCCCGTGAGCACAGGGAACAGTGGTTGAAATAAATTGAACTATCACTTCATTTATGGTTCATCTCCGTAGGTACAGAGAACATATGACTGAATACTATGTAGGATAGACTGAATTAAGGTTTACCCGGTGACATGACAGAGTAAAATATTATCCATCATTTATTATGAATAATGAATTAGCTTAGGCAGCTACTCATTGTCAAGTTATTTGAGTTTTCTTTAAGCCAGCACGCTCATCCACCAACTGGAACTCTATCCTGTGTTTCAGAATGTTCGCACCGTTAATGCAATCCAACGGACCTAATTTACTCATCAATATCACTGCCCCTTCTTCTTGGTGACGACATTCATCCAAAAATACCGATCAAACATCATCGGTTATCCCCGATCAGTATGCCATAGGAAGCCTTACTACCTTCCACACTGCGCCATTTAGCATAAAAATGCTAATATATACAAATATTTAAGCCATTATATAAATAGGAACAAAATAAACAGATGAACAAATGGCACGTATACTAGATAAATAACTTCTAGAATAATGCTGTGTTTTTGTTCACTATTTATTAAATTGTTAGACTGATAGCATATACTAACGGTAATTTTAAAAATGTAATCTGTAACCAGCCTTGATAGTTGGATTGCCGAAGAGGTTTTCTTACTCGTTTTATAGGATAATTAATAGATTATTGATTATTTTTATCTATACCCAATGGATTTCAAGATGGATCGCGACGGCAAGGGAGCGAATTCCTGGGAGCAGAGATAACTCTGTGACCGGGGTGAGTACAGCCAATAAAGAAGCAACTTGAAAGATAACGGGTATAACCAATACTCACAGGTCAACGGAGTAATACATGTCCAGACGGCTCAGAAGAACGAAGATTGTTACTACCCTTGGTCCGGCTACCGACCGCGATAATAACCTTGAAAAAATTATTATTGCTGGTGCAAACGTAGTCCGCCTCAACTTTTCCCACGGCACGGCAGAAGATCACCTCCAACGTGCCAATAAAGTCCGCGAAATAGCAGCCCGCCTGGGCCGCCATGTCGCTATTCTTGGCGATCTTCAGGGACCTAAAATCCGCGTATCAACGTTTAAAGAGGGCAAAATTTTCCTGAATGTCGGAGATAAATTTCTACTTGATGCCAACCTTAACAAAGGCGAAGGCAATAAAGAGAAAGTCGGTATCGATTACAAGGGATTACCCGCTGATGTTGTACCGGGTGATATTCTGCTGCTGGATGATGGACGTGTTCAACTGAAAGTATTAGAAGTTCAGGGCATGAAAGTATTCACGGAAGTCACTGTTGGCGGCCCGCTGTCTAACAATAAAGGAATCAACAAACTCGGTGGAGGCTTATCCGCTGAAGCTCTGACCGAAAAGGATAAAGAAGACATTATCACCGCCGCCAAAATTGGCGTTGATTACCTCGCCGTCTCTTTCCCTCGCACTGGCGAAGATCTCAATTATGCCCGCCGTCTGGCGCGGGATGCCGGCTGCGAAACGCAAATCGTGGCAAAAGTTGAACGTGCAGAAGCCGTCAGTAGTGATGAAATCATTGACGAAATTATTCTGGCTTCCGATGTTGTAATGGTTGCCCGTGGTGATCTCGGCGTAGAAATCGGTGATCCAGAACTGGTCGGTGTTCAGAAAAAATTGATCCGTCGTGCCCGCCAATTGAATCGCGTCGTCATTACCGCTACCCAGATGATGGAATCCATGATTACCAATCCAATGCCTACCCGTGCAGAAGTTATGGATGTAGCGAACGCAGTGCTTGACGGTACTGACGCAGTGATGCTTTCCGCTGAGACAGCCGCAGGACAATACCCGGCTGAAACGGTTGCTGCCATGGCTCAGGTCTGTTTGGGGGCAGAAAAAATGCCGGGACTCAATGTATCCAAACATCGGTTAGACACTATTTTCGAAAGCACCGAAGAAGCCATTGCCATGTCTACCATGTATGCAGCAAACCATCTAAGAGGTGTGAAGGCAATTATCGCAATGACCGAATCAGGTCGCACCACTCGGATGATGTCCCGCATCAGTTCTGGTTTGCACATTTTCTCTATGTCGCGTCATGAAAAAACGTTGAATCAAACGGCGCTTTACCGTGGCGTTACACCCGTTTATTGCAGCAGTCATACTGACGGCATAACAGCCGCTAATGAGGCCGTTAACCGTCTGCGTGATAAAGGTTATCTGATTTCCGGCGACCTTGTTCTGGTTACTCAAGGCGACCAAATGGGGACAATTGGCAGCACTAACACCTGCCGTATTCTTGAAGTGGAATAAAACATTACTACGGAAATTAAGGGGCGCACCCGAACTGCGCGCCTTAATTTTATATTGATATCGACCAGAAATTTAATCGGTAATTTAATGATCATAATCCAATAATTTTGATCTCTGCTAATATTTTACTGTAGAAATATTTTAATTTTATATTATAAAACATGATATTAAATTCAGGCTAAATACATTTACCTTAAATAACAGTAATAATAACGGCTTAAATCAATTCTCATGACTTATAAAATTAAATCCTACAAGACGATACTTATCTGATATACCCTTCATCTTTCAAGTTGCTGCTTTGTTGGCTGCGTTCACTTACCCCAGTCACAGAGTTATCTATGCTCCTGGGGATGCGTTCTCTTGCCGCCGCGCTGCAATTTGAAATCTATTGGGTATACATACAAAAATCCAGATTTTTACTTCTTAAGCGATGTCATAAAAGACAACAAAACACATTGACAATTCTTTAACATAGTACTATTAATTAAATGCTGATATCAGCATTTTTCATATGGATATAGAACAAGAGACATCCTGATAATACATTTGTATTTAAAGGTAATAATCAATAACTTAACTAATCATCTGAAAATGTGAGCGGAGAATATCATGCAAAACATTCCTATTGAAACCTGTAAAGATCAAGAGTTACTAAATTCCCTTGTCACATCATTCAAAGGGACAGAACTATCAATTACGGAAAAGGCATTGGACGAATTAGCCAATAATACCGAGATCCCTGAAATTAATGCCTGGAACTGGACAAAAAGATTCCCTATCTAAATAAAAAGGGATGTTATTAATCTTTAATCGCAAAGTAATAACTTGACATATCTAAAAGAATTAATTTTTATCTTCTAGATTGAGTCATAAAAAACAGAAAAACACATTGACAATTATTCAACATAGTATTAGTAATTGGACGTTGATATCAGCATTTTCCATATGGAAGTAAGAATTTCCTGACCATGTTTTTATCCGAAGGAAATAGGAAGTTATCTCATTAACCATCTGTAAAACAAAATGGAGATTATCATGCAAAATATCTTAGTTGAAACTTGCAAAACTCAAGAAGCATTAAATTCCCTCGCTGCATCATTCAAAGAAACCGAACTTTCAATTACTGAGAAAGCGCTGAATGAATTAAGCAGCAAACCAAAAATTCCTGAAATCACTGCCTGGAATTGGTCGAAAAGCTTTCAGGAAATTTAATTCTTCAAATTAAGACATTTATTAAACCTTAACCATAGGGTAACCCTATGAATTCATTAGGATTACCCTAAATAATCTCATCATGTTAATATGATAATTTGAACAATATAGATAAGTGTTTTACGTTTAAAATTTTACCCTTGAATATTACTACCTTTTACCACTAATATTATTAAACATTCTAATTTCCACATAAAAATATAATACATTCCAGTAACTAAAAAGAGTAAAAACACGATAAAAAATCAATATTGACAGAAAAAAACATTTTAGTTGGATCTTCATGCATATTATGTGAAATACTCAGAAACAGAGACGAAGATATCGGTATCTAAATACTATATACCCAATAGATTTCAAGATGGATCGCGACAGCAAGAGAGCGAATCCCCAGGAGCATAGATAACTCTGTGACTGACGAGGCAACTTGAAAGATAACAGGTATAGTTTAATCTCAAGAAAAGGAACGTTAGCAACAAAATGAACGCTATTAACCTCTCAAAATCCATGAAGCGTTTCAACATATCGGTATCGATACTCTCGGTGTCAATAGCAATTTTAGCCCTTTATTTACTTTCTACCGCCTTCTATTCAGATACTCAAATCGATAACTATTACCAGGATAATAGCAACCTTTACCGGATAGAAACCACATTCAATTTGCCTAACGGAGAAAAAGTAAGATCGGCAAAATCTCCACTGCCACTCATTGAGGAACTAAGAAAAGATGCAAGAGTAAATCATGTAGACTACATTTTCAAACTTAATACGACCATTGAACTACAAGGTAAAAAGATCACTAAAGTTCCGGTATTTGCCGTGAGCCATGAATTCCTGAATACCTTATCTCCCTTTAAGAAAGCAGATAACACTCTGGGAGCAAATGAAATTTATATCACAAAAGATTTCAACAACCGATATCTCGGCTTGGAAGATCCCAAAGGAAAATCTATTACTCTGGATAATGAAACCTATATCATCAAGGATATCTTAGAAAGACGTCATGACTCTAGTCTTAATATGGATGCTATTATTTCATTCAAACCAAACCTTATAAAAGACTATAATAAAGAAATATTCAATTGGTATGATACACACGCTTATATTTTTGTGAAATTTACTGATAAAAACACAATATTTAATAAAGATACATTTCTCAAAAATATCATTGAAACAAAAGCATCCAATCTTCCCGGTGCGCCATTTACCGCCAGTGAATTTATTCATTTATCATTAAAGAAATTAAAAGACATTCATTATCAGGATAAATTGCCTGATGAAATTGCTATTGGTTTATCAAAGGAAGTCATCTATAGCTCATATATAGCCTTCGCATTTATTTTATTTGCTGCGTTAACAAATTATTATAATTTAACTTCCGCTGATTCATCAGAAAAAAGGGATATCTATCAATTAAAAAAAGCGTTGGGTGCATCAACCTTCAATATTATTTGTGATTCGCTACCAACAATGTTAGTAAGAATGGTATTTTCCACTCTTATTTTCTTATTACTTATCATAACCATATTCAATACATCCCTATATATAAAAAACCTATTTTACACTTTAGAAATAAACAATTTAATATATCTCGGGGTATTTTCTATTCTTATTGCGTTTATTCTTGTTTCATCAATACATTTTTCATTCTCATTACGCTTCTATATTTATCAGAGAAACCGAAAAATGGATATGAGATATGAGTCAACCTTGTCCTCTTGGTTTAGGAAATCATCATTAGCTATTCAATTGCTTGTTTCTGGCATCTCTATCTATTTAGTCACTGGATTAGTTAATCAGTATATCCATCTTGTTGATGTACATACTCCATATGATAATACCAAAACAATATCGATCACCATTAATAATGACAATAATAAGAAATTAAGTATTAATGAATTAAGCTATGACCTTACTAGCAAATATAGCACTTCGAAAATAACACTTAGTAACTGGCAACCATTTGATATGTCAAGAGACAATATAACTATTTATTATTCTGGTCAACAAGATATAAATAATTATATATCTTCAAATGTCATTATTGCAGACGAGAACTTTACTGATGTTTGGAAAATGAAGATATTAGCGGGTAATGACAAACGAATATACCAAAGCGATAATACGGATGTTGTTAATGCATTAGTTACAAAAGAGTTTTTGAAACAAAATGGAATTATCAAGTACGATGATATTTTTAACAACTACTATTGGTATACAATCGAAGGTAAAAAAATCCAAATCAGGTTTATTCAGATTATAGAAGATTTTAATTTAGGTGCTATAGATGAACCATTCAAGCCAATAGTTATTTTTATAAAAAAGGATCAGAGTAAATATGCTTCACTAAATTTAAATAGCATAAATAACCTTTCAGCGGTATTTAATGAATTGTTAGCACATGGCTTTGATAAAAATGACATTAATTTAACCAGTGATTTATTCAGTTCTTATTATGATAATTATTTAAAAGTGATAAAATTATCATCTGCTGTCGCTATTTTCTCAATATTATTATTGATTATAGCCTGCTTTACTACCAGCATGACTGATTTCAACCATATGAAAAAGGAATTAAGTATAATGGAGTCTATTGGGGGTTCTATTTATACAAATCTTATCCATTTTTTATCGAAAAGCGTCATTCCTATAATTGCATCAATTTTCATAGCATATATATCAGGAAGAACCATTTTGGTTTATTTACTCGGCGAATATAATGTGATTTACACTGATTCTTTTGTATATAGCGCTCTCGCCTTATCTGCGACAATGATATTCACCGTTATTATAATGATCACTACCTATCTGATGAATTATAGAAAATTATCTGCTACTAAATTTTTGTGAGATTAATCATGGATATAGAAATCAGAAAAAAAGGCACACATAATAAAGAGAAGTTATTAATTCTTATTTTCTTTATCGCTTTTATTTCATTTGTCGTATTTATTGCTTATTATGTTATTTCATCTAAAGAAGCTTCCGTAAATGGAAATGAGGTCAAAAAATTTCGTATCAGTAGCAAAATAGATAGTGATATTTTAAAAACAAGAGCGGTTGTTGTTCCTAATAAAAGTGTATCGATCTCAACAGAGATTGGCGGAATCGTTACCGATATAATGAAAAAACCATCACAAAATGTCTTAAAGGGAGAAGAAATAGTTAAATTATCTAATTTTAATTTCACATTGAATAATTCTGCCATGTTAGCAGACGTTACAGACAAGCTGAATAATTTAATAAATATAAGAATAAACTTGCAATCTGATTATAGAGATATCAATAACAGATTCTTAGAAGCATCCAAAGAGTTAAAAGAAACAGAAGATAAGTTAAGAAGATATAATAACCTGGTAAATAAAAATTATGTTTCTAAAGAAACCATTTCTGATTTAAAGATTAAAAAAGACTATTGGCATGATGTTTATTTATTTTACAAAAAATTAAAAAATGATAAAGATCGTGACATATCAAAGCAATTAAAAGAGATAGACGAATTTGTTGAAAAACAAAGAAAACTCTCTGAAATCATTGAAAATGGTTTTGAACAACTTTCAATAAAATCACCTATAGCAGGTAATATAAGTTCATTAGATTTAATTTTAGGTCAACGGTTAAAACCCGGTGATCAAATAGCCATTGTTGATGATTTATCAAGTTTTTATTTCGAATCAGAGATCAACGAATACTACTTGAAAAAAATAACATACAACTCATCTGCTAATTTAGTCTATAACAACGGAAAAACACCTTTGCTTGTGAAATTGATTTCATCTGAGGTGAATAATGGAACTTTCAAAGTTAGATTTGAATTAGAAGATAAGAAAGCTCTTGACTTCAAACGAGGTCAATCGGTTGATATTATCATTAAACTTGATGAAGATAGGAAAATATTCTCTGTACCTTCATCTATGGTGTTTTCCATTGACAACAAGAGCTATGTGTTTATTTACCATCCAGATAAAAAAATTGCCCAGCGCATTCAGGTCTCCACCGGCCAAGATAATGGCTCTGATATTGAGATCAAAAATGGTGTTACTGAAGGGCAAACAATAGTTAGCTTTGGTAAGAATAGATTAGTTAATAATGATACTGTAAGGATTGAATAAAATGATTAGCATGATGAATGTCTGTAAATCATATAAAACGAAATTCATTCAGACAAATGTTTTGAATGAAATAAATCTCAATATAGATAAAGGTGAGTTTATTTCTATAATGGGAGCCTCTGGATCAGGGAAATCAACATTACTGAATGTTATTGGTATGTTCGAAACCATCGACAGTGGTCAATTGACACTGAATAATAATAATATTTTAAAGATGAAATATTCTGAGAAAATATCATTCAGACGCGAATTTATTGGCTATATTTTTCAATCATTCAATCTATTACCCAATCTAACTGTATTTGAAAATATAGAATTACCTTTGAAATATAGAGGTTTTTCTAAAAAGCAGAGAAAGAATAAAGTACTTGATACAATAAATAATTTTGGATTAGAAAATCGGGGAAATCATAAACCGATACAATTATCTGGTGGGCAACAGCAACGTGTCGCGATCGCCAGGGCAATGATCTCAAACCCGACTATTTTATTAGCTGATGAACCAACGGGGAACCTGGATAGCATAAATGGTCAAAATATCTTGTCTTCACTGAAAAATCTGAATGAAAACGGCACGACTATTGTTATGGTAACCCATTCCGTAGAAGCGGCTTCATTTTCTGACAGAATATTAACAATGAAGGATGGCCATTTGCTTGTTTGAGCATAACTTGTTTGAGAATAAATAACATGAAGGAGTTCGTTATGGATACTATAATCCCAATAAAACATTTAGATTCAGACGGATCATCGATTCTCAAGAAATCGCCTAAAATTAATTATAGGCAACTAGCTTGTAGAATTATTGGTGAAATTCCTGCCGAAAAAATATTAGATGATGATGAACTGGCTCTATATAATGAGGAAATTGGTATACAATTTAGCCCTGAAGTGGTCAATGCCAATAAGTTAGTTGTTGTTGTTAAAGCTACAAGGCTTTGCAACTTGAGGTGTACTTATTGTCACTCCTGGGCTGAAGGAAAAGGGAATACCTTAACGTTTTTTAACTTGATGCGCTCTATGCACCGTTTCTTATCCATACCCAATATAAAGCGATTCGAATTCGTTTGGCATGGTGGTGAAGTCACTTTATTGAATGTTAATTATTTTAAGAAATTAATCTGGTTGCAGGAGCAATTTAAAAAGCCAGATCAAGTTATCACTAATTCGGTACAAACCAATGCCGTCAACATTCCCGAAGACTGGTTGGTATTCCTTAAAGGTATCGGAATGGGAGTCGGTATAAGCGTTGACGGTATTCCAGAAATACACGATAGCAGAAGATTAGATTATAGAGGAAGACCAACATCTCATAAGGTTGCTGCGGGTATGAAGAAATTGAGAAGTTATGGCATACCTTACGGTGCACTGGTTGTCGTCGATAGAGATGTTTACGAATCTAATATCGAAAAAATGCTCTCTTATTTTTACGAAATTGGTTTAACGGATATCGAATTTCTGAATATTGTTCCAGATAACCGGTGTCAACCCGGTGACGATCCTGGAGGAAGTTATATCACTTACCATAATTATATCAATTTCCTTTCTAATGTTTTCCGGGTCTGGTGGGATGGTTATAAAGGTAAAATAAATATTCGTCTGTTTGATGGATTTATTGACAGTATTAAATCATCTCAAAAGAAAATATCAGATTGTTATTGGGCTGGTAACTGCTCTCAGGAAATCATTACATTGGAACCCAACGGTACTGTATCAGCATGTGACAAATATGTTGGTGCCGAAGGGAATAATTATGGTTCAATTATCGATAATGATCTTGGGAATTTATTAGTTAAATCAGATACAAATAAAAACCATCTTATAGAGGAGAGGGAATCATACGAAAAAATGCATCAATGCAAATGGTTTCATTTATGTAATGGCGGATGCCCCCACGATCGAGTGACTAACAGGAAGCATAATCCAAACTATGATGGTTCTTGCTGTGGAACGGGCGGTCTGTTAGAGACAATCAAACAAACCATAGCCGCATAAATGTTGTCCTGATATTTCAAGTGTAAGTAAAATGCTTCATCATATACCCCCCCTAATCACTGGATATATTATGTCCAGCATTAGGGGTACAATTTAAATTTTCAAACTGTGATTATGACTTAGAGCCTATCTCAATAGGCGTAATTGTTGCAGGCAGTTTGAACACGGACAGCGCGGAAAAACCGGAGCGTACACGTAGTACGTGAGGATTTTGAGCACTGCCCAGGTTCGCTCTTTATGGCAAAGAAGGGCAAATAAAATAGCCCTATTGGGATAGGCAGTTATGATTAGAATCACAGATCTTCTCTATTATACGGCTCAATATCACCCTGTTTCCGGGTCTTAAGCAATTTAAGTATCCAGGTGTACTGTTCAGGATTTGGTCGCACTAATTGTTCTAATTCTTCATTCATCCGACGAGCAATAAAAGCATCATCTTTGCCATCAATATCATCCATTGGTGGACGAATATAAATATCAAGCTGGTGAGTACGGTAATTATAAACCGGAAACAAGGGAACAATAGCCGCACGACAAACTTTCATCAATCGCCCAATTGCCGGTAATGTTGCTTTATAAGTTGCAAAGAAATCAACAAATTCACTGTGTTCTTCACCATGATCCTGATCAGGAAGATAATATCCCCAGAAACCCTGGCGAACAGAGGCGATAAAAGGTTTAATTCCCGCATCACGGGAATGTAAACGACCACCAAATTGACTGCGAGCTTTATTCCACAAATAATCTGATACTGGGTTTTTTTGATGATGAAACATAGCCGCTGCTTTCTGTCCATTCGCTGTCAGCAATATCGCCGGAATATCCACAGCCCAGCCATGAGGAACCATGAAAATAATGTTTTTTCCCTGCTCTTTCAGTTGAAGAGTAATCTCTTCGCCATGCCAATGAGTCCGGTTTAACGCTGATTTTGTACCACGTAAATACATTTCAGCTAGCATGACAAAAGGTTGAGGCGCGGTAGAAAACATTTTATCAATCAATGCTTCGCGCTGCTGCCCAGTCAGTTCCGGCATACAGTAACACAGGTTTATTCTCGCTCTGCGCCGCGCCCCTTTTGCAAACTTACCCGCCAACCATCCTATTTTCGCCAACAAAGGATCACGCAGTTTAACTGGAACGTAAGCTAGCCCAGCCAACACCCCCACTCCCGCCCATATTCCCCAGTAACGAGGATGCAGGTAGGATTTATGGAATGTCGGTACATAACCCACTTTACTGTCTGTATCTGTCTCTTTATTCATGAGCTAACTCTTTAAAACAAAACGATAATTTGGCATTTTAGTACTGGGATTTATATCAACAGATGTCAACATCTCTTGTTTTGCAATACAAAACGACAGCGGATGATATCAATCATCCGCTTTAAAGTCTGTTATTTATGATCAGTTAAACTCAATCTAGCAAAAGCTGAGGCGTCACCTCTTTCACCGTTGCCAAGAATTCTGTGCGTTCTTTACCACTCAGACCACCAGAACGCGGCAATTTCGCGGTTAATGGATTGACTGCCTGCTGATTGTTCCAGAATTCATAGTGCAAATGAGGGCCAGTAGAACGACCGGTACTACCAGACAGTGCGATACGATCACCACGTTTTACTTTCTGCCCCGGTTTCACCAATAGTTTTCTCAGGTGCATATAGCGGGTGGTATATTGGCGGCCATGCCGGATAGCAATAAAGTTACCTGCGGCCCCATTATATTTAGAGACAATAACCTCGCCATCCCCTACCGCCAAAACAGGTGTTCCCACTGGCATGGCAAAATCCACGCCTTTATGCGGCGCAATTCGACCTGTCACCGGATTCACACGCCGGGGATTAAATTGTGACGAGACGCGGAATTGTTTGGTTGTTGGAAAACGTAAAAAACCGCGCTCAAGACCGGAAGCCTCTCGATCATAAAAACGACCATCTTCCGCCCGGATTGCATAATAATCTTTACCACCACTGTTCAGACGAACGCCAAGTAATTGACTTTGTTCACTGTGACCATCCAATATTTCACGGGAAAGTAGTACAGAGAAACGATCACCTTTGCGTAATTTACGCAAATCTATTTGCCATTGTAGTGCCTTAGTGACTTCACGAGCTTCGCCACTGGTTAAGCCCGCATTTAAAGCACTGCTGGTAAAGTTATTATCAACAACACCTATAATAGCGCTATTTTTCCATTCACCTTTTTGAAACTCTTTCGTCTCTTTAAATACATCACCTTCACGGGTATAAATGCGGGTTTCCCGACGGGAAACGTCCCAGATCAGGCTTTGCAAGTCTCCCGCGTCGTTTACTGTCCATGACAATGGCTGTCCAATATTAAGCCCCCGTAACACCCGGTGCTGATTAGCCAGTAACGCCACATCAGAAGAGTCGATACCAAATTGAGTCAGAATACTACTAAGAGTGTCCCCGTCAGAAACAATATATTCATGCGGAGTTTGAGCTGTAGCTTCCGAATTGGTTTCCTCATCAGGAATACCTTCATCCGGCAGCTGTTCACTGCTATCCGCAATAATCTCATCGGTATTTGCTGCGGAAGTATTGATAGCAATGCTATCCGTTGTGATTTCTTCTTGTTCATGATGATAAGCAATCGGCTGCCACATCGTGACAACCAATGTTGCTACAGTCAACGAACCAAGCATAATCTTATGCGGTCGCGGTAACTCCCTATACACCAGAACGATAGTTTTAACTATCTGTTGCACTAATAGAATTCCTTATTACTCTAATTCAGGCAACCTGCGTACTGTTCCGACAACTGGGTTATAAATTTCATATAGCTGTCCTTATCCAATACAATGCGGCTTCCTAACGGGTCTAAAGTGCCCATCCGCACTCCCGTATCTTTCGCGACAACATTTATCACGGTCGGCCTGAATTGTGGCTCAGCAAAAATACAGGTTGCTTTTTGCTCAACCAATTGTGTTCGTATTTGATGTAATTTTTGTGCGCCAGGTTGTATTGCAGGGTTAATCGTAAAATGCCCTAATGGAGTCAGGCCATAATGCTGTTCGAAATAACCGTAAGCGTCATGAAAAACAAAATACCCCTTACCGCGCACCGGTTTAAGAATATTAGCAATATTTTTGTCAGTTTGCGCAAGCTGAGTGTTGAATTTACGTAGGTTTACGTCCAGTGCAGCTTTTTTATGCGGATAGTGCATCAATAATTGGTCATGGATGGCCTGAGCAGCCTGTTTCACTATTTCTGGCGACAACCAGATGTGCATATTATATTCGCCATGAGAATGATGTTCATGACCGTCCTCATGTTTATGCTGATCCGGTTCGGGTAAATCTTCATCATTTTTCAGCAATAATGGTTTAACCGTCGGTAATTGTGCTAAAGCCAGCTGCTTATCTTGTGGAACTTTGGCTAACGGTTTAGACAAAAAGACTTCCATATCAGGTCCAACCCACACAACTAAATCTGCCTGATTAATTTTCTTAAGATCGGACGGTTTCAATGCATAATCATGCGGTGATGCGCCATCAGGTAATAGTACCTGTGTATCAGTGACCCCATCAGTCATTGCAGCAGCAATAAAACCTAACGGGCGGATTGATGTTACGACATCAGCATTAGCTGATTGTATTGTTCCTGACATTAAAACAGTGGCAATCGCCGCTTTGCAGAAAAATTTATGCGTCAGTTTATATGATTTGTGTAACATAATGTAAATATCTCGTGGACATAAGCAAGAATTGTTATATTATAACATCTCAATGTTCACGCAAGATATATTTAACATGTCTATACTTATCGCCTTAAAAAATGTTGCCGTTACCTTTGGCAATCGTCAGGTACTCAACAATATTTCCCTAAGCTTACAACAAGGGAATATTCTGACGTTGTTAGGGCCTAATGGTGCCGGTAAATCAACATTAGTCCGTGTTGTTCTGGGGCTTATTGGGCCGTCATCCGGCACCATTGAACGTACCGAGGGGTTAAGAATCGGCTATGTTCCACAAAAGTTACATCTTGATCCCACCCTGCCACTAACCGTCAAGCGCTTTATGATGCTGAAACCCGGTGTAAAATCTGCCGATCTATTGCCAGCACTTGAGCGGGTCAAAGCTGCACATCTATTGCAGCAACCCATGCAAAAATTATCCGGCGGAGAAAGCCAACGGGTTTTATTAGCCAGAGCGCTATTAAATAAACCCCAGTTATTGGTTCTTGATGAACCAACACAAGGAGTTGACGTTAATGGTCAATTAGCACTCTATGATTTAATCAATCAAATCAGAACTGAACTGAATTGTGCTGTACTTATGGTATCCCATGATTTGCATTTGGTGATGGCGAAAACAGACGAAGTTTTATGTCTTAATCAACATATTTGCTGTTCCGGTACTCCTGAAGTCGTTTCTATTCACCCTGAATTTATCGCTATGTTTGGTCACCATGGCGCCAAGCAATTAGCAGTATACCGACATCAGCATAATCATCATCATGATCTGAAAGGGGAAATTGTTTTGAAAAAAAATAGGGAATGTGCCACTGATGCTTGAATTATTACTTCCCGGTTGGCTGGCAGGAATATTATTAGCCATTGCAGCTGGGCCATTAGGTTCATTTGTTGTCTGGCGCAGAATGTCTTACTTTGGCGATACTCTGGCGCATACCTCATTACTCGGCGTTGCTTTCGGATTATTGCTAAATATTAGCCCTTTTTACGCGATTATCGCTGTCACGTTGATATTAGCAATCATTCTGGTCTGGCTGGAAAAACGCCCTCAACTGGCAATTGATACTTTATTGGGAATTATGGCCCACAGCGCATTATCATTAGGACTGGTAGTTGTCAGTTTAATGTCTAATGTGCGAGTTGATTTAATGGCTTATCTGTTTGGTGACTTACTGTCAGTCACTTATGCCGATATTTGGTTGATTGCGATCGGTGTCGCTATTGTCACCACGCTACTGTTTTGGCAATGGAACGCCCTGCTTTCTATGACCGTCAGCCAAGAAATGGCTTTTGTCGATGGCATTAAAATACAGCGATTGAGAGTGCTGTTAATGTTGGTAACCGCGTTGACCATTGGCCTGGCAATGAAGTTTGTCGGCGCTCTGATTATCACCTCCCTGTTGATTATCCCCGCTGCTACCGCCCGCCGTTTTGCCCGTACACCTGAGCAAATGGCGGGTATTGCCATTGCAACGGGTATCGTCGCCGTCACTGGCGGATTAGCCTTTTCTGCCCTTTACGATACCCCAGCCGGGCCTTCTGTTGTTCTGTGCGCTGCGGTGTTATTTATTATCAGCCTGGTCAGTAAAGCAAGAAAATAATCTATCTCACTGATATTCCCATTCCCCAATTTCTTATTTTTACAAGTAAAACAAGAATGGGATGCCCTTGAAAGCGTCCCCATTCCTGTTACTCCTGATCTTTAACCATGCCAAAATGACGATAAGCATGATTAGTAGCAATTCGTCCGCGAGAAGTACGCTGAATAAACCCTTGCTGGATCAAGAATGGTTCCAGCACATCCTCGATGGTTTCCCGCTCTTCACCAATAGCGGCGGCAAGGTTATCCACCCCAACAGGCCCGCCCATAAATTTATCAATGATGGCAATCAGTAACTTACGATCCAAATAATCAAAACCCGCAGAGTCTACACTCAGCATATCCAGCGCCCTGGTAGCAATATCACCATCAATAGCACCATTCCCTTTTACCTGAGCAAAATCACGTACCCGACGCAATAAACGGTTGGTTATACGAGGCGTCCCACGAGAACGCATAGCAACCTGCCGCGCCCCATCGTCAGTAATATCGACTCCCATAAAACGAGCGCTGCGTGAGACGATACTTTGTAAATCATCCACGTTATAAAATTCAAGCCGCTGCACAATACCAAACCGATCACGCAGTGGAGAAGTCAAAGAACCTGCACGGGTGGTAGCCCCAATCAAGGTAAAAGGAGGCAAATCAATTTTTATCGAACGGGCTGCCGGACCCTCACCGATCATAATATCCAATTGATAGTCTTCCATTGCCGGATAGAGAATCTCTTCCACTACCGGAGACAAACGGTGAATTTCATCAATAAACAACACATCGTGAGGTTCAAGATTCGTCAACATTGCCGCCAAATCGCCCGCCTTTTCCAAAACAGGGCCAGAAGTTGTTCGGAGGTTCACCCCCATCTCATTAGCAACAATATTCGCCAGCGTTGTTTTCCCTAATCCTGGTGGGCCAAAAATCAGCAGATGGTCAAGAGCATCCCCCCGCTGCCTGGCAGCCTGAATAAAAATCTCCATCTGTTCACAAACTTGCGGTTGCCCGACATATTCAGACAACAATTTAGGTCTGATGGCCCGGTCAATGGCTTCATCATCTTGCAAAACTTCCGCAGAAACCAGACGGTCAGCTTCAATCATGGCTTACCCCTACCAACTAAAGAACTGCGCGAAGCGCTTCGCGGATAAGTGTTTCACAATCCGCCCCCGGTTTAGCAACCTTACTGACCATTCGGCTCGCTTCCTGTGGCTTATAGCCGAGAGAGACTAATGCAGCTGCGGCTTCTGCTTCTATATCAACATCAGATGTTGTCTGTTTAGCCGTTGCAGGCAAATCAATATCACTGTTCTGATTGAACAAATCGCCATTAAGCCCTTTAAAACGATCTTTCATTTCAACCACCAGCCGTTCAGCGGTTTTCTTGCCCACACCGGGCAGTTTAACCAGAGAAGCAATTGCCTCTTTCTCAATCGCAGAAACAAATTGCTGGGCAGACATGCCTGAAAGAATCGCCAGTGCCAATTTAGGCCCCACGCCATTCACCTTAATTAATTCACGGAACAGCGCCCGCTCTTGTTTATCATTAAAACCATAAAGTAATTGCGCATCTTCACGCACCACAAAGTGAGTAAACAAGACAGTTTCCTGTCCAATATCAGGCAATTCGTAAAAACAGGTCATTGGCATATGCACTTCATAACCCACACCATTCGTTTCCAATAAAACTAACGGTGGTTGTTTCTCCAGCACAATTCCTCTGAGACGCCCTATCACTTGTTTACCCCCTGAAAATAAAACTGATTATTCTGCTCATGCTTATAACACAAAAAAGGCTGGATGCATATCCAGCCATTATTTTAAACGTCCACGTGCCAGAATTAATCTGGGGTCACCAACACGCAAAAGATTCTGATTAAAATGACAATGGGTGATCGCAATTGCCAATGCATCTGCCGCATCTGATTGCGGATTAGCAGATAATTTCAGCATAGAACGCACCATATGCTGAATCTGACTTTTTTCAGCGGCCCCGGTTCCAACAACGGTTTGTTTAACCTGTCGGGCGGCATATTCAAAAACCGGTATCGATTGATTGACTGCGGCAAGAATAGCCACCCCACGCGCCTGTCCTAATTTCAGGGCTGAATCAGGGTTTTTCGCCATAAATACCTGCTCGATAGCAAAAGCGTCCGGTTGGAATTGCGTAATAATTTCAGTGATACCGGCATAAATGCGCTGTAATCGGCTCGGTAGATCATCAACTTTAGTGCGGATACAACCACTGCCAAGATAAATCAGATGGCGCCCTTGCTGACGGATCACACCATAACCGGTGACACGGGAACCTGGGTCGATACCTAAGATGATCGCCATATTTGCTTATTCGCCTTTACTCCATCAATAAAGGGGATAAAAACGTTAGAGAAAGTGCCCTGCATAACAGCACACTTTCTCTACGCTATACAACTCGATTGAAATTACAGCAACGCTGCAACTTCATCAGAGATTTCACCGTTATGGTAAACCTCTTGCACATCGTCTGAATCTTCCAGCATGTCGATCAGACGCATTAACTTAGGGGCAGTTTCCGCATCCAGTTCAGCTTTAGTCGAGGGAATCATTGCAACTTCTGCTGATACAGCAACAAAACCCGCTGCATCCAACGCATCTTTCACATCACCAAAAGTTTCTGGTGTCGTGTAAACATCAATAGCGCCATCATCATAAGTTTCTACATCATCCGCACCCGCTTCCAATGCCGCTTCCATAACCGCATCTTCATCCAGCCCCGGAGCATAAGAAATCACCCCTTTCTTGGTGAACAAATACGCAACAGAACCATCAGTTCCCAGATTACCGCCAGTTTTGGTAAAAGCATGACGAACGTCAGAAACAGTACGGTTACGGTTATCACTCAAACACTCAACCATCACCGCAGTACCACCCGGACCATACCCTTCATAAATGATGGTTTCCATGTTATCCGCGTCATCGTTGCCAACACCACGAGCGATAGCACGGTTCAAGGTATCGCGAGTCATGTTGTTGGACAGCGCTTTATCAACTGCCGCACGCAGGCGTGGGTTAGATACAGGATCGCCCCCCCCTAAACGAGCAGCCGTTACCAACTCACGGATAATTTTGGTGAAAATCTTACCGCGTTTCGCATCCTGTGCAGCCTTGCGGTGTTTGGTGTTGGCCCATTTACTATGACCTGCCATAAGGTTCTCCGATAAAATATCTACTCATAGACTCAAAACCTAATTTCAATAGATTTTTAATCAATCACAAATTCTTCAATTGCCTGCCGATTGCTCCATGACTTAGTGAGCTTTGCTGCTTTATCCGCATCCAGCCACTGATAAGCCAAGTGTTCAGTCAACAGAAATTCACGCTCTTCAGGCAATGCCAAACAGAACCAGTACTCTTTATTACGCGTGACTCCCGGAGCATAACGATGGCGCAAGTGGGTAAAAATCTCAAAATAAAGAGAACGTCGGCAATCTATCAGTTCAAGATTTTCACCTATGATATTAATACCAACTTCCTCTTGCACTTCGCGCAATGCCGTCTCACACGGCGTTTCATCTCCGTCAAGACTGCCAGTCACAGACTGCCAAAAATCAGGATCATCACGCCGCTGTAACATTAGCACCCGTCTGCTGGAAAATGCATAAATAACCACCAGCACAGATTCAGGGCGCTTATAAGCCATTATTCACTCTCTTTCCTGGCAACCACCGAAATTGACAGCTCTTCAAGGGCTGCGGTATTGGCATAGCTTGGTGCTTCCGTCATCAGACAAGCGGCAGCCGTTGTTTTAGGAAACGCAATAACATCACGAATATTATCAGTACCAGTCAGCAACATCACCAGACGATCAAGACCAAATGCCAAGCCTGCATGGGGTGGCGTACCAAATTTCAGTGCATCCAACAGGAAGCCAAATTTTTCCTGCTGTTCCTGCTCATTGATACCCAGAATGTGGAACACAGCTTGTTGCATTTCGTTACGATGAATACGTACTGAACCGCCGCCCACTTCATAACCATTAATTACCATATCGTAAGCATTGGCAATCGCCGAAATCGGATCTTGCGCCAATTCTTCGGCTGACATATTACGCGGTGAAGTAAATGGATGATGCATTGCACTCAAACCACCGTCTTCACCATCTTCAAACATTGGGAAATCGATAACCCACAGCGGCTGCCAACTATCCAGTTTCGTCAGATTTAGGTCACGACCCAATTTCAGGCGCAACGCTCCCAACGCATCAGTGACCACTTTTACCGCTCCAGCACCGAAAAACAGAATATCACCATCCTGCGCGTCAGTACGAGTAAGCAGCCCTTCAATCACTTCTGCATCGAGGAATTTGACTATTGGACTTTGTACCCCTTCCAGACCCGCAGCTCGCTGATTAACTTTTATCCACGCCAGCCCTTTAGCGCCATAAATCCCAACGAATTTGCCATATTCATCAATTTGCTTACGGCTCAATTCAGCGCCGCCCGGCACACGGATAACGGCGACTCGACCTTTATGGTCATTTGCCGGTTCAGCAAAAACGCTGAATTCCACATTCTTAACCAAATCAGCAACATCAACTAATTCTAATGGGTTACGCAGATCCGGTTTATCTGAACCGAAACGGCGCATAGCTTCCGCAAAAGTCATGACCGGGAAATGCCCTAAATCAACACCTTTAATTTCAAGCCACAATTCACGGATCATTTTTTCCATCATTTCCCTTACCTGCTCAGCAGTCATAAAGGAAGTTTCCACATCAATCTGAGTGAATTCTGGCTGGCGGTCTGCGCGCAAATCCTCATCACGGAAACATTTAACAATTTGATAATAACGGTCAAAACCGGACATCATCAGCAATTGCTTAAATAATTGTGGCGACTGAGGCAATGCATAAAATTTGCCTTTATGAACACGGCTTGGCACCAAATAGTCACGAGCACCTTCCGGTGTCGCTTTAGTCAGCATTGGGGTTTCAATATCCAGGAAATCCTGACTGTCCATGAAACGGCGAACAAAACTGGTAATTTTAGCGCGGGTTTTTAAGCGATTTGCCATTTCAGGACGGCGCAGATCAATATAGCGATATTTCAGACGCTGCTCTTCACTATTCGTCTGGTTGCTATCCAATGGCAGAGGTTCGGAACGGTTGATGATATTCAGGCTTTCCGCAAAAACCTCGATCTCACCGGTAGCCATATCTTTATTGATTTGACTGTCAGGACGGGCGCGTACAGTACCGGTGATTTGAATACAGAATTCATTGCGCAGTTCAGCAGCCAGAGAGAATGCTGCTTGCTGATCCGGGTCAAAAAATACCTGAACGATACCTTCACGATCACGCATATCAATAAAAATCAGTCCACCCAGATCACGGCGGCGGTTTACCCAACCACAAAGAGTCACCTTCTGGCCTTCATGGGTCAGATTCAACTGCCCACAATAATCAGTACGCATACAATATCCTTTTACTCGGCTGTTGTGCTGTTGCTGCGGAAATTTTGGCATCGGTTTTGCATTTGAAAAATTCTTTTTTAGAACTTAAAAAATTCAAAACTGTCAAAAAAGGCCGCTATTATAATAGAAATTCTGCTCAGAGATAAGGGCAGGCAATACCCTTGATGATACTATTGCCTTGCTGTCTGATAATCAGGCAATTTATTTTCAATTACTGTTTTTTTATAGCGACAGTTTTATTTTTGCGGTTTATCATTACTTAATTGGCCAATTTCGGTTAGGCAATGGAGTTAAAAATGGTTAGCTCGCTTTATGTTGTGTTGGGCGCACTATTATTGATTAAGCTGTCTTTTGATGTGGTTAAATTAAGAACACAATATCGAGTCTCATATGGAGATGGCGGCTTCTACGAATTACAAACAGCTATCCGTATCCATGGCAATGCCGTGGAATATATTCCTATTTCCATGTTATTGCTGGTCATGATGGAGATGAATGGTTCAAATGTGTGGATGATACATGTTTGTGGTTTGATCCTACTCATCGGAAGATTGTTACATTATTATGGCCTGCACCACCGTGAGTTCCGCTGGCGACGTTCAGGTATGGTGGCAACCTATCTTTCAATGGTATTAATGATCATGGCTAATATTTACTACTTGCCTTGGGAGCAGATATTTTCTCTTTATGTCTGATATTTTCGGCATTATTTGACAGGCAGCGAGATCTGCTGCCTATGACTCCAACCGTCGCTGTTCCTTGACGGGATGACCTAACTTCTTCCACTCTTTTAAGACCCGCTTTTCAAATTGCAGGCTATAGCTCATCCAGGTTCACACTGACAAATTCAGCATCTTTTAAACGTTCATCCGCAATTCTATTTAGTGCGGCATCCTCAGCCAGTTCCTGATAGTAGGCGAATAACTCAGGCGGCACACAATAAAACGCAGGTTCATTCCGATTAAGTATTGCGACAGCCTCACCTTCTCCCTGCAAATAGGTCCCCATTGGGTTACGTTTCAAATCGGTAATACTTGCCGCTAAATTTGTTAAGATCTGATATGTCATACACCACCTCGCGCTTTTATGTAAGCAAAAAATAGGTCATTTAAACGTACTCTTCAATGTATCTTCACTTTTTTATATAGAATCAGAAGATCCCCGATGCTAACTGACCATTAAAGAAAGAGAAAATTGGTTCAAGGCCAGGCTTTACATCTGTTAGAATGCCGCCTTCTATTTTTTCTGATAATCAATGCTGTTATGTCAAATCAAGATCCTCACAATCAAAGGGATAGCCTGTTTGCAGCACCTATTGCTAATTTAGGTGACTGGAGTTTCGATGAACGGGTTGCTGAAGTTTTCCCTGATATGATCCAACGTTCTGTGCCAGGTTATTCAAATATCGTTTCCATGATTGGTATGCTGGCCAGTCGTTTCGTGACATCAAACAGTCAAATTTACGATCTGGGTTGCTCTCTTGGCGCATCAACCTTGGCAATACGCCGCAATATTACAGCGGAAAACTGTAAAATCATCGCGATTGATAATTCCCCCGCAATGGTAGCACGCTGCCGTCGCCATCTTGATGCTTTCCGCGCACAAACACCTGTTGAAGTCATTGAAGCTGACATTCTTGATATCAACATCCAGCATGCTTCTATGATCGTGCTGAATTTCACCTTACAATTCCTCAAACCACAAGATCGGCAAGGTTTGCTTAACCGGATTTATCAGGGATTACGTCCCGGTGGCGTTCTGGTCTTATCAGAAAAATTCAACTTTGAAGATCAACAGATTGGTGAATTACTGTTTAATATGCATCACGATTTTAAGCGTGCTAACGGATACAGCGAACTGGAGATCAGCCAGAAACGCAGTATGCTTGAAAATGTGATGTTGACCGATTCTGTCGAAACACATAAATCCCGCCTCCACCAATCGGGTTTTGAACATGTTGAAGTCTGGTTTCAATGTTTCAACTTTGGCTCATTGCTGGCGATAAAAGGAGCCAGTCAATGATCGATTTCAGTAATTTTTATCAACTTATCGCGAAAAATGATCTTAAGCAGTGGCTCAATTGCCTGCCGGCCCAACTGGATGAATGGCAAAAAGCTGCCCTGCATGGCAGTTTTAAATCATGGGTAAAAACCCTGGAAAACCTGCCAGAAATTTCACCAACAACATTAGACCTAAAAAACGGTGTGATCGCAGAACGCAATCCCGCCCTATCTGACGGTGAAGAAACCTGTATTACAAATATATTGCGAATATTCATGCCATGGCGTAAAGGGCCATTCTCTCTTTATGGTGTGAATATTGATACTGAATGGCGTTCAGATTGGAAATGGGAGCGAGTGCTGCCCCATATTTCCCCATTAACGGGTCGAACAATTCTTGATGTTGGCTGCGGCAGTGGTTATCACCTCTGGCGTATGGTAGGTGAAGGCGCGGAACTTGCCGTGGGTATCGATCCAACTCAGCTTTTTCTCTGTCAGTTTGAAGCCGTCAGAAAGTTATTAGGCAGCGATCAACGTGCGCATCTTTTACCTTTGGGAATCGAACAATTGCCCGCTCTGGCCGCTTTCGATACGGTTTTCTCGATGGGTGTCCTTTATCACCGCCGTTCTCCACTCGACCATCTCTGGCAATTGAAAAACCAACTGGTCTCCGATGGCGAATTAGTACTAGAAAGCCTGGTGGTTGAAGGTGATGAAAATACCTGCTTAATCCCTGGTGAGCGCTATGCTCAAATGCGCAATGTCTATTTCATTCCATCAGCAAAAATGCTGAAAGTCTGGCTGGAAAAGTGCGGTTTCGTCGATGTAAGAATTGTCGATCAGGCAATTACAACCACAGAAGAACAACGCCGTACTACATGGATGAAAACTGAATCATTATCTGATTTTCTTGATCCTACGGACAACAGCAAAACCACCGAAGGTTACCCTGCTCCTCTGCGTGCAGTATTGATTGCCCGTAAACCCTGATAATTTGATTTGAGAACTGGCCCAACAGAGTCAGTTCTCAAATTTACTTAACAGCGGGATTTATTCAAATAAAGTCAGACTCAACATTCCCTTCATCACCTCTACAACACCACCATCAACACCGTAATGTGAAAACTCATCCACTTCATTGTCAGAACTCATCGTCACCCCTGCTTTGCGGTAAGTCATGGTAGAAGGCATAATCCGGCCTGCTGAGCTATGAACTTCCGTTAATCCTATGTCGATAAATTTATGGATATTACTAAGGCGAACACCTGCACCCGCCATAATAATTGGCCCTTGACTGGCTTGTTGCAGCTCTTTTAATAATGGTAATCCCAATTCAGCATTCTGTTGCTGACCAGAAGTCAATATCCGCTTAACACCAAGCTGAGTTAGCTGGTCCAACGCGACATAAGGATTAAAACACATATCAAATGCACGGTGAAAAGTAACAGCCATATCACCAGACAATGCCACCAATTGTTGCATACGCGGCAAATCAATATGCCCTTCTTCATCCAATATGCCAAAAACAACACCCTCAAATCCCATATCACGGATCTGAGCGATATCATTTTTCATCACCTCAAAATCTGAATGGCTATAACAAAAGTCGCCCCCTCTTGGGCGGACAATGGGGTGTACAGGAATACTTAATTGCTCAATAGCCTGCTTTAACGTACCAAAACTCGGTGTTAATCCTCCTTCCGCCGGACTGGCACACAGCTCTATCCGGTCAGCCCCGGCCTGTTGCGCGATCAATGCACAACCTACGCTAAAACAACAAATCTCTAACTTTGTCATCAGAAGTTCCTTAAACACCCGGTCATTTAGCAAGCAATGAATCTAAACGATTCAGTAAGTCAATTCACTAACTATGGCATTTAACTATTTCCAATGATTTGTAGGAAATCACAAGGTCAGAATTTTTCTCTGAATCGTAGGGATGAAAAAGTTACTTTTGCTGACTAGTGCTCATTTTTAACAATCTCACGCAATGTAAATGGGTGAAACTTGACGGTGATTTCGCCATCAGTAATCGCTAAGGTAGGATTAGGCAGCCGTTCTTGCTCCCCTTTGGGCTGACTCTGTTTAACTATCCCCAACTTGGGTGTATATTATATTCAAGTTGGGGACAGATGGATAAACGATGGAAGCGATATTTATTGAACTACCACCCTTTGAACGTTACCGCCATAACTACCTAAGTGATGAGGAGTTTCGAGCCTTCCAAAATATGCTGTTGAAAGATCCAACAGCAGGAGACGTTATCCAACACACTGGCGGATTACGTAAAGTACGTTTTACTGATTCGCGAAGGAAAAAAGGAAAACGGAGCGGTATTCGGGTAATTTACTATTGGTGGGTATCTGAATCGCAATTCATGCTTTTCACTATCTACGATAAAGATGAAATGTCAGATTTGACTAAAGAGCAACGCGAATCTTTACGTCAAATGTTAGAAATGAGAAAAAAGGGGACATAAATGAGCCGTGATCTATTTGCAGAACTCAATGAAGGAATGAAAGCTTGGGAGGAAGCTAATAAAGGCAAACTCACATTGAAAACACACAAGAGAGTGTTAAAAAATGATATCACCATCAATCCAGATGAGTTGAAATCCATCCGGAGTAAACTGAATATTTCTCAGGCTGTTTTTGCCCAGTACCTGCATACTGGTGAAACAACATATCAGAACTGGGAGCAGGGACGAGCCAAACCAAATAAACAAGCGGTGTTACTGATTAAAATGGTGGAGCGCCACCCGCAGGCACTAGAATTCCTTGCCAGCCTCACATAACAATATCACTTTAATTCATGTGGCCTGGAATTCACTTTTAACAATCTCACGCAATGTAAATGGGTGAAACTTGACGGTGATTTCGCCATCAGTGATAGCTAAGGTAGGATTAGGCAACCGTTCTTGCTCCCCTTTAGGCTGACTCTGTTTAACAGAAAAACCTGTCGGCAAAGGTTGTGGTAATAACGCCTTTGCTGTTGCTGATAATATTTCGGGAGCCACAGGCAACACCAGTTCTACATGTTCCCAGCCCTGATGCGGGTAAATTTTCTTACCCGGATAGGGCAATTCAACACAATCAATTTGCCAATTAAGCACCGCGATTGGCTGCGCTAAATCAAACAGGTAAATCGAACGCCCATTAATAATATTTTCCGACATCAGACTGCCACATTGCAAAAAACCTTTACGCCAGCGTTCCGCTACAGATATGTCATGACAACGTAAAGAAATATGATCGGCTTGATATTGCTCAACATTCAAATTAAGCCGCTGTTTAAACCGCGCCAATTTTTGCGCAAATATGGCCAGATCAGCCACTAAATCCTGTAATTCAACAATGGAAGAAAAATGTGTCATATTATCCCAGTTAAGATGCAATAGATTGGTCCCTTCCCTTGGCCCCAAACAGCCCAAGAATTTTAAAGGGTTGCCGCCGTTTCAAACCTCAAATGATACTCTCGATTGGTAATAATTGAAATTCGATGGTACCAACACCATCACTCTTTCAATAATTCCATGAATTCTCATTACCCTATTTCACTCACAAAAAACTGCAATTAAGCGAAAAAACCCGCTTGGGACAAGGTTTGATACCTTGCAAGAAACACTATCTATCAATAAGTTACTATACCCGTTATCTTTCAAGTTGCCTCTTTGTTGGCGGCACTCTCTCACCCCGGTCACATAGTTATCTATGCTCCCGGGGATTCGCTCCCTTGCCGTCGCGATCCATCTTGAAATCCATTGGGTATATAACCATTTTATTTTACACAATTTCCGCACGTAATGGGAATTAAGGGGAATTAAGGGGAATTCTGGTTTTATAATATAATTAGATTAGGAAATTAAAAATAGGAATATTATTCTTTTATTCTAACGATTCAGGACAATTATTTAAAATAAAAAATCACAATATTAAAATTAACGGTAGATACAAAGATTATTGTAATTGATACAGATCACAAACACTAATTTTCTCATTGAAACCCAACCATAAAGAAAATAAATTACATTTTAGTCAAATATGTAAACATCTTTGACAAAACTATTTCTATAAAACATAATTTCTGAGGCAATACTATGTCTGATTGGTCAGGAAGTGTTCCAGCTAACGCTGAAAACGGTAAACCCACAGGACTTATTCTCAAACAAGGAGATATAATCTCTGTCGTTGCTCATGGCTGGGTGAAATATGGCCGTGATTATCTTGAATGGGCAGCACCTGATGGTTCTGTACCTAATAATCTACAACCGTCACCAATAGTCACTCTCGTTGCTAAAATCGCCAACAAGAAGTTTGCAATTGACAACGGAGTACTTCATAAAACAGTTCCTGTAGATGGAGAATTAATACTTTTATTCAATGACGTACCGGGTACTTTTGGTGATAATTCAGGTGAATTTCAAGTCGAGGTCATAATAGAATCTCGGTATTCCCCTCTAAAGGAAATAATATAAAAATTATATGAATATGTATTACTAATATAATAAACATTCTATTTAATACAACGCCAAGTGAAAAATCACATTATTTCACTTGGCAGATAAGAAAAAGTCCGCGTTAAATAGCAGCCTCATCATTATTATTACTGTTTCCTACAAATGGATGCTTACTATGTTTTTCTTCAAACGATATAAGCATCCACATCAGATAAAGAAAAAGATTCTATTTGGTCTATTGGTAATATATGTCAGAATAAAGCCACCTGAAAGTAAGCATTCCCCCCTTTCGCTTTTTATAACTCAATTTTTAATGTATTCCATTATCCACGACATCAACGGAAAAGAAAGTTTTGCCTATCAACAAAACAGGCCACGCAATGCGCAGCCCTTAATAAATTGCACTAGCGAATTAAGTCATCAGAATATTATTTCTCCCGAACACCTTCGAGAGAAATTAATAAATCCGCTTCCTGTGATTTAGGCCCCAAATCTTTTTGGAAATTAAAGTCTTTCAGTTTGATTTTGCCATAAGCTTCAAAACCTGCGCGGTAACCACCCCACGGATCTTTACCTTCACCCATCAGTTTTGCATTCAGTACCACTGGCTTTGTCACACCGTTTAAAGTCAGATCACCTGTAACAATATATTTCTCCCCTTCTTTTTTCACTTCAGTTGAAATGAATTTTGCTTCAGGGTATTTCTCTGTATTAAAGTAATCTTTACTACGCAGATGTTTATCACGCTCAGCATGATTAGTGTCCAGACTGGCTATTTTGATCGTCACATCAACTTTATTCGCTGCCGGATTTTTCTCATCAAATGTGAAAGAACCATCAAAATCTTTAAATGTCCCATATAACCAGCTGTAACCCAAATGCTGAATGCGGAATTCAATAAAAGCGTGCTGGCCTGGGATATCAATTTTATAATTGGCTGCTAATGCAGAACTTGCATTCAGTAACAATGCACCCGCAGTCAGGCCAAGTAACGTCTTCTTCAACAACATATTATTCTCCATAAGCATTTTTTGTATTATTCAGAACGGAAACCCAGCATACGCTTTAGGGTTGCATCACGATCAATAAGATGATGTTTTAACGCCGCAATAGTATGTAATAGCGATAAAATCACCACCGTCCAGGCAAGGTAAAGATGAATCATTCCAGCAGCATCTGCCTGTTTGCCCTGACCCATTAATGTGGCTGGCACAGTAAACCAATCAAAGACAGTAATCGGTTGTCCATCAGCGGTCGAAATTAAATAACCACTAATTAAAATGCCAAACAGTAAGATGTACAACAGAATATGCATTAAAACAGCACTGACCCTAGTCAAACAGCTATAACTGGCTAATGGTTTTGGTGGTGGTGATACAAAACGCCAGATAACACGCCCAACCATCGTTATCAGTAGCACTATTCCGATGCTTTTATGAATTTCAGGTGCTTTGTGATACCACGTATCGTAATATCCCAATGTCACCATCCACAATCCTAGTGCAAACATGCCATACACAGCCAATGCAACCAGCCAGTGTAAAAGGACGGATAAATGACCAAATTGGTTAGAAGTATTCTTCCAAAGCATATGTAGTTCCTTTTTAGGTCAATGCTGGTGAGCTGTTTTGGATTAATTAAATCATAAACTATATGGATTTCTTTTTTATTAAAAATTTCAACAAATAATTTGCAAAAGATTTTCAATTTTAATCAATAAAACTCATTTAAGAATAAAAAACATTAAATAACAATGAAATAGGGGAAAAATCAGATTAATAGCGATACCCAAAAACACATAATATATATCTTTTTATTATATTGGATTTTGAATTTTAACTCATGAGCGAATCAATTATCTTATTCTCTATTGTTTATTTTATAATTTTTTGTTTATAAGGGATTTAATTACCTAAAAAAAAGTAGCTATGATGAAAAAAATTTCGTTTATACCGTATATTGATTATTTTAACAATAAAAGTGAATAAAACATGAGGAATATCACTATTTACAGCAACAAATCTTACAGCATTAATCATGTAATAGTGGTAAAAATAAGATCAATAATTATCAAAAATGAGGTTTTTATGTCAGATAACATCTTACAAGCACTTACTTTATTAAAATCGAAAAAATGGGTCGATTTGACACACAGCTTCGATAAAGACTCTCCACGTTTTTTTATGTTTGATTCAGCAGAATTTAAAACTCTTTTTGATTATAAAGATGGCTTTTTTACTCAGCAATTTTCTTTTCCCGGCCAATATGGGACTCACATTGATGCGCCCTGCCATTTTGTTCCCAATACCCGTTATGCTGATGAGCTAGAATTAAAAGAGCTGGTTTTACCTTTAATCGTACTTGATCAATCAGAAAGAGCAAAACAAGACCCTAATTTTTCACTTTCTAAAGCAGATATTCTTAAATTTGAAGAAGAATACGGGATTATTGAAGCAGGGACTTTCCTTGCTCTCAGAACTGACTGGAGTAAACGTTGGCCATCTCAGGAAAAAATGGAAAATAAAGATGATTCTGGCAATAACCAGACACCGGGTTGGGGAATAGACGCCCTCAAATTTTTATTTGAAGAACGCCATATTAAAGCCGTTGGGCATGAAACATTTGATACCGACGCCGCTAAAGATTTTAGAAAGAATAATGCGTTGCTAAGCGAAGATTATGTGTTAAAACAAGATACCTATCAGATAGAACTTTTGGCTAATTTGGATCAGGTACCTGTGCGTGGTGCCGTCATTTTCAATATCGTGGCCAAACCTAAGAAAGCCTCTGGTTTTCCGGTTCGCTCGTTTGCCATACTCCCATAATGGTTCCCCAATGCCGTATATTCATTACGGCATTATATACCCTCCATCTTTCAAGCTGCTGCTTTATTGGCGGCACTCACTCCGGCCACATAATTTTTCGATAAAATACGTTTTTTATCTTCACCGACTGGCACAAAGCAACAGTAAAGTGGAACGTCATATGTTGAATATGGTATAAAACCTGCCGTTTTTTCTTATGAATCATTTTGTATAGGGTATTGTTTGCTACAATATGCCTATTCTCGTTCGTAATTTAAGGTAACCAGGTGAATATTCAGGCGATTCTTTCAGAAAAAGTCAGCCAAGCGCTGATTGCAGCCGGTGCTCCAACCGACAGCGAAGCTCACATCCGCCAATCCGCGAAAGCACAATTTGGTGACTATCAGGCCAATGGCGTGATGGCCGCTGCGAAAAAAGTGGGTATGCCCCCCCGACAACTGGCAGAAAAAGTTGTTAACCTGCTAGATCTGCAAGGTATCGCCAGTAAAGTTGAAATCGCTGGCCCCGGTTTTATCAACATTTTTCTTGATAAAGCATGGATTGCAGCCAATATCGAAACGGCACTGAAAGATGAAAAACTGGGCGTTACCCCGGTCGAACCACAAACTATCGTTGTCGATTATTCCGCTCCCAATGTCGCTAAACAGATGCATGTGGGTCATCTGCGTTCCACGATTATTGGTGATGCCGCTGTCCGTACGCTCGAATTCCTCGGTCATAAGGTTATCCGCGCTAACCACGTTGGTGACTGGGGAACCCAATTCGGTATGCTGATTGCCTATCTGGAAAAAGTGCAGAACGAAAATGCTGGCGATATGGCGCTCTCCGACCTCGAAGCTTTCTACCGTGAAGCGAAAAAGCACTACGATGAAGATGAAGAGTTTGCGGTTCGCGCCCGTGGCTATGTAGTAAAACTGCAAGGCGGTGATGAATATTGTCGTACCATGTGGCGCAAGCTAGTAGACATCACGATGGCCCAGAATCAGCAAACCTATGATCGTCTGAATGTCACTTTGACTAAAGACTCTGTCATGGGTGAAAGTTTGTACAACGATCTGCTGCCGGGTATTGTCGCTGATCTAAAACAAAAAGGACTGGCGGTAGAAAGTGATGGTGCAACCGTGGTTTACCTTGAAGAATATAAAAATAAAGAAGGTGAACCGATGGGCGTTATTATCCAGAAGAAAGATGGTGGTTACCTTTACACCACAACGGATATCGCCTGTGCAAAATACCGTTATGAAACCCTGCACGCTGACCGCGTTCTTTACTACATCGACTCCCGTCAACATCAGCATTTGATGCAAGCCTGGGCTATTGTCCGTAAAGCAGGCTATATCCCAGAATCTGTGTCACTGGAACACCATATGTTCGGCATGATGTTGGGCAAAGATGGCAAACCATTTAAAACCCGCGCCGGTGGTACGGTCAGACTGACTGATCTGTTGGATGAAGCCATTGAACGGGCCAATACCCTTATCCGTGAAAAGAACCCGGATATGCCAGAAGATGAACTAAAAGAAATCGTTGAAGCTGTGGGTATCGGCGCGGTGAAATATGCTGATCTTTCCAAGAGCCGTACCACAGATTACATCTTCGATTGGGATAATATGCTCGCCTTTGAAGGCAATACTGCACCTTATATGCAATATGCCTACACCCGTGTAGCTTCAATCTTCAAACGTGCTGAAATTGATGAAAGCAGCCTGACACTGCCCGTTATCCTGAATGAAGATCGCGAACAAGCGTTAGCCACCCGTTTATTACAATTTGAAGAAACCATTACCACCGTCGCCCGCGAAGGAACGCCACATGTTATGTGTGCCTACCTGTACGATCTGGCTGGTCTGTTCTCTGGCTTCTATGAACACTGCCAGATCCTCAATGCGGAAAGTGAAGCATTACGTCAAAGCCGCCTGAAACTGGCTCTATTGACTGCTAAAACATTAAAGCAAGGTCTGAATACTTTGGGCATAGAGACAGTAGAACGGATGTAATTAATAGAGCAATCATTGCTTTGCTAAGAAATTGGCGTGATATGGGATATATACCCAATAGATTTCAAGATGCATCGCGACGGCCAGGGAGCGAATCCCCAGGCACCTATACCCAATAGATTTCAAGTTGCAGTGCGGCGGCAAGAGAACGCATCCCCAGGAGCATAGATAACTATGTGACTGGGGTAAGTGAACGTAGCCAACAAAGCAACAGCTTGAAAGATAAAGGGTATAGATAACTCTGTGACTGGGGTAAGTGAACGCAGCCAACAAAGAGGCAACTTGAAAGATAACAGGTATATCGTATTGTCACGCCTTTTATTTTAAGTTGTCTACTTAGCGCTACCTGAACTTATTGCAAATCGCGTTGAGCGAAATCTTTCAACCGGAATCCCATCAAAGCTAATGCAGCAAAATAACTACCCGCTCCGGCGATTACCACCATCATTAACCTCAACAAACGGATTGCCATATTTCCCTGCTCCCATGCTGGCATTAACCATAAAATCACCGCTAATACGGCGATCATTACCGCAATGGCCACAACCAGTTTAAATAAGAAAACGCCCCAACCTGCTAATGGCTTAAAAATATTTTGTTTACGTAATTGCCAATAAAGCATACTGGCATTAAAACAAGCGGCCAAACCGATAGAAAGCGCCAACCCGGCATGTTTCAATGGACCAATAAAAACAAGGTTCATTAATTGGGTCAGAATCAAAGTCGCAATCGCAATTTTTACCGGAGTTTTAATATCCTGACGGGAATAGAAGCCCGGTGCCAACACTTTGACAATAATTATCCCCATCAATCCAAAACAGTAAGCAATCAATACGTTCTGGGTCATTTCCGCATCAAATGCAGTGAAATTACCATATTGGAAAAGAGAAACCGTCAAAGGTTTTGCGAGAATACCCAACGCAATAGCACAGGGTAACGCCAATAGAAAACAGAGCCGAAGTCCCCAATCCATCAGCCTGGTATACTCCTCATGATTTCCGCTGGAAAAACTTTTCGCTAGGGAAGGCAAAAGAATCGTTCCGAGAGCAACACCTAACACACCGGAAGGTAATTCCATCAAACGGTCAGCATAATACATCCAAGACACAGAGCCGGATACCAGAAATGAGGCGAAAATTGTATTGATAATTAATGAAATTTGGCTGACTGAAACCCCAAGAATCGCGGGTCCCATCTGCCGCATCACCCGCCATACTCCGCTGTTACGGAAAGAAACACGCGGCAATACCAGCATGCCTATTTTTTTCAGGTGGGGAAGTTGATAGACGAGTTGCAAAACACCGCCGACAACCACCGCCCAACCCAACGCCATCACGGGTGGATTGCAATAAGGTGCGACAAACAACGCAAATATAATCATGCTGATATTAAGCAACGTCGGGACGAAAGCGGGCACAGAAAACCGGTTCCAAGTATTTAATATTGCCCCTGCCAACGAAGCCAGTGATATTAGGAAAATATAGGGAAAAGTAATTCTTAACAGATTCGTCGTCAAAATAAACTTATCCGGGGTATCAGTAAAACCCGGAGCCGTAATATAAATCACCCACGGTGCTGCTAAAATACCCAGCACAGTGACAACCGCCAGAATTAGCGTCAGCATACCGGAAACATAGGCAATAAACGTCCGGGTGGCTTCATCACCCTGTTGATTTTTATATTCTGCCAAAATAGGCACAAATGCCTGAGAAAATGCCCCTTCTGCAAATATACGGCGCAATAGATTAGGTAATTTAAATGCAACAAAAAAGGCATCCGGGGCCGCACCCGCGCCAAATATACGGGCAATAATGGCATCTCGGATAAAACCCAGCACCCGGGAAAACATAGTCATAGAGCTGACCGCAGCCAGCGACTTCAATAAACTCATCGTATTTATCTCAAAATCATGTTAATTGATTTCCGAACTGTCTGTATAGCAGTACACCGTTAGATATTAACTTCAACCTGCTGATTGTCAAAGAATATAATGGTTGTAAAGTGAAAAAATCCTTTTAAGAAATACTTAATTTCATCATAAAATCAATGAATTATTAATTTACACAAAAAAAGCAAATCAGATTCGACGCAAACATCATCCTTTTATAGCAGCAAAAACACGGATTTGGGTAGAACTGAATAGACATTAAAATAAGTCGATTTATCAGAAACTTTTATAATCGCTGGAGCGAATAGTAAATAAATGATAAAACAATGACATGAATATAAATTAAATTCCATTAATCATAAAACAAGTCATCTAAATATTTATTTTCAATTTAACTGACATTATCCAAAAAATGAAAACTCATCAAGTCATTATGAAATGAAACTCGGCACTCATTAAATCCATAATCAATAATAATAAAATGTTCATTGAAATATTTAAAGGAACACGGACATATTTATTTTCGGATTAACGATGTTGTACTTATTGTCTGAATCTACCAATTACCCCCCCCAAAAAATGAGAGGGCCTATTGTCATATACCCAATGGATTTCAAGATGGATCGCGACGGCAAGAGAACGAATCCCCGGGAGCATAGATAACTCTGTAACCGGGGTGAGTGAGTGCCGCCAACAAAGAGGCAACTTGAAAGACGACGGGTATATACCTGCCAAATACATTCTGGCTTAACCTAACGGGTTACCTGTTTATTAAGGTCTGATATCTTATTAGGATCTAACGTCTTATTAGGGTCTAACATCAGAATAATCGTATTTGTTACTTGATTCTGAGATGTTCCAGCATTCACTGGTTTCTGAGTTACCTCTGCATTGACTGCTTTCTGAGTCTGAGGTAGCTCAGCGATCACTGCCTTTGGATGCAGCGTATACATCCCGCCATTAAACGGATCAAATAAGAGCCAACCAATTAAACTACCGAATATAAAATTACCACCAATATACCAACCATTAGCGCTCGCTTTAATTGGTAACGTTACAGACTCAGAATTCTCTTTAGTAAAAGAGACCAGATAACCTTTCTTACCAAAATAACTCCCGTCGGACTTCTCTAAAATCACATCTTGAGGCGTTTTCCCTTGTGCAACAACCCTGCCTAACTCATCTTTGATGGAGAATGTGGCTCCTGATGGATTACTATCAACCTGAATATGCTGAGTTTTATCCCCCACAATCGTAGCGCAACCGCTAGTAAACATTACAGCAGCCAAAGACAAGGCGGTAATATTATTCATGACTAATCATCCACTTTATTAATAAGCGCGGCGAGTATACATAAACACATGCTTATGCACTAGAGCTCATTACGCTATAAATCATTAACTTTTATAAACTGCCTGTACGGCAGTGCACGTATGATGCATATACCTTAAATCCAACTTCTGTTTCTAAGCTGCCTGTACGGCAGTGCACGTTCTGCGTCCGTTTTCGAATTCGCTAGTCATTTTCTAAGCTGCCTGTACGGCAGTGCACAACGGTGACAGACGGGGCTGAAATTGACTATCTTTCTAAGCTGCCTGTACGGCAGTGCACCAAGATATGGAGGCGTTTTTATTCAACCTTATTTTCTAAGCTGCCTGTACGGCAGTGCACCACCCTCAGCTATGAACATATCGTAATCTTTATTTCTAAGCTGCCTGTACGGCAGTGCACTTCAATAATGATGATTGTTTTTCTATAAAGCATTTCTAAGCTGCCTGTACGGCAGTGCACTTCTCGCGTTTGATATGTTCGAGGGGGATTTCTTTCTAAGCTGCCTGTACGGCAGTGCACAGCTGAGTATACAAATCACATCAATAACTACTTTTCTAAGCTGCCTGTACGGCAGTGCACTGGTTATCTGAAAGTAATTTCTCAGAATTAATTTTCTAAGCTGCCTGTACGGCAGTGCACAGTATCGTCCCTGCCGGGATCATCGTACCCTCTTTCTAAGCTGCCTGTACGGCAGTGCACTTGAAGTTCGTCAGAAGATACAAGACGAGATTTTTCTAAGCTGCCTGTACGGCAGTGCACCTATTGACGTCTATTCGGCATTTACTCTTGATTTTCTAAGCTGCCTGTACGGCAGTGCACCCAGTTTTGGCGCGGTGGCGTTATTCAGTAAAGTTTCTAAGCTGCCTGTACGGCAGTGCACGCGTGTTTTTCCTGCCAGCGTTGCAGCGACTGTTTCTAAGCTGCCTGTACGGCAGTGCACCGAAAACAATTTGAATTTGGCGAGCACAATGTTTTCTAAGCTGCCTGTACGGCAGTGCACGTAAGAACTCTTGGATGAGCTTTGTAGAAGACTTTCTAAGCTGCCTGTACGGCAGTGCACGATGAGCATCTTTCTCATAGAATGATGGCCGATTTCTAAGCTGCCTGTACGGCAGTGCACGTGCCGAAATCTGGCAGCAGAACCCGAAGAGCTTTCTAAGCTGCCTGTACGGCAGTGCACAGCTTGAACCTGAGAGTAAATATTTTCCTGCCTTTCTAAGCTGCCTGTACGGCAGTGCACAACGCTTTACATAACCGCTTCACGGTCAGAGGTTTCTAAGCTGCCTGTACGGCAGTGCACGTAACACATAGTTAGTCACATCGACTATCGGATTTCTAAGCTGCCTGTACGGCAGTGCACGCCGTCATGCTCTGGAATACCATTTATATGCATTTCTAAGCTGCCTGTACGGCAGTGCACTGTTGCATATTAACCTTAACTTACTGACAGTTAAAGTATATTTTAATAAAACAACGAAAAAACCCTTTTTTACAAGAGAAATAATATTCCATTGAAAATCAATAAATTAAAATCGCCTCTTAAAAAAGGGTCAAAAATAAGGTGCGGGGAACCTGGCAGATTTTCAACAGTAATTTAATTCATCATTACTAATCCGCTTCACTTTATCTGGTGACAATACAGCTTAAGCATCAACTTTTTTCACTCCATTTTTCATCCGTCAATGCCGTTAATACATGATCCTGCCAGACTCCATTGATCATCAGGTATTTCCTGGCATAACCTTCTCGTTCAAAGCCTAATCGTTCCAACAATTTTCCACTACGATGATTATTTGGCATATAATTAGCCATAATCCGATGTATCCCCTGTTGACGTTGCATATAACGAATAGCTGGCTGTAAAGCTTCATACATCAGCCCTTTTCCCTGCCATTTTTCACCAAGAGAGTATCCCAAATAACAAGCATGGAAAGCACCTCGCAATATGTTACTGAAGTTTGCAACCCCCATAACTTCATTCTCATTCGGTTCAAGCAGCAAAAAATGAAAAGCCGCGCTCTGTCTTTGCATTTCTGTAATTAAATTAAGCCGGTTCATCCAACCAGAAGGTTGGCAATGGCTTTTATCTCTGCCCGGTTCCCAAGGTTTAAGAAATTCATCATTTTCTGAATAATACTCCGCCAAACGATAAGCATCCCGCTCATACACTAAACGCACCACCATTCTATCTGTTATCAGACGAACTTTCGGTAAAGTGGAACGATAACCAAACATTATGTCTCCCTAACTATACAAATTTATCCGTTAAAAATTTAAACCACTTACCCGTAAAACACACCTTCCAGTCATCACTTTACGATAAAAAAATATTATCCATAAATCACTATCCTAATAATTAAATTAAGTACAGAATATAGAAGAACTATATTATCCTCTCTTCTCAATACCCCAATGGTGAGCAATGTCACTGGTTTCGCAAGCACGTAGCCTGGGAAAATACTTCCTGCTATTCGATAATTTACTGGTTGTTCTGGGCTTCTTCGTTGTCTTTCCTTTAATATCAATACATTTTGTTGAGCAACTCGGTTGGGCTGCATTAGTTGTCGGTTTTGCTCTTGGTTTGCGTCAGTTTGTGCAACAAGGTTTGGGCATTTTCGGGGGCGCAATTGCAGACCGTTTTGGCGCGAAGCCGATGATCGTCACCGGGATGCTGTTACGCGCTCTTGGCTTTGCTTTAATCGCCTTAGCCACTGAACCGTGGATATTGTGGCTTTCCTGCATATTATCCGCACTGGGCGGTACCTTATTTGATCCTCCGCGAACCGCACTGGTCATCAAACTAACCCGACCGCACGAGCGTGGCCGTTTCTTCTCGCTGCTGTTGATGCAAGACAGCGCTGGAGCGGTTATCGGCGCGCTGATTGGCAGCTGGTTGCTGCAATATGACTTCCAGCTTGTCTGCTGGACAGGAGCCGGAGTTTTCGTCCTGGCTGCTATCTGGAATGCCGGGTTCCTACCTGCCTACCGGATTTCTACTACCCGCACTCCCATTTGGGAAGGTATGGGGCGCGTCATTAAAGACCGCCGTTTCTTCACTTATGTACTAACATTGACTGGCTACTTTATGCTGTCTGTACAAGTGATGCTGATGTTCCCGATTATCGTCAATGAAATCGCCGGGACACCCGCTGCGGTGAAATGGATGTACGCAATTGAAGCCACCTTATCGCTCACTTTACTGTATCCGATCGCCCGTTGGAGCGAAAAACGATTCCGGCTAGAACAGCGTTTAATGGCCGGGCTTTTCCTAATGAGCTTGAGTATGTTTCCAATAGGCTTAATTGGTGAAATAAATACTTTGTTTGGCCTTATTTGCCTGTTCTATCTCGGTACCATCACCGCTGAACCGGCCCGTGAAACATTAAGTGCCTCACTGGCCGATCCCCGCGCGCGCGGTAGTTATATGGGGTTTAGCCGTCTTGGTCTGGCATTGGGTGGTGCCTTGGGTTATACCGGCGGTGGTTGGTTATATGATACCGGCCACGCATTGAATATTCCGCAATTGCCCTGGTTCCTGTTTGGGATTATTGGCTTGATCACGTTATATGCTCTGCACCGTCAATTTAATCAACGTAAAATTGAATCCGCCATGCTGAAAGGTAGTTAATGAGGTAAAATCTGCCCTGTGACTGCTCCCCGCCGTAAACGGCGAGTCTTCCCACTTCTCAGGCCGCAACCGTCTGTGTGACGGATTTACGCTGGCCTCCATGGGCAGAAACGACGAGTCCCGCCGCCTGTAATTCCTGTATGCCCTTGCGCCGGATGTTGAGCGCCGCATTGATA